>DGWK01000019.1:0-52521 GCA_002395235.1 Lachnospiraceae bacterium UBA4260 | reverse complement strand
CCCATCATCGGGTTGAACTCGTGGAGAGCGTCGCAGCGGGCCTTGACGTCTGCTACGGACAGGCCCATCTCTTTTGCCAGCTCTGCGATATCCTCTTCTGTTGTAGGAACGAACTCATGAAGCGGCGGATCCAGGAAACGGATCGTGACCGGTCTGCCTTCCATGGCCTTGTAGATGCCCTTGAAGTCGCCCTTCTGGAAAGGAATCAGCTCGTTGAGGGCTGCTTCTCTCTCTTCGACGGTGTCGGAAAGGATCATCTTGCGGATCTTCGGAATTCTGTCGGGGTTGAAGAACATGTGCTCGGTTCTT
The DNA here is from genome assembly GCA_002395235.1 of Lachnospiraceae bacterium UBA4260. Classification (GTDB taxonomy): domain Bacteria; phylum Bacillota; class Clostridia; order Lachnospirales; family Lachnospiraceae; genus CAG-791. Next base: position 52,212 of record DGWK01000019.1, on the reverse strand, counting down.
GTAAGACCGATACCTTCAGCGCCCATGCGGACTGCGTTTGCAGCGTCCTCGGGAGTGTCGGCGTTGGTTCTGACTTTCAGTCTTCTGAACTCATCAGCCCAGTTCATGATTCTCTCGAAGTTGCCGGAGATGGAAGCTTCTACGGTCGGGATGTCGCCGAGATAGATCTTACCGGTGGAGCCATCAAGGGAGATGTACTCGCCTTCCTTGATCTTGTGGCCGCCCAGCTCGATGAACTTCTCTTCTTCGTGAACCTTGAGGTCACCGCAGCCGGATACGCAGCAGGTGCCCATACCGCGGGCTACGACTGCAGCGTGGGAGGTCATGCCGCCGCGCATGGTCAGAACGCCTTCTGCCGCGTGCATACCTTCGATATCCTCGGGAGAAGTCTCCTGACGGACAAGGATGACTCTGCTGCCTGCGGCGTGTGCTGCTACAGCGTCGTCAGCGTTGAAATAGATGCGGCCTGCCGCAGCGCCGGGAGAAGCGGGAAGCGCCTCACCGATCTGCTTGCCGTTCTTAAGTGCGTCTGCGTCAAATGCAGGGTGCAGCAGCTGGTCAAGGCTCTTGGCCTCAATGCGCAGAACTGCTTCCTGAGGAGTGATCATGCCTTCGTCGACCAGATCGCAGGCAACCTGGATCGCCGCCTGAGCGGTTCTCTTGCCGTTTCTGGTCTGCAGGAAGTAGAGCTTGCCTTCCTCGATGGTGAACTCCATATCCTGCATGTCGCGATAGTGCTTCTCAAGTCTGTCAGCGATCTCGATGAACTGCTTGTAGCACTCGGGAAGATCCTTCTCGAGCTGTGTGATGGGCTGAGGTGTGCGGATACCCGCGACGACGTCTTCGCCCTGTGCGTTGATCAGGTACTCACCGAAGATGCCCTTTGCGCCTGTAGCGGGGTTACGTGTGAACGCAACGCCGGTACCGGATGTGTTGCCCATGTTTCCGAATACCATGGACTGAACGTTGACGGCAGTGCCCCACTCGTAAGGGATGTCGTTCATCATTCTGTAGTAGTTTGCTCTGGGGTTGTCCCAGGAACGGAATACAGCCTTGATGGCTTCCATCAGCTGAACCTTGGGGTCCTGAGGGAACTCTTCGCCCATCTTCTCCGCATAGATCTCTTTATATTTTGCAATAATATTCTGAAGATCTTCTGCCTTGAGCTCTGTGTCATAGACATAGCCGTGTGCCTTCTTCTCGGCTTCGAGAATGCTGTCGAAGAAAGTCTTGCTCATGCCCATAACGACGTCCGAGAACATCTGGATGAATCTTCTGTAGGAATCATAGGCAAATCTGGGATTGCCGGTCTTTGCCGCGAAGCCCTGTACAGAAACATCGTTGAGACCGAGGTTGAGGATAGTGTCCATCATGCCGGGCATGGATGCTCTCGCACCGGAACGGACAGAGACGAGAAGCGGATTCTCAGTGTCTCCAAACTTCTTCCCCTGAACTCCCTCGAGCCACTCCAGCGCCTTGAAGATCTGCGCCTGTGTGTCCTCATTGATTGTCTTGCCGTCATTGTAATAATCTGTGCAGGCCTCGGTAGAGATTGTGAAACCGTTCGGGATCGGAAGACCGATATTGGTCATTTCCGCCAGGTTCGCACCTTTTCCGCCAAGGAGATTACGCATGTCGGCGTTTCCTTCGTGAAACAGATAAACCCTTTTGCTCATTCATGTACCTCCTTAATATTCAACTCTTAAAAGAGCTGTTAACGTAGTAAAAGATGAAACGCCAAAAGACCCCATGCCTGGGCCGCATCGCTGCAGCTGCGGGTATGAAGTCCCATCGGCCTTCGGCCCTCGCCGTATTCACGGCTGTTTGGGAATAAAGCTGTCAAAGATAAAGACATCGAAAGACGGCTTCGCCTTCTCCAGCTCCTTCTGACTCCGGATCGTCCAGGCGGCGGCTTTTGCCTTGTAAAGGTTCCGGCAGATCCTCCTGGAGATATTTCCTTCATACTCATGATTGTATGCGATAAAGTCAGGTTTTGACAAGAAGTTGGGAAGAAGAAACTGAACCGGCACGGTCAGCGGAGCCTTGCTCAGCGTCCTGTATTTCGGAATATGACTGAATCCGTCCGCGAGCTGTCCTCTCATCACCTTCGGATCGTGGATCCGGTACCAGAGAAGGACCAGCGGATTGAAGGATTCTATGCAGTAAGTCCCCTTGTACTTTCTCAGCATCGGGGCGATGACCCTGCACAGCGTCAGATCGCAGTCCTCCGATTTATACTCGACGATAAGCGGGACTCTCCCTCTTACCATCCCCAGAAAGTCCTTGAGAGCCGGGATCCTCTCCTGACTCCCGAAGAGCCTCAGCTTCTGCAGCTCATCGAAAGTGTAATCCCTCACCAGCCCGCGGACGCCGCAGGCTCTCTCCAGGTCCAGGTCATGAAAAATGACCGGGACTGAGTCCGCCGTCAGCTGGACGTCGAGTTCGATCCCGTATCCCTTCTCCACCGCTTTACGAAAAGCGGGCATTGAATTTTCCGGTGCTTCGGTATTGTTATCGTGCAGCCCTCTGTGCGCAAACAGCGCAGTCGACTGAAACGGCTCGGGATCGGGCCTCCCTGTCATCCTGGGCATCACGGCCAAAAAATACAGTCCGGTCAGCCCTGCGGATGCCGTCAGTATATTGGCAATTCTGTTCTTCATGTAATCCTCTTCTGCTGTCCTTTTATATTAGACAGTTTAACACTATTTCTACCAAAATACTATTCTAATTCGTCAATCATCTGTGCACATTTATTGAAACTTGAAACGGTAAATATTTATTTTTATGAAAAGCATCGCTTGCTTACAGGGCGCCGCTTGGTTATTATTATAAAAGCAGATTTATGTCTGCGTTTTTTGTTATGGAAAAAAGGAGGCTACATGATCGCAGCAAACAATGTCACTCTCAGACTCGGCAAAAAAGCTCTGTTTGAGGATGTCAACATCAAATTTACGGAAGGTAACTGCTACGGGATCATCGGCGCCAACGGCGCCGGCAAATCCACATTTCTCAGGATCCTCAGCGGCCAGCTGGACACAACGGGCGGAAACGTGTCGATCACTCCGGGACAGAGACTTTCCTTTCTGGAACAGGACCAGAATAAATACGACAACCAGGTTGTTCTCGATACTGTCATTCAGGGCAATCCCCGTCTCTTTGAGATCATGAAGGAGAAGGACGCGCTCTATATGAAAGAGGATTTTTCCGACGAAGACGGAATCAAAGCCAGTGAGCTTGAGACCGAGTTCGCGGAGATGAACGGCTGGGAAGCCGAATCGGACGCGGAGTCGCTCCTCAACGGCCTCGGTATCGAGACAGATCTCCACAGCTATCTCATGAGAGAACTGACCGGCGCGCAGAAGGTCAAGGTGCTTCTCGCCAGGGCGCTCTTCGGCAATCCCGATATCCTGCTCCTGGACGAGCCCACCAACCATCTGGATCTGGACGCGATCGCGTGGCTGGAGGAATTTCTTATCAATTTCCCCAACACCGTCATCGTCGTCTCCCACGACCGCTACTTCCTCAACAAGGTCTGCACCTATATCGCGGATATTGATTACGGAAAGATCACACTCTTTGCCGGAAACTATGATTTCTGGTATGAATCCTCCCGTCTCCTGATCCGTCAGATGAAGGAAGCCAACAAGAAGAAGGAAGAGAAGATCAAGGAACTGAAGGAATTCATCTCCCGCTTCTCCGCGAACGCTTCCAAGTCCAAGCAGGCGACGAGCCGCAAGCGCGCTCTTGAGAAGATCCAGCTCGATGAGATCAAGCCCTCCAGCCGCAAATATCCTTACATCGATTTCCGCCCGGACAGAGAGATCGGAAACGAAGTGCTCACCGTCAGCGGGATCAGCAAGACCATCAACGGCGTGAAAGTTTTGGACAATGTGTCCTTTGTCGTCGGCCACGACGATAAGATCGCCTTTGTCGGAAGCCAGGAGCTGGCCAAGACAACGCTGTTTGAGATCCTGATGGGCAGGATGGAACCTGACGAGGGAACTTACAAATGGGGCGTCACCACATCCCAGGCTTACTTCGAGAAAGACAACTCCAAGGAGTTCAAGGGCGATCTGACCATCACCGAATGGCTGACCGGCTACTCTCCCATCAAGGACGTCACTTATGTCAGAGGGTTCCTTGGCAGAATGCTCTTTGCCGGAGATGACGGCGTAAAGAAGATCGGAGTCCTCTCCGGAGGAGAAAAGGTCCGCTGCCAGCTCTCCAAGATGATGATCAGCGGCGCCAACTGCCTGATCTTTGACGAGCCTACCAACCACCTGGACATGGAGTCCATCTCCGCACTCAATGAAGGCATGATCAAGTTTCCCGGCGTAGAGCTGATCGCCTGCCGTGACCACCAGGTTGTTCAGACAACCGCGAACAGAATCATTGAGATCCTGCCCGACGGCAGCATCATTGATAAGATCACGACCTACGACGATTATCTTGAGAACAACGCCGAGGCCAGAAAGAGAACTGTCTACGAGGCGGTCCGCGAAGAGGACAGCAACTGACATACCGGCAGATAAAATTTCAGCCGGCCGTTTTATCCAAAACGGCCGGCTGTCATTTATCTAAGGAGCAGCTCTTCTTGTATACTTTTCACCAGATGGAGGAACCTGTTCATGCATCCAATCGATCTTCACACACATTCCACTAAATCGGACGGCACCTATACGCCGACGCAGCTTGTGCGCTATGCGGCGCGCAAAGGGCTTGCCGCGATCGCGCTCACGGACCACGACACGGTAGACGGCGTTGAAGAGGCCGTGCAGGCCGCCGCCCAGCTGCGGCGGGAAAGCGAGTCCGGCAGCGGTTCTCTCCCCGACATCTGTTCAGTGCCGGAGGTGATCCCCGGCGTAGAGCTCTCCACCGAATACAACGGCGTAAGCGTCCACGTCGTCGGTCTTTTCGTGGATTACAAAAACACTGCGTTTTCGGAAAAACTTGAGGAATATGCCCACTCCAGGGTCTACCGCAATAAAAAGATGTGCCGTCTTCTGACCGAGGGCGGATATCCGGTGTCCTATGAGGACCTTCAGAAGGCCTTCCCCGACACTGTACTGACGCGCCCGCATTTCGCGCGCTATCTCCTCAGCAAGGGTATGATCTCTTCCATAGACGAGGCGTTCCGAAGGCTGATCGGGGACGATTGCCCCTACTATGTTCCCAGGGACAAAATTACGCCCCGCGACGCCGTCCGCTACCTTCTCTCTTTTGGCAGCGTTCCGATCCTGGCGCATCCCCTGCAGTACAAACTGGGGGACCGGGAGCTGCGAGTCCTTGTCTCTTCCCTGAAGGAGGAGGGACTGATTGGGATCGAAGTCTACTATTCTTCTTACAAGCCCGCCGACACGCAGGCGCTTATGAAGATCGCGGAGGATTACGACCTTCTTCCCAGCGGAGGAAGCGATTTCCACGGCGAGAACAAGAAAAACCTCGATCTCGGCACCGGATACGGCCATCTGTATGTGCCGGATACGCTTCTGCCGCCTCTGCGCGAGAAGGCGCTGCAGCTGCGCCGGGAGTGAAAAGCTGCATTAAAGCTATATTAAAAACTACATGGCCGGGATTTCCTTCACATACTGCATCGTGTACAGCGAATAGTAATACCCTTTTCTCGCCATCAGCTCGCTGTGTGTCCCTCTCTCCGTTATTTTTCCGTCTCTGACTACCAGGATCAGGTCCGCGCTGACGATCGTCGAGAGTCTGTGCGCGATCACGAAGGAAGTCCTGTTCCTGGTAACCACGGAGATGGCTTTCTGTATTGCCATTTCCGTCAGGGTGTCGATGGAGGAAGTGGCCTCGTCCAGGATCAGGAGCCTGGGGTCCGCAAGCAGAGCCCTGGCAAAAGAGAGAAGCTGCTTTTCTCCGGTGGAGAGGCCGCTGCCGCCCTCCCCCACATCGCTGTCGAGGCCGCCCATGCGCGCCACGATTCTTTCCGCGCTGACCATTCTGAGCGCTTCCATGATCTGTTCGTCCGTCGCCTCCGGCTTTCCGTATCTCAGATTATCCCGCACCGTTCCCGAAAAGAGATAAGGCGTCTGCAGCACATAGCCCAGGTTCCTGTGAAGCCACAGCTGGGACCGCTCCCTGCAGTCCCTTCCGTCGATCAGGATCCTCCCTTCCGTGGGCTCATAGAAGCGGCACACCAGGTTGACCAGGGTGGATTTCCCGGCGCCCGTCTCTCCCACGATGGCAATATTTTGCCCACTGTGCACCTTCAGGCTGAAATGCTCCAGCACATTTTCTTCCCCGTCCGGATAGCGGAACGTCACGTCTTCAAATTCAACGTCTCCCTTGATCTCTTCCCAGTTCTCATAGCGGGGATGGAAACCGTCTCCGTAGCGCGCGATGACCTCAGGGGTGTCCGTCACATCCGAGGGCTCCGCCAGAAGGTCCGTGAATCGCTCAATGTTGGCCTGAATCCCTATAAAAGCGGATACATTCTGGATGATGAACTGCAGAGGTTCCATCATGCCGACCGCGTAAGAGAGGAAGACGGACAGCGTTCCGATCTTCATGAGGCCGGCCCGGGTCATCATGCCGCCCTGCCACAGGACCAGCGCCAGAGCGAAGGAGGACATCAGCGTGACTGTGCTGATGAGCATCGCCGAGTGCTTTACGGCCCGGACGGACTGGGCGCGCATCTTCTCAGTGTCGGACTCGAATTCTTTCTGCATGATTTCCTCAATGCCGAGAATTTTCACCGATCTGGCCCCTGTGATCTCCTCGTTGAAGTTTCCCGTGATCCTGGAATTGATCTCGCGGATCCTGCGGTTAATGGCGATCAGTTTCTTCTGGAAGATGCTGACCACCAGGGTGCAGACTGCCAGCAGGGCGATCATCCGGGCCGCGAGTACGGGCTCGGTAAAGAACATGACGGCCACCGCGAACAGTATGTAGGAACCGTTCCAGATGCAGTCCATCATTCTCCAGGAGACCATCTCCCCGATCTTGCCGGTGTCGCTCATCACCCTGGCGTGAATATATCCCACACTGTTTCTGTTAAAATAGGAAAAGGACAGCGTCTGCAGGTGCGAGAAGGCGAGATTTCTCAGATCCCTGTCCACGTGCATCTCCACGATCCCGGCGTCTTTCATCGACTTATTGTTGACCAGGGACTGGAAGGCCAGAACTGCCAGATACAGCAGGATAAAGGCGGGAAGCCCTTCCAGGGTGCCCTCCGCCGCGAAGTGATCCAGCGCGTACCGGTTAAAAAGCGGATAGCACACGTCGATCACGCTGCAGACCAGTCCCAGCGCGATCATTCGGATCATCCTGACCCGATAGGGCTTCAAGAGCGGGAGGAGTCTCGGGAGCCCGAAAAGAGGCAGGGAGGAAGTTTTCTTTTCTTTATTCATTGTCATCCCCCTTTCTCCCTTTTCGATTACCGCCGGGGAGCTGCAGGTCGCAAATCTCCCTGTATAAGCCGGGTACAGCCTTCAGCTCCTCGTGGGTCCCCTTCTGCGTTATGCGCCCCCTCTCCATGACGATGATCTGGTCCGCGTCCATGATCGTCGTGATCCTGTGAGAGATCAGAAAGACCGTCGCGCCGGCGGTCTCCCGCAGGAGGGCTGCCCGGATGCGGGCGTCTGTCTCGGAGTCCACTGCCGAGAGGGAGTCGTCGAAGATCATGACAGGGCACTTTCTGATCAGCATCTGGGCAATGGCTGTCCTCTGCTTCTGGCCGCCGGAAAGAGTGACGCCGCGCTCGCCGACAAAAGTGTCGAAGCCCGAAGGGAACCTGTCCACCGTCTCCGTGAGGTCTGCCGCCGTGCTCGCCCGGCGCACCTCTTCTTCCCCGAGCTCGTCGGAAGTGATCGCGATGTTCTCCGCGATGGAGCGCGAGAACAGGTGCGGCTCCTGCAGGACCATGCCGATCTGAGAGCGCACATAAGAAGTGCTGATCTTCGCAAGGTCTGTGCCGCCGACCAGGATCCGGCCCTGCCCCTCTCCCAGCGGATACAGCTTTTCGAGAAGGTACATGAGCGTCGACTTGCCCGATCCCGTCCCGCCAAGGATCCCTACGGTCGTGCCGGCTTTTGCCGTGAACGTCACATCGGACAGCGCGTTCTTCTCATCTCCCTCATAGCGGAAAGAGACGTGTTCGAAGGAAATGTCCGCGTCCATGGGAGGCGTCAGCATCTCTTCCGGCTCTTTCTCCTCTTCCGCGTTCATGATATAGCGGAGCCTTTCCACCGAAATCCCCGCTTTGCTCATCTCCGAGATGACGCGTCCCAGAGAACGGACGGGCCAGATCAGCAGGCTGTTGTAGGAGACAAAGGCGATGAACTGGCCGGCTGTCAGGGTTCCCCTCACGCAAAAGACCGCTCCCATGACATTTACGAGAAGATACTGCAGTCCCGTCATGATATCTCCGGTGACCCAGTTGTGGGTGAGAATAATGATCAGGCGGATCCAGAATCCCGTGTAGTATTCGTTCTGCTTTTCAAATCTGTCCCTCTCATACTGCTCTCTTCCGAAAGCGCGCACGACCCTGACTCCGGTCAGGTTCTCCTGCGCGATCGCCGACAGGCGGCTCTCCTCTTCGTCCGCCTTTTCAAAGGCGTCGCCGATCCTGGCGTAGAAGAACAGGGAGTAGCCGATCACGACCGGTATGAAGACCGCCGCGGCCGCCGTCATCTTTGTGTCGATCCCGGCCATGAAATAGATCGCCAGAATGATCAGAATGATGACCCGGATCAGGGACGTCAGCTGTTCGGAGACAAACACCTTTATGGTCTCCACGTCGGAGGTGCATCTCTGTATGATATCTCCCGTGCTGTTGGTGCCGTACCAGGAATAGGGAAGCCGCAATATTTTGGCATAGATCTCGTCCCGCATCCGCTTTACGAATCTCTCGGCCGCCACCTCGTTAAAATAGCGAAAGAGGAAGCGAAAGCACGCGGCCATAAAAGCGACGGCCATAACGGCGGCGGCGATGAGAACAGGATTCGCGCGCAGGCGCCCGATCCCTCCGGCCGCGTCAAGACACGCCAAAAGAGACGCCGGAAGATCCGGCGCCTTGTCTGCGATCACACTATCAACGGTAAAACTGATCATTGCCGGCAGGATCATGTCCAAAAAGGACACGAGCGCGGCAAAGGCCATGCTCAGCAGGAAGAACCCTGCGCTCCCTCTCAGAAAGTAGGCAATGAGGGACAGGGAGCTCTCAAATCCCCGCTTTTTCTCTCTTTTATGCAATATATACTCCATATCTAAACTTGTCAGTCACCGGTTTTTGATCTCCATGATCTCTGACAGCAGTTTCTCGCTCCCCATAACGACCACGCACAGCATCTCCCGGGTCCTGGAGATTCCCTCGTACAGAAGCGTCAGCGCTTCCTCTCCCGAATCTCCCCGGGCCTTGAGGTGCTGCTCCTCGTCATAATAAAACCTGTCATCTAATACGACCGCCACCTTTTCGATCTCAAGGCCGACGATGTCGTCTTCCCCCAGTCCCTCTCTTTTTTCGCCGCACCCGCCGGGAAGCAGGATCCTGTGGTATCCTTTTCCCGCGTAGTAGTCCAGAATGCAGCCGGCCGATTCCCTGTCCCCGGCATAGAGAACGTCGATGCAGCTCAGGTCCGCCGATGCGGTGTTCTCCTTTTTGTTGAACAGGCCGCGCAGGAACGCGTAAATGGGTCGGTTGATCCTGATATTGCCGGTAAACGACAGTACGAGCGGCTTGTATTCCCTGATCCTGCGGCGGATCTCATTGTCTTTATCCTCCGGTTCCTTGACGCGCCGCGGGTCAAAAGCCAGAATGCAGGGAGTCCCTTCCGACTCCGCGTAGTCCAGCAGCCGCTCCAGGGATTCCGCCGACATCCGGTTGGCCTCATCCACCAGAATACAGGACCACTCCTGGTCGCTGTAGTCCTCCTCCGCTCTGCGAATCCACACTTTCTTGAGGCGCTCATCGAGGATCCTATGTCCGTCCTGCAGCTTTCCTCCCAGAAGGATCAGTACTTTCTTCTTTTTGGACAGCTCCAGCGCAAGGTCAAATAAAAGCAGCGTTTTTCCTGTTCCGGCGCTCCCGGATACCGCGATCAGGGGAGTCCTGTCCCCTTCTTCCTCCCGGAGCAGGTCCAGGATCTTCTTTTTGAATTCAAACTGCTGATTGGTGAGGAAATAGCTTCCCTGCAGAAATTTGGAAGGGGCGTCCACCGGCGAGATCAGGTAGTCCGACGCCTTGAAGAGCTGCTCCAGATCCTTCTCCACAAAGCGCTCGAAGACCGGTCTGCAGAGCAGTTCCGCCAGTTCTTCCATGCCGCAGGCGCGCATATACCCCTTTTCATTGAGGTTGTAGAGAGTATTCGTCTCCATGACATAGGTAAAGGAGTAAATGGCCGTGGAAATATGTGTGAGATAATATCTGTTCTGGCTCAGCTGTTTGCTGATCCTGTCCTCCTCGATCGCCTCGCTCTTAAGTTCTATGTTGAGAACACATTTGCCGTCTTCCGAGATCTTGAGAAGGTCAAACTCTTTGGAGATATGGGCGATCGTATAGGAGAGATAAAAGCCGTCCAGGAAGGAGATCCATCCGCCGTCGGGACCGGATCTTTCCCGCAGGCAGGGAATGAGCCCTTCTACAAGGGAGCAGAGCGAGAGCACTTCATGACGGCTGTATTCCTTGTGCTTTCTCACTCCCGAGAGTTCCGCGGCCAGCAGGGAAAAATTTTTCTCCTCTTCTGCCCTGGTCAGAAGATACAAATTCATCGCTCTCATGTCAGTTCATTTCGGTCCGCGTTCCGGCTCACTCCGAGATCATCGCGATAAAGATAGCCGACGGGTTCTCTGCCTTCGCGGAACACGATCATCATCTCGTTTGTGAGACTGAGGTCCTGCGGCTGTCCTTCCACGTCTTTTCTGTCCACCCAGACCGCCTCCTTGAGCTCATTTGTGTCCAGCGTGATCTGCGTGCTTCCGTCCACATCGCAGTAGAACCCCGCAAGAAGGTCGTCTACGATTCCCCAGGGCTGCGATTTATAATAGCGGATATTTTTTACCTTCAGGCCCACTTCTTCCATCACTTCGCGGGCGACGGTCTCTTCCAGCGTCTCCCCGACCTCGTTAAAACCGGCCACCAGCGCATAAAAAGGGATCCCGCGCCCGGCGTACTTGGTCATCAGGATTCGGTCGCCGTCCATCACTCCGATGATGACGGCGGGAAGAATGCGGGGATAGATCGTGCGGCCGCATCCGGGGCAGACTAGCGCTCTCTCCGTCTTTGAAGGCGCGGTCATATGCGCGCAGGTCCCGCAATACCGGTTGTCCCTGTACCACCCGGCCAGCTGCATGGCCGTGTAGGCCGCGAAGATCAGGTGCCGGTTCTCTTCTCCCAGATAATAGTGCGGCCGGAGGTCTCTGAGCCGGATCTCCTGCAGGTCCCCGGGAAGCCTGTTCGCCGCCCCCTCGCTGACCGTTCCCATAAAATAGCCGGTCTCATCGATTGAAAACAGGTAGGTATAGGCGACGCCTTCCGGCATTTCCCCGCAGAGAGGAAAACGCATGTGTCCCTCCGACACGTGCGCCAAAACATTTTCCACCCTGCTGCCCGTGAAAATAAGGATCGGACTGTCCTTATGCGGCGCGGCGCCCGGTCTGTATTGATTGTCCATTCTGTGCGGGGCAATATCCTGGATCATCTCTTCTACCTGTTCTTTCTGTCAGATGTACTCTTTATCAGATGTTATCTTTATTCGATGTTCTTCCTCAGAGGTTCATCGCTATGGCAACAACAAACCCAAGGACCGCGCCGGCCGCGACCTGCAAGGGGGAATGTCCCACAAACTCCTTGAGCGTCTGCTCCGGCGTCATATCTCCGGCGCCCATCTTCTCGAAGAACTCGAGCATATTGTTGATCACAACGGCCTGCTTGCCGGTCTCTCTTCGAACGCCCCTGGCGTCGTGCATGACGATGATCGCCAGAAAGACGGCGACGGCAAAGACCGGCGAATCCCACCCGGCCGTGAATCCGGCCGCGACGGCTACGGAAGTGACCGTGGCAGAGTGGCTGCTGGGCATTCCGCCGTCCCCCACAAGGCGCTCCCATACGATCTTTTTATTCAGGATCAGGTGAATGACGGTCTTTATGACCTGTGACAGTACCCACGCGACCGCTCCTGTCTGTATGATCCTGTTTCCGATAATCTGCAAAATAGCTTTATCCATAAAACACCTCTGCTGCTACTGTACTGTTATAAAAATCCCCTAATGATAATAGTAACACATTATCCTTTAATTAAGCATTTGAAAAATGAGATATAATGGAGTAGAGTAAATGAAGCAGGCATTTTGCAAAAAAGATCACAAGTGAGGTACAGCTATGACTTTTCGATATCCCGCCGTTTTTCACAGACATGAGGACGGCAAATACACCGCCTATTTTCCGGATCTTACCATGTGCACCGCCAAGGGCGATACGCTTGACGACTGCATCAACGACGCGATCGCCGAGTGCCGGGACTGGATCCAGACAGAACTTCTCGAGACGCTCGATATGCCTCCCGTATCCGACTACGACGATATCCCCGTAAAGGAAAACGAGCATATCCGCACCATCGGCGTCATTGTCCGCCTCTACGAAGGCTGGGACGAGTGAACAGGCCGAAACGATGACAAAACAAAAAGCTCCGCCGACCCGCTGCCGGGTCCGCGGAGCTGTTTTTTTGTGTGCCTTAATGCACCGCCGCCTTCGCTCAGCCTCTGATCTGGCCGTCTCCGGTGATCTGGTACTTATACGATGTTATTTCTCTGAGCCCCATGGGTCCTCTTGCCTGCAGCTTCTGCGTGCTGATGCCGATCTCCGCGCCGAAGCCGAACTCAAATCCGTCCGTGAACCTCGTGGAGACATTGACATAGACACAGGCGGAATCGATCTCTCTTAGGAACTTCTCCGCCGCCTCTCTGTCTTTTGTCACGATGCAGTCGGAGTGCCCCGTGTGATAGCGGTTGATGTGCTCGATGGCCTCTTCCACGGAGTCCACCGTCTTGACCGACAGCATGAGCGCCAGATATTCTTTGCCGAAATCCTCCTCTGTGGCGGCTTCTGCCAGAGGCAGCATTGAGCGGGAGTCCTCGTCCGCCCGAAGGGTGACGCCGTACTCTTCCATCGTCGTCGCCAGCATGGGAAGAAACTCATCGAGGACCGCTCTGTGGACCACCAGGGACTCCGCGGCGTTGCAGACGCCGATCCGCTGGGTCTTTGCGTTGACCAGGATCTTCATCGCCATCTCCAGGTCCGCGTCCTTGTCCACATAGATGTGGCAGTTGCCGGTTCCGGTCTCGATGACCGGGATCTTGCTGCCTTCCACGACGGCGCGGATCAGCCCCGACCCGCCTCTGGGAATCAGCACGTCAATATACTGCCGCATGGTCATGAGCTCCCTGGTGGCCGCTCTGTCCGTCGTGGCGACCAGCTGCACGGCGTCCGGAGTGATCCCGCACGCCTCAAGGGAATCGCGCAGGACCCGGGTGATCGCGATATTGGAGTTAATGGCGTCGCTTCCGCCCTTTAAGATCACGGCGCTGCCCGCTTTGAAGCAGAGCGCAAAGGCGTCCGCCGTCACGTTGGGGCGGGACTCGTAGATCACGCCGATGACGCCCATGGGAACGCGGATCTTGCGGATCTTCATGCCGTTCGGCCTCACAAATTCTTCCATGACTTCGCCCACCGGATCCGGGAGCTGCGCCACCTGGCGAAGTCCCTCGGCAATCTGCTCGATCCTGCCGTCCGTCAGCGTCAGCCTGTCGATCAGCGCCTCGGACATGCCGGCCGCCCTGCCCGCCTCTATGTCCTTCTCATTGGCCGCAAGGATGTCCGCCCGCCTCTGCACGAGCCTGTCGGCCGCCGTCAGAAGTGCCTCGTTCTTCTTCTGCGTATCGAGCTTTTGCACTTCATACTTGACCGCCGCCGCCGCTTTACAAAGATCTGTAACCAAACTCATGATCGTCCTCTCCTTTCACATACTTTCACATAGTAGATGTGCTGTCCTGCGGCTCCCGGAACCGCTTTCGGATGGCCTCCGCCACTCGGATCCCGTCCATGGCGGCCGACATGATCCCGCCCGCGTATCCGGCCCCTTCCCCGCAGGGATACAGCCCTTTCACCTCTGCCTGCAGGTCCTCCCCTCTCGGGATCCTCACCGGGGAAGACGTCCTGCTCTCGAGTCCCGCGCACACTGCCTCGGGACCGGCAAATCCTTCGATCTTTTTGTCAAAATATTCCATGCCCTCGAGAAAATCGGCCGTCAGCGAAGGCGGCAGAAGGCTGCTCAGGTCCGCTTCCCTCCACTTTCCGCGGATGCACAGGTCCGCGGTCTGCAAATAGTCGTCGGCTATGGGATCCGTCTCCGGAAGGCCTGTGCCCTTTCCGGGCTCCTTCTGCTCTTCCTCAAAGCGCTCTTTGAGCTTTTGGTACCGCTGCACCGGGACGGCGCCTTTTCCGAGGCGGAATGCCTTTTCCTCCAGCTGGCGCTGGAAGATCATTCCATGCAGCGGATCGCTTCCGCCGAATTCCTCCGGTCCCACCGTGCAGACGATGGCGCTGTTGGCGCGTCCGCTGTCTCTCGCGTGCTCACTCATGCCGTTTACGGCGATTCTGCCGGGTTCCGAGGAGGCGTTCACGATGTATCCGCCGGGACACATGCAGAACGAATAGACCCCTCTGCCGGAAGAAGCCTTCGCGGTCAGCTTGTAATTTGCCGCGGAGAGGCCCAGCCTGTCCATCTCCTCTTTTTCCCACACTCCGTACTGGGACCTGTCGATCAGGCTCTGAGGATGGGAGACGCGAAGTCCCACCGCGAAAGCTTTCTGCTCTATGGGAACCCCTCTGTCAAACAGGGACTGCATGGTATCCCTCGCGCTGTGTCCCGGAGCGAGGACCACCGTATCCGTCTCTATTTTGCTGCCGTCCGCGAGGAAAACAGCCTTTACCGCTCCGCCGATGATCTCAAGATCTGTCACCTGCGACTCAAAGCGCACCTCTCCGCCGGCGGCGATGATCCTCTCCCGGATGGCGGGAATGACCTCGCTGAGCTTGTCGGTTCCGATATGGGGCTTGCTCTCGTAGAGGATATCTTCGGGCGCCCCGGCCTCGACGAAGATGCGCAGCACCTCGCCGCTCCTCCCGGTCTTGTCGTTGATCTGGGTGTTGAGTTTTCCGTCGGAGAACGTGCCGGCTCCGCCCTCCCCGAACTGCACATTGGACGTGGGGTCAAGAAGTCCCGTCTCCCAGTATTTCTCGATATCCCTCTTCCTGTCCTCGACGCGGCGGCCCCGCTCGAGAAGGAGCGGCCCGTAACCGTGCTCCGCCAGCATCAGCGCGCAGAAAAGTCCCGCGGGACCGGCCCCGATCACGACGGGGCGGCGCTTCATCTGTTGACTGCCCTGGTCAGGGAAGCGGTAAGGCTGCGGGTCCACGGCCAAGATCTCTCCCCTGCGAAGTTTCGCCGCGAGCTTTCGGTCCGCGCTGAGACTCCCGCCCAGATCCACATCCACCGTGTAGATATCGAAGAGCTGCGGCTTTTTGCGGGCGTCCACCGAGTGCCGGCGGATCTCATAGCGCAGCGGCTGTCCGCCTTTAAGCCTGAGTGTCTTTGCTATTTTGCCCTCCAGATCCTCCCTGCTGTGTCCGCATGGAAGTTTCATCTGGGAAATCCTTATCATTTAGTGCCGCTCCTTTCCTTTGCCGCACTGCTTCCGGCGATCCATCCGCTGGTCATCGCCCACTGCAGGTTGTATCCTCCGCAGATCCCGTCCACATCCAGAATCTCTCCGGCCAGATAGAGACCGCGGCACTTTACGGACTGCAGGTCGCCGTCCACCTCGGAGAGCGGAATGCCGCCCGATGTGACCTGGGCCTGCCGGAAGTCCCCCGTGCCCGTGACCTTCACCTTAAATCCGCGCATGTCCTCCATGATCCCCGCAAGCACCTCCACGGGCACCTTGGAGGCCTTTTTCTCCGCCTGCAGGCCTCTCTTTCTGAGAATCAGGTCCAGGACCTTCCGGTTCACCAGTCCCAGGAAGAACACGCTCAGCATGCAGTCTTTATCCTCGCCCGTTCGCCTTGCGATCTCCGCGCTCCACTTCTCCTCTTCAAAGTCCGGCAGAAAATCGATGACGGCAGTGACTGTCTTTCCTTCATCGAGGCTTCTGGCCGCTGCGGCGCTCAGCTGGAACACCGGGATCCCGGAGATCCCCTTGTCCGTCATCTGCAGTTCTCCCCGCTCGGAGACGGGCTCCGCGCCCTCGCGCAGGAGCGTGACCTTGGCGTCGCAGCGCACGCCCGCCGCCGCCTTGAGATCTCTGTCATCCGATAAGAGCGGGACCAGCGCCGGAAGCGGCTTTCTGACAGAGTGGCTCAATGCCCGCGCGATCCTGTAGAGATCGCCGACGGAGCCGTACTGCGGTCCCGCCGCGCCTCCTCCCGCCAATATGACTTTCCGGGCAAAATACTGCCCACCTGACTCTGTCTGAATAAGGAAGCGTCTCTTTCCTTCCTCCGAATACAGACGCAGGTCGCTGACCCTCTGCCCGGGCAGGAATTCCACCTGCGCTCTCCTCAGTATTTTCTCAAAACCTTCCGCGATGGTGGCGGCCTGGTCGGTCCGGGGGTACACATATCCCTGCCTGTCGTGGAGCCAGATTCCCTCGGACTCCCAGAAGCGGATATGGTCCTGCACGGAAAACCGCGCAAAAAAGGCGGAGAGATCCTCACTCCCGCCCGTGTGATAACATTCTTTGTCCATGCGGAGATTTGTCAGATTGCAGCGCCCGCCACCGGTGGCGTAGATCTTTCTCCCGATGCGGTCATTGGCGTCAAAAAGAAGCGCCCGCAGCCCGTTCTCCGCTGCCGCCGCAGACGCCATGCACCCGGAAGGTCCCGCTCCGATCACGGCGACTTCACAGTATCTGCTCTCTTTTTCCCGCGCCTGTCTCATTGCTCCCCATCCCTTGTGATTCCCAGAGCGGTGAGGGCTTTTTCCTGCCTCTTCTCCATCTCCTCCGCCTCTTCGGGCGTCATGTGGTCATAGCCGCACAGGTGGAGCATACTGTGCGCCACCAGAAAAGCGAATTCGCGCTTTTCACTGTGCCCGTACTCGGCCGCCTGCTCTTTCACCTTCTGCGCGTTGATGACGATGTCGCCCAGCATCACGCAGCCGTTCTCCGGGTTGACGCAGGTCTCGTCGATGCTTTCCTCAAAGGAGGCGGGCTCTTCATAGTCCAGCCCCGGGAATGAGAGGACGTCCGTCGTTCTGTCGATTCCCCTGAACTCGAGATTGAGCCTGTGAACCTCTTCTGCCTCTGTCACCAGGAGGGAAACTTCCGCGTCCCGCGGAAATTCCTCCTGCTCAAGGACCTTTTCGCAGACCTCCTGCGCGACCTGCTCCGGATCAAAGTCAAACTTTTCTTCTGTTTGGATATCTGTGTTCAAAACGACCATGTTTCTCATAATCCTCATAGGCCTTGACGATCTTCTGCACCAGCGGATGGCGGACGACGTCCTTGGCGGTCAAATTGATAAAGCTGATCCCGTCCACGTTCTTAAGTACCTTCATGGCCACGTCGAGACCCGAGCGGGCGCTGGGCGCCAGATCCTTCTGCGTGGCGTCGCCGGTGATGATGGCGTGGGAGCCGAAGCCGAATCGGGTCAGGAACATCTTCATCTGCTCCGGCGTGGTGTTCTGCGCCTCGTCGAGAATGATGTAGGCGTTGTCCAGAGTCCGCCCTCTCATGTAAGCGAGGGGCGCCACCTCGATCAGACCGTTCTCCATGTTCTTCCTGAAATTCTCCGCTCCCATGATCTGGTAGAGCGCGTCGTAGAGGGGTCTTAAATAGGGATCGACCTTGCTCTGCAGGTCACCGGGCAGAAAGCCCAGCTTCTCCCCCGCCTCGATGGCAGGCCTCGTCATGATGATCCGCTCCACTTCCTTGTTCTGGAAGGCGGTTATAGCCATGGCCATGGCGAGAAATGTCTTTCCGGTTCCCGCCGGCCCGTTGGCGAATACGATCAGATTGTCTCTGATCGAATCAATGTATTTCTTCTGTCCCAGTGTCTTGGGTTTGATCGGCTTGCCGCTTATGGTGTGGCAGATGATATCTTTGTCAAAATCGACCAGCATGTGGGGCTCCGCCTCATCCTTCATCTCGATGGCGTAGTCCACGCTCTGGTCCTCGATCTCCCCTCCGGCCCTGGAGAGGCCGGCCAGGCTCTCGAGAATGGCGACCGCTTTTCTGACACCAGACTCGTCGCCGGTCACCTTGATCACGCCGTCTCTCGCGATCACGGCGACGTCCAGGTCTTTCTCAATCTTTCTGATATAGTGATCTTTACTGCCGAAGATATCCCTCTGCACCTCCGCAGATAATTCCAGGATTTCAGTCATTCGTTCCTCTTTACTCTCTGAAAAAGAGCGCCCACCGCATTCCCAGCGGTGTGCGCTCCCGTCTCAATGCTATTACTAAATTACTTCGCCGACAGGTATTCGTCAATACCCTTGGCCGCCGCCTTACCTGCGCCCATAGCCAGGATTACGGTGGCAGCTCCCGTCACGGCGTCGCCGCCCGCGAACACGCCTTCCTTGGAGGTCTGTCCCTTCTCCTCGTCTGCCACGATGCAGCCTCTGCGGTTTGCCTCGAGGCCCTTGGTCGTGGAGGAGATCAGCGGGTTGGGAGATGTACCGAGGGACATGATGACCGCGTCGCACTCGATCTCAAACTCGGATCCGGGGATCTCGACGGGTCTGCGTCTTCCGGAAGCGTCGGGCTCGCCCAGCTCCATGCGGATGCAGGTGATGCTCTTTACCCAGCCGTTCTCGTCGGCGTGGATCTCCACGGGATTGGTCAGGAGGTCGAAGATGATGCCTTCCTCCTTGGCGTGATGGACTTCTTCGCGTCTTGCGGGAAGTTCTTCTTCACTTCTTCTGTAGACGATATGGGTCTCCGCGCCCAGGCGAAGAGCCGTTCTCGCTGCGTCCATAGCCACGTTTCCGCCGCCTACGATGACTGCTTTCTTAGGTCTCATGATGGGCGTTCTGGATGTATCGCTGAAGGCCTTCATCAGGTTGCTTCTTGTCAGGTACTCGTTGGCGGAGAACACGCCCATGGCCTGCTCGCCGGGGATGCCCATGAACTTGGGAAGGCCCGCGCCGGAGCCGATAAATACGGCTTCGTAGCCTTCATTCTTCATGAGGTCGTCGATGGTGGCGGACTTGCCCACCACGCAGTCGGTCTCTATTTTGACGCCCAGGGACTTGACGTTCTCGATTTCCTTCTCGACGACCGCGTCCTTGGGAAGACGGAATTCGGGAATACCGTAGACAAGAACGCCGCCCGCCTTGTGCAGAGCTTCGAAGATGGTGACTTCATAGCCGAGCTTTGCCAGGTCGCCCGCGCAGGTAAGTCCTGCAGGGCCCGAACCGATGACCGCGACCTTGTGGCCGTTCTTCTTCTCCGCGCCCTGGGGCTTGACGCCCATCTCGCGGGCTGTGTCGGCCACATATCTCTCGAGCTTGCCGATGGAGACCGGCTCGCCCTTGATGCCTCTGACGCACTTGCCTTCGCACTGCGTCTCCTGAGGACAGACGCGGCCGCAGATGGCGGGCAGAGAGGAAGATCTTCCGATCACGTCGTAAGCGCCCTTTACGTCGCTCTCCTTCACCTTCATGATAAAACCGGGAATGTCGATATTGACGGGACATCCCTGCACACATCTGGGGTTCTTGCAGTTGAGGCAGCGCTGTGCTTCGGTCTCTGCTTCTTCTTTATTATATCCAAGGCATACTTCCGCGAAATTGGTGGCTCTGACCTTGGGATCCTGCTCCCTTACCGGGACTTTCTTCATCATATCCATTGTCGTATGTCCTTTCTGTCACGATCCGAGTCTGTGACCGAAGTCAGTTTCCGCAGTTGCCGCAGCCGCCGTGGTGCGTGTCGCCCTCTTTGGCTTTGAGGTAGAGGCGGCCTTCTTCGGTGGCGTAGAGCTTCATTCTCTGCATGGCCTGCGCGAAGTCCACCTTGTGTCCGTCGAACTCCGGTCCGTCTACACAGGCAAATTTCACTTCATCACCTACCATGAGGCGGCATGCTCCGCACATACCCGTGCCGTCGACCATGATCGGGTTCATGGACACGATCGTCTCGACGCCGAGAGTCTTGGTGAGCTGACATACGAATTTCATCATGATCATGGGGCCGATCGCCACGACTCTGTCAAAGCGCTTGCCCTCGTCCCAGAGCTTCTGCAGCGCTACGCAGACATTTCCGTGGATGCCGTAGGAGCCGTCATCCGTGCAGATATGCAGATCGGATACTTCGGCCATTTCCTTCTCAAGAATGATGATGTCCTTGGTTCTGGCGCCCTGGATGCAGTCGACTGTCACGCCCTGCTTCTTGAGCCATTTGAGCTGGCAGTACACGGGAGCCGTTCCCACGCCGCCCGCGATGAAGCAGATCTTCATCTTCTTAAGTTCTTCAATGGGAAGCTCTGTCAGATCCGAAGGTTTTCCGAGAGGTCCTACCATATCCGCGAAGCTGTCTCCGACTTCCAGGAAAGACATGCGGTAAGTATCGCCGCCGATGACCTGGAATACGATCTGCACGATTCCTTTTTCGCTGTCATAATCACAAATGGTAAGAGGGATTCTCTCGCCTTCTTCGTCCACGCGGACGATCAGGAATTGTCCGGGGAGTGCATACTTTGCAATTCTGGGGGCCTCAACATCCATCAGGTAAATGTTGGGGGCCAGGTTCTCCTTCTTGATGATCTTGAACATAAAAACCTCCATCTCTATGCGTAATTTTATTTAGTAACGCTTTTAACTGAACTATAATAGCACTACTGCACGTTTTATTACAATAGAAACTGTTAGGAGTTTCTTACCTCTTATTGTTCTTTTTAAG
The DNA here is from genome assembly GCA_002395235.1 of Lachnospiraceae bacterium UBA4260. GTDB lineage: Bacteria > Bacillota > Clostridia > Lachnospirales > Lachnospiraceae > CAG-791. Next base: position 31,302 of record DGWK01000019.1, on the reverse strand, counting down.
GTCTTTCGCGCAGCAGCCGCTCCAAATCAGTTGCTCGTGATCCGATACGTGCCGGTGACCGTGCTGCTCTTTAAGCCGTAGCGGTTGATAAAGAAAGCCTTTACCGTATAAATCCCCGGTCTGAGTGTGATCGGGCCGCCATAGAGATTGCTCTTCTCAGTCGGTTCGCTTCCGTCGATCGTGTAGAAGACGGCTCCGACTCCCTGGCTCTCTATGTACAGCTCCAGAATCTCCTCATAAGTGCCCGGAGGATCCCGAAAGACCGGATCGTAGACCAGGTAGTTGTAATACCGGCTCTTTATGGATTCCACGCCGCTCCCTTCCAAAAGAGTGGCCAGCTTCCCGTACTCCTCTTCCTGCGTGCAGATTGAGACGATCCGCTCCCAGGCCTCGTCAAATTCGGGATCTCCTTCCTTAGTGTTCTTCACGACGTGCATCGCCTCGCTGAGGGCGGCTTCCGTATCTCCCGACTCCTGCAGGTACTGCGCTTTTTTCAGCCGCAGCGCTTCCTCGGAGCCACTCCCGTCTTCCTCCGACGAGAGCGCTTTGTCGATCAGGCGTACGGCCTCCGCGTAAGAGCCCTCGGCCGCCTGCTGCTCCGCCTTTTCCAGGAGTGCTTCTCTTGTATTTGCCATTTTATGCCGGTAGGCAATAAACGAAGCCGCGAGTACGACCGCCATCAGAAACAGTAGAATTGCTGCCTTCAGTTTCCCGGTCATTTTGCATTTTCCTCTCGGTTCACATATCTTCCAGGTACTGCTCAAAGGTCGGCATGTCCATCAGCACCTGCCTCGCCTTTGTTCCGTTCTCTTCGGAGACGACGCCGGCCTCCGTGAGCTGGTCCATGATCCTTGCAGCTCTGTTAAATCCGATCTTGAACACGCGCTGCAGCATGCCGATCGAAGCCTTGTTCTTCTCGATGATAAATCTTCCCGCGTCTTCGAAATGCTCATCGTACCCGGCGTTTCCCTTCAGGTCGGAACCGTTTCCGTCCTGTCCGGCCGCCGTCATCGTATCGATGGCGCTGTTGATCTCATGCATGGATCCCTCATCTGCGGGATTGTTGTCCTTGATATAATTCACGACGCTCTGCACGTCCTCATCCGATATGAAAGCGCCCTGAATTCTGGCCGGTTTCGGATAGTTCTGCGGATAGAACAGCATGTCGCCCTTGCCGATCAGCTTCTCGGCGCCCGCCATGTCAAGGATCGTTCTGGAGTCAACCTGGCTGGTGACCGCAAACGCGATGCGGCTGGGCATATTGGCTTTGATCAGGCCTGTGATGACGTCCACAGAAGGCCTCTGTGTCGCGATGATCAGGTGGATTCCCGCCGCTCTCGCCAGCTGCGCGAGTCGGCAGATCGCGGTCTCCACGTCATTTTTGGCGACCATCATCAGGTCGGCCAGCTCGTCGACGATGACGACGATCCTTGAGAGTACCTTCTCGTTCTCGCCCGCCTCGCTGCCTTTGGCCTTGACCAGCGCGTTATATCCGTTGAGGTCTCTTGTTCCGGACTTTGCGAAGAGCGCGTATCTGCGCTCCATTTCGGCTACTGCCCAGTTGAGGGCCGCCGACGCTTTTTTGACATCGGTGACAACGGGGATCATAAGGTGCGGAATCCCATTGTAGACACTCAGCTCGACCACCTTGGGGTCGATCATGATCATCTGGACTTCATCGGGCGAAGCCTTGTAGAGGATGCTCATGATGATCGTGTTGATACAGACGGATTTACCGGATCCGGTCGCGCCCGCGATCAGGAGGTGGGGCATCTTGGCGATATCCGTGACCACCGTGTTGCCGCCTATGTCTTTACCGACCGCAAAAGCGAGACGGCTCTTGGCGCCTCTGAACTCCTGTGTCTCCAGAATATCCCGCAGATCGACGACAGAGGGGTGCTTGTTGGGCACTTCGATGCCGATGGCGGGCTTTCCGGGGATCGGAGCCTCAATTCGGATGTCGACGGCGGCCAGAGACAGCTTGATGTCGTTGGCCAGGTTCACGATCCTGCTGACCTTGACGCCCTGCTCCGGCTGCATCTCGTATCTTGTGATCGAGGGGCCCTGGCTGATATCCGTCATCGTCACATTGACGCCGAAAGTCCGAAGAGTCTCCTGGAGCCTGTAAGCGGTCTCCTTGAGTTCCCTGTCCGTCTCCGCGTTGTGTCCCGCCTCCCCCTTCTGCATCAGGCTGAAAGGAGGAAAGCTGTATTTGCGGTTCTCTTTGCTCCTGGCCTGTCCGCTGAGGGCTGTACGGCCCGCCCCTTTTGAGGTGCCGTCGCCCCGGTCTCTGTGGACCTCGATGCCCTCGATGTCCTCGTCCTGGACTGCCTGCTTATCTGCCTGTTTCCGGGGGACCTGCCTGGCAGTCACTTTCGTACCGGCAGACGCCGCGTTCGCTGCCGCGCTGCCCTGCCCGGGGTTCTCTCTTTCCGCGTTCCCTGTGTTGTCCCCGTAACCGGCTTCGGCGGCCTCGATGGCTGCCATCTCTTCCTCTGTGAGAGCGTCTGCCCCCCAGGGGATCTCTTCCTTCGGATTTTCCGTTTCCGCAGGTTCCTTATACCGTGAAGGATTCTGCCCGGTCACAGACCCGGATCTGCCGGAGCCGTTTTCCGAACCGAGCGGCCTGCCGCCCGCGTAATCCTTTTCCTGCTGCGCGTTGAAGGAGGACATGCCTCCCGCGTCCGCAATATCGGGGCGGCCGCTGACCAGGCGCTCAGCCGCGCTCTCCCTGGCGTAGACTTTGCGCATTCCCCTCTCGTTCTCTCCCTGGTAGAAGGGGAAATGAAGCTCGTCGTCGCGCGCCCCCGAATCCTTCGACTGCGTGAAGACCGTCATGGTGGCTCTTCCCTGCCTGCCGGCGTAGCCGGGATCCGCGGCAGGATCGATCTTGATCAGATCCTCCGACTCCACTCTGACAGTGTTGGGATCCGGTCTGAGGATCCTCTCGGAAGGCTCTCCGCCCGCTTCCTGCACGGGGGAGGCGCTGACGCGGATCTCTTCCGCCCCGGACTTTTCGCCCTTGTCCCTGTCGAGGAACCGGATGCCGTGTCCCGAAGCGGTGCTGACTCTCTCCGGAGCGCGCCCGAGGTCTTTCCGTTCCTCCTGCCGTGCGCTCTTTTTATTTCTTCTGAAGAGCGAGGATCCCTCGTCCAGGCCGAAATCTTCCTCTTCTTCCTGTGCCGGGGGTTCGAGCAGCGTCTCGCTCATGATCGGCTGTTCATTTTTCTTTTTCTCCTCCAGGCGCTTTGCCTCTCTTATGCGGCGCCTCTCTTCCATATCGCTGCGCTCTTTTTCCTGCAGCTCTTCGCGCTCTTTTCGCTCTCTTTCTTTCTCGAGAGCGATGGCTTCTCTTCTTCTTGCCGAGGCCTCTCTGGCTGCTTCCCGGCTCGCCCTGCGCTTTTCCATAAAGGAAGGATCGCCTCTGCGGATTCTCTCTTCCTCCGCTTTTCTGTACCTTTCCACGGGCGAGAACTGCGTGAATACCATAAGGAAGACCAGAATCAGCAGAAGCAGGACAAAGATCGATCCGACGTTCCTCAGAAGCCTGTACATGAAATAGGCCGCCGTGCCGCCGATCAGACCGCCGCCCTCTCCCGCCGCCGCGCAGCGCTCGAAGATCGCGGCCGCGTTGTAACTCTCTGCCTTGCCCGGCTCTCCGCTTATGAATTCACAGAATGTACATGCGCATATCAGGAGCATGACAAGAGCCGCCGTCCTCGCGGGCAGCGTTCTCTTTCCCATATTTGAGATAACAAAGATAACCGTGACAAATACGAAGATCGGGACTATGTAGGCAACTGTGCCGAACAGTCCGAACATCACGGAAGAGACCGCTTTTCCGACTGCTCCCCCGTATCCGAGCTCCGCGATCATCACAAAGACCAGGACGCCGAAAAGGACAAGGAGGCGGATATCGCGCCGCACTTCCATCGCCCGCTTCTCTTCCAGGGCCAGTCTCTCCGACTCCGCTTTTGTCATTCTCTTTGACGCCGCTGCCTTCTTGCGCGTACTTGTCTGCTTTGTTCCTTTACTTGAACTCCTTTTCGATTTGGTTGAAGCCATAAGCTCTGTAACCTTTCTTATCTGCTGCCAGTGTCCGCCGTCAACGATCCGGCCGGCTCGGATCAGATGTCAAAATCGTCATCCTCGCTGATTTCCAGATCAAAATCATCCTCTTCGGAATCTGTCAGGTCAAATTCCATACGGATATGGGTCTTTCGGGGAGGCTGCGGCAGAGGGCTCTTGAGGAGCCTGTACTCCTCGTCCTGCGCGCCTGCCTCTTTCCCCTGTTCAAAATAGTTCATTGCCGTTTTCCTTAAGTTCAATGAAGCAGCTTTATGCCTTGGCATAAAGCTGCCTTTATGAAAATTTTATTGGTATTTCAATCTCTTGCCCCGGGATCAGTCCTCGTCCCAGTTGTGATAAACGGCCTGTACATCGTCGTCGTCGTCCAGGATATCCAGGATCCTGCGGATCTGCTTGATGATCGTCTCATCCGTGACCTTTACATAATTCTGAGGAATCATGGTGACTTCGGAAGAAGCCAGAGCGATCCCTTCATCCTTGAGGGCCTTCTCCACCGCATCAAAGTCCTCTTCAGCAGTCAGGATCTCGAAACTGTCTTCCTCTTCCCTGATATCGTCGGCGCCTGCGTCCAGGACGATCATCATAAGGTCATCCGCAGTCAGATCGCAGTCCTCTTTGTCGATGATGATCTGGCCCTTTTTGTCGAACATGAAGGAGACGCAGCCGGGCGTACCGATGCTGCCGTTTCCTTTTGTGAACGCGCTTCTTACGTTCGCAGCTGTTCTGTTGAGGTTGTCGGTAAGAGTGTCAACGATGATCGCGATTCCGCCAGGGCCGTAACCCTCATAGGTGTTGTACTGGAAATTGACGTTGCCCAGATCGCCGGCCGCCTTCTTGATGCCGCGCTCGATGGTCTCGTTGGGCATATTGTTGGCCTTTGCCTTGGAGATGACCTTGGCAAGCTTGAAGTTGTTGGACGGATCGGGGCCGCCCTCCTTGACTGCTACCGCGATCTCGCGGCCGATGATGGTAAAGATCTTGCCCTTAGCCGCGTCGTTTTTCTCTTTCTTGTGTTTGATGTTCGCAAATTTGGAATGTCCTGACATTGTTTAACTCCTCACTATCCATATATTGATCGTGTTTTGCCGCCCGAATGGAGCAGCAACACATTCTGTACACAAAGATACAAATTAGAATATACCATTATCCGAAGGCTCCGTCAACTCAAGGCTCCGCCGCAGACGATTCTGGGGACCCTGGCGTTGATGTCGCAGGCCAGCTCATAATTGAACCTGCCGGAGAGATCTCCGAGTTCTTCCATCGTGATGGTCGCCCCGCCGTCCGTTCCGAGCAGCGTGCACAGGCTTCCCTCTTTTGCCTCCGGAATATCCGTGATATCCACCATCATCTGGTCCATGCAGACTCTGCCCAGGATCGGAGCCCTGTGCCCGCAGATGAGCACATATCCCTTATTGGACAGGCTCCTGGGATAGCCGTCCCCGTAGCCGACCGGAATCGTGGCGATCCTGGTCCTGTCCCTGCTCGTCGTATAAGTTCCCCCGTAGCTGACGCTCACGCCGGGGCCGACTTCCTTTACATAGACGATATGGGAGTAGAGGCTCATGACAGGCTTAAGCGGTACGGCCGTCGTGCTCACCTCGGAGGAAGGCCAGAGCCCGTACAGCGTGATGCCCGCGCGCACGAGGTCCATGTTCGCCTCCGGAAACTCGATGATCCCGGCGCTGTTGGAACAGTGACAGAGAGGGATTTCATAACCGACTTCCCTGCGGATCCTCTCCCTGAACTGTCTGTAAAGCGCAATCTGCGTGTGGGTCGGCGTGTGCTCCTCCTCATCTGCCTTGGCGAAGTGCGTGAACATGCCCTCCACAACGATTCCAGGCGTATTCACTGCCTTTTTGACAAAAGAGAGACCTTCGTCGTCCGGTCTCACCCCGATCCTTCCCATGCCGGTGTCCAGCGCGATGTGGATGTATATGGGCTTTCCTTCCGCCTGCGCGGCCTCGGAGAGCTCCTCAAGCATGTCTTCCCGGAAGCAGGCGGGCCTGATCTGCTGCCCCGCCAGCTCTCTGTAGCAGTAAGGAAATACGTAGCCCAGAAGAAGGATCGGCTTGGTCGCGCCGCCCTCTCTCATCGCGGCCGCCTCCTCGAAAGTCGCCGCCGCATAACCCCACACATAGGGGAGCTTTTCCATCTCCTTCATGATCGGGATGGCGCCGTGGCCGTAGCCGTCCGTCTTGAGGACCGCGACCATCCTGACGTCGTCCCTTATATTGGCCCGCATGCTCTCCATGTTGAAAAGCACTGCGTCCATATCGATCTGCGCCCACACTCTGTCATGTCCCGGCGTATTTTCCGTTCTGCAGGATGTTGATTTCCTTGTTTCCATGGCTGACTCCTTTTATCTTAGTTGTCGGTGATGAGAGCATCAGCGTCGCCCAGCGCGTCGACCAGATCTCCCGCGATCATAGACCGCTCTCCGAATTTCTTTTTACAGATATCGCCCGCTTCCGCGTGCAGATAGGCCGCCGCTGTCGCCGCCCTGTGCCCGCGGCCTTCTCCCGGGCTGACCGCGAACAGCATTGCCGCCGTGATCCCGGTCAGCACGTCGCCGCTTCCGGCCGTGGCCATGCCGCTGTTTCCGTTTGTGATCATGCAGATCTGTCTTCTTCCATGGGAGACGATCAGAGTGCGTGCGTCTTTCCCGATCACCGTACAGCCGTATCGCTCGCAGAGCTGTCTCATGAGCGGGATGCGGTCCTTTGCGGCTTCCCTGACAGAGACGTGCGCCAGGTCTGCGAATTCCGCCAGATGCGGCGTCAGAATACAATCTGTATCCTTGTCCCTCTCTCTCAGCAGCCGGTCCGCCTCTTCGTCCGAGGCGATGATCCGCAGGGCGTCCGCGTCGATGACGATCCCCTTAAGCTTTCTTCGCTGCGTCTCTTCACCGCTCACCGCGCCGGCCGATACCTCTTCAAGAAGCGTCCTGAGAAGTATTCTCCCCTCTTCGCCCTGTCCCAGAGCCGGTCCGATTGCCACGGCGTCCGCCCAGGCCAGGTCCTTTCTGAGTTTCTGCGCGAGCCTGCGCGCCTCCTCCTGTTTCTCTCCCGGCTCCTGCGGCAGAGCGCTGTAAACCGCGAGCATGGCCTCGGGGAGCTTCTCCTGAATGATGACGCGGTTTTCTTCCCTGGTGAATATTTTGACCATTCCCGCGCCGGCCCGCATACAGGCCTCGGCGCTAAGGAGCGCCGCGCCGCACATAGCGTAGCTTCCAGCGACAATGAGAATCTTGCCGAAGGTTCCCTTGTTGCCTCCGGGATCTCTCTGCGAGAGCATCTCTCGAATATCGCCGCGCTCAGCCATGATCATCTCCGGCGTCTGCCCTCCGCGGCAGGTAAAACTCCTGTCGTGGATACCGATCTGCTGCAGGATCGTCTCGCCGCAGTAATTGCTCCCGGGATACAGGAAATGGCCGCGCTTATAGTAGGCGAATGTCACTGTGAAGTCGCAGCGGATCGCGCATCCCATCACGGATCCGTCCTCCGAGGAGATCCCGGACGGGAGGTCCAGGCCCACAACGGTGCACCCTGTCTCCGCCCGGAAGGCGTTCACTTCCTCCGCCATCTCTGCGGCCTTTCCGCTAAGAGGCCTGCCCAGTCCGGTTCCGAAGAGCGCGTCAACGATGACGGCGGGCCGGAAGGCCCTCATCTTCCCGGCGTCGAAGACTTCCGGAGCCGCTCCGTAGGCCTCGAGGATCTTTCTCTGCGTCATGGCCGACGACCCTTCCGGCGGCTCTTTGGGACTCAGGAGCAGGAACTGCAGCTCGTAACCCTTGTCTATGAGAAGTCTTCCTACGGCAAGCCCGTCCGCGCCGTTATTGCCCGGACCCGCCAAAACAGTGACGCGACGGTCCGCGCCGAAGCGGGACGTGATCTGATTTGTGACGGCAAGCGCCGCCCGCTCCATCAGAACGATGGACGGAATTCCTATGACCTCGGAGGTGGCGCTGTCCGCCTCCGCCATTTCAGTACCTGTGAGCAGATATTTCATCGTTTCTCCTTTGCCGGATTGTATCCTGTCCACGCATGGGTTTGCTGCGCAATGAGCCATGTTGCATAAGAAAGCCTTTCCCGGATTTCTCCGGAAAAGGCTTTGTAATTTCTCATTCCGCCGGCACCCTGCGCTCTCAGTTCTCGTCTTCGTACCGCCGTATGTTATAAGAAAGTTTCATCAGGCTGTCCTGCAGATGTACGCTCTCCACCTGAATCCTGTCCGGCACTTTAAGGTCTACATGGGCGAAATTCCATATTGCCTTGATCGGAGTTTCCGTCAGCACCTGCGTGATCTCAATGGCCGCAGCTTTCGGAACCGTAAGCACCGCGATATCAATATTATTCTCTCTGATAAATCCCGTCATCTGTTCCATGGGAAAGATCGGCACATTCGCGATTTTCGCGCCGTGCAGCGCGGGATTGACATCAAATGCTCCCTTGAAAGAAAATCCCCTGTTCTTGAGATTCATGTAATTGACCAGGGCCTGTCCCAGATTGCCGGCGCCGATCAGAATCATATCATGCTGCTTGTTCAGCCCCAGTATCTTGCCGATCTCTTCGTACAGATAGCTGGTATTGTACCCGTATCCCTGCTGCCCGAAACCGCCGAAATTATTGAAATCCTGCCGGATCTGCGAAGCAGTGACGTTCATGATCCTGCTCAGCTCCTGCGAGGAAATCCTCTCGACACCTTCGTTCTTAAGGTCGCCTAGGTATCTGTAATAACGAGGCAGTCGTCCTATTACTGCCTGTGAAATCCCCCGTTCTTCCACGATGCCTGTAATATCCTTTCTTATTTATTAAACTGTCTTTATTATATCGATTCCGTAAAATGACGTCAATTCCCAAAACCTCTCTCTCTTCCCCGCTCTGTTTTGACCAGTGAGGTCCTTTTTCGCTTGTTTGACTTATCACTATATTTTTTATATCATGAGGAGAACCGGCACGGCCGTATTTACAATTAAAAAACAGGTTCCGGCCTTCTCCCCGCAGAGCCGGGAGGACGGGGCCTTAATGAGAGAGAAAATAAATGATCCTTGCATGTCACCACATAAGTAAAGAATATCCCGAAAATATCGTCCTTCGCGACGTCACCTTTCACCTCGAGAGAGGCGACAAAGCCGCCATTATAGGCGTCAACGGAGCCGGGAAGACGACTCTTCTTCGCATCATCGTCGGGCAGGAAGTCCCCGACCAGGGCACCGTCTCCTTCGAGCGAGACTGCACGTACGGGTACCTGGCGCAGAACCAGGGGCTCTCCTCCGAGCGCACCGTGTACGAGGAAGTGCTGTCCGTCAAACAGTATCTGATCGATATGGAAAAGCGCCTCACCGAGTACGAGCACCAGATGGATGTGCTCAAAGGGGAAGCGCTCACCGAGACGATCGCCGAGTATACAGACCTTCTGCACCGCTTTGAGCGGGAGAACGGCTACGCCTACAAAGGAGAAGTCCAGGGCGTCCTCAAGGGCCTGGGCTTTGCCTCCTCGGAATTCGAGCAGAAAGTGTCCACCCTCTCCGGCGGCCAGAAGACGCGCGTCGCCCTGGGCAAGCTCCTTTTACAGAAGCCGGACCTGCTCATGCTCGACGAGCCCACCAACCACCTGGACATGAACAGCATCCGCTGGCTCGAGACCTATCTGATGAACTATAAGGGTACGGTGCTCGTGGTCTCCCACGACCGCTACTTCCTGGACAGGACCGTCACGAAGATCGTCGAGATCGAAAACGGAAAGAGCACCCTGTTCGGGGGCAATTATTCCGTGTACGCCGAGCGCAAGAAAGCTCTCAGGGAGCAGCAGTACCACGCCTACATGAACAACCAGGCGCAGATCCGCCACCAGGAGGAAGTGATCGAGAAGCTCCGCCGCTTTAACCGCGAGAAATCCATAAAGCGTGCCGAGAGCCGCGAGAAAATGCTGCAGCGCACGGAGGTCCTGGAGAAACCGGTGGAGCTGCGCGACGACATGCACCTGGTCTTTACGCCCTGCATAAAGAGCGGGCGCGAGGTGCTCTCCGTCGATGACCTCTCCAAATCCTACGGGGACAAAAAATTGTTTGCCGGCATCTCTTTCAAGATCCGGCGCGGCGAACACGTGGCGCTGATCGGCGACAACGGCACCGGCAAATCCACGATCCTGGGGATCCTCAATGAAGTGGTCGCCCCCGACACGGGCGTGATCCGTCTCGGGACCAATGTCCACATCGGCTACTACGACCAGGAGCACCACGTGCTGCACGATGAAAAGACCGTGTTCGAGGAGATTTCCGACGAGTACCCTTCCATGACCAACACCCAGATCCGGAGCCTGCTCGCCTCCTTCCTCTTTACGGGCGAAGAAGTCTTCAAGCAGATCGGCGACCTGAGCGGCGGCGAGAAGGGACGTGTTTCGCTGGCCAAGCTCATGCTCTCCAAGGCCAACTTCCTGATCCTCGACGAGCCCACCAACCACCTGGACCTCGTCTCCAAGGAAGTGCTCGAGAACGCCCTCAACTCCTACGAGGGGACCGTCCTGTACGTGTCGCATGACCGCTATTTCATCAACCATACGGCCAGCCGTATTTTGTCCCTTACAAAGACTGTCCTCTTAAACTACCCGGGCAATAATTCGGAGAAGACGCCGGACCGCTTTATCGGAAACTACGACTTCTATCTGGAAAAATCGGCCCAGGTGGAGGACGTGCTCCTGCAGGACGCCTACCGGGACGGCCAGGGCGTGCAGGAAAAGGCCGCACCCGCCTCTTCGTCGGTTTCCTCCGGCTCAAAAGCGCCCGCTTTCCCGGAAAAGCTGAGCTGGGCCCAGCAGAAGGAGGAACAGGCCAGACAGCGCAAGGCCGCCAATGACCTGCGCAAGTGCGAGGACAAAATAGCGTCCGCCGAAGAAGAGATCGCCTCGCTCGAGGAAAAGATGGCGCTTCCGGAGAACTATTCGGACGCCGCAAAACTCGGCGAATTGAATAAAAAGAAGGAGGCCCTCGAGGAGGAGCTGGCCTCTCTCTATGAGCAGTGGGAAGAGCTCAGCGAGAATATGTGACGAGTCGGGACTCCATCCCGATCTCGAAAAAAAGGAGTGTGAAGACCGAAATCTTCACACTCCCTTTCATTTTTCAATATTTTGTCAGACAGACAGCTTCTTCTCCAGGTTCTCCCTGATAGCCAGGATGAACTCTTCCGTTCCGAGTTTCTGCACATCCGGGATCCTCGTGATCAGCGCCAGGTCGCCGGTCATCTTTCCGGATTCGATGGTCTCCAGTGTCGCCTCGTCGAGCTTGTCCGCAAACTCCATCAGTTCCTTGTTGCCGTCAAGCTCTCCTCTTTTTCTCAGCGCGCCGGTCCATGCGAAGATGGTCGCGACGGAGTTCGTGGAGGTCTTCTCTCCCTTGAGGTGCTTGTAGTAGTGTCTCTGGACCGTTCCGTGCGCGGCCTCATACTCGAAGTAACCAGCCGGAGATACCAGAATGGACGTCATCATGGCGAGGGAACCGAAACTGGTCGCCATCATATCGCTCATGACGTCGCCGTCATAGTTCTTGAGAGCCCAGACAAAACCGCCCTCGGAGCGCATAACGCGGGCCACGGCGTCGTCGATCAGCGTGTAGAAGTAAGTGGTGCCGATCTCGTCGAATTTGGCCTTGTACTCGGTATCATACAGCTTCTGGAAGATCTCCTTGAAGTTTGTGTCATAGGTCTTGGAGATGGTGTCCTTGACGGAGAACCACAGGTCCTGCTTGACGCTCAGCGCGTACTCGAAGCAGCTTCTGGCAAAACCTTCAATGGAGTGGTCCGTGTTGTGAATGCCCTGGATGATGCCGGGGCCTGTAAATTTGTGGATCGTCTTGCGGATCTCTTCGCCGTTCTCTCCCTTAAAGACGATCTCGGCCGTACCTGCTCCGGGAACTTTGATCTCGGCGTTCTTGTAGACGTCGCCGTAGGCGTGACGGGCCATTGTGATCGGCTTCTTCCACGTGCGCACATAGGGGTCGATACCTTTAACCAGGATAGGAGCTCTGAACACCGTGCCGTCCAGCGCCGCGCGGATCGTCGCGTTGGGGCTCTTGTACATTTTCTTGAGATTATACTCCTCCACTCTGGCGGCGTTCGGCGTGATCGTCGCGCATTTTACAGCAACGCCGTACTTTTTTGTCGCCTCGGCGGAGTCGATCGTGATCTGGTCGTCCGTCTCATCTCTCTTCTTAAGACCCAGGTCATAGTACTCTGTCTTGAGATCAATAAAAGGGAGAAGGAGGTCGTCCTTGATCATCTTCCAGATGATCCTTGTCATCTCGTCTCCGTCCATTTCCACCAAAGGGGTAGTCATCTGTATCTTCTGCATGTTCTGCTCCTTCCCGGAGTGACTTAGTCCTCCGAATTTTTGTATATATCATACAGGCGGTTCTTGACCATATTCTCGTAAGCATTCTTCATATGCTCACCGGCCAGCCGCTCTGCAAGATCCGCTTTTCCCGCACGGATTGCCTCCATGATCGCCCTGTGCTCCTTGTTGGAGGCCGTGCTTCTCTCTATGGTCGAAAGGGTCTTCCTGCGGATCCTCATCACATAAGAGTGATAATCGATCAGCTGATGCTCCAGCATCTTGGAGCCGCATGCGTCATAGAGGATGTGGTGGAACTGGTTGTCCAGCTCGGCCATCTGCTCCATATGCCCCTTTCCCGCGTGGAATTCCGCCAGATAGACATTCTCTTCCATGGCTTCCAGCTGTTCCGGCGTGATTCTCTCCGTCGCCCAGCGCGCGCAAAGCCCTTCCAGCAGCGCACGGATCGCGTAGATATCGCGCACGTCATTTTCCTGAATTCCGGTCACAAAAGCTCCCCTGTTGGGAATGATCTGTACAAGTCCTTCCAGTTCCAGCTGCCTGAGCGCCTCTCTCACGGGCGTTCTCGATACCCCAAGCTCTTTGCCGATCCGTATCTCCTTAAGTTCTTCGTGTTCCTTGTACCTCCCGTTCAAAATATCGCTGCGGATCTTGTGAAACACCCTTCCCCTCAGAGAATACTTGTCGGAGACTTCTTTATTAAAGTCATACTCGCTGTTCATTTCATCTCCATTCTGCGGGCCCTGCCCCGCCTGTTACCCCATTTTTCCTTCTCTCCAGATGAGAAGAATATCTTGCATAATTGTATACATTTAATGCAATTATGTCAATCATGTACAATCAAATACTGCGGCGATTGCCCGTTTTACCCCCTCCGGGACACCTCCGCCCCATAAAAAAGCCGGACCGCTGCCGGTCCGGCTTTCTGACATATGTCTTATTTCACAACAATGTTGATGATCTTACCGGGCACAAAGATCTCTTTGACGATCTTCTTGCCTTCGATAAAGGACGCCACTCTCTCATTGGCCCTTGCCGCCGCCAGTGCCGTGTCCTTATCGCAGCCCGCCGGGATGGATACCGCCGCGCGGACCTTGCCGTTGACCTGGACGCCGACCTCGATCGTCTCGTCCACGGTCTTGGACTCGTCGTACTCGGGCCACTCGGAAACCGTAAGGAAGCCCTCTCCGCCGATCACTTCGTAGATCTCCTCCGTGATGTGAGGTGCGAAAGGAGAAAGGAGCTTGAGGAAGATCACCAGGTCTTCCTTGCAGATGCTGCCCTCTTTGTAGATCTCATTGATCAGCGTCATCAGCGCCGCGATGGCGGTGTTGAACTTCTGGGCCTCGATATCGTCCGTGACCTTCTTGATGGTCTTGTGAAGAAGCGTTTCATAAGAAACTTTCTTCTTCTCGTCGGTGATGAGATCTGTAAGACCTGCCACGCGCTCGAGGAATCTTCTGCAGCCCTTCACGGAGCTGTCGTTCCAAGGTGCTGCGCTGCCGTAGTCGCCCATGAACAGAACATATACGCGGAGCGTATCAGCGCCGTACTGGTTGACGATGTCCAGCGGATCGACCACATTGCCTCTGGATTTACTCATCTTCTCTCCGTCCGTGCCCAGGATCATGCCCTGCGCTGAGCGCTTGGAATAAGGCTCGGAGGTGTTGACCTCGCCGATATCATAGAGGAAGTGGTGCCAGAATCTGGAGTAGATCAGGTGTCTGGTGACATGCTCCATGCCGCCGTTGTACCAGTCTACGGGCATCCAGTATTTGAGCTTGTCCATGTCTGCGAACGCCTTGTCGTTGTGAGGGTCGCAGTAGCGGAGGAAGTACCAGGAACTGCCTGCCCACTGGGGCATGGTGTCTGTCTCTCTCTGCGCCGCTCCGCCGCACTTAGGGCAAGTGCAGTTCACAAATTCCGGGATCTTGGCAAGAGGGGACTTGCCGTCCTCTCCGGGTTCAAAGTCCTTGACCTCGGGGAGTCTGAGCGGGAGTTCCTCGTAAGGAACGCCTACAACGCCGCACTTAGGGCAGTGGATCAGCGGAATAGGCTCTCCCCAGTATCTCTGGCGGTTGAAAGCCCAGTCCTTCATCTTGAACTGCACGCCGGCGTGTCCGATTCCCTTCTCTTCGAGGATCCCGATCATTTTGGCAATGGAATCCTTCTTGTTGGTAAGTCCGTTGAGGTAATCCGAGTTCACCATCTCTCCGTCGCCGGTATAGGCTTCCTTGGAGATATCGCCGCCCTTGATGACCTCGATGATCGGAATATTGAACGCGTGGGCGAAATCCCAGTCTCTCTGGTCATGAGCGGGAACCGCCATGATGGCGCCGGTGCCGTATCCCATCATTACGTAGTCCGCGATGAAGATCGGGATCTTCTTTCCGTTGACGGGGTTGACCGCCTCGAGTCCCTCGATCATGAGACCGGTCTTGTCCTTGACAAGCTGGGTTCTCTCGAACTCGGTCTTCTTTGCGCACTCATCCCTGTAGGCGTTGATCGCGTCCATATTGGTGATGCGGTCCTGATACTTGTCGATCATGGGGTGCTCGGGTGCCATTACCATGAAGGTGACGCCGAACAGCGTGTCGGGACGGGTCGTATAGATCTCAAGCTTTTCGTCCACGCCGTCGACCGTGAAATTCACGAAAGCGCCGGTGGATTTGCCGATCCAGTTGATCTGCTGCTGCTTGATGGCCTCGGGATATTCCACCGTGTCAAGGCCTTTCAGGAGCTTGTCCGCGTATTCTGTGATCTTAAGATACCAGACGTCCTTGGGGAGCTGGATGACATCCGTGTGGCAGATGTCGCACTTTCCGCCCTGACTGTCCTCATTGGAGAGAACGACCTTGCAGTGAGGGCAATAGTTGACCAGTGTCTTATCCCTGAAAACGAGTCCGTTGTCGAACAGCTTGAGGAAGATCCACTGTGTCCATCTGTAATAATCCTCCTTGGAGGTGTCAACTGTTCTGGACCAGTCGAAAGAAAATCCTACGCTGCGCAGCTGATTCGAGAATTTCGCGATATTGGCGTCCGTGATCACTCTGGGGTGTGTATTCGTCTTGATCGCATAGTTCTCCGTGGGGAGGCCAAAAGCATCGTAGCCGATGGGGAACAGAACATTGTAGCCCTGCATCCTGCGCTTTCTCGACAGTACTTCCATGCTGCTGTACGCTTTGATATGGCCGACGTGCATGCCGGCGCCGCTGGGATAGGGGAACTCCACCAGGCCGTAGAACTTGGGCTTGTCGCTGAAGTCCTTAGCCTCAAAAAGTTTTGCGTCTTCCCACTTTTTCTGCCACTTGGGTTCAATCTTTTTAAAATCGTATTTCATGAAAAAACTCCTTTGCAATGATACAAGATGTGATCCCACTCAGTGCAGAATAACATCTTGTTCATTCTAATCCCCATGCTATAGCTTTGTCAAACCTGAAGTTGTGTCAGGGGGACGTATCAGGTGACACATTTTATGTGTCACCTGATACGTCCCCCTGACACATTTAAAAGAGGCTGCCACAACCGTGGCAGCCTCATCATTCTTTCCTGAATCAATATGATCAGACAGATCAGTCTTCTGCGCCCTCTTCGAGCTGTTTCGCTCTGGCCTCGACTTCCTTGGCCTGGATCTCGGCAGGAGCCTGCTCATATCTTGCGAACTCATAAGTGTAGTCGCCGCGTCCGCCGGTCATGGAGCGAAGGACTGTGCAGTAGTCAAACAGTTCGGACTGAGGAACTTCTGCCTCAACGACCTGCTTGCCGCCGCCGATCGGGTTCATGCCGAGCACTCTGCCGCGTCTCTTGTTGAGGTCGCCCATAACGTCGCCGGTGTATGCATCCGGGATGGTGACCTTCAGGCTCACGATAGGCTCAAGCAGAACGGGGCTTGCTTCCATGAAGCCCTTCTTGAAGGCCTGGACGGAAGCGGTCTTGAACGCCATTTCCGAAGAGTCTACCGGGTGGTAGGATCCATCGTAAAGCACGCACTTGACGCCCACAACGGGATAACCTGCGAGAGGTCCTCTCTGTACGGATTCGATGATACCCTTTTCAACTGCAGGGAAGTAGTTCTTCGGAACGGATCCGCCGACGACCTCGTCGGTGAACTCGTATGCCTTGGACTGATCTCCCAGAGGGCTGTATCTCATCTTGACGTGACCGTACTGGCCGTGTCCGCCGGACTGCTTCTTGTACTTGTACTCTACGTCGGAGTTCTTGCGGATGGTCTCTCTGTAAGCTACCTTCGGAGCCATTGTATCGATCTCGACCTTGTACTCGTTCTTGAGCATGCTCTTGACGACCTCGAGCTGCATATCGCCGATACCGTACATCAGAGTCTGCTTGTTGTCCGCGTCGTTCACCATCTTGAAGGTAGGATCCTCAGAGGAGATCTTGGCCATAGCCTGGGCGATCTTGTCGACATCGTTCTTATTCTTAGCCTTATATCTGATGTAGGTATAAGGTGTGGAGATCTCAGTCTTGCCGTACTGGATCGGAACCGCCTTTGTGGAAAGAGAATCACCGGTTCTTGCGTCGCCGAGTTTGGCAACGGCACCGAGATCGCCTGCGTGAAGCTCGGGAACCTCTGTCGTCTTGTTGCCCTGCATAACGTAGAGCTTGCCGACTCTCATTTCTGTCTCAAGGTTTGTGTCATAGACGGTATCATCTGTCTTGAAGACGCCGGAACGGATCTTGAGCAGGGAATATCTTCCGATGAAAGGATCCACGATGGTCTTGAAGATGTACGCGCTCTTGGGCTTGGAGAAGTCGAAGTTCGCCTCGAAGATCTCGTTGGTCTTGAGGTTGATGCCGCTCACCTTGCGGTGCTCAGGGCTGGGCATGTACTTGACAACATCATCCAGCAGTGTGTAGACGCCGCGGCAGATGGTGCTTGCGCCCATCTCTACGGGAACGATGGATCCGTCAAGGACCTGGGACCTGACGGCGGATCTGATCTCTGCCTCGGAGAATACGTCGCCTTCAAAATAGCGCTCCATGAACTCTTCACTTGTCTCAGCAACTGTCTCCATCAGAGTGTCGCGGTAGTTCTCAAGGTATTCCTGGCTGTAATCCGGCACTGCGCACTCTACAGCATCCTTGCCCTTCCACTCAAACGCCTTCTCGGCGATTACATTGACATATCCCGCAAACTTCTCGTTCACACGGAAGGGGAAGTTGAAGGGAGCGATCTTCTTTCCGTAAAGCTCGGAAAGCTGCTCTACCACTGAGCGATAGGAGACATTGTCGATATCCATATCAGTAACGAAGAACATTCTGGGAATGTTGTATTTCTCACAGAGTTCCCATGCTCTCTCCGTGCCTACCTCGACACCGGCCTTGCCGGAAATAACGATGATAGCTCCGTCGGCAACACTGATCGCTTCCTCGACTTCACCTACGAAGTCAAAGTATCCGGGAGTATCCAGAATATTGATCTTGCAGTCCTGCCACTCGATGGGGATAAGAGAAGTCTTGATAGAGAACCCTCTCTTCTGCTCTTCCTTGGTAAAGTCGCTGACCGTGTTTCCGTCCTCGACTCTGCCGACTCTCGAAGTAACACCTGCGAGGTAGCACATAGCCTCAGCAAGTGTTGTCTTTCCTGCACCACCGTGACCCAGAAGAACGATATTTCTGATCTTATCGGTTGTATAAACTTTCATTTCCAGACCTCCACTATACCATTTTTTAGATTATTTGCAGCCATAACCGATGAAAGCTACAAACAGTCCTGTATATTTTAGCAATTTATCCTCCTGTTTACAAGGAGTATATGGGAAGTTTGCGTAAGGATTGCCCGAAAAGCTCTTTGCTTTCGGTATTTTTTGCCGAATTTTCCACGGCGACGGGTCAAAATATTGCTTTCTCCCGCCTTCTGAAGCCCCCTCCGAAATCATATTGACTTTATCACGTTAAAGTAATATAGTTTAGGTCAGCACAGATCGGCGCGGCTCGTCAGCGGCCGGATCCGATCCGTCGCCCGGACTCGAAAAACGTCCGTCAATCACACTAAGAAGGACAGTTCATATGAAAGAAACAATAGCAACGACAGACAGAGATACCTTCGGATTTGTGGGGCTCGGCCTCATCGGCGGCTCCATCGCCAGGGCCATCCGCAAATACATGCCGCAGGTCCGCATCCTGGCGTTTGCGCCGCATCAGGAAACCGTTCAGGAAGCCATTGACGACGGCGTCGTCAATGAATACGTTCCCGCCGTCGGAGAGGGCTTTGCCGGGTGCGATGTCATCTTCCTATGCGCGCCCGTAGAGCACAACGCCGAGAACCTGCGGCTCCTGAAGCCTTTTATAAAACCCGGGATGCTCCTCACCGATGTAGGAAGCACCAAATCGGATATTCACAGGGCAGTGCGGGAAGCCGGCTTGGAAAGCTGTTTCATCGGCGGGCACCCCATGGCAGGAAGCGAGCGCATCGGATACCGGAATTCCAAGTCGGGCCTTCTGGAAAACGCCTACTATATCCTCACGCCTGAGCCCGAGGTCAGCGCAGAGGATGTGGAGTGGATGTTCCAGTTCGCAGAGACCATAAGGGCCCTTCCGATCATAGTCTCCTGCGACCGCCACGATTACGCGGTGGCGGCCATCAGCCATGTGCCGCACGTCATCTCGGCGAGCCTGGTCAACCTTGTAAAGGAGAGCGACGACGAGAGCCAGTTCATGAAGACCATCGCCGCGGGCGGCTTCAAGGACATCACAAGGATCTCCTCTTCCTCCCCTGTCATGTGGGAGCAGATCTGCATGACCAACACGGACAATATCAGGGAGCTCCTGGACCGGTACATAGACGATCTCATCCGCTTCAGAAAGACGCTGGACGAGAGGGACAGCCGTTCGATCAATCAGTTTTTTGACAGCGCCAGGCAATACCGCGAGGGCTTCGCGGACGTCTCCAGCGGCCCGATCAAAAAAGTGCATATCCTGCACGTGGACATCGAGGACCGCCCCGGCGTCCTGGCCGAGGTCGTCATGTATCTCGCGATCGCGGGCATCAATATCAAGAACATCGGCATCACCCACAACCGCGAATACCAGCAGGGTGTTCTGCGGGTCGAGTGCCACTCTTCCGACGGACTTGAGAAGGCGCGCGAGCTTCTGAAAAACCGCAACTATTCCGTATACTGACGGCTAAGGCAGCGGGCCCCGCACGGCGCGCATCAGGAGGTTACAAGACATATGAGAACAATACTAAGCCGATCCGCCCCGCTGCGCGGCGAGATCACTGTGCCCGGGGACAAATCCGTCTCCCACCGGGCCGTCATGCTGGGCTCCATCGCAAAAGGAACTACGGAGATCACCGGATTCCTCTCCGGCGCGGACTGCCTCTCTACGGTAGACTGTTTCCGCCGGCTGGGCGTGGAGATCTCCGTCAATGAGCAGGAAGGAAAGGTTACAGTCTGCGGCAGGGGTCTGCGAGGGCTGCGCCCTGCTTCTGACCCTGTCAACCTTTATACCGGAAACAGCGGGACGACCACCCGGATCATCTCCGGAATCCTGGCTCCCCAGCCTTTCACTTCCGTGATCAGCGGCGACGCGTCCATAGCGACAAGACCCATGCGCCGGATCATGCAGCCCCTCTCCCAAATGGGCGCTCACATTGAGAGCGTAAACGGAAATGACTGCGCGCCTCTCAGGATCGAGGGCAGAGACCTTCACGGGATCACCTACCACAGTCCCGTAGCTTCCGCGCAGGTGAAATCTTCCATTCTCTGCGCCGGCCTCTACGCGGAAGGCGTCACGGAAGTCGTTGAGCCTTCCCTCTCGAGAGATCACACCGAGAGGATGCTGCGCGCCTTCGGAGCGGAAATCGACTCCTTCGAAGAGAAAGACGGATGGCACGCGCGCACGAAGACATGCCCGGAGCTTGAAGCCCGCAGGATTCACGTCCCCGGTGACATCTCCTCCGCGGCCTATTTCATTGCCGCCGCCTCCCTGATCCCCGGCTCCGAGATCCTGATCCGCGGCGTCGGGATCAACCCGACCCGGGCGGGCATGATCGAGGTCGCCCAGTCCATGGGCGCCGATATCAGCATACTGGGAATCCGCCGGGATTCGGCAGAACCCGCTACCGACCTGCTCGTCCGCTACGCGCCGCTTCACGGCGTCACGATCGGCGGATCCGTCATCCCCGCGCTGATCGATGAGATCCCTGTTCTCGCCGTCATGGCCGCTTGCGCAGAGGGAACGACCTATATAAAGGACGCCGCCGAGCTCAAATTCAAGGAAACTGACCGAATCGATACGATCACCAAGGGGCTCTCTGCCATAGGCTGCTCTGTGGTCCCCGAAAACGACGGAATGATCATCGAAGGAAACAGCGGGGCCCCGCTCACCGGCTCCGCCATAAAGACTTACGGCGACCACCGGATCGCCATGGCCTTCTCCGTAGCGGCGCTTGCCGCCCGAGGCGAGACCGTGATCGATGACGAGCACTGCGTCGATGTCAGCTATCCGGGCTTTTACAGGGATCTGGATTCCCTTTGACATCGAAATTTACAAATGAAACGGAAGGGGCTTGCCGCACCCGCTCAGAATCAATTTGCTCCTGAGCGGGTGTGACAAGCCTCTTTTAAATTACGCTGGCTTGTGAGGCTGAATTGGAAAAACTGACGCTCAGGTTTATCTCACAGCTCCGCATGTGCTGCACTTTTACCCTGTGACGACCGTCTCCTCGTACGCTTCGCTGTCCACCACCCACCGCTGTTCATACACCGGCTCCTCGTGGGACACCTCCGGATGATAAATTGTGTCGATGACGACCTGCTGCACGCTGTAGCCGGCGTCAATATACCCCAGATCGGGGTCATAATGACTGTCCAGATGGTCATTCATCTCCTCCGCGGAGTCCGTTTCATAACCGCAGGCGCTGCAGATACATTTTGCCTGATAGACGGGCTCTTCATAGGCTTCCTCGTCGATCACTGTCTGTGTGCCGACTTCGACCTCTTCATAGTGACCGGTCTCATCGTGATGGACTGTTTTCGTCTGTTCCACCCAGGTATGTTCGTGAGCGCTTTCGTTTTTTTCCTCGTGCGCGCTCTCTCCCCGTTCTCTGTCAGCACTTTCCTTCTCTCTTTCCTCGCGATCATCCTCATCGCGGATCTCAGATTCCCGTATCGGTTCCTGCGAATCCGTCTCCCTCTCCAGAGGATCGCCCGGAAAGGACTTCTCCTCCTTATCTTTCTGCTCTTCACCCTCGTCTGCTCCGCCTTTTTCACCTGTCACTTCACTGTCTGCCGATTTCCTTCCGTTTTCTCCGCTCGAGGCAGATTTTACTGTTGTTGCCGTCGCTCCGCTTTTCTCCTTCCCGCTGTCTTTTGCCCTTTCACCGCTTTTCTTTTCGGGGTCCACAGCAGTCTTCTGTACTTCGGGTGCGGGCGTAGATACAGCAGTCGTTCCGTTTTCCGCTTCTGCCTTCTTTGAGACACAGGCAGTAAAGCAAACAAGCGGCAGCAGCACAGCAAAGATTGCCGCACATACTCTCTTATTCATAATCGACTTATTCATGATTCCTCCCTAGAGTCAAGATCGATCGGATCTTTTTCTTCTCCGCATGACCAGGATGGCTGCCATCCCTGCCGCCGCCAGGACGAAACATATAAGCCAAGCCGCCGCATGACTGCCGTCTCCGGTCCCGGGACTTCCGGACGGAGTATGCGGGGTGCGCCTCGTCACCGTCTGCGCCTTATCCTGCAGGTCCCTGTGCGAGCCGATCTCGGTCTCCTCGTCCGCCTCGCTCCCGCACTCATAGAGCGTCTCGAAGGCCACATAATCTCCGTCGCTGAGCTTTGCGCTGTCAAAGCGGAATGTGACTTCTGCGGATCCGGAAGGCGCCCCCGCCCTAAACACGGTATCGGCCGTAATCTCTTTCCCTCCCGCAAGGGCAGGGCGGCCCGTGGATTTGTTCATCAGGACGCCTTTCACGCGATATTTTGCCCCTGCCGTGAGGTTCTCATACTCGACCTTGTCCACAACACTGACGGTCCCCTTATGGCTGATCTGATGGTCATTGTCCTTTTTGTCGACGGCCGTTGTCCGCACGCGCGGGAAATGGATCGTCTGGGCTTCATCGTCTATGTTCTCGTGCCGCACGACGACCGCGCGTGTCTGCAGATCGGGACTGATCAGCTGCAGGGTCTCGAAGACGACAGCGCTGCTGCCTGCCAGTTCCTCGGAATTGATGACAAAATACAGATCCTCATATCCGTCTGCGTCGTCCGGAGTGAACTTCCACTCCTGCACCTCATTACCGTACCCGTCGACCATGACCGCTTCGATCTCACTTGCTTCTTCTCCTTCCGCAGGCTTTCGCATCACCTTTCCGCTGATCACATACTCTTTTCCCGGCAGGAGATTTTCATAGTGGAACCTGTCCCTTACCGTCACGCGACCGCCGGCAGCCGCCATATGCCCATCGGAAGCGGCGTTAACTGCCTCTGTATGACCATTGGGATGATGGATCGTCTGGGCTTCATCGTCTAAGTTCTCATGGACGATCACTTCCGCGCCGTCCAGGCAGACCCTCTCAAACACGACGGCGTCTTCCCCGGCGAGAGCACTCCCGTCGTATGTGAAAGTGAGCAGGAGCGCGCCGTCTTTGCTCCCGGGCGTAAAGGTAACGATATTGTCAGCGACAGACACATTTTCCGCTGTTTTTTCTGAGGGCTGAGCCGCATCGCTTTCCGGATTTTCCGCGGAAGCGTCGATCAGAGCAGAAGGAATCTCCTCTCCGGTGCTCTTCTTTACCACGCGTCCGGAGACGGTATACGTCTTACCGGGAATCAGGTTTTTGTACGCGAGCGTATCGAGGATCTTTACTTCCTCGTCCGGCTCCGCGATTCTCTCTCCGGTCTCCGAATCGGCTGCCGACGTGCCGCCGTCCGGTATATACACGGTCTGCCCCTCGTCGCGCAGGTCGCGGTGAACGGCGATGTCGATTCCCTTATAGCGGATCGTCTCGCCGACGACCAGATCCTCTCCCGCCAGTTCGGAAGCATCCACAAGGAAACTGACAAGAATCTCTCCGCTCGCCTCTTCTCCTTCTTTTCCTTCCGGAACGAATGTAACTTTGTGATCGTCGAAGCTGATACTGCCTTTCCCTTCGGCGGCAGTGATCGTCGACGCAGCGGTTTTCGCCTCGTCAAAATCCGCCTCTTCACTCTTTATTTTGACTTCTCCCGAGATCTCGTAGGTCTTTCCCGCGATCAGCCCTTTATAGCTGATCCTGTCCACGATCACGCGATCTTTGTCTGCCCGCGCGTTCTTGTCACCTGTGTCCTTATCTGCGGCGTCTGTCGCCACTACAGGGAGAAAAACGGTCTGTTCAGGGTCATCAATGTCCTTGTGAACAGCGACCGGTTTCTCTTCGTCCGTTTCATACAGCTCTTCAAATACGACGAGTCCGCCTCCGTCAAGCGCCCCGGCATCAAATTCAAACGTCATTTCCGTCTCTCCGTCTGATTTGTCCGGAGTAAAGCTCTTTTCCGCCGTCACTTCTTTGCCGTCCACGGTCAGCGCTTTGCCGTCCGCTTTTCTGACAAGGACGCCTTTCAGCGTATACTCCAGGCCCGGGACGAGGTCTTTATAAATGACTTTATCTGTAACTCTCACTTTTTCCGACTGCGTGAGCTGGTGATCTCCGGTATCCGGGCCTTTCGCCTCCGTTCTGATCACGGGCTGATAGGGGGTGTCCGCGACCTCGAACGTGTTGGAAGTCGCTCTCTTTCCCTGCACATCTTGAAGCTGTGCCCGGTCGGGGTCCGTCCGCCGAATCTGTCCTATATACAGTTCCTGATCACCGAACCTGCCGTCATTCTTATATCCCTTGGCCGCTTTCGTCTCCCTGATTGTCACGGTGCCCAGGGGCAGTGTGATCAGACCGTCCACCCTGTAGAAATCATCGCCGCTCACGAAATGCTTCTCATCGAGCGCCGCCTTATACAGCCCGTTTTCCGTCTTCAGAGCCTGAATTACCCATACTCTGTCAGGTGTGTCGGGAAGTGAGGAAGCGTCGTAAAAGCCGCTGTAAAAGCGGACTGTGAACTCCGTTCCTTCCAGGTTCCGGATGTCTTTGCCGTCAGCATTCCTGCAGGTCTTATTGATCACGATTGCCGCCGGGTCATTGGCCGGCATATCTGTAACGGAGACTTCTATGGTCTCACTGTCGACAACAGTAAAGGGATAGACCTTGTCGGAGAGCAGGTAGCCATCAGCAGGTTTTGTCTCAATCAGGTAATACTTTCCGGGCATCAGTCTTTCGGTATTTGATACTCCGTTTTCATTGATCGCAAAGAGGAGTCCTTCCACAATTCCTTCCTTTCCCCTTGCTCTGGCGGCCGCCTCGGAGGTGTAGACCTGGTAGAGAGCCCCCTTAAGAGAGTAACAGCTGTTCCCGTCTGAGACGGATCTGTTTTCTGACAATTTCCTGATCTTGACAAAGCCGGGATGCTCAATCAGCGAGTAGGAGCCGAACCCGAAATCCTGATTTGTGAGGCCGTTATCTGCATAGCCGTTATCCACCGTCACATATGCGTAGTACTTGTCAGGCACCGGAAGGTCTTCGATCGCCTTTACAAATTTGTAGACGTGATCCTTGAGTTTGTTGGAAGCGTCCCTGAAGCCTTCTCCGCTGCCGGAATGTCTCGCGTAGCCCATACGCACGTAGAGCTCCGCGGCCGCCACATGCGTCACTATGCGCAGCGCGCTCGTATCTGTGGTACCGACGGCCTTCTCGATGACGCTTCTGCCGGGCCCGTCCGCCCCGTAATAGAAAGCCTTCACCATCATCGGGCCTGTGGTC
This sequence comes from Lachnospiraceae bacterium UBA4260, assembly GCA_002395235.1. Lineage (GTDB taxonomy): Bacteria > Bacillota > Clostridia > Lachnospirales > Lachnospiraceae > CAG-791. The sequence goes on along the minus strand of DGWK01000019.1, from coordinate 6,056 downwards.
TCGTAGACTTTGCCCGCCTTTTTCCCCTCCATCTCCCATCCGCTGTGGAGGGGATCAAGGCATGTGCCGGTCCCGACCTTTTTTCCGTCCAGATACATGTCGTAACTTATCGTGAGCCAATCGTTGCCGGCCCCGTCATACCCTTTGTCCGCATACTTATAGACTCTCTGGTTCTTGTGAACGAGACTGATTTGGTCCGATATATTCCTTCTGTATCCCCAGCCGCCTTTTGTCCAGTCGGGTTCGCTTGCTGCCGCAAGCAGCACATAGGGGGAGAAGCTGTCATTTCGAATCTCTACATTGTCACCTTCGACGCTGCAGGGGACGCTCTGCATATCGGAGGTGTTTCCTTTTTCCGCATGGTAGACCGACATCTGCGCGTCCTCCTGTGCCGCATTTTCGAATATGACATCCACCATGCCTTTGGGCTGGATCTCTTTGCCGCTTTGATCCGTAAACCGGATATCGATGACAGCCGTCGCCACTCCGCTGTCCGCCATCTCCTCTGCCTGCTCCGCATAGGGACGGGCGGCGTCCCCGGAGAGTTCCTTCACTTCCGCTCTTGTTCCCTCCGGAAACACTCCTTCCCCGGCCTTGATCCTTACCACATATCTGCCGATATTCACTTCCGCCTTAAATGCCGGCATTTTATCAGCAGTTACCTTCTGCTCTTCTTTGCTCCCTGCTGCCGGTAGTCCCGGCTCAATCTCTGCCGCCGTCTCCCGGTCCGTCGCCCACAGGCCGGACTCCTCCTGCATCTCTTCCTCGCTCTGCGCATTTTCCTGCGTAGTTCCCGAAGCTGCGGTGTCCTCTGCGGATGCCTCGGAAGTCGGTGCATTATTCGATTCTTCCGACTCTCCGGCGATCGCCGCCGCGTCGTCTGCGGCGCTTCCGCTGCCGCCGGTCCCCGCCGACTCTTCCTCCTGCTCAGATTCTTTTTCCTGCTCTGAATCCATTTCTGAATCTGTTTCTGAACCTGTTCCCTGCTCTGTCTCCCCGGCGGTACTCCCCGCCTGTGCCCCTTCCTGCGCCGAAGAATCCGCGATCACCGGTCCTGCTGCCTTTGCCGTCCCCGAAAACGCCGCGCTAAACGCCGTCGCCGCTGCCAGCAGGACGGCAAACATTCTGTTTCTCATGCTCATCTTCTCTTCACTCCTGTTCGTTAAGTAGTCGTTATCCCAAGGTCCCGCCGCTTAAAAAGCGGAAATCTCCCAGAGATAAAACAGTTCTGTGGTGCCTGTATGATAAACGGATAATGAGAGCGGCCTTCACTGCGGGATCCACGCGGCGATGAGCCTTACCCGATCATGAAAATAGTGATCATTTGGATATTCTGCGCAGAAAATGCGCGGATTTGCGGTCTATTTAAGAAACAGACCTCAGATGCTCCGGCGGCAAAAGAGTGTTGCCCGATCCGGAATCGATATGATGATTATAGTTCGCCGGGAGACTCCGCTTCAATTTTTTTGCCCGATAAAATACAAAAAAACACAGCACATACTGCGATGCGCTGTGTTTTCGTTTGTCTTTCGTGAAATCTCTCAATTATTTTCGGTGGAATTTCCACCGAAACGGGTATCAGTTCCCGAACAGAGTATTGAGGATGCCTCTTCCGAGCGAGGACCCGAGATTTCCACCGAGCGTCTTGCCGAACTTTCCTCCGATGGTTCCGCCTACCGTCTTGCCGACTTCGCGGCCCACCGTACCTGCCACCGAACTGCCGATGGTCTTGGCGGCGCGCTTCTTGGCGTTGGCGTTCTTCTCTGCTTCTCTGGCTGCTTCCCTGGCTTCTTTCGCCTGCTGTTTCGCCAGTTCCGCCTCTTCCTTCGCTTTCTGCTTGGCAGCTTCCAGCTCCTGTTTGGCCTTTGCCTCCGCGGCTTCCTTCTCCAGGCCGATCCTTAAAAGGAGCTCGTACGCGGATTCCGGATCTACACTGTCGGCATATTTGCCGTACAGGATGCTCTCTTTGATCTTCTGGTCTCTCTCAAAGTCGCTGACGGCGCCCATGCGGCTCTGCGGAGGAAGGATCCTGGTCTTCTGGGCGATGCCGGGCGTGCCGTCTTCCTGAAGGAAGGAGACCACTGCTTCGCCGGTCCCGAGTCCCAGAATAGTGTCGAAAGTATTGAAGGCTGGATTCACGCGGAAGGAATCCGCCGCGGCGCGGACCGCTTTCTGGTCTGCCGGCGTATAGGCGTGCAGCGCGTGCTGGATCCTGTTGCTCAGCTGTGCCAGGACGTCATCCGGGATATCTCTGGGGTTCTGCGTGCAGAAATAGACGCCGACGCCCTTGGAGCGGATGAGTTTTACGACCTGCTCTATTTTCTCAAGAAGGGGCTTGGGCGCATCGTTAAAGAGCAGATGTGCCTCGTCAAAGAAGAAGACCATCTTGGGCTTGGACAGATCTCCCACCTCGGGAAGGAGCTCGAAGAGCTCGGAGAGCATCCACAGAAGGAAGGTGGAATACAGTCTTCCGTTGTTGATCAGGCTCTCGCTGTCCAGGATATTGATCATGCCCTTGCCGCCTTCCTGCGCGATCCAGTCGCGGATATTGAGGCCGGGCTCGCCGAAGAACACTTCGCCGCCCTCGATCTCGAGCGCGACCACCGCGCGAAGAATAGCCGCCATGGAGGCCGGGCTCATCTTGCCGTACTCCGCCTCAAATTCCTTGCGGTTATCGTTTACGTAGTTGAGCATGGACTTGAGATCCTTGAGGTCGATCAGAAGAAGTCCGTTGTCATCGGCGATCTTATATACGATCGCAAGAATATTGGACTGAAGCTCGTTGAGCTTGAGAATACGGGCCATGAGGAGCGGTCCGATCTCAGATACTGTCGTTCTGAGCGGAATGCCCTTCTCTCCGTAGATATCCCAGAAGGTCACCGGATATCCCTGATAGGAGAAGCCGTGCTGATTAAGCCCGAATCTCTCGATCCTCGCGCGCATATCTTCTGTATCCGTGCCGGGAGCCATCATTCCGGCCAGGTCTCCCTTGACATCTGCCATAAAGACCGGTACGCCCATGTCGCTGAAGGCCTCAGCCATGACTCTGAGTGTCACGGTCTTACCGGTTCCGGTAGCACCGGCGATCAGACCGTGCCTGTTAGCCTTTCCGGGAAGGAGGAAGATCTCCTCATCCGTGTCGTTAAGTCCCATCCAAACCTTGCCATCTTTATACACTTTGTCACCCCCGTCATAATGAACTGCAAATGCAGCTGCCGTCCGCCTGTAACTGATCCGGCCAGCCGCCCGCTTCCGATGTTACCTGTACAATTCCAGTATACACTAAAATCATTCCCGTTCAAGGCTCGCAAAGCGAGCCGCTGCGCCGCGTGCGGGTTGCCTTTAAGGCAAGGTCTAACCGTTCTCCGCACGCGTGTGCATCGTTTATCTTATTTCTCTTTGCGCGCTTCCTCCGCTTCCTTCTGGACGTCCGCGAAACTTCGTCCCTTCATCTCCTCTACCAGCTTGTCGTAGGCGACGAGTTCTTCCTCCCACCCGCTGAAGGCAGGGTCTCCCCTGTGATCCGTAAGGCCGCCTTTCTCGCTGTAATAGTCGCCGAAGAACTTCGTCACTTTCTCAACGCCGCTCAGGTTCAGGTGGTCGCCGGCATCGTTGGAGTCTTTATTCCAGTCGATCCCGATCTCCTCCCACTTCTGGTTCAGGTCCATGTACTCGACCCCTTCTTCCTGCGCGAACTTTTCCAGACTGTTCACCCTGTCCCAATTGTAGTTTTTGGGCGAAGCCATGGAATAGAGGATCAGCGTGATCTGATTCTGATCACAGAATTCTTTGATCCGGCGGAACCAGGCGCGGTTGAAATCCGGCACTTCCGTTCGCAGGTCGCTCCCGAGATCTTCCGACATATAGTCAAGACTTCCCTTATAAGGGCTGGCCCTTCTGTTGACCAGATAGCCCTTGTGGTAGATCCTGACTCCTCTCCCTTCCACATACGGTTTCCAGATACTGTGGTACTTGAGGAAGGTAAACCTGTGGTAGAGCGGCTGCGAGATGATCATCTGCATATCCTGTTTCTCATTATAGCGGAACAGCATCAGCGTCTCGACCATGAGATATTTGGGGCTCTGGTTCTCACACGCCTTGAGCACCGTATAATAAGCTTCCGGCATACGGATGCCGTCCGCGCCGATGTTGAAGGAGGTATATCCCTTCTGTCTCCACATTTCCATAGGAGTCAGCGTGGCCAGGCTCAGGCTGTCGCCCATATTGAGGATCTCAACCGTCTGCGGGTCCTGCTTCATCATCTCCGTGATCCTGGCGTTGCGGTTCTGCACGCGTTTATCGTCGAACCACTTGACCGGCGTACATGCCGCGGAAGCCGCGGTCAGAAGCAACAGGAAGATCACGCCGAACAGTATTAACTTTCCGAAACTTCGAGTCTTTCCATCCGGCATTTCACATTTCCCCTGTGCACTTACTGATTGCTTCCGTCTTTATTCTGATTCTGGGTTGTATCATTTTTCTTGTATTTTTCGTCCCACTCTTTATCTTTCTTTTCCTTCCAGATATCCTGGAAGCTCTTTCCGTCCATCTCTTTGACCAGCTGGTCGTACTCCACCAGCTCCTCGTCCCAGTCGCTGTAGTGGGGATCGCCTCTGTGGTCGGTCAGGTCCCCTTTGTCCCGGAAATAATTACCGAAATAGGTCGTGACTTTGGTGGCGCCGGTGAGATTCATGTGGTCGCCGCCGTCATTGGTGTCCCACTCCCAGTCAATGCCGATCTGATCCGCCACCTGGTTGAGGTCGACGTAATCCACGCCTTTTTCCTTTGCGAAGGCCTGTACCTGTTCGATCCTGTCCCAGTTATAGTTGGATGCGGAAGGCATGCTGTACAGAACGATCTTGATCCCGCGCTTATCGCAGAAATCCTTGATCCTGTCAAAATAGTAACTGTTGAAGGCGGGTATTGTAACCCTGTTGCCTTCCTCCAGGTCAAGATCCATATATCCGGGATCCCCCTCATACTCTCCGACGTTCTCGTTGACGGTATATCCCCTGTGATAGATCATCACACCGGGTCCGTCGATCATAAATCTCCAGATGCTGTGATATCTCAAAAACGGGAATGTGTGATACAGAGGCTGCGACAGAACCATCTGCATGTCCTGAGTCAGCGAATAGCGGAACATATAGAGGGATTCGATCATGAGGTACTTGGGGCTCTGCTTCTCGCAGGCTTCTATGACCGCATAATATGCCTCGGCCATTCTTAATCCGTCCGCACCGATATTGAAGGATGTATATCCCTGTTTTCTCCACAGTTCCATGGGCGTAAATCCCGCCGTGCTGAGACTGTCGCCGATATTCAGAATGTCGATCGTGTTGTCCGGCTGCTCCATCATCTGGATGGCGCGGGAATTTCTGTTCTGGATCAGCTTTTCGTCAAACCATTTCTTGGGTTTCATCATGGCGCAGGCCGCGATGAGAATAGCCAGCGCGATCGCAGCGAACAATATGATCTTAAAGATGTTATTTCTTTTTTCCTTTGTCATATCAGAACCCCGCGTAGATCAGGTCGACAGGCTGGTAACCGGTTCCGTAGGCGCCGAATAAGAGGATCGCGAAGATGATCGCGTAGTAGACGCACCACTTGTAAGGCGTCTTCGCTCCGAGGATCTTCCCTCTCACATCGACTCCGTTCTCCTTCAGGAATCCCACGATCCATACGATGATGCTTCCCGCAATGATCGCCACCACGTCTCCCTTTGTGATCACATCCGGGAAGTACTTCCAGATCGAACTGATGTGGAAATTCCCGAAGATGCTGAAGAACATGTGGAAGCCCGCCGTCAGGTTCTTCGCGTTGAAGAACAGCTCGCCCGTGAAGATGATCACCCACGTCTTGAGGATCCTCAGCGTCTTGAACCACCACGCGTTCGGGTCGATCCCCAGCATCTTGTTCCTCTTCTCTTTAAGCGGCTCCAGCGCCACTCCGAGCAGCAGGATCACAAAGTAGTACATTCCGTAGAACAGGTATTTCCAGCCCGCTCCGTGCCAGACTCCCGTTGCCACCCACACCGGGAACAGCGCCATCGCGCT
>DGWK01000010.1 GCA_002395235.1 Lachnospiraceae bacterium UBA4260 | reverse complement strand
ATTCTTTTTTCACAGCCCCTTTTTCAGGTTCGATTCAATTTGAGGTCTGAGATCTGAGCCCCGGTGCTCGCTCGGCGAGCCGCCGTCGCTCCTCAATCAGACAAATGCGAAGCAGATAATTCCGCCGACCACCGCATAGAGGATGCAGTACTTGAAGATGCCGCTCAGGATCTCATTCTCGCGTCCGGCCAGTCCTGCCGAGGCCGTTGCCAGCGCGATGTTGGAAGGCGAGATCATCTTGCCGACGCCTGCGCCGAGAGAGTTGGCCGCGCAGAGCCATTCGGGAGAAAGTCCGAGCTGCGCTGCGGAGGCGGACTGCAGAGGTCCGAACAGAACGCCGGTACTCGTGCCGGAACCCGTGACGAATGCGCCGAGAACGCCGACCAGAGGGGAGAACAGCGGATAGAACTTGCCGGTCACAGTGACGAGGACGTCTGCGACGTCGGTGGTCATGCCGCTGTGCACCATGATCTTAGCGGTTGCAAGGACGGAGCAGATCGTCACGATCGTCTTGATATTCTTCTTGATCGTAGCGCCGAGAACGCCGAAGATCTTGCCGATCGAAGCGCCTTGGATCAGGCCGCCGATGATACCGGAAAGGATGATCCAGACACCGGGTGTATTGATCCAGGTAAAGCTGGTGGGCGTCGCGCCTTCACCGACGTAGATGTTGATCTTGGAAGAGATCTTGGAAAGCGGTTCGTTGATGAAAGGGAACAGCTTGGAGGTAAACAGAAGGAGCACGAAGATCAGGATGAAGGGGCTCCACGCGCGCAGCGCGCTGTTTACATCGAGTTTGAGTTCTTTCTGCGTATCAGAGCCGCCTACAAGGTATTCCTCGGGTACCTCTTTGCTCTTCATCTTGAGCGCGACAAGGATCATGCAGATCATGGAGCAGATCGAACCGATGATGTCGGGAAGCTCGGGACCGATGAAAGAGCCGATAATAAAGTTGGGAATGACAAAGGAAGCTGACGCGATGAGCGTGAACGGGATCATTCCCTTGAGGGCCTTAAAGCCGCCGCCGATCACGACCACGAACAGGAGCGGCGAGATCGCCATGAGCAGAACTTCAATGCGCACCGTGTTCAGCGAGAGAGCATTGACGGCAAGACCTGTGGCAGAAGCCAGGGAGGTAGTCGGAACGCCGACGCTGCCGAAAGCGGTAGGAGTAGAGTTGACAATCAAAAGTGCCAGAACAGTGGGAATCGGATCGAAGTTCAGCGCAACCAGGATGGACGCGGGGATAGCAACAGCGGTACCGAAACCTGCCATACCTTCCATAAAGCATCCGAAGCCCCAGCCGATGATCAGACCGAGTACGCGCTTGTCTCTGGACACGCTGCTGAGCATCGCCTTGATCTCTTCCATAGCACCTGTCTCGAGAGTCAGCGCGTAGACGAACAGTGCGGCCAGAATGACGAGGATGATCGGCCACAGAGCGCTGAATACGCCTTCGAGGAAAGCGGTTCCCACGGAAATGACCGGAAGATGTTTGTAAAACAGTGCAACAACGGCTGCAAAAATGATTGCGATACTGCAGGCTTTGTAGCCGGGCATTTTCATGCCGGTCAGGGCGATGATCAGCCAGATGATCGGAACAAGTCCCAGAATAAATTTGACTATTAGCATTTTCTGTTCCTCCTTAATAACTTCAGATACTCAGACACATCCGGCTGCCGACAACGACCTGATGACGCGATCTTTAAGCGGACAGTATCTACGCAAATATGATCTGAAGGCGGCCGTTTTCATACGACCACGATTTCAGTTCCCGTCGGCCGCACTGTTCCGTAAGCCGGAACCGCCGCCGCTCGTCACGCACGCCCAGGATCAGGTCATTCCCGTCCTTCGACACCGAAAGATCCGTGCTCTTCATATAGGGGAGGCGCACTGTCATGATCCAGGAGCCGTCCTCCATATTTCTTTCGGTCGTATAGCTCTGTTCTGCGCAAAATATAGTCGCAGGGTCGATGCTGCACCCTTTTTCCGGTTCTGCCGCGAGCTCCCCGTAGAGCTGCGCCGAGTCGGACTCCGGCACAGGTCCTGCCGAGAGTTCCCCGTAGAGCTGCTCCGCGACGGACTCCAGCACCGGGATGCCGCGAAGTTCCTTATCCTGCAGCGGGAGATAGAACTGCTTTTGCAGGGCAAAACTTTCTTTCACCCGCGCCAGGCTCCTTTCCTGCATGGAGGCCCAGCCGGCAAAGCTGCCGCTCAGGGCTTCTTTCGGATAGATACGGTTGACATAGACGGCGTCAACGCCGAAGTCGAAGGCGCTCAGCCAGGAGTAAGAGCGCTCCGCCTCGCTCACTACGATGCTTTCCGGCGTCATGACGAGGCGAATGCCCGTCGTCTGCCGGTCGCAGAGGATCTTCTGCAGGCCGTGCAATCTTTTGACAACGATGTCCAGCTCCTCAAAGACCTTGTCTCTGGGCTTGGGAACGGTCGTGGCGCGACTGATCAGCCCTCCGAAAGCGCTCGTGACGCTGCGCACCATGGGCAGTACTTTGTCCGTGAGTACGCGGAGCTGTTCGGGATAGCGCAGGAGTGAGAGCGTCTCGCCGGTCGGCGAGCAGTCGACCACAAGGACATCGCAGGATCCCGCTTCGCTGAGGTCGAGAATGCGCAGAAGAGAGGAGAGTTCCTCCAGGCCGGGGAAGACCAGGGCTTCCTGCGCGGCCAGGCTCTCACCCGATTTTTCTTCCATGATCTGCCGAAGATAATCCTTCAGGGTTCCCCAGGCGCGTTCGCTCTCCACGGCGGGATCGACTTCCAGAGCAGTCATGTTGTCCGCGATCCGAACCGGGGCGGACCCGATCCGGCACTCGAAGACATCTCCGAGGCTGTGCGCCTGATCGGTGCTCATTATGGTCGTCCGGTAGCCGAGCGCGGCGCATCGGACGGCCGTGGCAGCTGCGATGCCGGTCTTTCCTACGCCTCCCTTTCCGGTGTACATCAGTATTCTCATAATTGTCCCTCTGCTTTGTCTTCGTTCGAATAACGGAAGTACACTTTAAGAAAGCCGCCGGTGAGCTGTGTCTTGAGGATCTCTGCCCTGTACAGAACTGCGGGCAGGGGGATCTTCCGCAGAACGTTTGCCGTCTTCACGTCCAGATCCCGGCCGCAGATCTGAACGGATACATTTTCGGCACCGGGCATATACAGACTGAGGCAGCACCCTTCCGGCGTGATCTCATAGGTCTCCGAGGCCTGCGCGGACGATTCAATGTCGGCCGGCGCAAAGAGAACCTCATTGTCCGGCAGACAGCGGCTCAGTCTCTCCACCGCTTCGAGGCCTTTGATCTCCTCGGGAAACCAGGGAATCCGGGTGACCGGAATGTGTGAGAACACACTTTCCACCTCCTCGATGTACGTCTTCTGGATCCTGTGCCAGCTGTCCATAAAAGGATTATCCGGCATGGGAGGGAGCACGCGGTTTATGAAGACGCGCTCGACCCGATAGCCGTACAAATTCAGGTACATATAGGTCCGCTTGGTCTCTTCGACCACCATTTTCTCGGGGAGCGTGATCAGGCGGACGGTGGTCACCTGAGGATCCTTGAGAAGATTCTGAAGGTCAACGAGGTTCCGGTGCATCAGGGAGACCTGGTCCATCGCCGTGCTGTCGGGGAGTTTGACTTTGTAGAGCGCGTTGGAGACGGGGGAGAGAACCCTCGTCATGAACTTGCCGACAGGGAAGAATTTCTCCATATACCACTCCAGAAGCTCCGGGAGCTTGAGGAGAGATAATGTCTCGCCGGACGGCGCGCAGTCCACAAGAAGAAGGTCATATTCGCCGCTCTTATACAGATCGCGGATTCCCAGCAGCATGAACAGATCCTCAAAGCCGGGGATCATGAACTCACTGTTAACGCTTCCTGCCGCGCGGCTCATGGAGCCGCCGAGCATCTCCAGAAGAGAGCGGTTCAGGTCAGGGTAGTGCTCGCGCATGATCTTTCCGGGGTCCAGTTCCAGGAGCGTGAGATTGGCAGTGGGGCTTACAAATTCCCCGCCCGTCTCTGTCTCGAAGAGGTCTCCCAGGTTATGCGCCATGTCGGCGCTCACCAGAAGTGTTTTCATTCCGCTGCGAGCAGCGCGAAGCGCGTGGGCCGAGATGATGCTCGTCTTGCCTACGCCGCCTTTTCCCGTAAAAATAATGATTCTGCCCATTCCTGCCTCATTTGATCTCCGGGAACCACTGTCATGGCAGGATGCCGCAGCAGTGATTCCCGGAGGGCTTGTTTTACTTAAAGACCGGGCGAAAATTATGCCCCGTGCCGCAGGTCAACCCTGCATATAGGTCACACCCATTTCTCCGTAAGGGTGATTCCAGCTCTTCACTACTTTGCCGCCGGAGACAACACGGCAGGTGCCGCACTCAAGGCAGCCCTCGTGATTGAAAGCGAGTTCACCGTTCTCATATTTGTAGAGCTCGGCGGGGCAGGCGAGGACGACCTTGCGGATCTCTTCCTCATCCTTAAAATCGCTGTTGATCTCAATATGGGCGTAGCTCTCGTCGGTATGGAATACATTGTAGCCCAGTTTGTCATCTACAGGAACTTTTTTTGCCATTTTGGTTTCCTCCTTCCTGTCTCTTATAATGCGTCAAGGGCAACCATGACAAGCTCGAGGAGCTTGGAGGCGCTGGTGCGCTTCGCGATCTCATCGATAGCGAACATCGGCAGAGATACGGGCTTTTTGCCGTCCACTCTGAAGAGCCTGTCGAAGAGAACGTCGGCGATCTCAGGCACATCGTTGAAGATCTCATGGCGCTCAAGAAGCTTGGGGAAGTTGCGGTACTGCTTCATATCGGTATAAATGAAGCTGTTCTCCACAAGCTTCTGATAGTAAGCAAGAGAAGCGGCGCTGAAATCATCAGCAGCCTTGGCGCGGATCACCGCCTCTGCGGCCAGTCTTCCGGACTCCACGGCGAAGTCCATGCCGCGGACCGTGTAGCCGAGGTTGATCACGAAGGCAGCTGCATCACCGGTTACCAGAACGCCGTTGTCATACAGCTTGGGGATCATGTCAAATCCGCCCTCGGGAACCAGGTGCGCGGAATACTCCAGCGGAAGCCCGCCTTTGATCAGGGGCTCGATGGAAGGATGGTTCTTGAAGCGCTCGAGCATATCCGGGATGGAGACGTCTACGCGGCCGATATCGCTGCAGGTAGCGACGATACCGATGGAGACGCTGTCCTTATTGGTGTAGAGGAACCCGCCGCCGATATTGCCGACTGTGGGATCGCCCGCCACCAGCATGGATAAGCCTTCGTTCCCTTCGAGGCCGAAGCGCTGGTTGATCACGTCCTCACCCAGCTGGATGACTTCTTTACAGCCGACCGCCACCTGCTCGGGCTTGAGCTCAGGCTTGAGTCCGATGGACTGGGCCAGAAGGGAGTTGACGCCGTCCGCGAGGATCACTACATCGGCGTACATCTCTTCGCCGCCCGCGTCAATGCCGACGATCTTGTCGCCGTCTTTGAGAAGCGAGTCGACACGGATGCCGGGAACCATCATGACGCCGACTTCCTCGCATTTCTCCGCAAACCACTTGTCGAATTTGCTGCGAAGTACAGTATAGGAAGCAGTTTCCGGCGTGTCGGGCTTTCCGGACGCATATTCAATATTGACGACGCCCTTTTCGGTCATCAGGGCGACGCGCTCTTTGGTGACTTTTCTCTCAAGAGGTGCCTCCTCGGCGAAACCGGGCATCACTTTCTCGAGACTGTGTGTGTAGATCCTTCCTCCGGTCACGTTCTTGGAACCGCAGAAAGTACCTCTTTCAATGACAAGAACTTCCATTTCCGCCTGTGCCAGACAGTAAGCGGCCGTAAGTCCCGCCAGGCCTCCGCCAACAACTATGGCATCAAATTTTTCTTCACTCATATTTACCAAAACCTCCTTGCGTGGTTCGTTCGTCGGTTTCCGGGCGCAGGGCACTGTATGGCAGGCCCCTCACCCTTTTTACGAATGATCATCGATCGGACATCTCACTGCTTCCTGCAGCCGGGCTTTACGGCGACGTGCATCGCGCAGGCGCCCATCATTCTGCGCCTGACTCTGACATCGACAAATCCGCACCTTCGCATGAGATGGGACAGCTCCTTCGAGCGAAGGAAGCTCTCTGTCGACTCCTGCAGCCACTCGTACTCTTTTCGGTTGGAACGTCCGCCTCCCAGAAGGGGCATGATCCTGCCAAAATAGAGCCGGTAGAAAGGTTTCACAACAGCGCTGTCCGGGACAAAGGATTCCAGACAGAGGATCTCTCCTCCCGGCCGCAGCACCCGGTAGATCTCCTCCAGGACCTGCTGCGGGTCCGCGCAGTTGCGCAGTCCGAACGATATACTCACGGCGTCAAAATATGCATCGCCGCAAGGGATTTTCATGGCATTTCCTTTTCTCCACCTTATGTTCGTGATTCCGAGCCGCTTCGCCTTGCGGGCCGCGACCCTGAGCATAGAGGGGGAAAAATCCATGCCGGTTATACTGTATTTTGCCCCGGCCTTTGCAATGCCGATGGCAATGTCTCCGGTTCCGGTGCACAGGTCGAGCACCCTGTTTCGAGGGCGCCGGACCACTTCCCGGATCAGCATTTCTTTCCAGGAATTCTGCATGCCGAGGCTGATCCTCACATTCGCCCTGTCATAACCCTTCGCGATCGTCTCGAAGACGCGGAAGACTTTATCCTGTTTTTCTTCCTGTGTCAGGTTCTGTGCAGAACGCATTGATTCGTACCTCACTTGTTTCATCTGACCGCGATCGCCGCCAGGAGAATAGCCAGGCAGACGATCCCGTTGCAGATATTTGCCTTCAGGATCCCTTTCATCTGCGCGACCCGCGTGCTCTGAAGGAGAGGGGAGCGCATCAGAAAGCGGTAAGCCGGAATGTAGGCGGCGAAGACTCCGAGGAGCGCGGCCGTAAGGGGCGCGCGGCCCAGGAGAGCGCCGTCAAGGACGATGAGGAGCATCCATAGGATCACCGCGAGCCGGTATACGCGCACGGCTTTCTCTCTTCCGATGCAGCCCGAAAATGTTCTCCTTCCTGCCTTCAGGTCCTTCTCGATGTCGCAGGTGTTGTTGGTCATCATGATGAGACCGATCCCCGTGACAAGGGGGAGAGTGAGGGGCAGGATCTCCGGATGAAAGCTGCCTGTAACGGCCGCCGTGATCCCCAGCGGGATCAGGGCTCCCATCACGACTCCCGACGTGATCTCTCCAATCGGGAGGTAGGAGATCGGCAGCGGACCTCCGGAGTAGAGCAGCACGATCAGTCCGCCGAGCAGGCCGATCGCAAGAGGAAGCGGTCCGCTCTTTACGGTAAATCCGATCCCGATCAGAGCTGCCGTCCCGAGAAAAGCGAAAGCCAGGTTCCTGACCTGCAGCGGGTCAACGCCCGCGTACAGAAGAACGGCGTCCTCCTTCTCAAGATTGTCCTCCAGGCTGTCAGTGCCTTTTACAAAATCCATATAATCATTGAAAGTATTCACAGCGGCCTGCATGAGCACGCAGGCGGACAACAGAAGAGCGGCCTCTATGGCGCTTATGCCAAAAGATCGATAGATGCAGTACAGGATCCCGAAAAGAGACGGGAACACGGAGGCGGCCCAGGTGTGGGGCGCCGCCAGTTGCAATGCGAGCTTCGGGGTCAGCGCGTTGTATCGAACGCCGCTTGTGCGGTTGTCGGAACTGTTCATAACTCTCATCAAAACACTCTCATCAAAAAATTGTCCTGTTTGCTCTGCGCGCATCACCGGCCGGTCAGACCTGCGCGCATTTTTTTACTATTTTGTCAAGGCCGGAAGAGGCGGCTCCGGCAGGAAGCCCTGCGAGGATCTCTTCGCACCGTTTCCGATAGCGAAGGATCTCTTTTTTGGTCTCCTCTACGCCGCCGTACTCCCGCACGATCTCTTCCATTTCCCTGATCTGTGTCCTGTCGATTCCTTCTTCGCGGTTTCTGCGCATTATGGGCAGAAGCTTGTCTCTGGCCTCGGAATTCCGCATTGCCATGAGCACCGGCATCGTGTAAATGCCGTCGCGGAAATCCTTGTGCGTCTCCTTGCCCATACACGCCTGATCTGTTGTAAAATCGAGCAGATCATCCCGGAACTGGAACATGCATCCGAGCGCCTCTCCCAGCTTGTCCAGCTGTTCGATCACGGCGGGAGAGCATCCGCTCTCGAGTGCGCCGATCCTGCAGGCGGCCTTGAAAAGGGCCGTCGTCTTGCCTCGGATATTGCAGAGGTATTCCTGCAGCGTCACATCTTCCCGATAGCGGCAGCCGGCCTGGCCGATCTCGCCGGCGCACATCTGTCCGATGGCGCCTGCCAGGATCATGCCGGACTCGTGGAGATTCTCCTGAGCCTGCGTGTACATGACGCGCGAGATGAGAAAATCTCCCGCGTAGACGGCTGCGTCCTTACCGAATTTCTTCTGTACGGAAGCTTTTTCCCTGCGGACAGGGGCGTCGTCTACGATGTCGTCGTGCACGAGCGAGGCCAGATGGGTGATCTCCGTCATGGCGGCCAAAAGCGACAGACGGGCGCGCCGCTCTTCACAGTGCGGACCGAACATGGCGCTCAGGATGAGGAGCATGGGACGGATCCGCTTTCCCTTTGAACAGGCGGCCCAGTCCAGCACTTCTCCCACCGGCGTACCGGCGTAAGGATGTGCGGTGAGCCTCGCGATGTCGGACTCGACACTGTCCATCCAGTCACTGATCATTCTTTACATTAATCCTCTCTTCTCGGCGATGATGACTGCGGTGTGCTTGACATCGACAGGGATGTCTCTGGCATCGAGTCCGCCGCTGATCTGCATCATGCAGCCGGGGCAGTCCACTGCGACGGTATCTGCACCGGTCTCTTTGATATGCTCGACCTTGCGCTCGAGGATGGGAGCTGCCACCTCGGGGAACTTGATACTGTAGGTTCCGCCGAATCCGCAGCAGTTGTCGCTTTCCTTCATCTCGGTGAGATGGACGCCCTTGGTGTGGGTCAGCAGTTCTCTCTGCTCCTTGAACACGCCCATGGATCTCTTGAGGTGGCAGGAATCGTGGTAGGTAATATTGAGTTCCTTGCCGTCGCCCTCGTCGGAGAGGCCGCCCAGCATGTGGAACAGTTTGCAGAAGTCATAGCTCTTCTCGCCGAGCTCTTTGGCCTTTGCGAGCATCTCGGGATCGTCCTGGAAGAACTGCTCGTACTCCCTGATCTGGTGTGTACAGGTCGGGCAGGCCGATACGATGTAATCGTAGTTTTCTGCCGCCATCGCGTTGATGTTGAGCTCCGCGGTCTTCTTGGCGTTCTCTCTGTCGCCCATGTAGGTGGCGGGAGCGCCGCAGCAGGACTGGCCCATGGGCATATCGACGATATAGCCGATGGAGTTGAGGTCCTTGATGACCGCCTTGGCGGTGTCAATGTAGACGAAGTCGAGAAGGCACCCTGTGAAGATCGCTATTTTGCCCTTGGGATTGGGAACATTCTGCTCAATGGTCGGGAATACATCCCTGAACGGAACCTGGGCGATCTTGGGAAGGCTTCTTCCCTCGGAGAGACCGGACAGGAACATGGGCAGATGGCGCATCATGGGCTGGCCCTGCTTCATAAATGCGGGCTGTGCGATCGAAGCGATGCGGAGCATGGAGTGGAAGAGCTTCCTGTCGCTGACGGCATCCAGAGCGAACTTGTAAGTCGGGTTGGGATGCTTCTCCATGCTGCGCTCACGCAGCTTCATGATCATCTCCGGAATGTGCAGGCCGCCGCCGCAGACTTCCTTACATCTTCCGCACTGCAGGCAGATGTTCTGGATCTGCTCCGCGCGCTCCTCGGATACCAGGAAGTGGCTCAGCAGTGTGCCGATACCGCCGGTATAGACATTACTTCCATATACATGGCCGCCCAGCAGAGCGAAGGCGGGACATACGTCAAGACATGCGCCGCAGCGGATGCAGTCGAAGATCTCTCTGAAGGACTCCTCGGCAAGGATCTCGCGTCTTCCCGGATCATCCAGGATCACGCAGTAGAAGTCCTTCGGACCCTTCTCGTCGGTCTCTTTGTCGAGCACTACTTCGTTTGCGCCGGTGTACAGGGACAGATAAGCGGTCAGTCTCTGGGCCGTGCCGTTGCGGGGGAGTGCCTTGAAGATATAGCGGGCGTCGGAGAGGCTCTTTACGAACTTCTCGATACCGAACACATACAGATGGATCTTGGGGAGCGTGCCGACCATACGGCCGTTGCCTTCGTTGGTCATGGTGAAGACCGTGCCGGTCTCGGCGACCGCTACATTAGCGCCGGATACGCCCATGTCCGCATGTGTGAACTTGTCTCTCATTACTTTGCGGGCCGTCTTTACTTCTTCGGAAATGATCGGCTTGTTCTCTACTTTGGTATAGTCTGTGAAAAGATCGGCGACCTGCTCTTTGTTCAGGTGAAGAGCGGGCATGACCATGTGCACGGGAGTATTGCCTTCGAGAGCGATGATGAACTCGCCCAGGTCGGTCTCCTGTACCAGGACGCCGTCGTCGCCCAGGATCTTGTTCATGTGGATCTCTTCGGAAGCCATCGATTTGGATTTGACGATGGTCTGAACCCCTTTTTCCTTGACCAGGTTACGGACGAATTCGATCGCCTCATCAGCGCTGGTCGCATGGAAGACGTGACCGCCGCGGGCGGTGCAGTTCTTCGTAAATTCCTCGATCATCTCATCGATGTGGTCAGCGGCGTATCCCTTGACTCTGCGGATATTCTCGCGGGTCTCTTCAAAGTCAACGCCTTCATATGATTTCAGTCTTCTCTCGGGATATGTCTCACAGAACGTTCCGAGTGTCCTGCCAAGCGTCTTATTACTGAGAGCAGACTTTATTTCCTGCTTCAAAGCTTCATTTGCCATTCTGCTGCCTCCTTTCCCTTATCGATCTGTCAAATCTGTCAGACATCCTTGATCACGACGATCGAAAGCTTCAGGGGACCGTGAACGCCTACCGTACTCACGCACTCGATATCGGCGGTACGGCTGGGTCCGGTAATGAAGCCCACGAAAGCCGGGAGAGTCTCCAGCGAACAGAGTTTGTCAAACATTGCATCGTAGTCATCCACAATCTCAGAGAGTCTGACTACGCCGATACAGTATTCAGGCATGATGGCTACGATCCTGTTGTCGATGTCATCACTCAGCTGAATAATGCTGCCCAGATCAGCTATACCGCACTGTGCTTCAAGCACGCCGCCCTTTGCGGTCTCCGCATGAAGACGAAGGTGGTCGGTATAGACTTCCATGCCGGCATCAGCAAGAGCTTTCGCCAGGCCGATCTCCTGAAGCAGCGGTGATTCTGCGATACATACCGAATCAACCCCTTCATCCTTGTAGGCCTGAGCGATAATGCCTGCGGCTTCGGCCTTGTCGGCCAGCCAGCTGTTACCGTTTACTGCCTGCAGATTCTTCTCGAACCGCTCATACAGAACATCTACAGCTCCCATTGTCGCACTCCTTTCTTAAGTAAAATGCACAAAAACACCAAATTTTACATAATTAATTGTATCGCTTTCACTAGCAGCTTTCAATAAAACTTGTGGATTGCATGATTTTTCGCACAATTTTACAGCTAATCTATGCGAGATTTGACAAAAAATGCACAATCAAGAAAAAGCGCCGGCTAAAAATGGACGATATGGCGTGCATGAAGTTTCGGTATCTGTATTTAGAAAGAAATCCCCCGCTTTTTCAAGCGGGGGCCGAACGGAGTTTATATGCTTTCTTTGTAACGCGCTCTGTAGACCAGGGGCGTGCATCGATGATATTTTTTAAAGAGTCTGTGGAAGTAATTGGGGTTGGAAATGCCTGTCATTTCAGTAATCTGATTGATGGAATAATTGGTAGTGCGGAGCAGCTCAGCTGCCTTCTCCATTCTGATCTTGGCCAGATAGTCGTGGAAGGTCATATCGTACTTGCGGATAAAGAGCTGTCCAAGGTAGGCGGTGTTGATATAGTACTTGCTGGCCAGCTGTTTGAGGGAAAGTTTCTTATTATAATGTGCATTAAGCTCTACTATTACCTGATCAAGGATCAGTTCAGAGAACGAAGACACAGGCTGCATAGCTTTGATCATAGAGGAGGAAACCTCCATCCGCTCGGATGAATCATCTTTATTTTCAAGATCAATAGGCTCGTCACTTTGCTCGAGAAGCGTACGGATCTGTTCATCAATGTCCTGCACAGTATATATGAACAGAAGATGCTGTTTATCTTCATCCTGAATACGAAGCAGAGTGTGCTGCGTCCACAGGGTCTTTCCGCTCAGAGCGTGCATTTTGACAGCAAATGAAAACCGGGTGTCCCTGGAAAGCCTGGTCCGCACGTAACCCGACTCTGTATGCTTTCTGAAAATACCTCTGTGATGATCGATTATGCAGGGGGTGATATTGGATCGCCACTCCGAATAGATCAGTCTCAAATGATCCTGGTTTGGATTGGAGATCTCGGATATATAGACGTCGTGGCAGACATCACAGTCAAGATCCACGATCATTGAAAACAGATAACTCTGGTTGAGAGCCAGGCTCTTGGCATCGAGCCGCTCTTCCCCTTGCAGATTTGCTTTAAGGGGATAGAAAAGAGCGAAGGCCTTCTCCTCGCTGACACGAAAAAAAAGAAAAAGGAGTTTCCTGACCTCTTCATCCCCTAAATTAACATACCTGCTGTAAATCTTTCCCATGAAGTTCGGCGCAATATAGAAGCCTTCATACAAATCGGAGTCAGGACTCATCCTTCCGGTCAGAACTCTGGTCAGAAACTGCCGGCAGTCCCCTTTGTCTCCAAAGAAATCGCGAACTGCCGGGGACGCCTGCATGGTGCGGTACATTCCCGTTGAGAAATCCAGTTCAAACAAACTGTCAATATTATTGGCAATTACTGATGAAATCTGTGAAACCGCAGAGTCAACGGTTGCTTTTTCATTATTCATAATGAGCGGTTCCTTTCCGGCTGTAATACAGTCGTTTCGATTTTATTGTTATAAGGCGAGTTGAATGTACACATAACCTACCATGAAGGAATGCTTCAGTTCACACTTTTTCATGTAAAAATAACCAATTAATTATCCTTTGCAGGTCCTATTTTATACAAAAAAGCCAAAAAAAGTATCGGTTTGCTATCTCTACAATAGTTTTTGACATTAATAATATAGTTTGTGCAGAGAATGACAAAAAGCGTGATGCTAAAATTTATTTGTAATAGTTACTGAACAATTACAAATTTATTAATCACGGAGGTCTCAGTATGGCGTACAACAGGTGGAAGAAAGGAGTTGCAATTGCGCTGAGCATCACAATGCTGCTTAGCGGGAAAGTGACCGCGTTCTCCTCCGAAGTGCAGAGCACGGAAGGGATAACGGAAGTGTCTGAAGAAGATACTGGTCATTCTCAGGAAACTGATCAGCAGGAAGAGGAGGACCTGCAGATCACTGTTGATCCTTCCGAGGAGGTCATCGAGGAGCAGAATGCGAGGGAGGCATCCGGGGAAGATGCTGCGACCGAAGATGAAATCGATGACCAGGGCTCTGAGGAAGACCTGTTGGGATCTTCGGAGGAGAAAGAAGGCGGGGAAGCTGCAGAAAGCAGTCTGACCGGCCTTTCTTCAGAGACGGCGGAAGATGCCGGCGGGGAAGCTGCAGAAAGCAGCGAAGACGGACTGACGCAAGCGCCTGCAGAGGAAATTGAAAACGGCGAAGCTGCCGGAAGCGGGCAAACAGAAGGCGCGGAAACGGGCAGTACCGATGAGGCAGCCCTGGTCGGCGCGACACAGGAAATTGCTGTGCCTATGCCTGCACAGACGTTCCGTGCGGTGAGCCGGAACAATGTCCGTGTTCAAGTCGAAGCAGACGAAGGCGTATTTCCGGAGGGAACACAGATCAGTGTTCAGGATATAACGAAGCAGGAAGCGATGGACGCCGCGCAGGAAGCAGTGCAGGATGACACCACCCAGGCGGTTGCCGACGCGGTCGGTGTAGATATCACTTTTTTGGACAAGGACGGCAATGAGATCCAGCCTGCTGACGAGAGCAAGGTCAGGGTCAAGATCGCACTGCCAAGAGGAAAAGAACTTAAGGCGGATGAAGCTGAAGATACAAAATCAGCTTTTTCCGTGCTGCATGTGGATAAAGAAGGTGAAGTCACACAGATTGATGAGGCGGAAGTCAACAAGACCGGAGCTGAGTTTGAAGCGGAATCCTTCTCCGTCTATGTCCTCGCAGCATATACCCTTGAGACATTCTTCAAGACTGTCGAAGGCGAGACATATAAGATCACCGTTGAATACGACGAATTCGCGGAGATCCCCGTAGGTGCGGAGCTTTTTGTTTCTGAGATTCTGCCGGGGACGGAAGCGTATGATTCCTATCACAGGGCATCTGCGGAAGCGGTGGGCGTCACTGTTCCGGAAGCAATCTCTGCAAGATTTTTCGATATCGAGATCCGCAAGGATGGCGAAAAGATCGAACCAAAGACGCCGGTGACGATCAGGATTGAGTATGCGGATGGTATTGAGAAAGATGAAGACGATGTGCTTTCCGTTGTCCATTTTGCAGATGCAGGAACGGAAGTCATCACTGATCTACAGGTGAACGGAGACGGAACCGAGATCGTCTATGAGCAGGACAGCCTGTCGGTAACAGGTACGATCATAGAGAAAACAGAGTACAGAGAAGGTGGGAAATATGTTGTCGTTATTAAGTATAACGACTGGTATTACATTCTGGAAAACGATGGATCGCTCAGATATATAAACAAGGAAGATCTGTCTTTTGACGGGGAAGGAAATGTAACGGAAGTGGAGATGGTCAACCCGATTTTCTGGAATTATGAGGACATCGGCTACAACCATTTCAATCTCAGGTTTACTTCCAGTGCAAGAGAATTTGCACCGCCTGAAGGCCTTCCAACTGCGTTCAATTACAGATATCTTTGTGTGGATTCGGACAGCGGCTTTATGGATGTGCCGGATTCGAATACCAGTGTATGGGGACGAGCGCTTCAGATCAATGAACCTGGCCATGATATGAACAATCACCTGTTCCACTATGATTGGAACGGTCATTCCTTTGACCATTATCTTGGAGTGGTGGACAACGGTGACGGAACTTATAAGATTCGTGGTAATGCAAGCCAGGAGGAGGCAGTCGAAGTATTCTTAGCCGAGGCGCGGGATGTGTCTACCCTGTCTATCCGAAACCATACGGTCAACCATATTGATATTGCCGTAGATGCAGTGGCAGATATCAAGGTGCCGCTGGCTTACGGTACCTATTCGGTATACGATGAGAATGGTACATATGTAAAAGATATCACGGTTGACAGAGAACATCCCTATGATGCAGAGGGACATACTGACGTTCCTGTTACAGTTGAGGACATTAAAAAGGGAGAAATAACTTCCTATAAGATGTCTGGCGGCACGAAAATACCAATGGATGACACTTTTATCGTGACCGGGTATTCACAGAACGATAGCACGGATTATGATCCGGATGCGCAGACTGCCCAGCAGGTCCGTCTGGAAGGTGTCTTCAAGGTCGCTGATCTGGATCCTATTCCAAGCAGCGTACCGGATTCGGAGATCAACAACGATTATTGGGGTGAGCAGAGATTAAACAATCGCATACATTATGAAGTCTCCATATCAAAGCCGGTGGAATATACCTTGATGTATACAGACCCTGATACGAAAAAGCAGTATACAATCTATAGAGAGGGAGAACCTTTTATAGTCAAGGTAAATTCCAGCCTCGGTACAAGCTTTGATTTCTGGGATCCGGACAATGAGTGCCCCGGTGTTTGGGCAATTTATAGTCGCACTGAATGGCAAAAAGGCGATATTCCGGATAACAGTGGTTGGAATCATAGTCATCCTTATTATGATCCGACTACCGGCAGAGGACCGGACGGCGGTCCCGGCATGGACTTCCGCCTTGGGACAACGGACGAATCGGATCATGATGTCGTGGCAATTGAGGTTACGAAGTACGTAGAAGGTACAGACGGTGAATCGGAGTGGCTGTTGTCTCTACCGGACAATTCCTACACAAACAACATTCATATTTATGAAGACGCTGAGAATGTTCATGATAAAGAAATGGAAGTCGGCGTCGACGGAATCGGCCAGTTCTACGATTACGATGTGACCGGCGGAACGTATAGCCATCCGAAGTATTGGAATATATCGGAAGACCCTGATTCGGTGCCGGATGAAATCATTGATGCGAACGAAAACAAATGGGTCTATGATCATACCCGCATAGAAACAGAGTATGTATGGCGCAATGACGATCATGAACGCAGGCACATCAGCGAAGACTACACCAAGGATGGCGGCGTAGAATATAAAGGTTATGATGAGGTCCTCGGTGAGTATCATGCAGATAGTGAAAATGCTTACAACCGATTCCTCGAGTTCTATATTTATAATATTTATACGCCTGTAGGCTATTTGAAGGTTAATAAAGCAGTCACCTACAATGGACATGCTCCTGCAACTGATGAGGAGAAGGCAGCTCTTGCCGGAACGTATAACTTTACTGTTTATACAGATGAAGACTGTACAAAGGCTTATCAGGTAGATGGCAGTGATCTTACCCTTACCGTGACGATTGGGGATGACGGGGTCGCAAAGGATAGTGCCACCGTAGAAGTTCCCACGGGCGACTACTGGATCAAGGAAAAAGAGCCTGCGAACAAAACATTACCGGTTAGCGAAGTCGTTAAGGTGACAGTGACGGGAAGAAATACTGCTGAGGCACCTGCTGTGGCGAATTTTACGAACAATAAGCCGGAGTCTCCGCACAAGAAGGAGGTCACACCTTACGAGGGAACCGGAGAACTGGGAGGCGTCAAGGTAGGCGACGAGATCACTTACGAGATCAGCTATAAGAACTACAAGAACGCAGCCGCAGACGTTGTGATCAAGGATACACTGGATAAGAACGTAGAGTTCGTCAGTGCATCTGATGAAGGAACAGAAGCGGACGGCATTGTAACCTGGACATTTAAGGATGTCGAAGCCGGAGCCGAGGGCAAGGTAACGCTTACCGTGAAGGTACTGGAAGGCGCACTGCAGTCCAAGGGCGGCGAAGGCAAGGTCGTGAACGGCGGAGACAGCACGACTGTCAAGGTCGGCAACGACAATGAATACAC
>DGWK01000022.1:138756-165759 GCA_002395235.1 Lachnospiraceae bacterium UBA4260 | reverse complement strand
AAGTATACATTTTTAAGAACACAGAAAGCAGGCTTTTTATATTGCTTTTTTACTGAAAGCAGGTAACAGGATATGCCGAAAATACTTAATCTGGCGGGCAATCGATATGGGCATCTTACGGCCGTGAAAAGAGTAAAAGGTGATTCCAGATACGCAACTTGGGAGTGCCGCTGCGACTGCGGCAACCTTATTTATGTTGAGAGCAGACGGCTTCAGAGCGGCAAAATAGTGAATTGCGGCTGTATCAAAAAAGAGAACGAGAAAAAATGTGTCGGCCGTAAAGCAGAAGACCTCACAGGTAGGAGGTACGGAAAGCTGGTAGCCCTCTATCCTCTTGGAAAAACCGAAAAGAGCGGCTCCATCTTGTGGAGATGCCGCTGCGATTGCGGCAACGAAGTGGATGTATCTGTCTCCAGCCTGAACAACGGGAACAACAAGAGCTGCGGATGCCTCAAAAAAGAATACCAGAAACTTGTTCACGACAGACTTCACCTGATCGACGGAACGTGTGTCGAGTGGCTGAACGGACGCAAGTCGCGGAGTGACAACACCAGCGGCTTTCGTGGCGTCTTCAGAAAAAAGAGCGGCAAATACAGCGCATCGATCGGATTCAAGAAAAAGATCTATTACATCGGGACATTCGAAGAGTACAACGATGCAGTGGAAGCCCGTCTGCGGGCGGAAAAGATGATCCACGACGGATTTGTCGAAGCCCACGAGTACTGGCTGGAAAGAGCGGCCCGGGATCCCGACTGGGGGCAGGAGAATCCGTTCAGGTTTGACGTGGCAAAGGAGAACGGGGCCCTTGTGATCCGCAATTCCATGGATAAGTTCATGGAGGCGGATAAGGAGACCGAAAGGAAGCACGACCGCGACCTGTTCCTTGACAGAGCGGACCTGGCGGGAGAAGGTTCCTACGCTGACGGGAATCCGCAGACTGACTCTTTTGCGGAAGCAGAAGATGCGGGCGTCACGCAGTCAGAAGATAAGAAGAAACTTGTAAACATTGGAACGTGAATATCAGATTCGGAGTGGATATCAGACTAAAAGTCCTGTCTGTCCATAACAGAAGCGGTGACATCCACCTGATAATACAGACGAGGCAGATAATGACAGAAAACAGAATTTTTGAAACCCTGAGAGGGGAGGTGAGGCCATGAGCGTGAACGCAGAGGCTCTCCCCCAGACAGGCGAGCTCACACAGGCGGTGAAGCGGGAAAGGTACCTGCACCGGTTCAGGATGACGATCCGGAGCACTTTTTTGTCACTGGTGGTAGTGGCGGCAGTCGCGGTCCTGGTGGCAGTCCTGCTCCTGCCGATCCTGAGGATCTACGGGAAATCAATGAACGGAACACTGGACAGCGGAGACATCGTGGTCTCAGTGAAGAGTACCAGTTTGGAGACAGGCGATATCGTAGCCTTTTACTACAACAACAACATCCTGGTCAAGCGGGTGATGGCGAACCCGGGCGACTGGGTGGACATAGACAAGGAAGGCAACGTCTATGTCAACAATGTTTTGATCGATGAGCCGTATCTAGATGAAAAGGCATACGGTGAGACTAACATCGAGCTGCCCTATCAGGTGCCGGAAGGCAAGATCTTTGTGATGGGGGACAACCGGTCGGTATCGATCGACTCGAGGAACACATCCATAGGATGCATCGCAGAGGAACAGATCGTAGGGAAGATCGTGTTCCGGGTGTGGCCATTCATGCAGTTCGGAGCGGTGCACTGACTGGCTGACCGAAGCGGTCAAAGACATTTTGGAAAGAAAGAATCTTCATATAAGATATGAAGCAAAAATACAAAACGGAATTTAACAGAGAACGTTCTGTATAACATACGGACGGAAGAGCGGAGTAGAAAGCAGCAGCAAAGTTAGGAGAGCAAAGATGAACTTCATTGACAAGATGGTGGAGCGTTTCATAAAGCTAAACCGGAGAATGAAACGTTGGCAGCGGGTAGTATCCGTAATGGCGGCGGTGGTAGTGTTCGCAACGACCTACGCCCTGGTCCTGCCTGCCATTACGCTTGATACAGATACGGCATCGACGCAGGCGGGCATTGATGTGGCCGCCGCTGAGAACGTGCCCGATGAGGCAGGGACTGTCTTCGAGAGCGTGGAGGAAGAACCCGCCGCAGAAGAGGAGCCTGTCGTAGAAGAAGAGGAGCCTGAGGAAGCTGCTGCAGAAGAGAACAGCAGCTCCGAAAGCGGAAGCCAGGAAGCAGAAGCAGCAGAAGTGGAAGCTGTCGCTGAGAATGATGCTGACGAGAGTGGGCAGACAGAAGCTCTGACCACCGAAGAGGCTGCGACATACAGCACGACTGAGGCGGCGATCGCTGCGGTCACAGGCAAGACTGCTGAAGAGGTCAAACTGATTACTGAAGACACACAGCTTACATTTGCTGGCAGCGACTATATCGTCTATGCAGACTTCGGCGCGAGTGCGAAACTCCCTGAGGGAGTCCAGCTCAAGGTTAAGGAGATCACAAAGGAAAGTGATCCCGAAGCATACAATGCGTACTACGAGAAGGCTCTCAGCGAGATGCAGGACAAGTACGATGAGAACACAAAGCTCTCCTTTGCAAAGTTCTATGACATCGCTTTTGTTTATGAAGGCGTTGAGATCGAGCCGAGCGGTAATGTTAACGTAAGGATTGAGTACAAAAAGGCAGTTGAGATTGAAGAGACTACAACAGTCGATACGATCCACTTCGACAAGAACGACGAGGAGAAGGCGGAAGTAATCAATTCAGATACAAAGGGATCTGAGAAGGAAGTCGAGGCTGTTGAGTTTAAGTCGGATCAGTTCTCTGTTTATGGCATTGTCGGGACTGAGGTAATTACTGTTGATTACCTGACCGATGAAGGAAGCACATATGAGATTACTGTGGATCTCACTGATGTAACAAATATCCCGAAGGATGCGGAGCTTGAGATTCGTGAACTGAAAGGTGACGAGTACGACAAGTACCTCGCTGATGCAGCGACAAAGCTTGGTGTCAGCGTGGATGACATCACCAAGGCAAAGCTTTTCGATATCACGATTAAGAACGGAAACGATGAGATCCAGCCAAACGGGAGAGTCGGTGTTGAGATCAAACTTAAAGATGAAAAATTCGATAACGCTACAGTTGTTCACTTCGGAAAGAAGACAGAAATACTTTCCGCAGATGCAAATGATGATGTGGTTTCTTTTGAAACAACAGGATTTTCTATCTACGCAGTTATTGAGAGTGGAGAAGATCTGACAATCAGGGCAACATACGTCTTCCAGAATGCAGATGGTTCACAATATACATTTGTTGATACTGCAGGTAACACGGTCGACAACCAGATTGTTAAAAATGGTGAGTACCTTGAGGATGTTGGCAGGCCAAATGTTGAATCTGGAGAAACGTTTGCAGGATGGTATGTCTATAACGAAGATGGTACATACGGTGACCAGATTCAATTTGGGCCTGAGCATCCAATTACAGTAACCGAAAATAAGACCTACTATGTAAGACCTGTATTTGGAGACGTTGCTTATATCAACTTTTATGAAGATTCTGAGGGAACAAACATCTACCAGCGTGTGCAGGTCGCGCTGACAAATGGTTCGGCCACATATGATATTAGCACTCAGTCAGTAAATGCTCCAAAATCAAATCTTGCATTCATGGGTTGGAGTACAGAACCGGGCACTGACAATGACAGCAGAACGGTCATTACAAATACAAATGTAACCGTAACTGGAGATACAAACTATTATCCGGTTTATAAGAGTGCTCATTGGATTCATTTCAACGCGAATCCGGATGGTGAAACCGGTGCTTCATATACGGCCCCTAAATTTGTTCTTCTCGGACAAACAGCTGCTAGTGCAAGGCCAAGCAATCCAACTTGGAAAGGACACACTTTCCGGTATTGGTCTGAAACTAAACCTGTTTATAACGCAAATGGTGTACTGCAAAACAACCCGCCAGAGTTTGATTTTAATCAAACTTTAGATGACAGAGAAGGCGATGTTGAGCTATATGCAGTGTGGGCAAATGCTGATACCACTTATACGGTTATCTTTTGGAAACAGAGAATAACTGACGATAAAAACGCTTCAGATGCTAATAAAACGTTCGATTATGCTGGACAGGAGACAGAGACGGCAACAAGTGGTACAACGGTAAATGCATCTGATTATGAAAATCAATATACAGGATTTACGGTTAATGGTACTAAGAGTGATACATCGATTACGGTGAAAGCGGATGGTAGCTCAGTGCTCAACGTATACTTTGATCGTAAATTGATGACATTCAAATTCTATAAGAACGGTAACAATACGGGCAATCCGGGATATGACTCTCAGTATTGGAATACAACAACCAATACTCAGCGTGTTACGGTCTGGACCGGACTATATGGGCAGCAAACGTCTAAATATGGCTATAGTTGGCCTGCTGGTTCCTGGAGTTTCTATACAGCGGCTGGTGGAACATCTGGAATGACCTTTATGGGACAGTTTGTTCTCCCGAATGCTGGTACGTACGTCCCAGGCGGTCAAGAAGTAAGATTCTATTATACTGGAAGTGCTTCAACTGATTATGAATTCTACCTCGAGAATCCGGATGGAACTTACACGCTGAGTGATACTGGCCATGGTGGAAACGGAACCTTCACATTTGCAAACAAGTATGACGGATATACGGTTTATCAGTATAGACGCTATGACGAGAACTACTATGGAACGAGGAGTTACCAAAGCGGTGGTTGGGCAAACACTTCTGCTGGATCGTCAGTGTCCATGAGTAACTGGGACGGAATAGAAATCAGATATCAGTTAAGTACTCATAAGATTAAATATCTTGATCCAACTGATAATACTGAGCTGACTAACGTAACCTTTACCAACACTGGAGCAAATCCTGTAAGCCGTGGCGTAGGAAACGTTAAGTACACAGCTTCGCTAACAAATTATCAGCCTCCAGCAAGTGTTGTTCCTGTATCTCAATATCCGGGCAAGGTTTGGGATGGTAAGTGGTATGCTGACCAAGCTTGTACTGTAGAGTTTGACTGGTCGCAGACTATGCCGAACGATGATGTGCGTGTGTTTGCAGGTTGGACGGATGAATGGTACAGGGTAGAAATAGATCCGAATGGTGGTGAATTATCTAGTACAGAGTCGACGTATTTCTGGTCTAAGTATGGCGGAAAAGTACAGCAGTACAACGATATTACCAGAAACTATGTTGAGGATTCTAATGGTGAATACTACTACCTAATTAATAGCTGGAATCCTTCATGGCCTGATTCTGCAGATGGAGATCCTGCGGCTGCACGTATCGCAAAATACAGTACATCAAGTTCTGAGACAATTGGCGATGTGACTGTTAATAATGATGGTAAAAAATACACATTCAAACAGGATGCATATTCACTGGTTGGCTGGTACAGAGTAAATGCAGATGGCTCACTAGGAGATCCTTATGACTTTTCCGAAGAGATTACTGCTAATGTAAAGATTCGCGCCGTATGGCGTATGGTTGGTGAATTCAAGGTTGTTTATGATGTAGACGCTGTGGATGAATCTGGCAATCCCCTTTATAAAGAAGATGAATCTGGGCAGCCTACCACAGAACGTGTGCAGGCAACGAGCGTACCTACAGATAGCAATAGTTATGCCGATAAATCAGAAACAAACACACTCGGCAAAGCTGGTGATCCAGAGGGATATGTTTTCCAAGGATGGTATTACAATGGTAAGATTTACAACCCTGGAGATGTGCTTACGGTATTAGCTGAATTAGCTGATGATGAGGATAAAGTTCATTTGCAGCCGGTATATCTTCCTTATGATCAGGTGCCTGTAAGGAATACGCATATCTATTGGTATACAAATACCAAAGATATAAATGGCAATACGATTACAACCGATCTTACTAAGACGGTCGAGACTAATGCTGATACCGAGCATTCTGATTGGGGCGAATTCTATGCACAGCCAGATCTTCAGTTGAATGCAAATGTTCCAATCTTAGGAAATGGAACGTATTCATATGAAGGCTACGAATTTATAGGCTGGGCTAAGAGCGCGGATGCTACAACACCATGGCTAGCATATGATTCTACAACCGGAAAGTTTTCTGAAAATGGAGTGGTTGTAAACTATGTAGCTGCTGACGAGAAACTTCCTTATGAAGATCTGTTCGCCCTTTGGGACATCAAGAAATATACAGTGACCGTAACAAAAACCGTTAGCAGTGTCCTTGATACTGATCAAAACATTGGTTTCGTGTTTACTCCAGAGTTCTCTGATACGTATACAGGACATAATGCAAACTTCACTTTGGCTGGCACAGAGACGACTGTTACAGCTGATGATGGTACGACTTACACATTGCCGACGAGCCAAACGTTTGAGAATGTGCCTTACGGAACAACGCTAACGCTCACAGAGTCCTTAGGAGATTATGATGGTCTCTTCGATGTGGCGGTTAAGAAGACTGTTACAACCGATGTGAATGGTGAAACAATCGATGATCCTCAGGCGGTGGACAGCTCCGATGGTGCAACTTACACTATCGAAGGCGATGTAACAATTGCTTACACCAATACAAGAAAGACCACAAGCGTAACTATCAAAAAGGAACTTGTAAACTCGTTCATCAAAGAAACTAGCGGAGTTGATTTTAACTTCACAGTAGACTGGGGACAGAACACACCGGCAAGAGTCATAGTGAACACTGTGACCGATACAGACGGTAAGGTCATCAATAACGTTCCTGTTGGTGTAGAGATGGTCATCACCGAGGATGCTGATACCGCATATGTTTACACGGTAAGCACCGCAGGCTCAAGTACCACCGACAACGATGAGGTAGCAAATACTTATACATTCGAAGTGCCTGCTAACGGTGAGACAGTAACCTTTACGAATACAGTAGAGACCACCTCCGGAATCGCAGTTAACAAGACTGACGATCAGACACCGGCTAATGGACTGAAAGGTGCGACATTCCAGTTCTTAAGAAATAACAAGCTTGATGGAAGCGGAACTTACGTAGAGATCGGCGGAACCTTCAATGGCGGCATCACTTCCGGTGATAACGGTGTGATGATCACAGCGACAGATGAGCTTCCAGTTGGCTACTACAAGCTGAAGGAATTGACGACACCGGATGGTTATATTATCAAGAATGCTGAAGTTGAATTCCAGGTGTCAAAAGATGACGACGGCAATACAACGATTGCCTTGATAGGCTCACCGAGCAACGCTTCTGTGAGCGAAGATGGGAAGACTCTTACCATCACAAATGAGAAAGGTGTCGCTCTTCCGCATACCGGCGGCCCCGGAACCCTACTTTATACATTGAGCGGTCTTGCACTTATTCTTGCATCCGCTTTGATGTACGGCTTCAGGATGAGGCGTAGAGAAAGGAGGTTAAACTAACAGCCTCTGATCTCGACGAATAACTGGCGCCGAAATCTGAAACCGTGATATTACAAACCAGCTTCTCGGTCTGTACTCATAACAAGTCGGGTGGTACAGACCGGAAGCAAAGATAACCAGCTGTGGTTTGAAACAGCGAAACGAACTGCCCTTCTTGGGCTGGAAGCTAATAACAAAAAGTCCTAGAAGGGACAACAACAAGAAAGGATGAATATCATGAAGAAAATGAAAAAGATCTTCGCTCTGCTGATTGCTATGGTAATGGTACTTGGTATGAGCACAGCTGTATTTGCTGCAGGAACTGGTAGCATTACAATTACCCCGCCTGAAGGAACTGAAAGCGGAACCACCAACACATACAAGATTTACAAAGTGTTTGACGCAGATGGTGATGGCGATGCTATTAGCTATAAGCTCGTTAGTGGAAAGACAACAGCTCCGGCTGGATTCACTGTTGATGCTGGCGGAAACGTAACCTATACCGGCACAAGCACAACTGGTGAACTCACTGCTGATGATATTTCAGCTATCGCTTCTTATGTAGCTGGAGACGAGCCTGTCGCTACTGTGACTTCCACAGGAACTGCTGATGCTGTTGCATCCAACCTTCCTAATGGTTATTACTACATCACAACTTCCACTGGTACTGTTGTTACCATTAACAGCACAAATCCTGATGTTGAAGTTGATGATAAGAACGTTGTTCCTCCTGTAACTAAGGTTATTGATGGCGTAAGCACTGGTAGCTTTGATACAGCAGGAAAGAATGCAATTGCTCAGGTAGGCACAACTGTTAGTTATACTGCAACAGTCACTGTTGAAAAAGGTCAGCACAATTATGTGTTCCACGATACCATGGGCACTGGTCTTACGTACAACAATGATGCTGCTGTTACAGGTATCGAAGCAGCTCAGTACACAATAAAGGAGACTCCGGATGATGGAGATACTCTCACAATCTCCTTTGTGGATGGCATTGCTGAAGGAACTGTTATCACTATCAAGTATTCAGCAACAGTAAATAGTGAAGCTCTTACTGTAGACTATGCAAACAATACCGCTTCTGTTAGCTATGGTGATGGAAATGGAAGCAGCAGCGTTCCTGTTGACCCGAAGGTATACACCGCTGGCATCAGCGCAGTGAAGTACGATGGTAATAATACAGAAGCAACTGACGATGACAAAGCTCTGGCAGGTGCTGGATTCAAACTGAAGAACAGCGAAGGCAAGTACTACAAGCTGGACAATGGCGTTGTCACATGGGTTGATAAGGATGCAGCTGACGAGCATGTATCTGATGCTGAAGGTAAAGTTGCTGAGTTTACTGGACTTGGATCTGGTACATATACACTCGAAGAGACCACGGTTCCTTCCGGTTACAATCAGTCTGCAGATGTTGAGTTTACAATTGACACTGCGAAAGCTGATCCGACAGAGGCTGATCTTCATAAGACTGCAGACGTCTTCAACAACAAGGGTTCCGTTCTTCCTTCCACCGGTGGTATCGGTACAACCATCTTCTACGTAATCGGTGCTATCCTCGTGATCGGCGCTGGCGTAGTTCTGGTAACCCGCCGCAGAATGAACGTGCAGTAATCTAAGCACCTGAGCATTTCGAAAGAAGTCACCTCGGTGATTAGAGCACAGGTCTGAGAAGGCCAACTAAGCAAAAACAAAATCCGACCCACGAAAAACGGAGCCTTGGCACAAGGCTGAGGCTCCGGGGGTGGGACGGTAGAGAAGCAAGTCGGAACATAAAAAAGCCCGGGTGATACACCCGATCCAGACTTTGTTCCGAGAACTACTGTTACAAAGTATATCGATGCAGACGGCAATATTGTTGACACACAGACAGACACACAGGTTACCTATTCCAACACGAACTTTGCAGCAGATCCTGTATTCGTAGTTAACATGACTGGCACAGAGCTTCCTTCCACCGGTGGCATCGGCACAACAATGTTCTACATCGTTGGTTCCATTCTCGTAATCGGCGCAGCAGTTGTTCTGATCTCCAAGAGAAGAATGGCTCGCTAATCTGAGAGCAAATATGTAAATAAAACAAACAAAGGTATTCATTGACAGGTTTTATTCCTGGACACCTTCATAACTGAACACTCGAAGGGGCTCCGGCATTCGCCGGAGCCCGGGGTGGGCAGTTACAAAAAAGGCTTGAATATGATTCGGATTCTTAGATGTGTATTTTTCTAAACACACAGAATGCTATGTCTGCGTGCTTAGCAAAATATACATTAAATAAAGGGACAAGATGAAATCATACAATAGTTATACGGACCTCGGATATTCGAACCGTGATGGCGACGCAAGATACGGAAACCCGGTCGTCCGCTGGATCAAGGAACGGTTGTTTACAATCATCCTTCTGGTGGCGTTGTTTGTAGGACTTTTTCTTCTGGCATATCCGTCTATCGCGGACTATTGGAACTCCTTCCACCAGTCAAGGGCGGTCATGACCTACGCCCAGAACGTGGCCGACATGAACGCGGAGGAGTACGAGAGGATCCTCGACGAGGCCAGGATCTACAACGCAGAGCTGGCTGAAAGAGGGATCAACTGGACGCTTTCCGACGAAGAGAGAGAAGCGTATATGTCAGAGCTGGACATCGGCGGAGACGGCGTCATGGGATACATCAAGATTCAAAAAATTGATGTAATGCTTCCTATTTATCATGGGACGGAAGAGAATGTTCTGCAGACTTCCATCGGACACCTGGAAGAGTCGTCGTTGCCGGTCGGAGGCGAGAGTGCTCACAGCATGTTGTCGGGGCACAGGGGACTTCCTTCGGCAAGGCTCTTTACGGATCTGGACAAGCTCAGGGAAGGCGATACTTTTACATTGACGATTCTGAATGAGACGCTAACCTATGAGGTGGACCACATCTGGATCGTGGAGCCTTCGGATCTGTCGCACCTGACCATTGAGGCCGGGAAAGATTACTGTACACTGATCACCTGCACGCCTTACGGCGTCAATACCCACAGGCTGCTGGTGCGAGCGCACCGCATTGACAACCTGAACGGGGATGCGATGGTGGTGGCAGATGCCATTCAGATCAGGCCGGTCTTCATAGCACCGTTCCTTGCGATACCGATTCTTCTTCTGCTGCTGATCTATGTTTTGATCAGCACAAGTGCGAGTCATTTAAAAAAAAAGAGGGATCTGAAAGACGAGTACCTTGAAGAGAACGGGCTTCAGGAAGCAGAACTTGAAACGGAAGATACGGATGTAGTGATCGAAGCTGTTAAGAAATTTATGGATAAGCGCAGAAAATGAGCCGCAGAAAGGGGCAAAATATGCACAAGCAAAGAGTAGGATTGAAAAACAAAATCAAGGGGATCGCGAAAGCGGCCCTGGCTCTGTCGATGAGCCTGGTGATGCCTCTGACATCTATCCCGGCAGCTGCGGCGGAGAATACAGAGATGCTTGATCCGGACCACATCGGTTCGATCTCAATCACATTTACTTATTATGATGAGAATTCGGGCACGACCAAGCCGGTGACCGGCGGAAATACAGTCGGCCTCTACAAGGTGGCGGACGTCGTCGTGGACAACGGCTTCAAATTCGTGACAGATGAGAGATTTGCCGGGG
Source organism: Lachnospiraceae bacterium UBA4260 (assembly GCA_002395235.1). GTDB lineage: Bacteria > Bacillota > Clostridia > Lachnospirales > Lachnospiraceae > CAG-791. The sequence continues at coordinate 154,713 of DGWK01000022.1, read as the reverse complement.
CAGGTGAGATCCCGGATACGGATGCGGCGTTGGACGCAGCGAATCTTGAGCTGGCGGAGCAGATGGCAGCGATCGCAGAGGGTTACGCTTTTGACGTGGCGCCGGCGGAGATGGATGCACAGGGAAAGGTGTCTTTTGGCAATCTGAGCGTGGGATTGTATCTGGTAAAGCAGGACGCGCAGGGGGTAGGAGATAATAAATTGGCCATTACGCCTTTCCTTATCACCATACCTCAGAAGAACACAGACGGCTCGCTCATCTACGATGTAGATGCGGCAGCGAAGCCGATCGGCGTCGCAAAGGAAGAGGTTCCGCCGCCGACACCGCCTAAGCCGCCGGTGCTTCCTCAGACAGGGCAGCTGTGGTGGCCGGTGATGGTACTCGGAGGAGTTGGTGTGTTGGCGCTTTGCGTCGGAATGGTTCGGAAGAACAGAAATAAGTAAAAGGAAATGAGAAGTGCCGCGGAGGGATCCGCGGCACTTCTGTTTAACACCTGTACATTTTCAATGCCGGCAGATTTTCGCAAGCGGAACATAACTGCAGACACTGAGACAATAACCGTCAGGGGCCTCGCACTCTGTCAGATAAACCTGCCGGTCTGACCCTGGCACAACAATTCTTCCATGTTCTAAATCCGGATCATAACTGCCGAATGGCTCTGCCAATCCTCGTCCGGTCAGCTTTATATAGCTCTCTCTGGCAGTCCAATAGCGGCAGAAGAGAAGAAGGGCGGTGGAAACGTCACCTTGGTCCACAAGTGAATGGAGAGACTTTCTCTCCGTTTCTGAGAAGAAGTGGTCCGCAATCTTCAGTGCTTTTCCGGAATCCGATGGAATTTCCTGCAGATCAATGCCGACCGGCTGCGGCTCAGTGCCGCCGCAGATCATACCGCAGACTGCATATCTGCCGGAATGGGAGATATTATAGTGGAAATCGGAATAATCCGGGAAATAGGGCTTTCCCTCCGGCGTGCGATTAAGGCCGGCGAGCACTTCCGGAGAAGGCTTGCTGCCGAGATAGAACTCGAGAGCTTGGGCGGTTAACTCGAGTGAAGCTTCCGATTCGCGCTTTCTGCGATCGGATGCCGCACCTGCGTGCCCGGGCGTTCCTGCCTGCTCAGGTGCCCCTTTCTGCCGGCTGCCTGTTCTGCCGGATGTCTCGGGCTGAACTTCTGCAAAAAACAGTCTCAGATAATAGATTGAATCTTCGAATCTGTGGTCAGTACTCATAAATGTACTCCTGAAAATTTTGTACTAAAACTTTTATATATGATATTCCAAATTTAGTCAAATATGTAATGAAATTTGATGATGTTTATCAAAAAATGATAAAATTTAACACGTTGAAGTTTGACCAATGCGGCGCGTAAATGTATAATAGAGTCATGTTCAAAATCTTTTAACTTAAGGAGGAAGTTATGAAAAAGAGAATCATGAGCATCATACTTGGCGCAGTTATGGCTTTCTCGCTGGCAGCTTGCGGCGGAAGCGGCGGCGCTACGATTGAGAGCACCGATGCGAAGGAAGAGACTGAGGCTCCCGCAGAAAACGCTGAGGCTCCCGCAGAAAACGCTGAGGCTCCTGCAGAAGGCGCGGAAGCAGAAGCGGCCGGCGAAGATTTCCACATCGGTATCGTTACCGGTTCTGTCTCCCAGTCTGAGGACGACAGACGCGGCGCGGAAGCTTTCCAGGCGAAGTACGGCGAAGAGAATGTCACCCTGGCAATCTATCCCGACAACTTCACCGAGGAGCAGGAGACCACGATCCAGACGATCGTGAACCTGTCCGATGATCCCAAGATGAAGGCGATTATTGTCAACCAGGCAGTTCCCGGAACTACTGAGGCGTTCCGCCGCATCAAGGAGAAAAGACCTGACATCATCTGCATCGCAGGTGAGTCCCACGAGGATCTTCCCGAGATCGGTTCCGCAGCAGACCTCGTCGTCAACAACGACTTCGTGGCTCGCGGCTATCTGATGATCCGCACAGCACACGAGCTGGGATGCGATACATTCGTACACATCTCCTTCCCTCGTCACATGTCCTATGAGACCATGAGCCGCCGCGTCGCGATCATGAAAGAGGCATGCAAAGAGTTCGGCATGAAGTTCGAGATGGAGACCGCTCCCGACCCGACAACCGATGTCGGCGTTCCCGGCGCGCAGGCTTACATTCTTGAGCATGTTCCGGAGTGGATCGAGAAGTACGGCACGAACTCCGCTTACTTCTGCACAAACGACGCTCACACAGAGCCTCTGCTGAAGATGCTCCTCGAGCACGGCGGATACTTCATCGAAGCTGACCTTCCGTCTCCTCTTATGGGCTATCCCGGAGCTCTCGGCATCGATCTGACTGCTGAGGCGGGCGATTTCCAGAAGATCCTTGCAAAGGTTGAGGCAGCGGTTGTCGAGAAGGGCGGCGCCGGCAGATTCGGTACATGGGCATATTCCTATGGCTACACTGTTTCCGCAGGTCTTGCTGAGCATGCAAGAAATGTCATCCTTGGTACGAGCGAGCTCAATGATATCGATGCGATTTCCGCAGCTTACGGCGTATTCTCACCCGGCGCTGAGTGGAACGGCTCCAACTACACCAATGTTGACACAGGCGTTAAGTCTGACAATACTTTCCTTATCTATCAGGATACTTACATCATGGGTGATCCCGGTCACTACATGGGGTCCACAAAGGTTGAGGTTCCCGAGAAGTATTTCACCGTGAAATAATCGAATTTTCGGGCGGCCTTCATTGCCGGCAGAAGGGAGTCACCTATCAGCCGTCAACGGAATGAATCGGTGAGATGAGGAGGAGCCCGGCTTCTCCTCATCTTTATGCTTATGTCCGGGGAAAAAGATACCCGCCGGAGCAGCGGGTGTGAAGTGTAACTGTAATAGCGCAAATTAGGAAGGCATTGGCAATGAACAACGAAAGAGTCCCGCTTCTGGAGATGCGGAATATCAAAAAAGACTTTTTTGGCAACCAGGTGCTGACAGACATCAATCTCAAGCTGAATGAAGGCGATGTGCTGGGTCTGTGCGGGGAAAACGGAGCAGGAAAGTCAACGCTTATGAAGATCCTCTTCGGTGCCTCGGATATATCGTCGACCGGCGGCTATGGCGGCGATATTTTGATCGACGGCAAGAAGGTGGCGTTTTCTTCGCCCTTTGAAGCGATCGCGGCAGGCATCGGCATGGTCCATCAGGAGTTCTCCCTGATCCCGGGCTTTGACGCGACGGAGAACATTCTGCTCAACCGCGAGCCGAAAAAGGGAAATCTGGTCTCGGAAGTATTCGGGGACAGGCTGGATACGCTGGACCGAAAGGAAATGGACGAGAGGGCCAGAAAAGCCATTGAGATCATGGGCGTCTCGATCGATCAGCATATGATGATCAACAGCATGCCCGTAGGTCACAAGCAGTTCACGGAGATCGCGAGAGAATTGTCCAAGGATCAGCTCAGAATCCTGATCCTGGATGAACCCACGGCAGTCCTTACCGAGAAAGAAGCGGAAGCGCTCCTGGATTCGATCCGCGGCATGTCGGAGAGGGGCATCACGGTCATCTTCATCACGCACAGACTGCATGAGATCCTGTCGGTGTGCAATAAGGTCGCAGTTATGCGCGACGGTGTGCTCGTGAAGGAAGTTCCCGCGAAGGAGGCGTCGGTCGAGGACATCACGCACTGGATGGTCGGCCGCGATGTAAAGGGCGGCGGTACAGCCGTCAAGTCCCGCGACTTCTCAAATGCCAGGACGATTCTCAATATCGAAAAGCTCTGGGTGGATATGCCCGGCGAGACAGTCCGCAATGTAAATCTGGAAGTCAAAGAGGGCGAGATCCTCGGAATCGGCGGTCTGGCCGGACAGGGCAAGCTCGGAATCCCGAACGGAGTCATGGGCCTTTATGAAGCCGGCGGCAAGGTGACGTTTGACGGGAAAGAGATCCCGCTAAACAATCCCAGAAAGTGCCTGGATTCTTCCTTTGCCTTTGTCTCGGAGGACAGAAGAGGCGTGGGCCTTCTTCTGGACGAGTCTCTGGAATGGAATGTTGCTTTCCCCGCGATGCAGATCCAGAATAAGTTCCTGACGAAGTATCTGGGCGGTCTCATCAAGTGGAGAGATGAGAAGGCGATCCGAGAGGTCACCGAGAAATATATCGACGAGCTCAAGATCAAGTGCACGAGCTCGAAACAGAACGCGAGAGAGCTGTCGGGCGGCAATCAGCAGAAGGTCTGCCTTGCCAAGGCGTTCGCTCTGGAGCCCAGGATGCTCTTCGTATCGGAACCGACCCGCGGTATTGATGTAGGCGCCAAGGCACTGGTCCTGGACGCGCTCAAGAAATTCAACCGCGAGAACGGAGTAACTGTAGTCATGATCTCCTCCGAGCTGGAGGAGCTTCGTCAGACCTGCGACCGCATCGCGATCGTGTCCGGCGGCAAGATTTCGGGTATCCTGCCCGCGTCTTCGTCCGTTGAGGATCTCGGAACGCTGATGCTGAGCAATGTCATTTAAGGAGGGAGGAAGAGATGACAAGTGAGAAAATCAAGGCCGCACTCAAGAATTTCGGCCTTCCGCGTCTGATCATCGCGGGATTCCTGCTCCTTCTGCTGATCATGGCGCCTTTCGTAGGCGCGGATCTGCCGACGCAGATCTCCAATATTATCAACCGTTTCAGCTGGAACGGCATTCTGGTCCTTGCCATGGTGCCTATGGTGCACTCGGGCTGCGGCCTGAACTTCGGCCTTCCGCTGGGTATCATTTCGGGCCTCCTGGGAGCGACGCTCTCCATCGAGTTCGGCTTCACCGGACCGCTTTCTTTCCTGGCGGCGATCCTGATCGCAACTCCTTTCGCGCTGATCCTCGGCGCGCTGTACGGATGGCTCCTCAATAAGATCAAGGGCGGCGAGATGATGATCGCGACTTATGTCGGATTCTCCTCCGTGTCCTTCATGTGCATGATGTGGCTGATCCTGCCTTACCACAGCCCGAACATGGTCTGGGGTTTGTCCGGAAAAGGCCTTCGTACCACAATCTCCCTGGAGGGATATTACATCGGCGCTCTGGCCAATTTCCTGCAGATCAACATCGGTTCGATCTCAATCCCGACCGGAACGCTGCTGTTCTTCGCGCTTCTGGCTTTTGGCATCTGGGCATTCCTTCATACCAAAACAGGAACGGCCATGACGGCTGTCGGCTCCAACCCGGAATTCGCCAAGGCGGCAGGCATCAACGTGGACAACATCCGTATGCTCTCGGTCATCATGTCCACATGGCTGGCTGCGATCGGAATTCTGGTCTATGAGCAGGGATTCGGCTTCATCCAGCTGTACATGGCGCCGTTCTACATGGCGCTGCCCGCGGTATCCGCGATCCTGATCGGCGGAGCTTCGGTCAATAAGGCAACGATCATGAACGTCATTGTCGGAACAATCCTCTTCCAGGGCATCGTCACGATGACACCTACCGTCATGAACAACATGATCCACATGGATATGTCGGAAGTCATCCGAATCATCGCTTCCATGGGCATGATCCTGTTCGCTCTGACAAGAAAGACGGAGGCGTCCAAATGAAAAAAGACAATAAGACTAAATCTTCTCCGGATATGCGTTTTATTATTCAGAAGTTCTCGGTGCCGCTCATGTTCATCATCATCTGCGCGATCTGCATTCCGCTCTCGGGGCTGTCCGCAAATATGCTGATCAATGAAATTGTCACCCGTATGGGAAGAAACGCCTTCCTGATCCTGAGTCTTCTGATTCCGATCATGGCAGGCATGGGCCTGAACTTCGGCATGACGCTCGGCGCCATGGCGGCGGAGATCGCGCTGATCTTCGTGGCCGACTGGCAGATCGTAGGAATTCCCGGCATGGTGCTGGCCGCGATCGTCTCTGTACCGATTTCGGTGCTGCTGGGCATCTTCTGCGGCAAGATCCTCAATGAGGCAAAGGGCCGCGAGATGATCACGAGTTATATCATGAGTTTCTTCGTCAACGGTATTTATCAGCTGGTCGTCCTGTATCTGATGGGAAGCATCATCCCGATCAAGCACGGCGCCATCAAGCTTCCCAGGGGATACGGCATCCGCAACACGGTCTCTCTTTTGAGCATGCGCCAGAAGCTGGACAACCTGCTCGCAATCAATATCGGAGGCGTCAAGATCCCGGTACTGACCTTTATCATTATCGCACTTCTGTGCCTGTTCATCGTCTGGTTCAGCAAGACCAAGCTCGGCCAGGACATGAGGGCAGTGGGGCAGGATATGGACGTCGCGCGGGACGCAGGTATCAATGTAGAGCGCACGAGGATCATCTCGATCGTCATGTCGACGGTCCTTGCGGGATTCGGCATGATCATCTACCTGCAGAATATGGGAAATATCGCCACATACAGCGCGCACAGCCAGATCGGTATGTTCTGTATCGCGGCACTGCTGGTCGGCGGCGCGTCGGTTGACCGCGCCACGATCGGAAATGTGTTCCTGGGCGTCATTCTGTTCCACACGATGTTCATTGTGGCTCCCAAGGCAGGCGCGGCGATCACGGGCGACTCGATGATCGGTGAGTATTTCCGTGTCTTCGTTTCCTACGCGGTCATTACAGTGGCGCTGATCATGTACGAGACTAATAAGCGCAGGGCCAAGAAGACAGCCGGCCAGCAGCTCGCAGAGGCACAGAAAGCGGAAGAGGCCGGCGCAGCTGCCGGTACAACGCAGGCCGATAACGCCGGAAAGGAGAAAGCATGAAAGACAAACGCAGGCTTTTATTCCGGATCGCGGCGATCGTGATCATCCTTGCCGTGGCAGCAGTGATGTTTGTGATCGGCCGCGGGCACACGATCTATTTTGACAACAAAGAGACCTCCTACAACGGACAGACCGTGGAACCGTTCCACAAGGTCGTAGTCACGGTGGGAGACCAGAAGCCTTCCAAACTCGCCAAAGGTGACAGAGGAATGGGCGAGGTCATGGGACAGAAGCTCACCATGACGGTTGAGATCACGGACGAGGAAGGGGGCACCCCGCATGCGCACAAGGTGAGCATGAACATTCCCTACAGTATGGACGGCATCACGATCAACATTCCCGCGCTGATGGCGGGACTTCCCCAGGAGGCTTATCTGAGCGAGTTTGTCATCGAAGTGCCGGATGAAGGCGCCACCGATGAGGAGATCGTCACAGACGAGTTCGATATGGGCGGGGATATGTAATAAACAGAAGCAATTCCGCAGGCGTGTGAAAGCAGGATTTCACACGCCTGCGGCGTTTTTATGGTTATTTTGAGCCTGTAGAGATAATTATCATTTTACATTAATGTCTTCAAGTGCTATAATTTCAAAGGTTATAGGCTTTTGGCAAAATACCGATAAATCCGTGCTTTTTGCAGAAAAGACCTATAGGCACTGAAAGATAAAAGGAGATGCAACATGAAAAAATCGAGAGCAGTCATCGCTCTGATCCTGACAGCGGTCATAACAGGCCTTATGGCTTACACCGCTCTGGTCGGCATCGGCGGTGGGCACAGAGGATCTTACCACAACATCAAGCTGGGACTTGACCTCGCGGGCGGCGCCAGCATTACTTATGAGGCAGTAGGCGACGAGGCACCTTCCACAGAGGACATGGCGGACACTGTCTACAAGCTGCAGCAGCGTGTTGACCAGTACAGCACGGAGGCGCAGGTCTATACGGAAGGAAATGACCGAATCAATATCGAGATTCCCGGCATTTCCGGCGTAGAAGAGACCAACAAGATCCTGGAAGAACTGGGACGTCCCGGCTCTCTGTATTTTATCAGGCAGACAGATGCCAATGGAAACGATAACTACACGCTCGGCGCGGACGCTGACGGCAACTACGGCTATGTGCTGACAAAGGATCTGGACCAGATCATCGCGGACGGCGACGTAGTGCTGCAGGGTACAGACGTGCTGGAGGCAAAAGCCGGCTACCAGTCCGACAACATGAACAACCAGGAGATCGTTGTCTCCCTTACCTTTACGGATGAAGGCAAGCAGAAGTTCGCAGACGCCACCACAAAGGCTTATGCGGCCGGCGAGACCATCGGTATCTACTATGACGGCAAGTTCATCAGCGTTCCGAGAGTACAGGCGGCGATCACAGACGGCCGCGCTGTCATCACGGGTGAGAGCACCATCGAAGAGGCGGAGAGCCTTGCTTCCAACATTCGTATCGGTGGTCTGAAAGTTGAACTGCAAAGACTCCGTTCCCAGATCGTAGGCGCCCAGCTGGGTCAGGACGCGATCAGAACAAGTAAGACAGCAGGTATTCTGGGCTTTGCACTGGTAGCAGTCCTTATGTGCGCGGTCTACTGGCTGCCCGGCCTGTGCGCGACACTGGCACTTTGCATTTACATTCTGATCGTTGCGATCATTCTGAACGCATTTGACGTCACACTGACTCTGCCCGGCATCGCAGGTATCCTGCTTTCCATCGGTATGGCGGTTGACGCCAACGTTATCATCTTCGCCCGTATCCGCGAGGAGATTCGCGACGGCAAGACTGTCAGAATGGCTATGAAGAGCGGTTTTGACAAGGCTCTGTCCGCTATCATCGACGGTAACGTGACAACACTGATCGCGGCAGCGGTTCTGGCGTTCCTTGGATCCGGCACGATCAAGGGCTTCGCTTACACACTGGCCATCGGTATCGTTGTGTCCATGTTCACGGCCCTGTTTGTCACAAGACTTCTCATGAACATCTTCTACGCACTTGGTGCGCAGGATGAGAAGCTGTACGGCAAGGCAAAAGATTCCAAGATCATCGATTTCACAGGCAAGAGGAAGATTGTCTTCGCGATCTCCGGTATTGTGATCATCGCAGGTCTGGCAGGCATGGCGTTCAACGCCTCCGGCGGGAAAGGCGCTCTGAACTACAGCCTTGATTTCGTGGGCGGTACATCTACCAACGTCACATTCAACGAGGACATGAGCCTCGATGAGATCAACCAGAAGGTCATTCCTGTGATCACAGAGGTGACCGGCGACACGAACCCTCAGGTACAGAAGGTCGCCGGCAGCAGTGAAGTAATCTTCAAGACCCAGGAGCTCGACGAGACCAAGAGCACGGCACTTGCAGTTGCTCTGCAGGATCAGTTCGGCGTAGACAAGGACAACATCACCTCCGAGACGATCAGTTCCACGATCAGCTCCGAGATGAAGACGGCTGCTTTCAATGCGGTCATCGTAGCGCTTGTCCTGATGCTGATCTATATCTGGTTCCGGTTCAAGGATGCCCGCTTCGGCGCTTCCTCCGTCATCTGCCTGGCGCATGACTGCCTGGTAGTTCTGGCGGCTTATGCGCTCATCAGAATCAGCGTGGGCAGCACCTTCATCGCCTGCATGCTGACCATCGTAGGTTACTCCATCAACGCGACGATCGTCGTATTCGACCGTGTGCGTGAGAACCTGGCGACCAGAAAGTCCGGGACGAGCCTGGAGACGGTCGTCAACACCAGTGTCAGCCAGACACTTTCCAGAAGTATCTTTACTTCTCTGACGACATTCTTCATGGTTCTGGCCCTGTATGTCTTCGGCGTTGCCTCCGTCAAGGAATTTGCCCTTCCTCTGATGGTCGGTATCATCGCAGGATGCTGGTCCTCCGTCTGCATCGCAGGTCCCCTGTGGCATCTGCTCCGCGTCAAGACCGGTTCCGCAGATGATGCGAAGAGCACCGGCAACGGCGGAAACGGCGGCAGCGGCAAGAGCGGCAATGGCGGCGGTTCCAAGAAGAACGATATGTCCGGCCTTTCCAAGAAGGAGAGAAAGCTCCAGAGACAGAAAGAGGCGGAAGAAAGAAATAAAGCTAAGATCACCGTCTGACATTGAATTCAAACGAGGGAACGGATTGTCTTCCGTTCCCTTAGTTTTTCCTACAGGAGCTGCGGAATGAAGCACAAGAAATGGATGATCACCGCCAAGAGAGCGGATTTCAATGAAATAGCGAGAGCCTGCGGCATATCGCCGATATTGGCGCGCCTGATCCGGAACAGGGATGTGATCGGCGTCGAAGAGACGCGGCGCTTTCTGGGCGGAAAAATTGAAGATCTTCACGATCCGCGGCTGCTTCCGGATGCGGACAAGGCGGTCGATATTTTGACAGAGAAAATACGGAACGGGAATAAGATCCGGATCATCGGAGATTATGACGTGGACGGGATCTGTTCTTCCTTCATCCTGTGGCACTCTCTGCGGGCTTTCGGGGGGCAGGCGGACGCCATGCTGCCGGAGCGCATGACGGACGGCTACGGGATCAACGAGCGGCTTGTGCGGTGCGCGGCGGAGGACGGGATCGACACGATCATGACCTGCGACAACGGAATCGCGGCGTCCGGGCCGCTTCAGACCGCGAAGGAGATGGGCCTGACGGTCATAGTGACGGATCACCACGAAGTGCCTTATAAGGCGCAGGAGGACGGAAGCGTCGAGTACATCCTGCCTCCGGCCGACGCGGTCATCGATCCCAAGATCCCGGAGAGCGTGACGGGGAAGGCGGGCTATCCTTTTCCCGACATCTGCGGAGCGGTGGTGGCCTTTAAGATCTGCCAGCTCTATGCAGAGCGTCTCTGGGGCCAAAACAGTGACAAGTACAGGGAACTGGTCCGCTATCTGCTGCCTTTCGCCGGCCTGGCGACGGTGTGCGACGTCATGCCCCTCGCCGACGAGAACAGGATTCTTGTCAGGGAAGGGCTGGGCGAGGCCTCGTTCTCGAACAACCTGGGACTGCAGTCACTGCTGACAGTCAATGGACTGACGGGCACGCCGCTGACTACCTATCACGCGGGATTTGTGATCGGCCCCTGTCTCAACGCGACAGGCAGGCTGGACAGCGCCTACCGGGGTCTTGAACTCTTCATGGAGCAGAATCCTTCGGCAGCGCTTCAGAGCGCACAGCAGCTCAAGGAGCTCAACGACAGCCGCAAGAGTATGACGGTCGAAGGGACCGAGGCGGCCGAGGCCATGATCGAGAGCGAAGGGATGGGAGACAGGCGCGTGCTCGTGCTGCTCCTGCGGGACTGCCACGAATCTCTGGCGGGGATCATTGCCGGCAGGATCAAGGAGAGCCGGCACAGACCGACCTTCGTCCTGACGGACACGGGAAACGGCCTTCTGAAGGGATCCGGGCGCTCCATAGAGAGCTATGACATGTACGCGCAGATGAACGCCTGCGAGGACCTGTTCGTCAAATACGGCGGGCACAAGATGGCGGGCGGCCTGACTATGAAAGAAGAGGATTTCGAGGAATTCTCGCGCCGGATCGAGGAGAACTGCACGCTCACCGACGAGGACCTGCAGGAAGTGGTCCGCGTGGACATGGAGCTTCCGCCCAGGTTCCTGAGCCTGCCCGTGACAAGAGAACTGGACCTTCTCGAGCCCTGCGGCACACAGAACCCCAAACCGCTCTTTGTCACGCGAAATATAAGGCTGCTCAGCGCCAGAGTGATGGGAAAGAGCAGAAATGTGATCCGATTCGCGGCGCAGGACGATTCCGGGTACGGGATGGAACTGATCCTGTTCGGGGACGCACAGATCTTTGTGCAAAATATTGAGGAATCACTGGGAAGAGGAGCCTTCGAGGACCTTCTCAGAGGCGCCGGAAATGTTACAATAGATATGGTATATTATCCCGACATCAATGTCTGGAGAGACAGAGAGAATATGCAGTATATCATAAAAGACTACAGGATTCATAACTAGGAGACAGACTATGAAAATCGCAGAACTGATCAGTAAACTGGATTATCATTTCAATACTTTGGCGGGTGAGCCCATCATGGACCACGAGAAGGCCCGCGCGCTGCGCGGCACCGAGGTCAGCGAGATCGTCAACGACTCGAGAAAGGTGACGGAAAACTGCCTCTTCTTCTGCATCGAGGGAGCCGTCAGGGACGGGCATGAGTTCGCGAGGCAGGTACTTCTGGACGGCGCGGCCGCGCTGGTGGTCCAGCAGGACCTGGATCTGTCCGATCTGGAGGGAAAGACGCCTGTTAAGGATCCCGTCATCATAAGGGTGCAGGACACCAGATACGCGATGGCCTACATCGCTGCCGCCTATTACGGCAATCCCGCTTCCCGCATGAAGATTATCGGCGTGACCGGAACCAAGGGAAAGACGACCACCACCTATATGGTCAAGTCCATTCTGGAGGCGGCGGGCCTCAAAGTCGGCCTGATCGGCACCATTGAGATCCTCTATGGCGATGTGAAGATTAAAGCCAACAACACGACGCCCGAATCCACGGTCCTTCAGAAGACCTTCAAGGATATGGCGGACGCCGGCATGCAGGCCGTAGTCATGGAGGTATCATCCCAGGCTCTGATGCTGCACAGGACACAGGGATTCCTGTTCGATCTGGGGATCTTCACAAATCTCTCCCCGGATCATATCGGTCCCAACGAGCACAAGGATTTCGACGACTATCTGCAGTGCAAGAGCCTTCTGTTCCGGCAGTGCAGAGTGGGGATCTTCAACGCGGACGACAAGTATTACAAGCGGGTCATGGACGGCCACACCTGCAGCGTAGAGACTTACGGACTCAGTCCCGAGGCCGACCTGCACGCGGAAAACCTGCAGCTGATCAAGGAGCCCGGCGAGCTGGGCGTCGCCTTCGATGTGAAGGGACTCATGGACTTCCACGCGGAAGTGCCCGCGCCCGGGCGTTTCAGCGTCTACAACGCGCTGTGCGCGATCGCGGTCTGCAGGCATTTCGGAGTCACGGCGGAAGAGGTGAAGAAAGCACTTCTCAAGGTCCATGTCAGAGGCCGCATCGAGATGGTGAAGGTCAGCGACGACTTCACGCTGATGATCGACTACGCCCACAACGCCATGGCACTGGAGAGCCTCCTGTCTACACTGCGCGAATATGAGCCCCACAGGCTGATCTGCCTGTTCGGCTGCGGCGGCAATCGCTCCAATCTGCGCCGCTTCGAGATGGGAGAGGTCAGCGGAAAGCTGGCAGAGCTGAGCATTATCACATCGGACAACCCCAGAGATGAGGAGCCGATGGCGATCATAGAGGATATTGTGACGGGAATTTCCCGCACAGACGGCAAATACGTGACGATTCCGGACAGAAAAGACGCCATCCGCTATGCGATCCGGCACGGAGAGCCCGGTGACATCATCGTTCTGGCAGGAAAAGGTCACGAGGACTACCAGGAGATCAAGGGAAAGAAATACCCTATGGACGAGCGCGTCCTGATTCAGGAGATCCTGGAGGAAGCCTGAGGAGAAGGACACAGGAAAGAGAACAGAGATTGAGCAAATACGCAGAGGTCATCATCGATATTTCCTATAACAAGCTGGACAGACCGTTCACGTACAAGGTCCCCGGGAGGATGCAGGATGTCCTGCAGCCCGGGAGCCTTGTTATGGTGCCTTTCGGCAAGGGAGACACCATCCGCAAGGGGTATGTGATCGCCCTCAAGGATGAGTTCGACTACGATCCCGCCAAAGTCAAGGAGATCGCGGAGCTGCCGGTCAACGACAGCGGCTACAGCGAAGATGACGACGGCGCCACGGCCATCGCCCTGGCGGCCTGGATGAAGAACCGGTATGGCTCCACCATGGCGGCCGCCCTCAAAACGGTGCTCACTTCGAGAAAGCCCGGAAAGCCCGTAAAGACCCGGGAGATCGAACTGGCGATGCCGCGCGAAGAGGCGGAAAAACAGCTGGAAATCTACGTCCGCAAGCACCAGGTGGCCAGAGAGAGGCTTCTGCGGGAACTCCTGGAAGTCCCCAGGCAGCCCTACAGCCTGGTCACGAGCAAGCTTCACATTACAGCGCCTGTCATCCGCGCCATGTCTTCGGCCGGCGTGATCAGGGTGACGGAGGAGGAGTCCTTCCGCAATCCCGTCGTCCTGAGCAAGGCAGAGAAGGATCACAAGGAGCTGAGCGACGCGCAGAAAGCGATCGTGCAGGGCGTTCTGGCCGACTATGACGCCGGAAAGAGCACGGTCAGCCTGATCCACGGGATCACCGGGAGCGGCAAGACGGAAGTCTACATATCCATCATCAAGGGAATCTGCGAGCGCGGTAAGAAGGCGATCATGCTCATCCCGGAGATCGCCCTGACGTATCAGACGCTGCTGCGCTTCTATCAATATTTTGGCGAGCGGGTGTCGGTCATGAACTCGTCCCTGTCGGAGAGCGAGAAGGCGGACCAGTGGGAGCGAGCAAGGCGCGGGGAGCTCGACGTCATCATCGGTCCCAGGAGCGCGCTTTTCACGCCCTTCGCGGATCTGGGCGTCATTGTCATCGACGAGGAGCACGAGAGCAGTTACAAGAACGAATCGATGCCAAAATATCACACGCGCGAAGTCGCCCGGGAACTGGCAAGGCTCAAGCACGCCTGCGTGGTGCTGGGCAGCGCTACGCCCTCGCTGGACTCCTATTATAAGGCGCTGACCGGGGAATACCGGCTCTACACGCTGTCGGAGCGGCTGACCGGAGGGACGCTTCCCTCGGTCGAGATCGCGGACCTGCGGCAGGAGCTGAAAAACGGCAACCGTTCGATCCTGTCGGAGCGCCTGCAGGAGCTCCTTCAGGACAGGCTGGACAAGGGGGAGCAGTCCATTTTGTTCCTCAACAGGCGCGGCGTGGCGGGATTTGTCTCCTGCCGGTCCTGCGGGACGGTCATCAAGTGCCCGCACTGCGACATTTCGCTCTCACTGCACAGAGGGGGCAGGCTGGTCTGCCACTACTGCGGCTTCGAGAGGCCGGGCGTAAAAGAGTGCCCCGAGTGCGGCTCGCCCTATATCTCAGGATTCCGGGCTGGCACGGAGCAGATTGAGGAGCATCTGAAGATTCGGTATCCCGGCGCGAGGGTCCTTCGCCTGGACGCGGACACGACTTCCAGGAAAGGGAGCTACGATAAGATCCTTTCCTCTTTTGCCAACCGGGAGGCGGATATTCTGGTGGGAACGCAGATGATCGTGAAAGGACACGATTTCCCAGGCGTTACGCTGGTCGGAATCCTGCTGGCGGACATGTCGCTGTACGCGGGGGACTACTGCGCCGCGGAGCGGACCTTCCAGCTGTTGACCCAGGCAGCGGGGCGCGCAGGCAGGGGAGAAGTCCCCGGAAATGTGGTCATCCAGACCTACCAGCCGGATAATTACGCGATCGAGTACGCCTCCGACCAGGACTACGTGGGATTCTACAGGGAGGAGATCCGGTACCGGTCCACGCTTCTCTATCCGCCGGCGGCGCACATGCTGTGCGTGCAGATGCAGTCTGAGGACGAGGACAAGGCGGAAAAACTGGCCGGACAGCTCAGGGAACTGTTCGTGAGGGATGACCCCGAGGCGCTGGTGATCGGGCCGGCCAAGGGCTCGCTCACCAAGATCCGCGACCAATACAGATATGTAATTTACATTAAAGATATAAACTATGATAAACTGGTGAGATGTAAGGACCGCGCGGAGGCGTTTCTGGCCTATTTGGTGAAAATAGGCCGGGACCCGCAGGTTCAGGTGCAGTTTGATTTTGATCCCGTGTCGGCGTATTAGAGCGGCGTGCGGGGAGAGCGCGGAGCGGCGCGGTGCGGGCGCGGGTTTTCGGGCGCGGCGTGGCGGCGCGCGGACCGGCGAGGTGCGAGTCCCCGGTGAAGAATTATAGAAAGGCGGAAAAGAAATGGCACTTAGACTGATCAGAGAATTGGGAGATCCGGTACTTGGCAAGAAGGCCAAAACAGTAAAGGAAATGACTCCCAAACTCAAAGCACTGATTGAAGATATGAAGGAGACTATGTACGACTCCGACGGCGTCGGGCTTGCGGCGCCCCAGGTCGGAATGCTCAAGAGAATCGTCGTCATCGATGTGAGCGCGGAGCAGAACCAGCCCATCGTCATGATCAATCCCGAGATCCTCGAGCAGGACGGCGAGCAGACCGGCTGGGAAGGCTGCCTCTCCGTTCCCGGAAAGAGCGGGCAGGTCACAAG
>DGWK01000022.1:93009-138604 GCA_002395235.1 Lachnospiraceae bacterium UBA4260 | reverse complement strand
CTGGACCACCTGGATGGCCACATGTATGTGGAACTCGTCGAGGGCAGGCTCTACACCAATGAAGAGCTCGACGAGCTGATGGAGAAGGAAGAAGAAGCTAAAGCGACGGAGGGAGAAGCTTGAAGATCGTGTTTATGGGTACGCCGGACCTGGCGGCGGAAGTACTGGACACAATGATGAAGAACGGATGCGAGGTCACGCTCGCCGTGACCCAGCCCGACAGGCCCAAGGGCAGAGGCAGAGGCGTCATCAAGACCCCTGTGCACGAGTGCGCGGACCGCTGGGGAATCCCTGTCTTCTCACCCGTCAAAGTCAAAACGCCTGACGCCGTACAGAGACTGCGCGAAGAGGCACCCGATCTCATCGTCGTCGCCGCTTTCGGACAGATCCTCAGCAAAGAAATCCTGGAACTGCCCCGATACGGCTGCGTCAATGTCCACGCCTCCCTTCTGCCAAAATACAGAGGCGCCGCGCCCATTCAATGGGCGGTCATTGACGGAGAAGAGAAGAGCGGCGTGACCATCATGCAGATGGACGTCGGCCTCGATACAGGCGACATCCTGCTGCAGGAAGAGATCCCGCTGGCGGCGGACGAGACAGGCGAGAGCCTGTACAACAAGATGGCGAAGCTTGGCGGAGAACTTCTTGTCAAAGCGCTTCCCATGATCGAGCAGGGGACCCTTACGCCCATCAAGCAGGACGACAGCGCCTCCAGCTACGCTTCCATGCTCCGCAAGGAGATGGGCAACATAGACTGGTCGATGCCCGCAGAGAAGATCGAGCGTCTCGTTCGCGGCCTCAACAGCTGGCCGGGAGCCTACACCTTTATGAACGGCAAAATGCTCAAGATCTGGGGCTCTTCTGTCGCGGACTGCGCGGCGGACGGCGAGCCCGGAACTGTTGTCGGGACCGATAAGAAAGCGGAAGTTGTGCCCGGAACTGTTGTCGGAACCGATAAGAAAGCAATTTATGTTTGCTGCGGAGAGGGCGTTCTTGCGCTGACAGAAGTGCAGTATGAGGGCAAGAAGCGCATGAGTACGCAGGCTTTTCTGCTGGGCGCCAAAGTTGAGCAGGGGCAGAAACTTACTTCGGAGAGGTGAGTGGAGGATTTCAGAGAAAATGATGATTAAGTGCCGGCCAGGAGATCGTGGGCGGCACTTTAGCGTCATTCGGATCAGGTCATCAGGGGGGCGATTCGCCCCGCGAGCCATTTCATTTCAAAAGGAGCCATATATTGAGCAAGACAGGCGAGAGAGAAGCCGTCCTGGAAGTCTTGACCGGGATCAGGGAGCAGGGTACATACAGTCACATTGCGGTAAAAGACATGTTGGACCGCTGTGAGAGAGAAGGAATGGACCGCCGGCAGCGGGCCTTTGTCAAGAGGCTGACGGAAGGCGTCATTGAACGCAGGATTGAGCTGGATGATATAGTGCGCCGGTACACTAAAAAGGGCGTCAGAATCAGACCAATAATCAGGGACATCCTGCGCATGGGAATCTTCCAGATTCTGTATATGGATTCTGTGCCGGATTCTGCCGCCTGCAATGAATCTGTCAAGCTCACCAAGACATATGGCAAGAAAGAGCTGAGCGGGTTTGTAAACGGCATCCTGCGCACGGTCGTGCGCGAGAAGGAGGCCGGAAAACTGACACAGGACGCACCGATCGACCCCTCCACCCTATCCAGAACCTATTCCATGCCGGAATGGATCGTCCGCATGTGGCAGAAGCAATTGGGTGTTGAAGAAACTGAGAAGCTTCTTGCGGCTCTTCTTGAGATCAGGCCTGTTACGATTCGATTTGACGATCGCTGCAGCTCTGAGCGCAGAGAAGAAATTCTTGAAAAAATGAAGAACAAAGGCGTAGATGTTCATAAAGGACATTATCTGCCTTATTGTTACAATCTGACGGGAACGGACAGCATTTCTGAACTGCCCGGCTACAGGGAAGGCTTGTGGACAGTGCAGGACGAGAGTTCCATGATGGTCGCGGAAGCGGCCGGCTTGAAAGGCGGCGAGACCGTCTATGACATCTGTGCGGCGCCGGGCGGCAAGAGCATGCACTGCGCCTCAAAGCTGCTCGCCCTGGCAGACGGGGCAGAAGCCAATACAAAACCCGCGTCCGAAGGCAGCACAGAAACCGATACAACAGGAAAATCTAGTGCAGGAGAAGTTCACTCCTTTGACCTGAGTAAAGGAAAGACGACACAGATCCTGAAGAATGTCAGAAGGATGCACCTGTCCAATGTCACAGTAGCGCAGCGGGACGCGTTGGAAGCGGTCCCGGAAGAAGAAGTCGGAAAGGCAGACGTTCTTTTGTGCGACCTTCCCTGCTCAGGGCTGGGTGTGATCGGCCGCAAGAGGGACATCAAGTACCATGTGACGCCAAAGCAGCTCGGGGAACTGGCTGATCTGCAGAAGCAGATACTCAGGAATGCTGTCTCTTACCTGAAAGAAGGCGGCGTTCTGATCTACAGTACATGTACGATCAACGAAGGAGAGAACGGCGCCATAGCGAAGTTTATCGAAGAGGAGCTGGGACTGAGCCCGGATCCGCTTGCAGATTATCTTCCCGGAGAGATTCCGGGAATAAAGGGAAATCAGCTTCAGCTGCTTCCCGGCGTACATGGCACAGACGGGTTTTATCTGGCCAGATTTATCAGAGTAAGGAATTAATTCATGCAGGAAACAAACACAGATCTCAAATCGATGACGCTCACAGAGCTCACGCAGGTCATGAAGGAAAACGGCTTTCCGGCCTTCCGGGCGAAGCAGCTCTACCGCTGGATGCATGTAAGTCTCGCGAGGGACTACAGCGAGATGACCAATATTCCCAAGGCCATGGCGGAGAAGCTCTCGGCGGAGTACCCGCTCACAGCGGTCAGGATGATCGACCGCCAGGTGTCGAAGCTCGACGGAACGCAGAAATATCTCTTTGCGATGAGGGATGATTCCCTGGTGGAGAGCGTTTTCATGCGCTACAAGTTCGGCAACAGCGTGTGCATCTCCTCCCAGGTGGGCTGCCGCATGGGCTGCAAGTTCTGCGCCTCCACGCTGGACGGACTTTACCGGTCGCTGACGCCTTCGGAGATGCTGGAGCAGATCTATGAGATCCAGAGGGTGACCGGCGAGAGGGTGTCGCACGTAGTCGTCATGGGAACGGGGGAGCCCCTGGATAATTATGACAATCTGGTGCGCTTTCTGCGGCTTCTGACCGACGAGAACGGGCTGAATATCAGCCAGAGAAATGTCACGGTGTCCACCTGCGGGATCGTGCCGCGGATCTATGATCTGGCAAAAGAGCAATTGTCCATAACGCTCGCCCTTTCCCTCCACGCTGTCACGGACGAGAAGAGAAAGGAGATCATGCCCATCGCCAATCAGTATACGATCGCGGAGTTGATGGAGGCGGGCAGGTACTATTTTGACAAGACGGGGAGGCAGGTCACGTTCGAGTACAGCCTGATCCGGGATGTCAATGACAGCGCGCAGGACGCACAGATGCTGGCGGAGCTGGCGAGGCCTCTCAAGGCGCATATAAACCTCATTCCCGTGAACCCTGTGAAGGAGCGCGGATACCGGCAGACGCAGGAGGAGGGAGTGCGCGCATTTCAGAAAAAACTTGAAAAAAAGGGCATAAATGTTAGTATTAGAAGAGTATTAGGAAGAGATATTGACGGTGCCTGCGGTCAGCTGCGTCACAGGCATCTTTCCGATCAGAAACCAGGAGAAGAATGATATGCCGCAGTCATTTTCCATAACTGATATTGGTCTCAGAAGAGAGATGAATCAGGACTATATTTATGCCAGCGATGCACCGCTGGGCTCTTTGTCGTGCCTTTATCTGGTGGCAGACGGAATGGGAGGGCACAGAGCCGGGGACCTCGCATCGAAGCTCACAGTGGAGACTGTGGTGAATCAGGTGGTGTCGACGGTCGGCATTGAGCCCGAGGAGCTTCTCAGAGAGGCTTTTGAGATGGCCAACAGCGGGATCATCCAGACGGCGGCCAGGCACAGGGAATACTATGGGATGGGAACCACGCTCGTTGGCTGCACGATCTGCGGCGATCAGCTTCTAATTGCCAACGTGGGGGACAGCCGTCTCTACAATTATAAGGACGGGTTCCGGCAGATCACTGTGGACCATTCCCTCGTGGAGGAGATGGTGCGCGCCGGGACACTCGACAGAAAGTATGCCAGGATCCATCCGGAGAGAAATGTGATCACAAGGGCCATCGGAGCCGAGGAGGGCGTACAGGTTGATTTCTTCAGGCTCCCTCTTTCCGAGTGCGGCCTGATCCTCATGTGCACGGACGGCCTCACTTCGATGATCGACGACGATGAAATAGAGAGCGTGCTGGCGCAGCAGGGTTCTCTTGAGGAAAAGGCAAAAGCGCTTGTCGCGCGCGCCAATGAGGCGGGCGGAAAGGACAATATCTCAGTAATACTGATTGACACTTCCCGGGATAAGGACGGTACGGGGAGGACTCACTGAGAGTCTGTGCTGTCTGAAAGGGTAGTTATCCGGGTAAGTGGAGGAAGAACATGATTAAAATCGGTATGTTGATCGCAGACCGCTACGAGATCCTTGAAAAGGTCGGCACGGGCGGCATGGCGGATGTATATAAGTCAAAAGATCACACCTTGAACCGCTTTGTAGCAGTCAAGGTTCTCAAGCAGGAGTTTTCGGAGAACGCAAATTTTGTCTCGAAATTCCGCGTTGAAGCGCAGGCCGCAGCAGGCCTGATGCACCCCAATATCGTCAACGTGTACGACGTCGGCGAAGAAAAGGGAATCTATTACATAGTAATGGAACTGGTGGACGGAATCACTCTCAAGAATTACATTTCCAAGAGAGGGCGCCTCGGCTATAAGGAGGCGGTCACCATCGCGCTGCAGGTCTCCATGGGACTTGAAGCCGCGCACAGAAATCATATCATACACAGGGATATTAAACCGCAGAATATCATCATCTCCAGAGACGGAAAGGTGAAGGTCACGGATTTTGGCATCGCGAAGGCGGCCACAAGCGATACGATCACCTCCAATGTCATGGGATCCGTCCATTACACCTCTCCCGAACAGGCGAGAGGCGGTTTCAGTGATGAAAAGAGCGACGTCTATTCCCTGGGCGTGACATTATACGAGATGCTGACGGGGGAAGTTCCCTTTGACGGCGAGACTACGGTGGCGATTGCGATCCGCCATATCCAGGAGCCTATGCCTTCTCCCAGAAAGCTGAATCCCGATATTCCCTACAGTGTGGACCAGATCGTCCTCAAGTGCTGTGAGAAGAGCCCTGACAGACGCTATCAGAACATGCAGGAGCTCGCGACCGATCTCAAGAAATCGATCAGCGATCCCGACGGCGATTTTGTAAAGCGCTATGATCCCAATGATATGGGCAGCACCCGTATGCTGACGGATGAAGAGAAAGAGCAGATCAAGCAGGGCGCAAGGAAGAAGCAGGAAGCTGCCGCAGAGGCAGTCAGGAAGGAAGAAGAAGACCTCACGCGAAAGACGCGCAAGATGCCTAAGCGCATAAAAGAGGAAGAGGACTTCGACGACCCCGACATCGATGATGACGACGATGAAGAAGAGGAGCGGGAGCACTCGATGGACAGGATCGCTTCCATCCTGGCAGTGCTGGCCGTTGCCATTATCTGTGTGATCGTCTTTCTGATCGTCGGGAGCAGAATGGGAATCCTGCCGGGCGGCGCAAAGAAAGATAATGCCGTCGCGCAGAGTGAAGAGATGGTGATCATGCCCAATGTAGTGGGGCTGGACGCCTCTGCGGCAAGGACCGCTCTCGTCAAGCAGGGACTGATCCCGGAACTGACTTATGAGGAATCCGACAAGTATACGGTGGGCGTTGTCATGCGCAGCAGCGTAGAGGAAGGAGCACAGATTCCGGTAGGAAGCACGGTTGTCCTCACAGTATGCGGCAACAGCGGCAACAAGATCCCGTCTGTCGTGGGGCTTACCAAGGATGAGGCGGTCGATCTTTTGACAGAGGCCGGATTTAACGTCAATATCACAGAGGCCAGCAGCGAAGAGGTCGAGAGCGGCCTGGTCATCAGCCAGGATCCCGAAGGGGATGTGCAGGCGGAAGGCGGCACTTATGTGACCATCGAAGTGAGCACCGGCCCCGACATGTCCGGCAAAGTAGAGATGCCCAATCTTCTGGGCATGACAGAGCAGGAAGCGCGCAACACGCTGGGCGCTTTCGGGCTTAAGACCGGCAATGTCAGGACGATCACGGATTCCAATCCGGACAACCGCGGTCTGGTCATCTCCCAGGATGTGGAAGCCGGAGAGATGATCGACGAGGGCACGGCGGTCAATTTTGACATCGCAGGGCAGCAGACATACAGCTATTCGGCGGATATTTCCGCGCCTACCAGCAGCGAAGATCCCGATTATAAAGCGGGCACTTCGGTGCACATCACGATCGTAACGGAAGACGGACAGAAGCTTCTGGATACGACGACATCCGCGTTCCCTTACAGAATGGGATGCACGGGCATCACTTCTGAGTACGGAACCCTGACCATGGAATATCAGGTCACGATCGTCGAGACGATCGAGGAAGAAGTGGAAGACGATACGCCGGAGCAGGAAACGCCTGCAGAATCCGATACCGGCAGCACAGGCAACGCGGCGGCGGAAGGGTCTGCGGAAAACGAGAACACGGGTGAGGAAACAGGCAAAAAGACCGTGACCCGGACGGTCGAACGGACCGAGGACAGGACGATCACGAGAGAACTCACCTTTACGCCGGAGGACTGATGCAGGAACCGGTTGAGGTACAGCGAAGGCGGATCAATGCCGGAGTCGGTTCCGGACGGAAAATGGAAAGATGAAAAAGAGACAGCTATGAGAGGCAAGATCATTAAAAGTATTGCCGGTTTTTATGAAGTCCACACCGGAGAGGAAATCTACCGGTGTCGGGCCAGGGGCGTGTTCCGCGCACTGGGCGTCAAACCTCTTGTCGGGGACGACGTGGAGATCGAGATCACAGATACTGTGAGCGTTCCCATGGAGGGAAATGTCGTCCGTCTCTTACCG
Organism: Lachnospiraceae bacterium UBA4260; assembly: GCA_002395235.1. GTDB lineage: Bacteria > Bacillota > Clostridia > Lachnospirales > Lachnospiraceae > CAG-791. The sequence goes on along the minus strand of DGWK01000022.1, from coordinate 131,538 downwards.
CGCAGGAATGAGCTGGTCAGGCCCAATGTGGCGAACGTGGATCAGGCCCTTCTGATCTTCGCGATCACACATCCGGCGCCCAGCTACAACATGCTGGACCGGTTTCTGATCACGATGCACCAGAAAGAGCTGCCGGCTGTGCTATGTTTTAACAAACAGGATCTGGCCACGGAAGAGGAGATCAGAGAGCTTCGGGAGACGTATGAATCCTGCGGCTGCAAAGTCCTCTTTGTGAGTGTTCTCTCACCGGAGACCCTGGGAGGCCTTCGCGAAATCCTTAAGGGAAAGACAACCGTACTGACGGGGCCCAGCGGCGTCGGCAAATCGACGCTGATCAACACAATCTGCCCGGGAGCCCGAATGGAGACCGGGGAGCTCAGCCGCAAGATCAGCCGCGGCAAGAACACCACGAGGCACGTGGAGCTGCTGGCCGGCGAAGAAGACACCTATCTGGTGGACACCCCCGGATTTACGTCCCTTTACCTGATGAATATGGAGGCGCAGGAACTTCGCCATTACTATTCGGAATTTGATGAGTACGAGGGGAAATGCCGCTTTGACGGCTGCGTCCATTTGAGGGAGCCCGGCTGCGCCGTGCGGGCGGCGCTGGAAGAGGGAAAGATCAGCCGGATCCGCTACAAGAATTACAGTGAACTCTTTGAGGAGCTTAAGAACAGGAAACCGGACTATTCTTCCAAGAAGAGTGGAATGAGGAGTAAAACATAAAATTTAATCATGGGTTCTAAGCCGCACGGCTCTTCGATTTGGGAGAGCTGTGCGGCTTTTTTATTACATGGAATTTGATAAAATTCTGCATATATTATTAAGTGCGGAATAATATTGAAATTTTACCCCAGTTGTTTTAAGATTTTCTTGGGAGGAAGTGAATATGATTATGCAGGAGCAGAAAGATATATCGAACCGACAGATGATATATTCCCTTCAGGAACTGAAAAGCCTGGGACTATCGTACTATCGAATAGGAAAACTTGTCGATGAGGGAAAGCTAAGGAAACTGAATAACAGCAGTTATGAGAACCTGCTCTATAACGGCGACGAATCGGATTTTTATTATGTAAAGGCATATGCACCCAAAGGCGTGATATGCCTTCTGAGTGCGGCGCGCTATTATGAACTGACGACTTACTGGCCGGACAGTATAGACGTGGCAATTGAACGTGATTCAAAGATATCGACAATGCCGGACTGGCCGCAGCTGAATGTTCTTTACTTCTCCAAGACACGTCATGAAACAGGAGTAGTAACAATAGAGAGCGGGAATAATTCTTTCCGTATTTATGATGTTGAAAAGACTGTGATCGATATTCTATTTTATCGCAATAAACTTGGCATTGAAGAGACAAAAGAAATACTCACAAATTATCTGAAAAAGAGTGATAGAGATTTGAAGAGACTTCATCGTTATGCAAAGCAGCTTCGATGTGAAAGAATACTGTCGACGTACCTGGAGGTGCTGGTTTGAAAAACGCGGAATCTGTAAAAGCACGACTTAAAAACAAGGCGGTGAAAGACGGAAGGACTTTTCAGGACTTACCTCTGCGTAAAAAGGAAAGATTGAGAAAAGACGACTGGTACGCTATAATAAAGAGCGTTCGACAGGAGACACTTTGAGAATAAGGGTGAAAATGACCCGGTAACTAAGGTCATAACGCCGAAAAACAGTTAAATAGAATGATTTTTAAGGAGATATAAAAGAAAATGAAATTAGGCATCGTAGGTCTTCCTAATGTGGGAAAGAGCACACTTTTTAATGCGCTGACAAAGGCAGGAGCAGAATCTGCAAACTATCCTTTCTGTACGATCGACCCCAACGTCGGCATTGTACCTGTCCCGGATGAGAGAATTCGCCTTCTGGGGGAAATGTATCATTCCAAGAAGGTCACACCGGCTGTCATTGAGTTCGTTGACATCGCCGGTCTGGTCAAGGGCGCTTCTAAAGGTGAAGGCCTTGGAAACCAGTTCCTCGCTAATATTCGTGAAGTAGACGCGATCGTTCATGTAGTGCGCTGCTTCGAGGACGGCAATGTGATTCACGTAGATGGCAGTGTGGATCCTATGCGCGACATCGAGACAATCAATCTGGAACTGATCTTTGCAGATCTGGAAGTTCTGGAGCGCCGTATTTCTAAAGTGGCTCGAACAGCCAAGATGGACAAGGAAGCCGGAAAGGAGATGGCTTTCCTCAAGCGCCTCAAGGAGCATCTTGAGAGCGGCAAGCCTGCCTCTCTGCTTGAGGACCTGACGGAAGACGAAGAGAAGTGGATGCAGACCTACAATCTTCTGACCGATAAGCCGGTGATCTATGCCGCAAACGTATCGGAAGATGATCATGCCGATGACGGCGCAAATAATCCAGGTGTGCAGAAGGTTCGCGAATATGCGGCACAGACAGGAAGTGAGGTGTTTGTGATCTGCGCGAGTATCGAGGCGGAGATTGCCGAGCTCGACGATGACGAGCGCGCCATGTTCCTGGAGGACCTGGGCGTGACGGAAGCCGGTCTGGATAAACTGATCAGCGCCAGCTACCGCACACTGGGACTCATGAGCTTCCTGACTGCGGGGGAGGATGAGACCAGAGCCTGGACCATTAAGATCGGAACAAAGGCCCCTCAGGCGGCCGGAAAGATCCACAGTGATTTCGAGCGCGGATTTATCAAGGCAGAGGTTGTGAACTACAAGGTGCTTCTGGAGCTCGGATCCCTGTCTGCGGCTCGCGAGAAAGGGCTTGTGGGAATTGAGGGCAAGGATTATGTTGTCAAGGATGGAGATGTGATCCTGTTCCGGTTCAATGTATAAGAACAGGGCACTCTCGATAGAGGTATGATTTGAATTTAAGATGTGAAGTCAGGAATTGTTGATTCCGGACTTCACATCTTTTTTTTACCCTTACGAAATGGAGAAAGCAGTCTGTTCGTAGGACCTACCATCCGGCGTCCAGCCGGCACTTGTTAGAGAGAACCCTACGAAATAGAAAAAGTATCCTGTTCGTAGGTTCATCCCGCCGATACGCAGCCGGCACAAGCTAGAGAGAACCCTACGAAATGGAAAAAGCATCCAGTTCGTAGGTCACTCCCGGCCAGCACAAGCTAGAGAGAACCCTACGAAATGGAGAAAGCAACCGTTCGTAGGTCACTCCCGGCCGGCACAAGCTAGAGAGAACCCTACGAAATAGAAAAAGTATCCTGTTCGTAGGTTCATCCCGCCGATACGCAGCCGGCACTTGCAAGAGAGAACCCTACGAAATGGAGAAAGCAACCAGTTCGTAGGTCACTCCCAGCTGGCACAAGCTAGAGAGAACCCTACGAAATAGAAAAAGTATCCTGTTCGTAGGTTCATCCCGCCGATACGCAGCCGGCACAAGCTAGAGAGAATCCTACGAAATGGAAAAAGCATCCAGTTCGTAGGTCCTCCCATCCGGCATCCAGCCGGCACTTGCTAAAGAGACCCCTACGAAATGAAAAAAACAACCTGTTCGTTGGTCATCCCAGGGGTAAGCTCCCCCCGGAGACTGTGAAAACCACCCCAGAGGTCGCACAACTACCCCAGAGGTCATACGACCACCCCAGAGGTCGCACGCGTAGCAGTGGGTGGCGACGGAAAAGCGTCGGAAATTCTGAGGAATTGTCGGATTTATCCGCCCGACCGGCCAAAACGGTGCGAAAAGGCAATATTTTGGCGGGTCTGAGCAGTAGACACCATACCTTGTGCTTTGTCAATCAAAAACGGAATAGAAAAACAGGGAATTTTGGGGGCAAAATTTAGCAAATTTTAAGAATAGAAAAATCCGCTAAGGGGGAAATCTTGTGCTATCATAGTACAAGAAATACTAAAAGTTGAAGGAGTCTGGTTAGAAATATGGCGGATATGATGGGAGAAATGGATATTGCTTTTCCGAATCTGGGAATCTATCTGAGGAATGTCCCCAAGACCATCATGATCGGCAATTTCGGGATCGCGCTCTACGGCGTCGTGATCGCGATCGGCATGATGTTGGGCCTTGCTCTGGCAGCCAGGATCGCGAAGAAGTCCGGGCTGGATCCGGATGTGATCTGGGATCTGGCGGCTCCTCTCATTATCTTCTCCATCTTAGGGGCAAGAATCTATTATGTGATCTTCATGTGGGACTTCTATAAGAATGATCCCATTCAGATTCTGAACATACGCGGCGGCGGACTCGCCATTTACGGCGGCATTATCGCCGGGGCTATTACGCTGTATGTCTACTGCAAGGTGAAAAAGCAGAAGTTTCCGCTCATTCTCGACACAGTGATCTACGGGCTCCTGGTGGGGCAGATCCTGGGCAGATGGGGGAATTTCTTCAACCGGGAAGTTTTCGGTGAATATACGAACAACCTGCTGGCTATGAGAATTCCGGTGAGCATGGTGAGAGAGCGGGATATTTCTCCGCTGATCGCGGCGCACATGACGGAAGGGACGAATTATATACAGGTGCATCCTACATTTCTATATGAAGGAATGTGGAATCTGGCACTGCTTGTGCTGCTGCTTCTGTATCGGGAGCACAAGAAGTTTGACGGAGAGATCGCGCTTCTCTATTTTGCCGGATATGGGATCGGAAGAGCCTGGATCGAGTCGATCCGGACGGACCAGCTCTATATCACAGGCACGAAGATACCGGTGTCCATGGTGCTCGGAATCGTGATGGCGGTCGCCGCGATCGCGGCGAACCTGATCATTCGGAGCAGGCTGGGCCGGAAGGAGAGGGCAGCGGAGGACACTGCCAAGTGACGGGCGCGGCGGCCTGTGCCGCGAGCTTTGAATGAGAAATTATCCCGCTTTGAAACTTGTGGCGGGTTCGGTTTTTGGAATGGGACTGACAAGGTGCCCTCTATTTTGTGTACGCTAAATTTCCCCCGGGCTATTGAAAAAGCCCGTGCCAGTTGGTATGATTGTGAAGAAAAGTGGTGCAAAGTGGAGGAAAGTGCAACATGTTCATGGGAGAATATGGTCATTCCCTGGATCCGAAAGGGAGACTGATCATACCGTCCAAGTTCAGAGAGGCTTTAGGAGAGAGGTTCGTGATCACGCGAAGCCTTGATCCCTGTCTGTGCATTTACGCGATGGAAGACTGGGAGAAGTTTGTCTCCCGCCTGAGCGACCTCCCTTACAATGTCAAGAAACAGAGGCAGCTTGTGCGCTTCTTCCTATCCGGGGCCAACGAAGTGGAGCCGGACAAGCAGGGGCGCGTTCTGATTCCCGGAAACCTCAGAGAGGCAGCCGGAATCAACAAGGACGTGATTCTCGTGGGCGTCGGATCCAGGATCGAGATCTGGAGCAAGGAGTCCTGGGAGGAGTCCATGTCCACTGAAGAGATCAACGATATAGCAGAAGAAATGCTGGGGAACGGATTTGAAATTTGAGCACACTTCGGTGCTTCTGGAAGAAGTACTGGATAATCTGGCGATCAGGCCGGACGGAATCTACGTCGACGGGACGCTCGGAGGCGGAGGACATTCCTATCATATTCTGGAGAGGCTGACAGAGGGCGGCCGCCTGATCGGAATCGACCAGGACACGGACGCCATCGCGGCCGCGGGCGAAAGGCTCGCGCAGTTCGGCGACGCGGTGACGATCGTGCACGACAATTATGAGAATATAGCCGGCGTGCTCTCGGATCTCTCGATCCGAAAGGTCAACGGCATACTTCTGGATCTGGGAGTGTCTTCCTATCAGCTGGACAACCCGGAGAGAGGCTTTACCTACAGAACGGATGCGCCCCTCGACATGAGAATGGACCGGAGCAGTTCGCTCACGGCAAGGGAGATCGTCAACACCTATTCGGCGGAGGAACTCACAAGGATCCTCAGGGAATACGGAGAAGAGAAGTGTGCGGCCAGGATCGCCGCCAACATTGTGAAGAGGCGCGCGATCAGCCCCCTCGAGACAACGGGAGACCTGAGCGAGATCGTGAGAGCGTCGATCCCCGCCAAGATGAGAGAGAAGGGCGGCAACCCGGACAAGAGAACATTCCAGGCAATCCGCATAGCCTGCAACAGGGAACTGGACGTCCTGAGAGATTCGCTTGACACGATGATCGATCTTTTGGCACCCGGAGGAAGGCTGTGTGTGATCACTTTCCATTCGCTTGAGGACAGGATCGTCAAGAACGCCTTCCGGCGCGCCGAAAAGCCCTGCACATGTCCGCCGGAGTTTCCGGTGTGCGTATGCGGGAAAAAGTCGAAGGGAACGGTAGTGACGCGCAAGGCGATCGCGCCGTCCGCGCACGAACTGGAAGTAAACAGGCGCTCGGCGAGCGCGAAGCTCAGAGTCTTTGAGCGGGCAGAAATATAATACATACGAGTACGGAATTACCTACAAGGAGGCAGAAGTCAAGGATGATCAAAGCTACACAGAGGTCGAGAAGAAGCAGAAACGGCCGGGGAAATGTGATGCACGGGGAGTCGTTTGCGGGGAGCCGCCAGAGCTATATCAGCGGGTCGGCCGCGCCGGACGATTTCTGGGCGGAGCGCTCGCAGGAAGAGCAGCACCGCAGCAGCAAGGACGTCCGTCTTGCCGCCAGACGCGGCAGAGAAAAAGCGATGCACATGAACCGCAGATATGCGGCTTTCATGGCATGCCTTATGGCAGCTATGACCTTCTGTCTGATCGGCTATATCAAGCTGCTGTCGGATATTTCGGACACCAACAGCCGGATCGTTACCCTTGAATCGGAGCTGGCGGAGCTCAGATCCTCCAACAACGAGGTCTACAACGAGATCGCCGGCGATATTGACCTGGAAGAGATCAGAAGGATCGCGATCGATGAATTCGGAATGCAGTATGCATCTCAGGACCAGATTGTGGTATACTCAGATACCAAAGGCGATACGGTCCATCAGATCGCCGATATAGACTGACCGGCGTCACGGCAGCTGAACTGACACAGATTTGTAAATTTAATTTGTGTATTTAATTTGTGAATTTGTAAGGATATAAAGTGAGCAAGAGGGTAGTTAAAGGAAAAAATACCCGCGGAGGATTGAAGAGGTTCACTATTAGCATGCAGAGAAAGCTGGTGGTACTATGTGGATTAGTACTGCTGGCTTTTGTCGGATTAGGGATCAAACTCTTCCTCATCAACCGGGATAACGGACAGGCATACACGATGCAGGTGCTGTCCCAGCAGGCCTACGAGAACCAGACCATCCCCTACAAGAGGGGAAAGATCATGGACTGCAAGGGGACTGTGCTGGCGGACAGTCAGCTTGTCTACAATGTAATCGTCGACTCCAAGCAGATCCTGGAGAAGGATGCCTACCTGGAGCCTACGCTTGACGCCCTGGAAAGCCTGGGGATCAACAGGGGCAGGATCAGAGAATATATTACAAACCACCCTTCCTCGCAGTATTATATAGCGCTGAAGAACCTGTCCTATCAGGACAGAAAAGCATATCTGGACAAGGTCGAAGCCGGGATCAAGATGGAAAAGGAAAAAAAGGTCGCCCCGGCGGACCGCAAATACGACAACATAAAGGGAATCTGGTTTGAGAGCGGCTACAGCCGGATCTATCCCCACTCGGATCTCGCCTGCCATGTGATCGGATTCTCGGGATCCGGAAACGTGGGAACGGGCGGCCTGGAAGAGTATTACAACGAAACGCTCAACGGCGTTGTCGGACGAAGATACGGCTATCTGGATGAGTCTCTGAGCATGGAGCAGACCATGATCGAGCCAAAAGACGGAAACAATCTCGTTCTTACTCTAGACGCCAACATTCAGAGTATCGTGCAGAAATATCTCAAAAAGCACGATGACGAATATGACAACTTCGATCATCCCGGAAACGGCAGCAATCACGCAGCCTGCATTGTCATGGACGTCCACAGCGGAGAGATCCTCGCCATGGCGGGAACTCCCTTTTTTGACCTGAACCAGCCCTCGGACCTGGCGGCCCTCGAAGGAATGCCCAAATTGGACGCCAATGACGAGCCGATGGACAGTTACCTGACTTACACGGATCTACTCGTCATGTCGGATGAAGACAAGCCAAGATATCTCAATGCGCTGTGGAGTAACTTCTGTGTCAGTCAATATTTTGAACCGGGATCCACAGCCAAGCCGTTCACGGTGGCGACGGGGCTGGAGACGGGGACTGTCGACAAGGACGAGACGTTTTACTGCAACGGATACAAATATATAGACGGATTTGAGATCAAATGTCACAACCGCGAGGGAGATGGACTTCTCACTGTCGGACAGGCGGTCGAGAGATCCTGCAACGTGTCGCTCATGGAAATGGCCATGAGCGAGGGAAAAGAGAACTTCACCAAGTTCCAGAACGTGTTCAACTTCGGACTCAGGACGGGGATCGACCTGGCGGATGAGGCGAGGACAGACAGCTTTGTCTCGGACTCTACAATGACGGATTCCATGCTGGCGACGAACGCTTTCGGACAGAACTTCGACGCCACGATGATTCAGATGGCCGCAGGATTCTGCTCTTTGATCAACGGAGGTTACTATTATGAGCCCCATGTGGTCAAGAAGATTACCAGTCCCAGCGGAACCACGCTCAGGACCATTGAGCCGAGGGTCCTCAAGAAGACTGTCTCAGAAGAGACCAGCGAACTGATCCGTGAGTATACGGTCCAGGTCGTCGAGGGAAGATACGGAACCGGCGAGACGGCGAGACCGGCCGGCTACAGGATTGGCGGCAAGACGGGAACGGCGGAGACGCTTCCCCGCGGGAACGATGAGTATATCGTATCCTTTATGGGCTACGCGCCTGCGGAAGATCCGCAGATCCTTGTCTATGTGGTCATTGACAGGGCCAACTTTGAGAACCAGGACGACGCCACCTTCGCGACGGTTGTTGTCAGAAGTATCATGCAGGAAGTCCTGCCTTACCTGAATATTTATATGTCGGAGCCGGTCACAGATGAAGAGAGAGCAGAACTCGAGGAGCTCGGACTCGCCGTCACCTATACCGGAGACGAATCGCCTGACAAGTGGGAGAAGCAGACTTGGTAGGCGAAAGCGGGTTTTCGCGAAGCGGATGTCGCGAGACTGCGCTTTGACATTTACGGAAAGGATGTGTTTGTTTATGCAGACTGGAATGAAATATGCTGTGATCGTGGTGCCTTTGCTGATCGCTTTTGCGGTCAGTGCCATTTCGGGCCATTTTCTCATTCCGTTTTTGCGCAGAGTGAAAGCCGGACAGACGGAGAGAACGGACGGCCCGCAGAGCCATCTGAAGAAGACCGGTACGCCCAACATGGGAGGAATCATGATCATACTCGGGCTGGCCGTCGCAAGCCTGTGCATGGTGCCGAAGTGCCCGGAAGTGCTTCCGGTCCTGTTTCTCACCGCCGGATTCGGCGTGGTGGGCTTTATCGACGACTACCTCAAAGTTGTCAAGAAGAAGTCGGACGGCCTCAGTCCCAAGCAGAAGATGGCGCTGCAGATCGTGATCGCGCTTCTGTTCGCGCTGTATGTGACGAGATTTCATTCGATCGACCTGGCGATGAAAGTTCCTTTCATGGCGGGCGTCTATTTTGACCTGAAGTTTCTGAATATTCCCGCACTGCTCTTTATTGCGGTGGCAACGGTAAACGGAACCAATTTCACGGACGGCGTAGACGGGCTCTCGAGCTGCGTGACTGTGGCAGTGGCGCTCTTCTTCACGATCGCGGCGGCGTTCGCGGGATCCGGAGCGGCGGCTTCGGGCGGGGCTCTGATCGGCGCACTCCTTGGATTTCTTATTTATAACGCGCATCCCGCCAAAGTATTCATGGGAGATACGGGCTCTCTGGCCCTGGGCGGATTTGTGACGGGCATGGCTTATATGCTGCAGCTGCCTCTGTTCATCCCGATTGTCGGATTTATTTATTTCATTGAGGTGCTGTCGGTCATTATCCAGGTGAGTTATTTCAAGAAGACTCACGGCAAGAGAGTGTTCAGAATGGCTCCGATCCATCACCACTTTGAGCTGGGAGGATGGTCGGAAGTAAAGGTTGTGGCTGTATTCACTATTGTAACGGTGATCCTGAGCGCCATCGCGCTTCTGGGCCTGTGGTAAATGGCAGCGAAGGCGCCGGGCAGGCGCCTTTTTTGGAAGACTGTTTTTATCGGATCTTGAAAGGTTAAGAATGTCAAGTATTTCTGCTATTGTTAAAGAGAAGATCGGAGGAAGAAGAGGACTGGCGGATTACAGCCTTGTTTTCATTGTGCTGTTTTTGCTCTCTTTTGGCCTGGTCATGCTGTATTCGACCAGTTCCTACGAGTCTATGGCGCAGCACGGAGACGCGGCTTATTATCTGAAGAGGCAGATGATCTTCACTTTGCTGGGACTTGCCCTCATGGTGTTTGTCTCCTTGATCCCTTATACATTCTGGAAGAGGATCTCGCTGCTGGCTTACGCGGTGTCCCTGGGGCTGATCCTGCTCATTATCCCTTTCGGAATGGAAGTTAACGGCGCCAAGAGATGGCTGAAAATCCCGATTCTGCCGATTCAGCTGCAGCCGGCAGAGGTGGCCAAGATCGGCGTCATCGTGTTCAGCGCCATGTTTATCGAAAAGCTGGGAAGAAAAGCGCTCTCGACAGTCAGGGGGTTCATACTTCCCATGATTCCTGCCGTCGTGGTAGGCGTTATGCTCTGGAAGATCACGGATAACCTCAGCTCGGCGATCATCGTCGTAGCCATCGTATTCGGTATGTTGTTCGTGGCTTGTCCGGATTACGGAAAATTTATTTTGATTGCCGTGGTCGTATTGGTTGTCGCGGCGGCACTTGTCTGGTATACTGTAAACTCCGCGGACACTAATTCGCTCGATTTCAGAGGGGAGAGAGTGCTGGCGTGGCTGGACCCGCAGGCGTATGCGGGAGGAAAGGGATACCAGACCATACAGGCGCTCTATGCGATCGGTTCGGGCGGCATTTTCGGCAAGGGACTGGGCCAAAGTATGCAGAAACTGGGCTTTATTCCCGAAGCGCAGAACGATATGATCTTTTCGATCATCTGTGAGGAGCTCGGGCTCTTCGGCGCGATCAGCATCATGCTGATGTTCGTTCTTCTTCTGTGGCGGTTCATGATGATCGCCAACAGCGCGGACGATTTTTACGGCGCCATGCTCGTGGTCGGGGTGATCTCACACATCGCCGTCCAGGTCATACTCAATATTGCCGTCGTCACCAACACGATCCCGAATACCGGCGTTACGCTTCCGTTCATCAGTTACGGAGGCTCCTCGGTGTTCTTCCTGCTCAGTGAGATCGGCATTGTCCTGAGTGTGTCGCGCGGGATGCAGAGAGAAGAGCTTGCCAGGCTGGAGGAGTCCTGATTTATGGTAGCAGCAGATGATCCCGGGAAACTTAAGCAGACCGGGCAGGACGAGAATATAGACAGCGAGACGGATAAGAAGGATCTGAAGGCGCGTCCGGAGGAGGAATCCGGGGAGGAACCCGGAAAGGAAGCGAAGGACCGGCAGGAAGAGCCGGCTGAGACGGTCGAAACGGAGGAGACGGCTGAATCTGATGGGGACGCTGACAACAGCGACGATGATTTCGCGGACGACGACTACGACGAAGACGACGATTTCGTGGATGACGACGAAGACGACGACTACGACGACGAGGACGATGAGGACGACCCGGACGATGACTCCGCCGATGATGAAGATGATCCTGATGATGACGAGTCTGACGAGAGGGGAATGGGATTAAACCTGTTCACTCTTTTTGTACTGTTAGTAGCCGCTGCCATAACGGTGATCTACTTTACATGTACCGTGCGGACTGTGCATGTAAGGGGAAACTCACTGTACACCGGCGAAGAGATTGCGGAGCAGGTGATCAGTGATGACTCGCAGCTCATGCATAATTCTGTGTTCCTGACCGTGCTCTATATGACGCCCTGGGCGCCCAAGATCCCTTTTGAGGAGAGCGTGAAGGTAAGTCTCAACTCCTACGATGAGATCACGATCACCGTCAAGGACATGGACATAGCCGGATTTATACCGTACGCCGGAAAGAAGCTCTATTTTTCGGCAGACGGGGTCGTGTTGGAAAACTCGCCGCTCACGGTCAAAGGCGCCACATTTGTGACCGGTCTCTCCATCACGGAAGCAGAGATCGGGACAAAGATGACGTCTGACAATGAAGTGGGGCTGGGCATGGTCCTGGAGGTCCTGGAGATCCTCAGGAAGTTCCGGATCGAGACCGACTGCGTCGTTCTCACCAAGTCGGGCAGCATAGTCATGTACATGGGCGAGATCAAAGTGATGCTGGGCAGAAGCGATTTCGAGCTCAAAATATCGAAGATCGCACAGCTCATCCCTTACCTGGAGGGCCGGAGCGGAACGATTAACATGACAAATTATACTTCTTCGGACCAAAACATCATCTTGAAATAATTTTGTAAAAATTTCTAAACATCCATTGATTATTTCAAGGTTCAATTGTATTATTATTTACGTGAATATTATTTTTTCAATAAGGAGGGGCCAACCGTGCTGGAAATCAAGACAAATGATACGGAACCGGCTTGCAAGATTATAGTCGTTGGCGTTGGCGGTGCAGGCAACAACGCTGTTAACCGAATGGTAGATGTTGATGTTATAGGTGTGGAATTCATCGGTGTCAATACTGATGTTCAGGCTCTGAATCTTTGCAGAGCGCCCAGACTCCTGCAGATCGGTGAGAAGCTGACGAAGGGACTTGGCGCCGGCGCAAATCCGGAGGTTGGTCAGAAGGCAGCGGAAGAGAGCGCTGATGAGATTTCCCAGGCCCTCAAGGGTGCGGACATGGTATTCGTCACCTGCGGTATGGGCGGCGGCACAGGAACCGGCGCGGCTCCCGTCGTTGCAAGAATTGCCAAGGAAATGGGAATCCTCACTGTCGGCGTCGTCACAAAGCCTTTCAGCTTTGAGGCCAAGAGCCGCATGCAGAGAGCGCTTGTAGGAATCGAGAACATTAAGGAGAACGTCGATACTTTGATCGTCATCCCTAATGACAGACTCCTTGAGATCATGGACCGCAGGACCACTCTTCCCGAGGCTCTCAAGAAGGCGGATGAAGTTCTTCAGCAGTCCGTACAGGGTATCACAGACCTGATCAATGTTCCTTCTATCATCAATCTGGACTTCGCAGACGTGCAGACTGTCATGAGAGACAAGGGCGTTGCGCATATCGGTATCGGATACGGCAAGGGCGAGACGAAGGCTACGGACGCTGTCAAGATGGCAGTCGAATCTCCTCTTCTGGAGACCACTGTCAGCGGCGCTACCGATGTCATCATCAACATCTCCGGAGATATCTCCCTGGCAGACGCATCTGACGCTGCAAGCTATGTGCAGGATCAGGCGGGCGACGATGTCAACATCATCTTCGGCGCTATGTACGATGACAGCAACACGGATTCCTGTGATGTCACGGTTATCGCAACCGGCATCGGAAGCAAGGATTCTGTTCCTTCCAGCTATCCCTTCAACAATTCGAACGTTCGCAAGGGAAACAGCCAGACCTTTAAGGGAACCGCTCAGAAGAGCAGAACCACTCAGACCCAGAGCCCTCGCACCGGAAACGGAACAAGACCTGTGGCTCCGAAGAGCTCTGTGAAGCAGGAGAATCTGGATATCCCTTCCTTCCTCAGACAGCCCAGGAAGTGATCGCAGAATCTGAATCTTAATACTTGACAATTGGCGGCTGTCCGAATATAATAATCGGGCAGCTTGCTTTTGGGGATATAGCTCAGCTGGGAGAGCGCTGCGTTCGCAACGCAGAGGTCACGGGTTCGAATCCCGCTATCTCCACTAATTTAAAGAAAGGGTGCTGCACCTTGCTGAATGATCAGCGAGGTGCAGCACCCTTTGTTTTTGCGCTTTTTTTTGCTGCAGGCTCTCAAATAGTCGACTGATTCGGTCAAAAGTTAGATAATTTGGGGATATCTTCTCTATTTTGAGACTGTTTTCCACAAATTAATCCACATTGTCCACTATATTTTGCATTGACTGTGTCAGTCAAAACGGGCGTCTGAATTTCTTCCTGCCCGAGCTCTCAGAGCTGTCCTCGGGATCGTCGTCCTCGATCTCCTCAAAAATCGATCTCTTGCGGATGTTGACATAATTGCTCTTGAGCGCATCGAGGACACTGCGGACCTCGCGCTGTGTGACAAAGCCGCACTGAAGGTACTGGGGATCGGGGTCGATCCCGTTCAGGTAGTAGAGAGAACCCTTGCGGGGGAGGGATTCGCCGCCCTTCTGGTTCAGCAGGGCGTGAGAGTCCTGAGGAGTGCTCACTTTGAGGCAGACTCGTGCCGGGAAGCTTTCGCCCAGGCCACGCAGGCAGGCCGGGTCGGAGGAGGCCAGGATCAGATGGATGCCGCAGGGGCCCGCCAGTTCCGCCATGCGCAGAATGTAGGCCATGGCGGCCTGCTTGTTGGACGTGAAGAGTCTGTGATACTCGGTGATCATTACGACTCTGTGGCGCAGATTCCCTCCCCGCTCATTGTATTGGAAGATGTTGCGGCAGCGGGAGTTGATCAGCAGGCTGCTGCGCCTGTCGATCTCTCTGCTCATTTCCGAGAGCATGGCCATGGTATTGCGGACAGAGCTGATGACGTGGCAGTACGGGAGCGCGGCGTAATCCTCAAAGCCCAGATTTCCGGAGGAGCAGAGAAAGAGCTCGATCTCGTCCGGTGACTGGTGCACCAGGATGCTGAGGAGGAGCCCGACCAGAAACTCATCGAGGCCGCTGCTGGGGTTTCCGCCGACCAGAAGGTGAGGGACTTCCGTCAATTCGTGCATGATGCAATCGCGGTATATGTTCATGCCGATGGCAAGGGGGAGCCCCTGTGAGGACTCGAACTCTCTGCTGGTCAGAAGGTCCCCGAGCCAGACCGGGTCGCGCTGCCAGGGTACATCGATGTAGATGCGCCCGTCGCTCCTGTAGACCCTGATGTCCCTGCGGCGGAACATATAGCGGTAGGCCTTTTCGAGATTCATGATGCGGCTGGCGCTCCGCATGTCTTCCGGCTTTATGCCGAAACGGGTCAGCATGGGGCCCTGCATGCATACGTCCAGTGTGCCGTATATATCATTTTCAGCCCATAAGTCAATCAGGTCCTCAATGTAGGGATTAAGGGCCTGGTCATTCCATCTCGTATGATATCTCAGCAGGTCCCTGACCTTGGGAAGTGTAAAAACTGCCATTCTTACCTCTTAATTTCAGTAATTTGCCTGTGCAGGCGCGGTGCCTGCCGGGCGGCGCGCGGCCTGCGTTGTGCAGGGCGCGTCAGTAATTGGATTATATCATGTTTGTAAAGTGCGTGGTATAATAATCGCAGTGTGTCACGGGGACGTATCCGCTGACACACAAAATGTGTCAGCGGATACGTCCCCGTGACACAAAAGGGGGATCTATGATCAGAATGATAGGGCTGGATCTGGACGGCACTCTGCTCACGAGGCAGAAGGAGCTCACCGCCGGAAACAGAGCCGCACTGGAAAAAGCTGCCGGAATCGGCATCCATATCGTGCCGGTGACCGGGAGGCCGCTCTCAGGAATCCCGAGTCAGGTCCTGGAGCTGGATTTTATCAGATTTGCGATTACATCCAACGGGGCAGTGACTACGGACCGAAAGAGCGGAATCGCGATCCGGGAGAGGTGTATGTCGAAAGCGACGGCGGAGAAAACGCTGCGAGCAGCCGAAGGAGAAGGGATCATCCGGGAGTACTTCACGGAAGGATGGGGCTATCACGATCCGGACACGCACAGACTTTTGTGGAAGAAATTTGAGAAGACGCCGGTCCTGCCATATCTGGAGAAAAGCCGCGTTCAAGTGGCGGACCTGTATGGGAGCCTCAGAGAGAGTCAGCGCGGAATTGAGAATCTGTCGATCATGTGTCCGACGCCCGCAGTGAGGGAGGAGATCCTTGAAAGAGTAAAGGCGATTGAAGGGGTCCGAATCATCTATCCGTGGCCGACGGACCTTGAGATCACGTCGAAGGACGCGGACAAAGGAGAAGCTCTGCTGAGCCTTGCGTCGCTGCTGGGACTGCGCAGGGAAGAAGTGATGGCTATGGGGGACGGCAACAACGACCTGGGGCTCATGAACGCGGCGGGACTTTCGGTCGCCATGGGCAATTCGGCCCCGGAAGTACTGGAAGCGGCGGATTTTCAGACGTCGGACAACGAGCATGATGGAGTGGCGGAGGCGATCCGTTACCATGTTCTTAATGAATACAAGCTTTGAGAGTCAAAAAAGCGATGACCGCGCATGCTCAGCGCATACAGAAAGAGAGGAATTAACGGATGTACGGTGCTATTTTGGGAGATATAATCGGAAGCCCTTATGAGTTCGACAGAAATAATATCAAGACGAAGGATTTTGACCTCTTCTCGGAGAGATCGGAGTTTACGGACGACAGCGTCCTGACGCTGGCCGTGGCGGAAGCGCTCATGAACTGCGGGGTGGACGCAGACGAAGAGACAATGAAAAAAGCGCTTGTGACCGCCATGAAGAAATACGGCGACCGATATCCGTTTGCGGGATACGGGGCAAAATTCAGCATGTGGCTGCACCAGGATGACCCGAAACCCTATAACAGCTTCGGAAACGGGAGCGCCATGCGCGTATCTGCGGCGGCCTGGCTCTGCCAGGAGGACCTCCGGAAGATGCTCCGTGTCGCGGCCGTGACGGCGGAGGTATCCCACAATCATCCCGAAGGAGTGAAAGGCGCGCAGGCGACGGCTTCCGTGATCTTTATGGCGCTCCACGGAGTTTCCAAGGAGGAGATCAAGGCGACGGTCTCGAAGACCTTCGGCTATAACCTCGACAGGACCTGCGATCAGATCCGCCCCGACTATCACCACGTGGAATCCTGCCAGCAGACGGTGCCGGAAGCGATCATCGCTTTTCTGGAAGGAGAGAGCTTCGAGGATGTGATCCGAAACGCCGTCTCCCTGGGCGGTGACAGCGACACACTGGCCTGTATCGCCGGCAGTATGGCGGAGGCTTTTTACGGGGTACCCGAAAACCTTAAGAAAGAGGCCAGGGACCGCCTGCCAAGCGACCTTCGCGGCGTGCTCGACCGATTTGAGGACAGACTCGAGGATGACAAGAAGGCCAGAGAGAGCGATCCCGCCAGAATGAAGGCCTGGCAGAACGCACTCCGACCGGAAAGACCCGGCGCGCAGGGCAAAAAACTGAGCTTTGCGGGAAGCGAGGAGATCGAAAAGAGATTGGAAGAGTTTTCCGCAGACAGAACCAAAGAAAAGTTCGCCCGCTGCCTCGAGGCGGTCAGAGCCGCCATGCACGCAGGCGGGAGCATTCTGTTCCCGGTACAGCCTTTCAGCGCTCCGCAGTCCGGAGACAAGGCTCCGATGAGAGGACTCCGGATGAAGCTGATCTCCACAAAGGACGGCAAGAACTGGCAGGTGGCTTACACGAGCGAACAGATGTATAAGAGCGGGGCGTCTTCTAAGGATCCCGCCATGGGAGCGACGATCCGCCAGGCACTGGAGCAGTTCATGCCCGGAAAAGGCGCGGCGCCCAAGGCGCCGGAGAACATCGCCGGTATAGTGCTCAATCCGGATAAAAAGCCGCTTTTCCTTGAGAGAAAGGTGATCGATACCATCTTCAAGGCGGAGGAGAGAGTGGTCAGGGCCTCCAGAAGCGGCATTTTAGTGACAAAGGGTGACATCACGAAGATGAAGGCGGACTGTATCGTCAACGCGGCTAACTGCTCCCTTCTGGGCGGCGGCGGCGTCGACGGCGCCATCCATGCGGCGGCGGGACCGGGACTTCTTGAGGAGTGCAGGACCCTGGACGGCTGCCACACGGGCGAAGCCAAGATCACAGGCGCTTACAATCTTCCCGCCAAGTATGTCATCCACACTGTAGGACCTATTTATGACGGAGATGAGGATGACCCCAAACTCCTTGCGTCCTGCTACATAAATTCACTTAATCTCGCCAGGTCGAAAGGTGCCCACAGCATCATTTTCCCGAACATCTCCACGGGCGTTTACGGCTATCCCAAGGAGGAGGCAGCAAAGATCGCCATGGAGACAGTCGGCAAATGGTTCAAGGACAATAAGGACTATGTGATGCATGTAGTCATGTGCTGTTTTGACCAGGAGAACTTCGAAATATACGAAAAAATTGTAAAGGCGCAGCAGAAAGGGCAGAGTCAAGAATGACAATCAAAGATATGAAGATCGGTGAGAGTGCCATAGTGACCGAAGTGGGCGGAAAGGGCGCCCTGCGGCAGCACTTTCTGGATATGGGCGTGATCCCGGGAACGGTGGTCAAAGTAGTGAAATACGCGCCGATGGGAGATCCCGTGCAGCTGATGATCCACGGATATGACCTTACGCTGAGGATCGCGGACGCGGATAAGATCGAGGTCAGCGCGGCGACCGAAAATGAGATAGAAGCCGCGGAGAACGAGACGCAGGGAAGCGGAAAGAGCGAGGCGGCAGGCGCGGAGAAAAATCGGATCCACAACCATGTGGAGCATCCCGGCCTGGGCGAGGGCGGCCGCTACCACGACACTGCCTCGGAGCATCCTCTGCCGGAAGGCACACAGCTGACATTCGCGCTGGCGGGAAACCAGAACAGCGGCAAGACGACGCTCTTCAACCAGCTCACCGGAGCCAATCAGCATGTGGGAAATTTCCCGGGCGTGACCGTAGACAGAAAGGACGGCATGATCCGCGGCATTGAGAATACCCTTGTCACGGACCTTCCGGGCATTTATTCCATGTCCCCTTACACGAGTGAGGAGATCGTCACCAGGCAGTTTATCTTGCAGGAACGCCCCAAGGGCATCATCAACATCGTGGACGCCACCAACATCGAGCGGAACCTGTATCTGACCATGCAGCTGATGGAGATCGGTATTCCCATGGTCCTGGCTGTCAACATGATGGACGAGATGCGCGGCAACGGGGGCAGTATCCGAATCAACAAGATGGAAGAGATGATGGGCATCCCTGTCGTCCCGATCGCGGCGGCCTCCAACGAGGGCATTGACGAGCTGATCGACCACGCCATCCATGTGGCCCGCTATCAGGAGAAACCCGGAAGGCAGGATTTCTGCGGACCGGAAGACCACGGCGGAGCCGTGCACCGCTGTATTCACTCGATCATGCACCTGATCGAAGACCACTGCGCCGCAGTTGACGTTCCTGTGCGTTTCGCGGCGACGAAGGTGATCGAGGGAGATCAGAGAGTGATCGACGCGCTGGGGCTCGATCAGAACGAGAAGGAGGCCTGCGAGCACCTGATCCTTCAGATGGAAAAAGAGAGAGGGCTGGACCGCGCCGCGGCCATCGCGGACATGCGATACACCTTTATACAAAAGGTCTGCGACGCGACAGTTGTAAAGCCCCATGAGAGCATAGAGAGAAAAAGAAGTATTGAACTGGACAAAGTCCTGACGGGAAAATATACAGCCATCCCCTGTTTCATAGGGATCATGCTGGCGATCTTTTTCCTGACCTTTAATGTAATAGGCGCCTGGCTGCAGGGACTTCTGGAGATGGGAATCGGGGTACTCACCGACAAAGCCGACGCCGCGCTGACGGCCTTCAGAGTAAACGAGGTCCTGCATTCCCTGATCATCAAAGGTGTTTTTAACGGCGTGGGGAGCGTCCTGAGCTTCCTCCCCCTGATCGTCGTTCTGTTCTTCTTCCTCTCGATCCTGGAGGACAGCGGCTACATGGCGAGGATCGCGTTCGTCATGGACAAGCCCCTGAGAAGGATCGGCCTGTCCGGCAGAAGTATTGTCCCCATGCTGATGGGATTCGGCTGCACGGTGCCGGGCGTCATGGCCACGAGGACCCTTCCCTCCGAGAGAGACCGGAAGATGACCATCCTGCTGACGCCCTATATGAGCTGCAACGCCAAGATGCCGATCTACGGACTGTTCGCGGCGGCGTTCTTTGGCGGAAAGGCGGCGCTGGTCTATATTTCCATGTATGTACTGGGAATTCTGTGCGGACTGGTGATGGCTTTTGTGACAAGAAAATTCCTGTTCAAGGGAGAGGCGATGCCCTTTGTCATGGAACTGCCCAATTACCGCATGCCCACGCCCGCCAATGTGGCGAGACTTCTGTGGGATAAGGCAAAGGACTTCGTAGAGAGGGCGTTTTCCGTTATTTTCATCGCCACACTGGTGATCTGGTTCCTGCAGACTTTCAGCCTCCGGCTGAACATGGTGTCGGACTCCAAGGACAGCATACTCGCGGCGGTGGCCGGCGTTCTGACGCCGCTCCTGAAGCCTCTGGGATTTGGGGACTGGAGGATCTGCGTCGCCCTGATCGCAGGCTTTATGGCAAAGGAGAGTGTCGTCTCCACGCTCACGGTCCTGTTCGGCTCCGTAGCTGCCCTGCAGGCGGCTCTGTCCCCGGCGGCAGCGATCGGACTTCTTGTCTTCTGCCTGCTGTATACACCCTGTGTGGCGGCCGTCTCCTCGTTCAAAAGAGAGCTGGGAGGAAAGTGGGCTCTGGGAATCGTGGCGGAGCAGTGCCTTGTGGCCTGGATCGCCGCCTTTATAGTGAGACTGATTAGTCTTGCGCTCGGCTTCGCGTGATCTGTTCCGATTCCGGCATAATCATAGGTTTTCCAAATCCGTACAGGACGCCTTCTGAGGAGGCGTCCTTTTTATCTGCGCCGCTTCTGCGCGCGGCCATCAGGTCGTATAGAAATTCCGCCCGCAGCTCCTCTTCGAGCAGGGCGTAAAGATCCGGAGCCAGCACCTTGCGGGCCCTGGAGAGCTTGTCCAGGTAAGGAACAGAGCAGGAAGAGGTTATGCTCCGGATCAGCGGAGCGGCGCTGCGCCGAAAACCGATGGGACGGATCCAGCCGCACAATCCGTGCTCCTCATCAAACCGGTCCATGGCCTCCGCCGTCATTCCCAGCAGAATGTGGAGCAGCGCCCGGGAGATCCGGGTGTAAGTGTAGTTGCGCGTCTTGACGCGGGCGCAGAACTGCGAATAGCTCCGGTAGAAGGGGAGTTCCTTCATGATCCTGGAGGACAGGTCCGGGGAGACATCGAGGCAGTCCGCGAGCGCATCGGCGGAACCGGCCATGCAGAGCGCGTGCAGGAGGAGATCGGAGAAATCGTCTCTGCACAGGCAGGGATCGCCGCCCTGACGAGAGGAGATCATCTGCTCCCGGATCTCCGAGGCGGACCTGCATTCGGTGCGCTTTATCGCGTGGGCGCGGATCGCGCTGCCGCTTCGGATCAGCGCCTGCAGATAGTGGGTCCCCAGAAGGTCGTTGGGAGAGGCCGGTATATCGACGCCCTGCATGGCCCCGGCTAACGCCTGCGCGTAGGTGAGCCCTTCCCGCAGTCCTTCCCGAAGCCTTATGCGGAACTCCTCCGGCTCACCGGCGAGGGCGGAGGCGGTTTCTGTAAGACCTTCGAGGTCGCCGGACTCGGAGCCGAAAGCGAGGTCCGTCACGACGCCCAGGCTCTCCATGAGGGCCACGGCTCCTCTGGCAAAATAGTCCGCGCCGGAGCAGGATACATAGAGGGGTAGCTCTACGACAAGGTCGGCGCCCGCCTGAAGAAGCTCCGAAGTCCTGGCCTCCCGGGAGAGGACGGCGGGAGCGCCGCGCTGCACGTAGTCTCCGCTGAGCGCCACTACGATATAGTCGGCATCGCACCGGCCGCGGGCCTGGTCGATCAGATATTTATGTCCCTCGTGGAGGGGGTTGCATTCTGCTATTATGCCTGTCACTTTCATCATTGCGAATATTGGGATCCTTTTCTCTTTTTTGGCGGCCCGCGCGTAAGCCCGACGCGGCCGTATCTGTCGCCATTATTTCATAACGGAAAAGAAATTTCATTAATGATTCAGAAGTTTTGTTCAAAAAAAAGGGCAGTTCTTGTTCCCTTTAAAATTAAGTGTATAATAAGTATCAGATAACATAAGGCGTCAGCCGGGGCAAGTTTAATAGAAACGGAGAGTAAAAAGAATGAATATTTTGGTAATCAACTGCGGCAGTTCTTCACTGAAGTTCCAAGTCATCAATGCAGAGTCTGAGAAGCTTCTGGCTAAGGGTCTTTGCGAGAGAATCGGCATGGACGGATCCTGCATCACTTATGAGAATAAGGCAGACAACACAGGCAAGGAAGTCAACGAGATTCCCATGCCCGATCACAACAAGGCAGTCAGCCTCGTGCTTGATGCTCTTACCAATGAGAAGACCGGCGTTCTGAAGTCCCTGAGCGAGATCGGCGCAGTCGGACACAGAATCGTCCACGGCGGCGAGAAGTTCACATCTTCCGTCGTCATCACAGACGAAGTCATCGAGGCTATCAAGGAAGTCTCTGATCTGGCTCCTCTGCACAATCCCGCAAACCTGATCGGCATCGACGCCTGCAAGGCTCTTATGCCCGGCACGCCCATGGTAGCTGTCTTCGATACGGCTTTCCATCAGACAATGCCCGAGAAGGCTTATATGTACGCTCTTCCCCTTAAGTATTACAGAGATTACAAGGTGAGAAGATACGGCTTCCACGGCACAAGCCACTCCTTCGTATCCAAGGAAGCAGCTAAGGTCGCCGGCAAGTCTTACGACGCCTGCAAGACCATCGTCTGCCACCTTGGCAACGGCGCCAGCATTTCCGCAGTCATGAACGGCAAGTGCGTCGACACATCCATGGGTCTTACTCCTCTTGAAGGCCTGATCATGGGAACCAGAAGCGGCGACCTCGATCCCGCGATCGTAGATTTCATCGCAGGCAAGGAAGGCCTCACAGCTGCACAGGTAGTCAACATCCTCAACAAGAAGTCCGGCGTGTTCGCTCTGTCCGATGAGCTCTCCAGCGACTTCCGTGATCTCGAGAACGGCTACAAGAGCGGCAACAAGTACGCTAAGCTCGCCGTTGATGCTTTCTGCTACAGAGTAGCCAAGTACATCGGTTCCTACACAGCTGCCATGAACGGCGTAGACGTGATCGCGTTCACAGCCGGAATCGGCGAGAACAGCCCCTTCGTACGTGAGATGATCATGGGCTACCTCGGCTATCTGGGCATTACCTGCGACGCAGAAGAGAACGCCAAGAGAGAGGACATCCACAAGATCTCCACAGACGACAGCAAGGTGCTTGTTTACTCCATCGCGACCAACGAAGAGCTGGCAATCGCGCGTGAGACCTACGCACTCGCGAAGTGATCGGTTTTTCCTGAATCAAAGTCCTGGATTGAGGCTCTGCGCTGAAGGTCCAAAGTCGGCGAAAAAATTGTTGACAAAGGAAATTGCCATCAGTATAATACCATTTGTGTGACTACTTCAGCGGTAAGGAGGTGTAACGATGTCTATCTGCCCTAAGAATAAATCATCCAGAAGTCATAGAGATAAGAGAAGAGCAAACTGGAAGATGACTGCTCCGACTCTTGTAAAGTGCAGCAAGTGTGGTACTCTTACGATGCCCCACAGAGTGTGCAGAAATTGCGGCTCCTATAATAAGAAGACCGTGATCGAAGTCGAAGACTAATTGGTAATTGATTTAGAGTAATCAGTTAAGCGGATGCCGGAAGGCATCCGCTTATTGTTTTGTGCCGTAAAGCATATTGTGCTCTACTTGCATTCTATGAGCCTATTTAGTATATTTAGTTCGTAACAGTGTTTGTCTGTAGATTTAGTTAACAGCAGGATCAGGAAGTATTATGAGTGAATTTGTACATGTTGCAGTAGACGCAATGGGTGGCGATAATGCGCCGGAGGAGATCATCAAGGGCACGGTAAACGCCCTGAACGCTTGTCCCAATCTGAAAGTGACGCTGGCGGGACAGGAAGCGGTCGTAAAGGCGGAGCTTGACAAGCTTTCGTATCCGGCGGACAGAGTCACGATCCTGAACTGTACGGAAGTGATCGAGATGGCGGAGCCTCCGGTGGATGCAATCCGTACCAAGAAGGACTCTTCGATCGTGAAGGGACTTCGCCTGGTCAAGGACGGAGAGTGCGACGCATTTGTCACGGCCGGCAGCACAGGAGCAGCGCTCGCGGGAGGACAGCTTCTGGTAGGAAGAATCAAGGGAATTGAGAGGCCGCCGCTCGCACCGCTTATTCCGTCGGCCAAGGGACCGGTCCTGCTCATTGACTGCGGCGCCAACATGGACCCCAGAGCTTCCATGCTCCTTCAGTTCGCGCAGATGGGATCGATCTATATGCGCAATATGACGGGCATCGAGAAACCCAGGGTCGGCCTTGTCAATGTGGGAACGGAAGAAGAAAAGGGCAACGCACTGGCCAAGGAAGCTCATCAGCTTCTCAAGGACTGCCCGGACATCAACTTCGTGGGAAATATCGAAGCGAGAGATATTCCCGCAGGAGTCGTGGATGTGGCGGTCACAGATGCTTTTACAGGCAACGCTATTTTGAAAACATATGAGGGAGTAGCAAGTATGATCCTTCATGAGCTCAAGGGCGCGCTCATGAAGACGCTGATCAGCAAGCTTGGGGCGCTTTTGATCAAACCGTCTCTCAAAGGGATGATCAAGACCTTCGACGCCACCGAATACGGCGGTGCGCCCATGCTCGGACTCAAGGGTCTGGTCGTTAAGACCCACGGCAACTCCAAGGCGGCGGAGATCCAGCACGCGCTGGAACAGTGCATCACGTTTAAGGAAAAGAAGATCAACGATCTTTTCCGCAGCGAAATGAAGCTGGACGAACTGGCGGCCGCCAGAAGAGCAGCGTCGAAAAAAACAGAGAACTAAAGGAGATTGAATATGGACGAAGATTTCAAGAAACTGTGTACGATTATTGCCGATGTACTCGGTATTGATCCTGACGAGATCACAATGGACACGACATTTGACGAAGACCTCGGCGCAGATTCCCTGGATATCGCTTCCATTATCATGGGGATCGAGGACGAATACGACATTAAGGTTGATACCGAAGTGGCCGCCAAGGTGACCACCGTAGGAGAAGCTCTCGCTTTGATCAAGGGAGCAACCGAAGGATGAGGAATACTTCACTCGAAGTTCTGGAAGGACGTATAGGTTATCATTTCAGAGACAGATATCTTCTGGAATGCGCGCTGACCCATACGTCCTTTGCCAATGAACAAAAGATACGTCGATATAAGGATTATGAAAGGCTGGAGTTTCTCGGAGACGCTGTTCTTGAGATGGTCTCCAGCGCTTTTCTGTATAAAGAATACCCTGATAAGAGAGAGGGAGAACTGACGAAACTCCGCGCCAGCCTGGTGTGCGAGCCGTCCCTGGCGGACTGCGCGAGGCACCTGGGCATACCTGAGTACCTGCGACTGGGAAAAGGAGAGGAAGCCGGCGGAGGAAGAGACAAAGAATCGATCCTCTGCGACGTGGTGGAGGCCGTGATCGGGGCCATGTACCTCGACTGCGGGGAGATCGAGCCGCCGCGTCATTTTATCATGCAGTTTATTTTATCGGACAGAGACAGAGTGTTCTTTTATGATTCCAAAACCATGCTTCAGGAATGGGCGCAGGGCAGAGGAAAGACACTTCGCTACGAGATCCTTGAAGAGAGCGGGCCGGAGCACAACAAGATCTACCGGGTAGGCGTATTTGTGGGCGACGATCTTCTGGGAACGGGAGAAGGCCGGTCCAAAAAAGCGGCGGAGCAGCACGCCGCCTACGCCGGGATCAGGAAGATTCGGAAGCAAGAAACTTAAGCGGGAAAAGGCATCAATGTACCTGAAATGTATTGAAATACAAGGCTTTAAATCTTTTGCCAACAAGATCAGATTTGACTTTCACAACGGAATAACGGGAATAGTCGGTCCCAACGGCAGCGGAAAGAGCAACGTCGCGGACGCGGTGCGCTGGGTGCTGGGAGAACAGAAGGTCAAACAGCTCAGAGGGTCCTCCATGCAGGACGTCATCTTCGCCGGCACAGAGACCAGAAAGCCGATGGGATACGCGTATGTGGCCATCACACTGGACAATTCCGACCACAAGCTTCCCACAGACTATAAGGAAGTGACGGTGGCCAGAAGGATCTACAGGAGCGGCGATACGGAGTATCTGATGAACGGCGCGCCCTGCAGGCTCAGGGATATCAACGAGCTCTTCTATGACACGGGAATCGGAAAGGAAGGCTATTCCATCATCGGGCAGGGTCAGATCGACAAGATCCTGAGCGATAAGCCCGAGGACCGCAGAGAGCTCTTTGATGAGGCAGTCGGTATCGTCAAGTTCAAGAGACGCAAGGACATGACGCTCAAGAAGCTCGCCAGCGAGAAGGAGAATCTTGTCAGGATCAACGATATTTTGACAGAGCTTGAGAAGCAGATCCCCACGCTGGAGAGACAGTCGGAGAAGGCCAAGGTGTTCTTCAAGGAGCGGGACGCCCTGAAGGCCAGAGACGTCAATCTGTTCCTTCTGGAGAACCAGAAGAATATCGCGGAACTGGAAAAGGTAAAAGAGAGCGAGGAGACCATAGAGAGGGACCTCGAACAGGCCAGGGAGGCCCAGACCCGCGCCGGCGAGGAGTACGAGAGCGGGCAGTCACGGCTGAGCGGGCTTGAGAGCGAGATCGAGGCGATCCGGAGCAGGATCACAAACGCCAGTGTCGTCAGAGAGAAGATCGAGGGCGACATCAAGGTCATCGAGGAGCAGGTCCGCGCGGCCAGCGGGAACGCGGAGCATTTCAGGAACAGAAAAGAGTCCGTATCCGCCGAAATAGAGAAGGGCCGCAGGGATGAGGAAGAGATCCTCGCGAGAAAGAAGGACATCGACGATAAGCTCGAGCAGCTGCGCAGAGAGCAGCTGGGGGCAAAAGAGAGCGCGGCGGCGTGCGCCGACCGGATCATCCGCTATTCCAGGCAGATCGACCTTGGCAAGAACGAGATCCTCAGGATCCTGAGCGAGCGCGCCACCATCAAGTCGAATATAGCCAGTATCGCCGCACGCCAGGAAGAGAACGAGCGCAGGATGCAGGAGTTGTCCGTCGGGATCGAACAGGCCCAGTCCAATGAGACCGAGCAGACACAGATCATCTCGGACCTGCGCAGGCAGTTCGGGGAGATCGCATCCTCCATTAAGGCGATGCAGGAGCGGCAGAAGGAGATCGAGACCACCATTTCCGGCATGAAGAAGAGGCTGGGAGATGAGGACGAGCAGCTGCGCGAGAGCCAGCTCCGCTATCATCAGGAAAAATCCCGCCTGGACGCCCTGGTCAACCTGACCGAGCGGTACGAGGGGTTTGGAGGAAGCGTCAGGAAGGTTATGCAGAACCGCTCCGTCGAAAAAGGCGTGATCGGCGTCGTGGCGGACCTTCTCAAGACGGACAAGAAATACGAGACCGCCATCGAAGTGGCGCTGGGCGGAAATATCCAGAACATCGTCACGGAAGACGCCGAGACAGCCAGGCGCATGATCGAGCTCCTCAAGCGGGAGAAAGCGGGAAGGGCGACTTTCCTGCCCCTGAACGATCTGGGAAGGCCCCAGGAGTTTAAGAACACCAAAATATTGCAGGAGCCCGGCGTGATCGGCCTGGCGGATTCTCTTGTCCGCTGTGACGACAGATACCGCCCTGTGGCGGCGTCTCTTCTCGGGCGCATCGTGATCGTGGACCGGTTTGACCACGCGGCGGCCGTCAACAAGAAATACAGCCACAGCGTGAGAATGGTGACGCTGGAGGGCGAACTCTTTATGCCCGGCGGCGCGATCAGCGGCGGTGCCTTCAAAAACAGCAGCAATCTTCTGGGCAGGCGCCGCGAGATGGCGGAGCTGCAGGAGCGCGTCAAGGCGCATGAAAAGGAGACGAAGCAGCACGAGCAGGCCATCGAGGACATCAAATCGGAGAGAACGAGCCTGAGAAGAGAGCTCGAAGAGAACCGGCAGGCGCAGCAGGAAGCTTTCCTGCGGCAGAACACGGTCAGAATGAGCATTGCCAGCCAGCAGGAGAAGAAAAAAGAAGCGGCCGGCAGCGCGGAAGAGATGGCCAAAGAGCGGGAGCTCATCGAGCAGCAGAAAAAAGACCTGGAGGCGGACCGCAGGGACGCCGAAGAGAGACTCGCCTCCTCCGCTGACGGAGAGCAGAAAATGAATGACGCCGTCAGTGAACTGGAGCAGAAACTCGCCGCGATGCGCAAAGAGGAAGGCGAAGCGACCCAGGTCCTGGCCAAATGGGACATGGAGATCGAAAAGATCCTCCAGCAGCAGTCCTTCGAGCAAAAGGATCTGGACCGAATCCGGGAAGATCTGGTCAGACGGGGCAGAGAACTGGAGGAGATCGAAGAAGCCATCACCCGGGGAGACAGCGTGATCGCGACAGGGGCGGAGAGAATCCGCTCGCTGAAAGATCAGCTGTCCGATTCGCAGGACGCCCAGGACGACGGAAGAAAAGCGCTCAGCGATAAGAACGAAGAGAGAGAAAAGCTCAAAAAGGCCATGCAGGAGACGATCGCAGCCAGGGAGTCCCTCTCCGAGCAGATCCACGCCCTGGACAAGGAGAGTGTGAGACTCCACAACCGCCGGGAGCGTCTGCAGGAAGACGTGGACAACCGGGTGGCCTATATGTGGACGGAGTACGAGATCACACTCAGCGACGCGATGAAGCTCAGGGATGAGCAGTTCCGCGATATAGCGGTTCTGAAAAAGGAGATCGCCGAGATCAAGGCGAGGATCAAAGCCCTCGGCAGCGTCAATGTGGACGCGATCGAAGAGTACCGGGAACTTATGGAGAGGTACACTTTCCTCAAGACCCAGCACGACGATCTGGTAGAAGCGGCGGCAAGCCTGGAGAAGATCATCGCCGAGCTGGATACTTCCATGCGGGCGCAGTTCCAGGAACAGTTCAGCAGGATCCAGGCGGAATTCGACAAGGTTTTCAAGCTCATGTTCGGCGGCGGAAAAGGCCGCCTGGAGCTGATGGAGGACCGCGATATACTGGAGGCGGGCGTTCGCGTCATCGCACAGCCTCCGGGCAAAAAACTGCAGAATATGAACGCTCTTTCCGGAGGAGAGAAGGCGCTTACCGCGATCGCTCTTTTGTTCGCGATCCAGAATCTGAAACCTTCTCCGTTCTGCCTGCTCGACGAGATCGAGGCGGCCCTGGACGAGAGCAACGTCGTGCGCTTCGCGGAGTATCTGCACAAGCTCACGGAATACACGCAGTTCATAGTGATCACGCACAGAAGAGGGACGATGCAGGAAGCGGACCGGCTGTACGGAATCACGATGCAGGAGAAGGGCGTCTCCGCGCTGGTGAGCGTGGACCTGATCGATGAGGAGGAGCTTGTCTCCTGAGATTGTGAGCGGGCGCTGCGGCGGTAAGGCGCGGCCTGCGCGGCCGAAGGCCAGCACTGCCGGCGGCCCGCACAGGGGCTTTGACTTGGGTGACCACAAAGGAAGAGGTGACTATGGGTTTTTTTGAACGGCTCAAACAGGGCCTTAGCAAAACAAAAGCAAACATCTCCGACAACATGGATATCATTTTCAATACTTACGGGTATGAAAAGGTCAGCGAGGAATTCCTTGAGGAACTCGAAGAGACCATGATCATGGGAGATATCGGCGTCCAGACGACGGAAGAGCTGCTGGATGATCTCCGGCAGAAGGTAAAGGATGAGCGGATCAAATACTGCCCCGACTGCCGTCAGGAACTGATCCTGGGAATCAGAAACAAGATGAAACAGGGCAAGGACGCCTATGATTTCGAGAAGGGACCGGCGGTGATCCTTGTGATCGGCGTCAACGGCGTGGGTAAGACCACGTCCGTGGGCAAGCTTGCGGCAAATTACAAAAAACAGGGCAAAAGAGTGCTGATCGCCAGTGCGGACACCTTCCGCGCGGCGGCGAATGAGCAGCTGAGCGAGTGGGCCAAGAGAGCGGGCGTCGATATCATCGGTGCTGCGGAAGGCTCGGATCCTGCCGCAGTCGTCTATGACGCGGTGCAGGCCGCCAAAGCGAGAAGAACAGACATCCTTCTTATTGATACAGCGGGCCGCCTTCACAACAAAAAGAATCTCATGAAGGAACTGGAGAAGATCGACCGGATCATCACGAGAGAGTATCCCGGGTGCTACAGGGAGAACTGGGTCGTCCTGGACGGAACGACAGGCCAGAACGCGATCTTCCAGGCAAGGGAATTCGCCAGTGTCACGAACCTGACGGGCATTGTGCTCACCAAGATGGACGGCACGGCCAAGGGCGGCATCGCGATCGCGGTGCAGGCGGAACTGGGCATTCCGGTCAAATTTATCGGCGTCGGAGAGGCAATTGAGGATCTGCAGAAGTTTAATCCCGACCAGTTTGTGGATGCGATATTCTATTGATATTTAAACAGCACCCCGGAAAAACGACCCAAATAAGGGAAGGGGAGCTTGCTCAGCGGGCCGTTTTGGGGCGTTTTTCCGGGGCGGACAAGGCGCGAAGCGACTCTGTACGCTTTCGTCCCGGCTGCGCAGCAGTTGGGACGGAAGGTGCTGAAAACAGCACCCCGGAAAAGAAAGGATTTTTAACATGGGATTGGAAGACAAACTGACGCTTGAGAAATTCGAGGAGGCCTGCGAAGCCGTATCGAAAGTCACACTGGATACAACGCTGATCTACTCGGACTATTTCAGCGAGAGGACCGGAGGTAAGGTTTATCTTAAGCCGGAGAACCGACAGAGGACCGGTGCCTACAAGGTTCGCGGCGCTTACTACAAGATCAGCACGCTGAGCAAGGAGGAGAGAGACCGGGGCCTGATCACGGCTTCCGCCGGCAATCACGCACAGGGCGTCGCCTATGCGGCCAAACAGTTCGGCGCCAAGGCGGTGATCGTAATGCCCACTACAACGCCTCTGATCAAGGTGAATCGGACCAAAGCGCTGGGAGCCGAGGTCGTTCTGTACGGCGACGTCTATGACGAGGCCTGTGACCACGCCTACAAACTGGCCGAAGAACACGGTTATACCTTTATTCATCCCTTCGACGATCCCGACGTCGCCACCGGACAGGGCACGATCGCCATGGAGATCATCAAGGACCTGCCCCTCGTCGACATCATCCTGGTGCCGGTAGGCGGAGGCGGGCTGGCGACAGGCGTCTCCACGCTCATGAAGATGCTGCGGCCCAACGCGAAAGTATACGCCGTAGAGCCCGAGGGAGCAGCCTGCCTCAAGGCATCCCTGGAGGCCGGTGAAGTGGTAACACTTCCGCAGATCAACACCATAGCGGACGGCACTGCTGTCAAGACGCCCGGAACACAGATCTTCCCCTACCTGCAGAAGAATCTCGACGGCGTGATCACCGTTCCGGACTCGGATCTGGTCGTCTCCTTTCTGGATATGGTGGAGAACCACAAGATGATCGTCGAGAATTCCGGCCTTCTGACAGTTGCGGCGCTCAAACAGCTGGACTGCAAGGGCAAAAAAGTGGTATCCATCCTGAGCGGCGGCAATATGGACGTGATCACCATGTCAAGCGTTGTGCAGCAGGGACTGATCATGAGAGACAGGATCTTCACAGTCTCCGTTCTTCTTCCCGACAAGCCGGGCGAGCTTCACAGAGTATCGGGCATCATCGCCGAAGTGGGCGGAAATGTCATTAAGCTTGAGCACAATCAGTTTGTATCCATCAACCGAAATGCGGCTGTGGAACTTCGGATCACACTGGAAGCATTCGGCACCGAGCACAAGAATCAGATCATCAAGGCACTTTCTGACGCAGGTTATGCGGTCAGACAGGCGGCGGTGAGTATCTGAGGAGAGTGTTTTGAGGATAGAGTCTTAAGGGGCGATTATCCCTGCAGCGTTCGGATGGATTTCCTGGAGTATTGTAATGGAAAAAAGGGAAACTGATAAATATAATTCGAACCACAGAAAAGTGTTCTATTTTTTGAACATACTTTTTATGTGCCTGATTACGATGGCCTCTCTGGCCATGTCGGCGATCCTGTTTGCACGCCTTGAAAGGCTGCGCAACGAGACGAAGATCGAGGGAACCGTCTACACGGACGGGCAGATCGAGAAGATTAAATATGAAGCCTCCGAGCAGGAGCGCAACAGAATCCTGCTCGACATACAGTCATCCTTTGAGTCAGGCAACAGTACGATCTCCATGCTCCGCGACCTGTTCCCGGGGGACCTGGTCGTCATGTGGGAAGGGCGGTACTATTTCTATCCAGTTGACAGAAATCTGCGGAAGAATCCTTTTTCGGCGACGGATTTCAAGCTCACCGCGGACGGTGGAATGGAATATATAGGAGATAATCCCGGGGTCAAAGTAAACAGAGGCATCGATATCTCCTCACTAAACGGGGAAATCGACTGGGAGAAAGTCTCCGAGGACAGGATCGCGTTCGCCATGATCCGGGCTGCGGTCCGAAACGGCGACGGAGAACTGGAGGCGGACGACATGTTCGAAGAGAACATGAGCGGCGCCAAATCTGTCGGGATCCGGACCGGCTGTTACGTGGATCTGGACGCGGCCGGCGAAGAAGAAGCGAAGGAGATCGCAGATTTCGTTCTGGAGCATCTGGGAATGACGCAGCAGGAGATGGGAGCGCCCATCGCGGTGCGCGTACAGATTCCGGACAATTCCAGTTCGCTCAGCGGCCACACCAGAGAGGAATGGACGCAGGGCGTTAAGGCTTTCTGCAGCACAGTCCGGAAGGCAGGGTATGAGCCTGTGATCTACTCCAACACAGCCGGGTTTCACATGCTTCTTAATATGAATGAGCTTGAGAAATTTGACAAATGGATCGCGGATTACGGCGATTATCTGTATTTCCCTTACAATTTCAGATGCTGGCAGTACAGCCTGAAAGGGACTGTAAACGGCATTGAAGGGGATGTGGCGCTGGATTTGAGTGTCAGTGTGAGTGAGTGAATTCGCGGGGTAAAGAAAAAACACTTGACACCTGACCGCCGTGAATGTAATATAGGTCAGGTGATGGAAA
The DNA here is from genome assembly GCA_002395235.1 of Lachnospiraceae bacterium UBA4260. Lineage (GTDB taxonomy): Bacteria > Bacillota > Clostridia > Lachnospirales > Lachnospiraceae > CAG-791. The sequence continues at coordinate 98,661 of DGWK01000022.1, read as the reverse complement.
AGATCGTTGAACAGGGCCTTCTGTATGACTTTTACGGCTCGCTTCTCACCGGGCATCAGCAGAAGATCTACGAGAAGGTCGTCTATGACAATTTATCATTGAATGAAGTCGCTGAGGCGGAAGGCGTCAGCAAGCAGGCGGTGCATGATCTTGTGAGAAGATGTACAGCGATCATGCGGGAGTACGAGAAGAAGCTCGGAATGATCAGACGCTTTGGCAAGATCAGGGAGTCCGCCGAGAAATTGCGGACGATGGCTTCTTCGGGAGAGATTCCCCGGACGCAGGCGTCCGTACTGCTGGGAATCGCGGAAGAAATCTGTTCGGATCTGGAATCCTGATCAGACACGGCGGCTGCTAACACCACAAAAAGGAACGTCTATATGGCATTTGACAGCTTAACAGAAAAGCTAAACAGCATATTCAGCAAACTGAGCGGCAAGGGCAAGCTCACCGAGAGCGATGTCAAGGCCGCCATGCGCGAAGTCAAGATGGCGCTTCTTGAAGCGGATGTAAACTTCAAGGTGGTCAAACAGTTTGTTAACTCCGTTCAGGAGAGGGCAGTCGGCGAAGAGGTCATGAGCGGCCTCAATCCCGCACAGATGGTCATCAAGATCGTAAACGAAGAGATGACCGAGCTGATGGGAAGCGAGACCACGGAGCTCGAGCTGCAGCCCGGCAAACAGATGACAGTCATCATGATGGTCGGTCTGCAAGGCGCAGGTAAGACCACGACGGCCGCCAAGATCGCCGGCAAGTTCAAGCAGAAAGGCAAGAAGCCTCTGCTGGTCGCGCTGGACATCTACCGTCCGGCAGCTATCAAACAGCTGCAGGTCAACGGAGAAAAGCAGGGCGTCGAAGTTTTCACCATGGGCGACAAGCACGATCCCGCCGACATTGCCAAGGCGGCAATCGAGCACGCGACCAAAAATAAAGAGAATCTCGTCATCCTCGATACGGCAGGACGTCTGCAGATTGACGAGGCGATGATGAAAGAGCTCGAGGACATCAAGAAGGCAGTCACGGTACACCAGACCATCCTGGTAGTTGACGCCATGACCGGTCAGGAAGCGGTCAACGTCGCCAAGACTTTCGATGAGAAGGTCGGCGTAGACGGCGTGATCCTTTCCAAGATGGACGGCGACACCCGAGGCGGTGCAGCGCTGTCGATCAAGGCGGTCACAGGCAAGCCCATCCTGTACGTAGGTATGGGCGAGAAGCTGACAGACCTCGAACAGTTTTACCCCGACCGTATGGCGGGACGAATCCTGGGCATGGGCGACGTGCTCACTCTCATCGACAAGGCGCAGCAGACGCTGGACAAGCAGGATGAGCAGGAGAGCCGGGACATGGTCTCTCACCTCAAGAAAGGCAAGTTCGACTTCAACGATTACCTCAACAGCCTCAAGCAGATGAGGAAAATGGGCGGCCTTTCAAGTGTTCTGGGAATGCTTCCCGGTCTCGGGCTCAAGAAGGACCAGCTCGAGAGCGTCATCGACGACAAACAGCTCAAGCGCACGGAAGCGATCGTCCTGAGTATGACCCCGGAAGAGCGCATGAATCCCAAGCTTTTGACACCCCAGCGCAAGTACAGGATCGCCAAGGGCTCCGGCAACGACATCGCGGAGGTCAACCGCTTTATCAAGCAGTTCAACCAGATGTCCAAGCTGATGAAGCAGGCCGGCGGCAAGAAAGGCAAGAGGCGCAGAAATGCCAATCCGTTCGGCGGCATGGGCGGCATGGGTGGATTCGGCGGTATGGGCGGCATGGGCGGAAGAGGGGGATTCCCCTTCTGAGTTCCGGATCCGTCACAGTAACAAATGTATGAATCAGAAGTTTATTCTGTTCAAAATATCGTGCCCGGCACTATGACGGCAAAGGGCACGCCAAACAAAGCAATCATTTTCTTAAGGAGGAAATCAAAGTCATGGCAGTTAAGATCAGATTGAAGAGAATCGGTGAGAAGAAGGTACCGATGTACAGAATCGTGGTAGCTGAGGCATCCACTCCCAGGAGCGGCAGAGCTATCGAGGAGATCGGAATCTACAATCCCAATACAGATCCCGCTGAGGTCAAGGTTGACGCTGAGGCAGCTAAGAAGTGGATCGCCAACGGCGCACAGCCCACTACTGTTGTTAAGAAGCTGTTCAAGCAGGCCGGCGTAAAATAATTGTGATCCTTTGTGATCGCTAAGTTCGGACCTGACAGTCGGAAGGAATATTTATGAGAGAATTAGTTGAATTGATCGCCAAGGCGCTTGTCGATCATCCCGATGAAGTTGTCGTCACGCAGACGCAGGAGGGCAAGAACATCCGGATCCAGCTTCATGTCGCACCTTCTGACATGGGCAAAGTCATTGGCAAACAGGGCAGAATCGCTAAAGCGATCCGTTCTGTCGTCAAGGCTGCAGCCTCCCGAGAGGATATCAGAGTGGATGTGGACATCGACTGAGCAGCCGATTGAATAGCTTATAGCTTATTATGCGGCGGCAGCGGGTACTCGCTGCCGCTTCTTTTGTCGAAAAGGGAAAATATGGTATCAAGATTCAGAGTAGGCGTGATCGCCGGTACACACGGACTTCGCGGTGAGGTCAAGGTCTTCCCTACGACCGATGAGCCGAGGAGATTCCTGGACCTGAAACAGGTCATAATGGACACAGGACGCGAGGAGAGGACTCTCAAGATCCGAAGCGTCAAATTCTTCAAAAAATTTGTGATTCTGGGCTTTGAAGAGATGGACAGGATCGAGGATGTGGAACGGCTCAAAGGAGCGGAACTGCTGATCCCCAGAGAGGACGCGATCGAACTGGAGGAAGGGGAATATTTTATCCCGGATCTGCTGGGGCTCAAAGTCACAACGGATGACGGGAGAGAGCTGGGCGAGATCAAGGACGTGATCGAGACCGGCGCCAACAACGTCTATGACGTCCGGAGCGAGAGCGGAAAGAGCATTCTGATCCCGGCGATCCCGGAATGTATCCTCGATGTAAATCTTGAAGAGGGAACGATGAAGGTCCACCTTCTTCCCGGACTGGAGAATCTCTGATGAATTTCTATGTTTTGACGCTGTTTCCCGAGATGATCGAGCAGGGACTGAGCACGAGCATAACCGGAAGAGCGATGCAGAAGGGGCTCGTCAGTCTGAGCGCGGTAAATATTCGGGACTACGCCGCGAATAAGCACAAAAAAGTGGACGATTACACGTACGGCGGCGGAGCCGGCATGCTGATGCAGGCGCAGCCCGTTTACGACGCCTGCATGGCGGTGCAGAGCGGCCTTGAGAAGCCGGCGAGAGTTGTCTACATGACGCCGCAGGGCAGTATTTTCACCCAGCAGAAGGCGAAGGAGCTGGCGCAGGAGGAGAACCTGATCATTCTCTGCGGTCACTACGAGGGCATCGATGAGAGGGTGCTCGAGGAAGTCGTGACGGACGAGATCTCGATCGGGGACTATGTTTTGACAGGCGGTGAGCTACCGGCTATGGTAGTCATCGACACGGTCTCGAGGCTGATCCCGGGAGTGCTGGGAAACGGCGTGTCGGCGGACACGGATTCCTTCATGAACGGACTGCTGGAATATCCGCAGTATTCGCGCCCCGAGGTCTGGAGAGACAAGGCGGTCCCGGCCGTCCTTCTGTCGGGAGACCACGCCAAAGTGGACCAGTGGCGGAGGGAGCAGTCCCTTAAGAGGACAAAAGAGAGAAGGCCGGATCTGTATGAAAAATACATGGAAGAGCATCCGGAAGCGGAGAAGAAAGGAAAGCGAAAGGGCTGATATTAGGGCTTGCATATCTGCTTTCCTTGTGGTAAAGTACTAATGTTGCGTTGACAACATGTCCAAAATCGTAGACGGTCCTCTGCTGCGGCCCGTAAGGCGGTGCATAACGGCAAGAACGTCCCCAGTATAAGGAGATTAAAATGAACTACGAAATCATCAAAGAACTCGAAAAAGAACAGCTGAAGGAGAATGCTCCTCAGTTCAGCGTCGGTGACACAGTACGTGTACACAACAGAATCAAAGAGGGTAACCGCGAGAGAATCCAGATCTTCGAGGGTACAGTTCTCAAGATCCAGGGCGGCGGCCCCAGAACCACTTTCACTGTCCGCAAGGAATCCAGCGGAATCGGTGTTGAGAAGACATGGCCCCTTCACAGCCCCAACGTCGAGAAGGTTGACGTTGTGAGACGTGGTAAGGTCAGAAGAGCGAAGCTCAACTACCTCCGCAGCCTGAGCGGCAAGAAGGCCAAGGTAAAGGCTCTGAACGACCGCTGATCATCAATGCGAGATTTATGGTATGCCGCGCTGTGAATACAGTGCGGCATTTGTTTTATATTCAGCACCTTGGAAAAATGCTCAAAATAAGGAACGGAGAGCTTGCTCGCCGTGACGTTTTTGAGTGTTTTGGAAATTAAGAAAAGGAGGACACCGGATGGATTATCAGTGGTATCCGGGGCATATGACAAAGGCCCGCAGGATGATGCAGGAGAATATCGGACTTGTCGATCTGGTGATCGAGCTCGCTGACGCGAGGATCCCGCTGAGCAGCCGCAATCCGGACATAGACTCGCTGTGCGGAAACAAAGCCCGAATCCTTCTGATGACCAAGGCGGACATGGCGGATCCCGCGAGGACCGCTATGTTCCAGAAATACTTTGAGGACAAAGGCTTCATGGTGATCGCCATGGACGCGCGGACCCGAAAAGCAAATGAAAAGATCAAGGCGTATGTTGAAAAGGCGTGCGCTGCCAAAAGAGAGAGGGATAAGCGCAGAGGCATAGTCGGGCGTCCTCTCAGGGCCATGGTCGTGGGAATTCCCAACGTGGGCAAATCTACATTTATCAATTCCTTCGCGGGAAAGGCCAGCGCCAAGACGGGGAACAAGCCCGGCGTGACGCGCGGCAAGCAGTGGATCCGCCTCAACAAGAATCTCGAACTGCTCGACACGCCCGGTATTTTGTGGCCCAAGTTCGAGGACCGGCAGGTCGGCGTCAACCTGGCGCTGACGGGAGCCATCCGCCAGGAACTGCTTGAAGAGCAGGAGCTGTCCCTTGAGCTGCTCGATTTTTTGCAGCGCGAGTATCCGTCTCTGCTGACCGGCCGCTATGCGCCGGAGGGTGAGATCTGGGAGCTCCCCATGGACAACGTACAGCTTCTGACTAAGATCGCCATGGCACGCAACCTCTTAAAGGCCGGCGGAGAAGCGGACTATCAGAGAGCCTCCAAGCTGGTCCTGGATGATTTCCGAAACGGAAAGACCGGAAGGATCTCGCTGGAAATGCCGCTGCAGGGAGGGGACGAAAGTGAAAGAAAATGAGAACAATAACGGGAAGATGAGGGAGATCATCTCCAATGTTCTTTATATAGCGGGCGTGCTCCTTCTCTCTTTTCTCATTGTCCGTTATGTCGGACAGCGGACGGAGGTCATCGGAACTTCCATGGTGCCGACCCTGGAGGACGGCAACCAGCTGATCACGGACAAGATCACGTACCGCTTCCGGGAGCCGGAGCGATTTGAAATCGTCGTTTTTCCCCACGGACCGGCCGGTGAATACTACATCAAGAGGATCATCGGAATGCCCGGAGAGACGGTGGAGATCGCCGATGACGGCACGATCCTGATCGACGGGAAGGCTCTCGAAGAGAATTACGGGTACGGA
>DGWK01000022.1:87283-92889 GCA_002395235.1 Lachnospiraceae bacterium UBA4260 | reverse complement strand
TATTTTGTCCTGGGAGACAACAGAGAGGTGAGCCTGGACAGCCGCTACAACGAGGTCGGAAATGTGCCGCGGTCCATTATCATAGGAAGGGCGTGGCTGCGCCTGTATCCGTTTGACCAGTTCGGGCTGCTGACGGATAAGTGACAGCGAGGGTGAGATGACTGAGAAACAGAAGATCAAACTGGAACTGGAGAAAGAACGGATCAGGGGAATGCGGGAGTTCGAGAACGGGCTTGTCAGGGAAGCTCTTGGCTCATCTGTATCGGACTCGGACGTAATTGTGATCGCCGGCATTGACGAGGCCGGCAGGGGACCGCTGGCCGGTCCGGTGGCCGCCGGCGCGTGCATTCTGCCCGCGGACCACGACATTCTGTACCTCAATGACTCCAAGAAACTCTCGGCAAAAAAGAGAGACATGCTCTTTGATCAGATCAAGGAGGAGGCTCTCGCCTGGTCGGTGGGGCTTGTGGATCCCGCCCGGATCGATGAGATCAACATTTTGCAGGCCACTTATGAGGCCATGCGCCTGGCAATCAGCCAGCTGAAGGTTCAGCCAACAGTATTGGTCAATGACGCAGTGACCATCCCCGGGATACAGATCCCGCAGGTGCCCGTAATCAAGGGAGACGCCAAGTGCATTTCCATTGCGGCGGCCTCTATTCTGGCCAAGGTGACCAGGGACAGGATCATGGAGGAGATGGACGAGAAGTATCCGGAGTACGGCTTTGCAAAGCATAAAGGGTACGGGACACGGGAGCACATGGACGCGATCAGGGAATTCGGTCCGTGCCCTATCCACAGGAGGTCCTTTATTACGAGGATTGTGCAGGATTGAGCAGAGAAAACCTGAGGAAAACGGGGAACCGGATGGAAAATCTTGCCGCCGCGTATCTGCAGGAACGGGGCGTCACTGTGCTCGAGAGAAATTTCAGGTCCAGAGAGGCCGAGATCGATATAATCGGGCGGCAGGGCGAAGCGCTGATCTTTGTGGAAGTAAAGGCGCGCAGGAAGGGAAAGAAGAGCGGAGATGGGGAAGAAGCGGTCGGCGCCGCCAAGCAGAAGAGGATCTGCCGGTGCGCTGATTTCTACATGCACGAGAAAGGGATCGATCCTTTTGAGACCAGCATCCGGTTTGATGTGATCGCCATCGCGGCAGGTCCGCAGGCGCGGCCGGAAGCGGACGAAAGAACGGAGGAGCGGGCGGACTTTTCGGGAGATGAAAGTCCAGGAGAAAATAGTTCGGGAGAAGAAAGCGGCGCGGAGATCCGCTGGATTCGGGACGCGTTTTCTTATGTTCCCTACGGGCGCTCGAAGCCGCACTGGAGGGTATGGTAATACCGGCACGGAGACGCAGATGCTGCCGGCGGGGCAGCCCGCATGCGGCGCAGAGGTCCGCACCGCGGCACGTAAACAGGATTTAAAAGCTTAGAGGCCTTCAGAAAAACCCTTCTTCGGTGGATATTCCGCTGAAGAAGGGTTTTCATAATGCTCTTATCAGTTGTGATCAGAATTCCGTCTGCTCGAACTGCATCTGCTCGAATTCGCTCTGCTCGTTGCGGTTAATCTTCTCGATGATGTCGTGGATCTTCTCGGTGGAAGTGCGCATGTTGGAGAGACTGGTATCGTGATTGATGAAATCGATGATCATGGCGGCATATTTGCTCATATCTGCAGGCTCGAACCAGGGCCTGTCCGCCAGCTCCGCAGGCTGGTAGGTGAGATTCGTGGTGACGAGCTTGTCAAAATAGCCCTTGGCATAGGCTTCATCAAAAACGTCGAGTCCGTCCGTAAACAGGCCGAACGTGGTGCACAGGAAGACCCGCTTGGCGTGCATCTTCTCCTTGAGCTGGCGGGACGTGTCCAGAATGGAGCCGCCGGAGGAGATCATGTCGTCGATGATGATCGCATCCTTGCCGTTGAGGTCAGTGCCCAAGAATTCGTGCGCGACGATCGGGTTCTTGCCGTTCACGATCACGGAGTAGTCTCTTCTTTTATAGAACATACCCGTGTCCGCGCCGATGACGTTGGCAAAATAGACCGTCCTGTCGAGGGCTCCCTCGTCGGGAGAGATCACGACGATGTGGTCCTTGTCCACGATCAGGTCCGGAACGGAGCGCATCAGGGACTTGAGGAACTGGTACGGCGATGTAAAATTGTTGAAATCAACGAGAGGGTTGACGTTCTGAATGCGGGGATCGTGGGCGTCAAAGGTAATGAAATTCTTGATGCCCAGATCGCAGAGCTCCTGGTACATGATCGCCGCGTCCAGGGATTCCCTGCCGCTTCTCTTGTGCTGGCGTCCCTCATAGAGGAAAGGCATGATGACATTGATCCGGTGGGCCTTGCCGTTGATGGCGGAGATCACTCTCTTGAGGTCCTGGAAGTGGTCATCGGGAGACATGTGATTGGTGAAACCGTTCATCTGATAAGTGATGGAGTAGTTGGTGATGTCCACGAGAATGAAGACATCCTTTCCTCTTACGGAATCCTGTAGGATTGCCTTTCCTTCGCCCGTAGAGAAGCGGTGAAGCACGTGAGAAAGCCTGTAGTCTTCTTCATAATATCCCTCATAAGTGGGATCTTCGCGGTACTCGTTGTGGTCGCCCGCGCGGAAATAGTGGATCCAGCCGTTGATCTTCTCGCCGAACTCCTCTGCGGAGGGAAGAACGATCAACGCCAGGGGCGCGACGGGATTGCTTGTCTGTTCAAGTTTGTCATGCAGGACGTGATCTGTAGCCATGAAATCTCCTTCGTCTGTGAATATTTTGGTAAATAAGAAGTATCATTCACTTTATTCCAGTATCATTCTACTGTCACGAGTCAAGAAATACAAGTAAAATGCTCGCTTTACATTGAGAGTCATATTGGATAAAATAGAGAGACATATGGATTCTTAACAGAAAGGTATATAATGAGTAAACGAAAAAACAAGCCTATTGTTGCGGTGGTCGGTAGACCCAACGTGGGAAAGTCGACGCTCTTCAATGTTCTGGCGGGAAGAAAGATCTCCATAACGGAGGATACGCCGGGCGTCACCAGAGACCGGATCTACGCGGACTGCAGCTGGCTGAACTATGATTTTACACTGATCGATACGGGAGGCATTGAGCCGGACTCCTCCGACGTCATACTCTCCCAGATGAGGGAGCAGGCCCAGATCGCGATCGACATGGCGGATGTGATCATCTTCATGGTGGATCTGAAGACGGGACTGGTGGACTCGGACCTGAGAGTGGCGGACATGCTGCGCAGGGCGCACAAACCGGTAGTGCTGTGCGTCAACAAGACGGACAACCCCACCAAGCAGATCGCGGACGTATATGAGTTCTACAACCTGGGAATCGGAGATCCCTACCCGATCTCCGCGGCAAACAGGACCGGAATCGGAGATATGCTCGACGAAGTGGTCAAGTACTTCAAGGCGGGGACCGGAGAAGAAGTCGACGACGACGCGGTCTATGTGGCGGTGGTCGGAAAGCCCAATGTCGGAAAGTCCTCCATTGTGAACAGGCTGATCGGAGAGAACCGGGTGATCGTCTCCGACATAGCCGGAACGACGAGAGACGCCATCGACACGAGAGTGCGGCACGACGGCAAGGAATATGTCTTCATCGACACGGCCGGTCTGCGGCGCAAGAACAAGATCAAAGAGGACCTGGAGAGGTACATGATCGTCCGAACGGTCGGCGCCGTGGAGAGAGCGGATATCACGATCCTCGTGATCGACGCGCAGGAAGGCATCACCGAACAGGACGCCAAGATCGCCGGAATCGCCCATGAAAGGGGCAAAGCCGTCATCGTCGCGGTCAACAAGTGGGACCTTGTGGAGAAAGACAATCACTCCGTAAAGAAATACACCGACAAGATCCGCTCCGTGCTGTCCTTCCTCTCTTATGCGGAGATCGTCTTTATCTCCGCGCAGACAGGGCAGAGGCTGCCCAAGCTCTACGATGAGATCGACCTTGTGAGCGCCAACCAGAACATGCGCATTCAGACGGGCGTTCTCAATGAGATCATCAACGAGGCCTGCGTCATGCAGCAGCCGCCCAGTGACAAGGGACATATGCTCAAGATCCGCTACTCAACACAGGTCGGCGTCAAGCCGCCTACATTTGTGCTCTTTGTCAATTCGAAGGAGCTTATGCACTTCTCTTACCTGCGCTATCTCGAGAACAGGATCCGGGACGCGTTCGGCTTCAAGGGAACGCCGCTCAAGTTTATCGTGCGTGAACGAAGCGAAGACAAAAAGTAAAAAGAAAACACTATTAATCCGTTATAAGGAGGTATTGTGATGATCGGACTCAGGTTTTTATGTCTTGCAATCGGTTATTTATTCGGTAACTTCCAGACTGCCTATATTCTCGGCAAATTGAAGGGAATCGATATCCGCGAATACGGGAGCGGAAATGCCGGAACGACAAACGCGATCCGCGTTCTGGGAACAAAGGCCGGTCTTCTGGTCTTTGTAGGAGATATGCTCAAGAGCCTGATCGCACTGCTGCTGGTCGGCGCGATCTTCGGAAAGTCACACCCCGAATCGGTCTATCTGCTCAAGTCCTGGGCTTTCATGGGCGTTGTGCTGGGACATGACTTCCCGTTCTACATGAACTTCAAGGGAGGAAAGGGCGTTGCCGTCATGGCCGGATTTGCGTTCGGCTATCACTGGAGCTTCATCCCTTCGTCCATCCTGCTGTTCTTTATTCCCTATCTGACGACGACATTTGTGTCCCTGGGATCTCTTATGGTCTACGGCGGCACATTTATCCAGTTGATCATCGAGGGACAGATGGGGATGTTCGCCCCCGCCAGCCAGGCGACTCTGATCGAGATGTATGTGATCCAGTTCTTCCTGACATTTATGGCTTATTACAGACACAGGGCCAACATCGGAAGACTGCTGAGCGGCACAGAGAGAAAGACCTATCTCTTCAAGGCCAATTCCGAGAAGCTGGATCTTGGCGACAAGAAATAACATTTACTAATTTGCTATTTTGAAAGTAATACATATCAGCACCGGGCGGCCTCCATGTGTCTGGGGGTGCTAGGGTAATGGTTGCTAATATATATCAGACAGGAGACAAGAAGAAATGGAAAAGAACATGAAAATCTACGAGGAACTGCAGGCGAGAGGCCTTCTGGCCCAGCTCACGGACCCCGACGAGATCAGAGACCTGATCAACGACGGCAAAGCCACCTTCTATATCGGCTTTGATCCCACTGCGGATTCCCTGCACGTCGGCCACTTCATGGCCCTGCTTCTCATGAAGAGACTGCAGGAGGCAGGCAACAAGCCCGTGGCACTCGTAGGCGGCGGCACAGGCATGATCGGCGACCCTTCAGGCCGCACGGATCTTCGCTCCATGATGACCGTCGAGCAGATCGACCACAACTGTGAATGCTTCAAGAAACAGATGAGCCGCTTCATCGAGTTCGGCGAGGGCAAGGCCATGATGGTCAACAACGCGGACTGGCTCAGGGACCTCAACTACATCGAGTTCCTGAGAGATATCGGCTCTCATTTCAGCGTAAACGAGATGCTCCGCGCAAGATGCTACGAGCAGAGACTGGAGAGAGGCCTGAGCTTCCTTGAGTTCAACTACATGATC
>DGWK01000022.1:60899-87153 GCA_002395235.1 Lachnospiraceae bacterium UBA4260 | reverse complement strand
GACCAGTGGAGCAACATGCTGGCCGGCACCGAGCTGATCCGCAAGAAGCTGGGCAAGGACGCCTACGCCATGACCATCACGCTCCTTCTCAATTCGGAAGGAAAGAAGATGGGCAAAACAGCGAAGGGCGCCGTCTGGCTGGATCCCGACAAGACTTCCCCTTACGATTTCTATCAGTACTGGAGAAATATCGGCGACGCGGACGTTCTCAAGTGCCTGCGCATGATGACTTTCCTTCCCCTCGAGCAGATCGACGAGATGGACAAGTGGGAGGGCGCGCAGCTCAACACGGCTAAGGAGATCCTGGCGCAGGAGCTGACCACACTGGTACACGGGAGCGATGAGGCGGCAAAGGCCAAAGCAGGCGCGGAAGCGCTGTTCAGCGCGGCTACGCCCGGCAGCATGGACAATGTCCCCACCGCAGTTCTCGCGGCGGAAGATTTTGGTGAGAACGGAGAAGTCGATATTCTGACCATTCTCGTTAAGGCAGGCCTCGAGAAGTCCAGAGGCGACGCGCGCCGCGATGTCATTCAGGGCGGCGTAACCGTCGACGGCGTCAAGGTCCAGGATTTCAAGGCGGTCTTTACAAAAGATGAGCTCAAAGACGGAAAGCTCGTCAAGAGAGGAAAGAAGAGCTTCAAACTGGTTAAGAGCTGAACGGTCAGACATCAGGAGGATGATAGATGATAGCAGCAGATGCAATTGTGAAATGTCTCGAACTCGAGGGAGTCGAATACGTCTTCGGGTATCCCGGAGTGGCGATCTGTCCTTTTTTCAACAGTATTCTTGACACGAATATCAAGACGATTCTTGTCAGGCAGGAGCAGAACGCGGCTCATGAGGCCAGCGGATACGCCAGGATCACCGGGAAGGTGGGCGTCGCTGTTGCTACCAGCGGCCCCGGCGCGACGAATCTGATCACGGGAATAGCCACTGCCTTTGCGGACAGCATTCCGCTCGTCTGCATCACGGGACAGGTGGACTCGTCCCTGATGGGAAGCGATGTGTTCCAGGAGGTCGATGTATCCGGCGCCTGCGAATCCTTCGTCAAATTCAGCTATATCGTGCGCAAGGCCTCGGATATCCCGAGGATCATTAAGGAAGCCTTTCATATCGCCGGCACGGGACGAAAAGGTCCTGTCCTGATCGATATCCCGATCGATATCCAGAAAGCGGAGATCCGCAAGTTTTCCTACCCCGAGACGGTGAGCATCCGCACTTACAAGCCCACTGTCACCGGCCACGCCGTTCAGATCAAAAAAGTGATCAAGGAACTGCAGAAGGCCAAGAGACCGATCATCTGCGTCGGCGGCGGCGTGCACCTGAGCAAGGGCGCGAAGCAGAAGGTGCGGACATTTGTCGAGAACAACGACATCCCGGTGGTGTGCACCATGATGGGACTTGGCGTGCTTCCCACCAACCACTTCCTTTTCTACGGAATGGTCGGAAATAACGGGCAGGCGTACGGCAACCGGGCCATGAATGATTCGGATATGATCATCATGGTGGGCGCGCGCGTCGCGGACCGCACGATCAGCCAGCCCGATCTGATCACAGAGAATAAAGTTCTGGTCCATATTGACGTCGATCCGGCAGAGATCGGCAAGAACGCGGGTCCTACCATTCCTCTGGTAGGCGACATCGCGCATGTCTTCGAGGAGTTCAACAAGGCGGAGATCGAGGCGGACTATTCGCTCTGGATCGACAAGCTGGACGGCTACAAGGATGACACGCAGAACGCTTCCAGAAGGAAGCGCCACATGTACTCCTCCACATTGACGGAGCAGGAGATCAACGCGCTCATGGTCAATCCGGAGATCTTCATCAAGCGCCTGTCCAGAGCCATGAAGGACGACGCGATTTACGTCGCGGACGTCGGCCAGAACCAGCTGTGGTCTTGCGCCAACTGTGTGATCAAGGAGAACAGCCGGTTCCTCACGAGCGGCGGAATGGGAACTATGGGTTATTCTGTCCCGGCCGCGCTGGGCGCCAAGCTCGGAGCTCCCGACCGACAGGTCGTGGCTGTATGCGGAGACGGCGGCTTCCAGATGACCATGATGGAACTCGCCACCATGAAGCAGTACAACGTGCCGGTCAAGATCGTCGTGCTTCGCAACAACGTTCTGGGACTGGTCCGCCAGTATCAGCATTTTACCTATCAGGACCGCTATTCGGTCATCGATCTGGGAGACTCGATCCCGGATTTCAGAAAGCTCGCGGAAGCTTACGGGATCCGCTATCAGCAGATCGCGGCCGTGGAAGACATGGACAGCGGAATCGAGAAGTTCCTTTCCGATGACGAGTCGACACTCCTTGAAGTGATCATCGACCCGAAGCTGGTGGTCTGATCCGGAGCTGCGCTCTGTTTTGGCAAAAACAGGCGTGGATCATGCGATTTTTGGGCGGATAACAGAAAGAGGAATCAGTTATGAAGAGAATTTATTCTGTTCTGGTCGAGAACCGGTCCGGTGTGCTGTGCAAGGTCGCGGGGCTGTTCTGGCGCAGATGCTTTAATATCGACTCCCTTGCCGTGGGAGAGACCGAGGACAAGAACGTCTCCAATATGGTGATCGTTTCCAGCGGGGACCGCAGGACTCTCGAGCAGATCGAGAAGCAGCTCAACAAGAAGCTCGATGTGATCAAGGTCAAGACTTTCGACGAGACGGAGAGCATCAACCGCGAGCTGATGCTGGTCAAAGTGCGCTACAACCGCACGAACCGCAAGGACATCATGGAGAACTGCGAGATCATGGATGCCAAAATAGTGGATATGTCCAAGACTATGATGACCATCCAGATGTGCGACACGCCCGAGAGAGTCCAGATCTTTCTGGACACGCTGCGCACGGTCAGCATCATCGAGATCGCGAGGACCGGCACTCTGGCGCTTCTCAAGTGCAGCGAGCAGGGCAAATAACAGTCTGCGTGTCTATTTGGGTTTGACTTGACAATGGCGGAGCGTTATAATAGTTGCAATTTGGCAAAACATTAAAAATATTCATCGGATGAATGAATTTGATTCATCAAATGAAGGGAAAAGATGAAATGAGTGAAGCGAACAGCATAAAGGTGTTCCAGATCCTCGCTGACAACAATTCCGGCGTACTGAGCCGTATTGCCGGACTGTTCTCCAGAAGAGGATATAACATCGAGAGTATTACAGCAGGAGTCACCGCAGAACCTACTATTACCAGGATCACTGTAGTGACTTCCGGCGACAACGATATCATGGAGCAGATCGAGAAGCAGGTCATGAAACTTGTGGACGTAAGGGATATCCATGAACTCAAGCCGGATGAGAGCGTTTTCCGCGAGCTGGCCATGATCAAGGTCAGGGCAAACGCGGACCAGAGAGAGAACGTGATCGCCCTCACCAATATTTTCAGAGGCAATATCATCGATGTTTCCAACGAGAGCCTTATGATCGAGGTCACCGGAAATTCCGGCAAGGTGGACGCGTTCCTGAAACTTGTCAGCGGCTATGAGATCCTGGAACTTGCCAGGACCGGCGTCGCAGGCCTTGGAAGAGGTACCAAGAACGTCATCTATCTCGACAAGCTGGTCTGATTCGACCTGATGTCAGCGGCCAATAAAGGCCCCTCACTACGTTTTCTGTCCGGACCTGCTATATTTTGGCCCGGTAGAGATACAAAAAGATTTTATGGAGGAAAAGAAAAATGTCAGAAGCTAAGATCTATTACCAGGAAGACTGCAACCTGTCAGTACTGGAAGGCAAGACAATCGCTATTATCGGCTACGGCAGCCAGGGTCATGCGCACGCACTCAACCTCAAGGAGTCCGGATGCAACGTCATCGTAGGTCTTTATGAGGGATCCAAGTCCAAAGCGAAAGCTGAGGCTCAGGGACTCACCGTTTACAACACTGCTGAGGCAGCCAAGATGGCTGACATCATCATGATCCTGATCAACGATGAGAAGCAGGCCGCTATGTACAAGAAGGACATCGAGCCCAACCTCAAGGCCGGCGATATGCTGATGTTTGCTCACGGCTTCAACATTCACTTCGGTCTGATCAAGCCTCCGGCAGATGTAGACGTTACCATGATCGCTCCCAAGGCTCCCGGCCACACTGTTCGCAGTGAGTACCAGGCAGGCAAGGGAACTCCTTCCCTCGTCGCTGTTTACCAGGATGCTACCGGCCAGGCCCTCGACAAGGCTCTTGCTTATGGCGCAGGCATCGGCGCTTCCCGCGCAGGTATCCTCGAGACCACATTCAGAACCGAGACCGAGACCGACCTGTTCGGCGAGCAGGCTGTCCTTTGCGGCGGCGTTTGCGCTCTGATGAAGGCTGGCTTCGAGACTCTGGTTGAGGCAGGCTATGATCCCCGCAACGCATATTTCGAGTGCGTACACGAGATGAAGCTGATCGTCGACCTGATCTATCAGTCCGGCTTCGCGGGAATGAGATATTCCATCTCCAACACCGCTGAGTACGGCGATTACATCACAGGTCCCAAGATCATCACAGACGAGACCAAGAAGGCTATGAAGAAGATCCTCGCCGACATCCAGGACGGCTCCTTCGCGAAGGAATTCCTGCTGGAGATGAGCGATGCAGGCGGACAGGTACACTTCAACGCTATGAGAAAGCTCAACGCCGAGCATCCCGCTGAGAAGGTCGGTGCGGAGATCCGCAAGATGTACAGCTGGAACAACGAAGGCGATATGCTGATCAACAACTAATTTGTGTCACGGGGACGTATCTACTGACACATTTTTTCGAAAAAAAATGTGTCAGCGCGACACACGAAAATAAAAAAGCAGAGGTCGAAAGACCTCTGCTTTTTGATTGTTATACTATTTTTCCGGCCAACGCGCACCTGGCGGCAGTAATGGGCGAAGCCAGGTAAATATTGACCTTGGAAGTGCCCATGCGGCCGAGGAAGTTGCGGTTGTTGGTGGCGACCACGACCTCGTTGTCGGTCAGGATGCCGCCGGTTCTGCCGCAGCAGAGGCCGCAGCCGGGCGTGGTGATCATGGCGCCCGCCTCGGCGAGGGTGTCCAGCGTGCCGTCAGCGAGAGCTTCTCTGTAGATCTTGCGGCTGGCGGGCGTGACGATCAGCTTGACAAAAGGAGCGATCTGTCTGCCCTTGAGGACTGAAGCTGCTGCCTGCAGGTCCTCGAGGCGCCCGTTGGTGCAGGAGCCGATGAAGACCTGGTCCACGCGGACGAAGCCGCCTTCTATGAGCCCGACGCCGGGAACAACGCTTCCTTCTTCCAGGGAAGCCGCTTCTGCGATGACCTGGGAGACCGGCTTGATCTTGTCGACCTGAGACGGGCAGGCCATAACGGGGGCAAAATCTTCCGCCCTGTAATTCAATACCTGCGCATATTCGGCGTCCTCGTCGCCGTGAAGGGTCATGAGGAAATCGTCCAGGCCGTCCAGTCCGCAGTACTGCGCCGTCTTTTCATCCGGAGAGAAGAGGCCGCACTTGGCGCCGCACTCAACGGTCATGTTGGACATGGTCATGCGGCTCGCCACGGACATGGCGTCCACAGTGCTGCCCGCAAATTCCAGGGATTTGTAGGTGGCGCCGTCTGCGCGGAGGTCGCCGATGATGGTCAGGATGATGTCCTTGGACGTGACACCCTCGGGAAGCTCTCCCTCAATGTTGACGCGGATCGTCTCGGGGACACGAACCCAGAGCTTGCCGGTGCCCAGAATGCTGGCCATCTCCGTGTAGCCGATTCCGGTGGAGAAGGCGCCCACGCAGCCGTAGGTGACGGTGTGAGAATCCGTGCCGAAGGCCACATCACCGGGCTTCACATAGCCGGCCTCCGTCATGAGCTGGTGGCAGATGCCGTCGGAGCGGTGCACATTTTTTACGCCGTACTTGTCGCAGAACTCGTCGCCGATGTGGTGGTGGCGGGGGTCATCCAGCTGGCTTGCCGGTACAAGATGGTCGTAGATCAGGACCGTCTTGTCCGGATCCCAGATCTTTGTAAATCCCATCTCCTCAAACTTGTCTTTTACAAAAGGAATGAAAATATCGTGGATCATCACGCGGTCGACATTCACGGTAATGATATCGCCGGCTTTTACGGAGTCAGCACCGATATTATGAGCAAATATTTTTTCAATTAAAGTGGATCCCATGTGCCTTCCTCCTACTTTATAATGCCGTTGAGCTTCTGCATCGCCTTGACCAGACCGCCGGCCTCGAGAATGTCGAGCAGGTTGTCGGGGAGAGCGGAGATGGGGTATTTTTTGCCCTTGTACTCGATGGACTCGCCGACATTTACCGTGATCTCGTCGCCTTCTTTGACATCGTCACAGAGGGTGTCGTTCTCGATCAGAAGAAGGCCGTTGTTGATCGCGTTGCGGAAGAAGATCCTGGCGTAGGAGCGCGCGATGACCGCGCGGACGCCGAGCGCCTTGATGACTTCCGGCGCCTGCTCGCGGGAGGAGCCGCAGCCGAAGTTCTTGCCGGCCACGATGATATCGCCGGGCTGAATCTTAGCGGCCAGTTCCGGCCTGAGGGGGCTGAAGCCGTAGGGAGCCATGTCTTTCACTGTCTTGAGGGCCAGGTACTCGGTGGGAATGATGATATCCGTGTCGATATCGTCGCCGAGCAGCCATACTTTGCCTGTAAATTGTTCCATTGTAATCCTCATTTCTCACGCATTTTAACTGCGTGTCGCAGCCGTCTGATCAATAGGTATAAGGCGATACGATCTCGCCCGCGATGGCGGATGCCGCGACAGTTGCGGCGCTTCCCAGGTAGACAAAGGAGTTCTTGTCGCCGGCGCGGCCCTTGAAGTTGCGGGTTCCGGTGCTGATCAGCACTTCGCCTGCGCCGATGACGCCCTGGCAGCTTCCCCAGCAGACGCTGCAGTTGGGGTTCATGACCATGGCGCCGGCATCCATGAAGATGTCGAGAAGGCCTTCGCGAAGGGCCTGCCTGTAGACCTCCTGGCTCGCGGGAACGACGAGGAAGCGCACCTTGTCGGCGACTTTGTGTCCCTTGATGATGGAGGCGCCCAGGCGCAGGTCCTCGATGCGGCCGTTGTTGCAGGAGCCGAGGAATGCCTCGTTGATCTTGACGCCCTTGACTTCGTCGACGGGGGCCAGATTGTCCACAAAGTGGGGCTTCGCCACTACGGGGACGATGGTGGAGAGGTCGATGTCGTAAGTCTTTTCGAAGACAGCGTCGTCGTCGCTCTTAAAGCAGGCCGCCGGCTTTCTGCCGCCGTGCTCCTCGAGGTAAGCCATTGTGATTTCGTCTACTTCCATGAGCGCTGTTTTGGCACCCGCTTCCACGCAGAGGTTGCAGATGGAGATGCGGTCGCTCATGGTCAGGTTCTTCATGCCGTCGCCCACAAATTCCATGGCGTGGTAGTTGGCGCCGTTGGCCCCGATCATTCCGATGATGGTCAGGATCAGGTCTCTGGCAGTCACGCGATCGGCGAGCTTTCCGGTCAGGTTGAAGCGGAGCGTCTCGGGCACCATGACCCAGGATCCGCCCGTCACCATGCCGTAGAGATAGTCCGTGCAGCCGACGCCGGTTCCGAAAGCGCCCAGCGCGCCGTAAGCGCATGTGTGGCTGTCCGCTCCGAAGATGAGCTGTCCGGGCACCACGTGCTTCTCGCACATGATCTGGTGACATACGCCCGCGCCTTCATAGAACGTGATTCCGTTTTCTCTGGCAAAATCCCGCATCTTCTTCTGTGACGCCGCCGTCTTGGGGCTGTCGCAGGGCACGTTGTGGTCGACGATCCAGACAAGCTTGCTCTTGTCCGCGATGCGAGGATTACGGAGCTTATTGTACATATCAATAGTGAGATGAGTTGTTCCGTCGTTGCTCATCAGATAGTCGAGCGTGACGGTATGGATCTCACCGGCGCGCACGGTCTCGACGCCCGCGGCGCGCGCGATGATCTTTTCGGCTATTGTCATTCCCATAGTGGTATCCTCCAAAGTATTAATCGTTCAGGACGAGGTGCGCTGAACAGTCATCAGTACTTACATCTCGTTGAGAGAGCTGATCAGGCCGCCCTGATCGAGAATTTTCTGAAGATGAACGGGAAGTTTCGTGCAGGAAAAGGTCTGCTCGCCAAAGGTAACAATACCTTTCTCCATATCCAGTTCGATCTCGTCCCCGGTCCTGACCGCGTCATAGAGACCGTCACAGACGATAGCGGGAAGTCCTATGTTGATGGAATTTCTGTAGAAGATCCTGGCGAAGGAAGGAGCCAGAACGGCACGGACGCCCAGTGCCTTGAGGACGGCGGGAGCCTGCTCGCGAGAGGAGCCGCAGCCGAAATTGTTGTCCGCGACGACGAAATCGCCCGGCTTTACTTCAGATGCAAAATTCGCATCCAGGGATTCGAAGGTGTGCGCTTTCATTTCTTCCACAGTAGGATAGAGAAGATACTGGGAAGCGATGATCTGGTCGGTGTCCACATCTTTGTTAAATCGGAATACTTTACCCATAGTAGTGCTCCTTTTTTAGATTTGTTGTTTATATTAACACATTAATGAAATATTGAAAACTTTGGAACTGGGTAATGTCATAGGGTCATAGGGTGACGGCGGAGTACCGCCGGAATGACAGGCTTGCAATCAATCACAATCACCCGATTCCTGAATTTGTCAAAGGTCTGCCGGGGATGTATAATGAAAGCCACTACTTGTTTCAAGGAGCGTTGTATTTAATGATTTCATTTTTAAGAGGATATGTTGCCGCGGTCTACGACGGAGCGGCGGTGATAGATGTTGGCGGCGTCGGCTATGAGGTCAGGATCGCCGGAGAGTCGGTGCAAAGACTGGCTGCGGCGGACCGCGACGAGGAAGTCATGGTCTACACTTATACCTATTTGAGAGAAGACCAGATTGCACTGTACGGATTTATGTCGAGGGATGATTTAGAGCTCTTTAAGCTTCTGATCACTGTGAGCGGAGTCGGTCCCAAGGGAGGGCTTGCTCTCCTGTCAGTGGGAACTGCCGATGATCTTCGGTTTGCAATTATGACGGGAGACGCCAAGATGATCGCAAGGGCTCCCGGTGTAGGAAAGAGAACAGCAGAGCGTCTGATTCTGGATCTTCGCGACAAGGTCGCAGGCATGCGGGATGCAGAAATGCTTGCCATAGCAGCCGGCGGAGCGGGCGCAGGAGCCGGAGGAGTGTCGCTGGCTGAAATCGGTGCAGCAGGCGCAGGCAGCGGACAGGATGACGCCGCCGCAGAAGCGGTCGAGGCGCTGACAGCTCTCGGGTATTCCAGAGCAGAAGCGGCAAAAGCGGTCCGCACATGTAAGGAAAACGCACAGAAGGAACAGAAAGAACTCACAGACACAGAGAGTATCCTGAAAGCGGCACTGCGGTACCTGTAACACCTGAGAGCGACATTTAACCAAAGACGGAAAAAGAATCGGTAATTTATGCAGAGAAGAACAATAGAAACCAATTTCACAGAAGAAGACAGCCGCATTGAGGGTTCCTTAAGGCCCCAGCGGCTGAGCGAATACATCGGACAGAGCAAGATCAAGGAGAGCCTGGGGATCTCCATTCAGGCGGCCAAGCTGAGAGGCGAGCCTCTGGATCACCTTTTGTTCTACGGGCCTCCCGGACTGGGAAAGACGACGATCTCGGGAATCATTGCCAACGAGATGGGCGTCAATATGAGGGTCACCAGCGGACCGGCCATCGAGAAGCCGGGAGAAATGGCGGCGATTCTGAACGGGCTGAAGGAAAATGATATTTTGTTCGTGGATGAGATCCACCGCCTGAACAAGCAGGTGGAGGAGGTGCTGTATCCGGCCATGGAGGATTTTGCCATCGATATTCTGATCGGCAAAGGAGCGACGGCCAAGTCCATCCGCCTGGACCTGCCCAAGTTCACGCTGGTGGGCGCGACGACAAGGGCAGGACTTTTGTCGGCGCCGCTCAGGGACCGGTTCGGCGAGATTCACAGGCTGGAATTTTACAACACGCAGGAACTCAAACAGATCGTCCTTGCCAGCGCGAAAAAGCTGCGCGTCGAGATCGACGAGGAGGGAGCCAGGGAGCTGGCCCGCAGAAGCCGCGGGACGCCTCGACTCGCCAACAGGATCCTGAAGCGCGTCCGCGACTATGCGCAGGTCCGCTACGACGGAAAGATCACGCTGGAAGTGGCGCGCACGGCGCTGGACCTGATGGATGTGGACAAGCTGGGGCTGGACAGAGCGGACAGGAATTTCCTGCTGACGCTGATCGAGAAATTCGGCGGCGGGCCGGCCGGACTGGACACTTTAGCCGCGTCCATCGGAGAAGATCCCGGCACGATCGAAGACCTGCTGGAGCCGTATCTTCTGCAGAACGGACTGATCAACAGAACGCCAAGAGGAAGAGTGGCCACGCAGGAGGCCTACACGCATCTGGGGATCCCTTATGAGGGGCAGGAGTAAGAAATAAGGCACAAACTGGAGGCAACAATGGCAGAAAAAACAGACGCACAGGTAATGATCGGCGGCAAGACATACACACTGAGCGGGTACGAGAGCGAAGAGTACCTGCACAAGGTGGCCGACTACCTCAACAGCAAGATCGATGAACTCAACGCGGACGCGGAATTCGGGAAACTCCCGGTAGATATGAGACATCTTCTTCTGAATCTCAACATTGCGGACGATTATTTCAAGGCAGTGGCGAGAAATGAGGAGCTTCAAGGCATTATTGACAAAAAAGAGAATGACCTCTATGATATCAAACACGAACTTGTCGCAGCGCAGATGAAGCTGCAGAGCGCCGAGAAAAAGAAAAAGAGCAGCCCGAAATGAGCTGCTCTCTCCATTTTGGTAATTATTCAGCACCCCGAATGCGCAGCATTTGAGACGTGGGACGTGGGGTGCTGAATAGTTACATGTCTTGTAAGAAATCGGGAATAAAAACGTCTATAAGGAGAAGAACGGATGAGGAGCGGCAGAAACGGGCTTCCCGAACTTCTCGCGCCGGCGGGCAGCAGAAACGCGTTTCTGGGAGCGCTGGCGGCGGGAGCGGACGCCGTCTACCTTGGCGGAGAAAAATTCGGAGCCAGGGCGTATGCGGAAAATTTCACACAGGAAGATATTATACGCTCGATTAGAGAGGCGCATATTTTTGGAAAGAAAGTCTATCTGACCCTCAATGTGCTCACCAAGGAGAGCGAACTGGAGGAGACGGTGGATTTTGCCATATCGCTCTATCGCGAGGGACTGGACGGAGTGATCGTACAGGACCTGGGCGTCGTTCGCACGCTTCACGACCGATGCCCCGGGTTGGAACTGCACGCCTCGACACAGATGTCCTGCGCGGGACCCGAATCGGTCCGCTTTCTCAAGAAACTGGGCGTGCGCAGAGTCGTACCTGCCAGGGAGTTGTCCCTCGAAGAGATCAGGACCATAAAGAGAGAGGAACCTGTGGAGATTGAATGCTTTATCCACGGCGCCATGTGCTATTCCTACTCGGGAAGGTGCCTGATGTCGAGCTTTCTCGGCGGCCGGAGCGGCAACCGCGGACGGTGCGCGGGCACCTGCCGGCTCCCCTATACGATCCTTGACGCGGACGGAAAAGAGATCAGCCTGAGGAAGGGAAAGGAGCAGTATCCGATCTCCATGAGAGACCTCTGTGTCCTCGAGATCCTCCCTGATCTCATCGACGCGGGAATCGATTCGTTCAAAATAGAGGGCAGAATGAAGAGTCCTCATTACGCGGCGGGCGTCACCGCGCTCTACAGAAAATATATCGACTATTATGTGAAATGGGACGCGGAGGGCAGAAAGAAGCCCTGGAAGATCGACGCGGAGGACATGCGCCGACTGAGATCTCTGTATCTGAGGACGGATCTGAGCACGGGGTATTATTATAAGCGGAACGGAAAAGAACTTCTGACCATCGGAAAGCCCGGCTACGCCGGCACGGACGAGGAAGTTCTCGCGCAGATCGAGAAGGAATATCTCTCGGGACTTCCGAAGAGAAAGATCAGCGGTAAGGCTGTGCTGATCCCGGGGGAGAAGGCGAGACTGACTGTGTCTGCCCCGGACCTGAACGGAAGCGGGGCGCCTGTCACTGTCACGGCAGAAGGAGAGGTCGTACAGAACGCCCAGAAGCGGCCCATGGAAGAAAAAGAGATCGAGAAACGCCTCCGAAAGACCGGCGACTCTCTCTTTGCATTTGATGATCTGGACGTGAAAGTGGCCGGCGAGATCTTTATGCCGGTGGCCTCCCTCAACGCGCTGCGCAGAGAAGCTCTGCTAAAGCTCGAGGAGGAACTCCTTGCGCGCTCACGGGGCGGAGAAGCGGCAGAAAGCGCCGCCGAATCGAAAGAATGCCCGGACCGCGCAACGGCAGAAAGCGCCGCCGAAGAACGGGCAGCAGCAGAACGCGCCGCCGCCGACCGCACAACAGAAAAGCAAAGACCGGCACAACACAGAGCACCGGGGGAAATCCCCGAAGTCTGGGCACAGGTCACGACGGCCGCGCAGCTGCGAGCCGCCAGGGAGTGCGGCATCTCCCGGATCATTGTGGAAGAGACGCCGCAGATCATGGAAGCTCTCACGAAAGAGGAGAGAAAAAGCTGCGTGATCGCCCTGCCGCATGTGTGCAGGGCGGGCAGCAGGGAAAGCGTCAGGAAACTGGCGGGCATGGGATTTGCCGGCGTCCTGGCCAGAAATCCCGAGGAGCTCGATATTTTGGAAGAGATCGGGTACCGGGGGATGATCGTCGGGGACGGATCGCTCTATCAGTGGAACACCGCGGCGAGAGATCTCCTTCTTGCGCACTGCGACCTGGTCAACCTCGGATGGGAGCTGTCTTCGAGAGACATGATCCCGCTGACGGAAGGCGCGGAAGGTCGACAGCTCCTGAGCGTTTACGGCCGGATCCCGATGATGATCTCGGCGGGGTGCGTAAAGAAGACGGCGGGAATGTGCACCCACAGGGAGCAGGCTTTCTTTGCTCTCAGGGACCGCATGGGAATGGAATTTCCGGTGCGCTGCGTGTGCGGCCACTGTGTGAATGTGATCTATAACAGCAAGCCGCTTTCTCTGCACAGCTTTGTGAGCAAAAAGGATCCCGTGGCCATGAGCGCAGCGGGATGGATCTGCAGCTTTACCACGGAGAGCGGCGCGCAGACGAAAGAGATCCTGGGCTGGTATAAGTCGGGCGGGGCGGCCGGAAACTCTTCGGCGCTGATTCGGGAGTTTACGGAATCGAATGAGTTTACTACCGGACACTACCGAAAGAGCGCGCTCTGAGCCGGGAAATCTTCCGCCGCGCAGACGGTTCGCGGAGCGAACCTTTACCGATATCAAAGGTGATATCAAAAAAGGAGGTGAATGAATGCAGGCATATGCAGTCTCGTACAGCAAGTACCTGATCGCGGCATGCATGGTGCTCTATACTTTTCTTGCCTACGTGGCACTGCCTTCCGGCAAGGATGTAAGGCGCACCTGTGAAACTTTGCAGCGGCTCTGCATAGGCGTATTCACGATCAACGCGTATCTCACCATGGCGATCATCGCCCGGGACGAGTACCTCTTTACATTCGGACTACTTCAAGTTGTGATCGTGATCGGAACGGCGCTGCTCTACAGGACTCTGTATAAGAGCGCCAATATGCTGATGGTCAACAATATCATGATGATGCTGAGCACAGGACTGGTGATCATTTCGAGGATCAACCACGACAAGGCGCAGAAGCAGCTGCTGATCGCACTGGCCGGCATGCTGTTTCTGATGCTCTTTCCGCTGCTTCGAAACCGTTTTGACGCGCTGCGCAAGGGTACGTATTTCTATGGCGTCATGGGAATCGGCGCGCTGGCGGCGGTTCTTCTTCTCGGGGCGATCACAAACGGATCAAAGCTCAGCTTTACGATCGCGGGCTTTACTTTTCAGCCCAGTGAATTTGTCAAAATATTGTTTCTCCTGTTCATGGCGAGCGCCCTGTGCGAGGAGAATACGAAATCTCACATTGCGCTGCTGACGGCAGCCGCGCTGGTCCACGTCGGGATCCTTGTGGTCTCGAGAGACCTGGGAAGCGCTCTCATCTTCTTTGTGATCTATCTTGTACTTCTGTTCCTCTCCACGGGGAAGTGGGAAGTTTTAGGCACAGGGATCCTGATCGGAGCGATCACAGCCGTGCTGTGCTATTTCCTGTTTTCCCACGTGAGGGTGAGAGTGCAGGTATTTCTGGATCCCTGGAGCAGCATCGACGGAAGCGGCTACCAGATCACGCAGTCGCTCTTCGCCATCAGCTTCGGAGGCCTGTTCGGAGCCGGCCTCATGCAGGGAATGCCGTCCAGTATTCCGTTTGTGGAATCGGACTTCATTTTCGCGGCCATTATCGAGGAGATGGGGATCATATTCGGCATCTGCCTGATCCTTTTGTGCCTCAATATTTTTACGGATTTCCTTCTGCTCGCCGGAAGCTACTCCAACAAGTTTTACAGGCTGTACACGTTCGGCACGGCGATCGCCTTTATTTTCCAGGCATTTCTGACCATAGGAGGGGAAGTCAAGTTCATTCCCCTCACGGGAGTGACCCTGCCGCTGGTCAGTTACGGCGGAAGCAGCGTGCTCGCCACTTTTGTCATGTTCGGCATCATAGGAGCGATCTTTATGCTGCAGGAGGAGCGGCTTCAGAGGTTTGAAAGACGCTATGAGGCGGAACACGCCGGGACAGCCGGGGACCGGTTCCGGAACGAAACGAGAGAGCAGACAGGCGGCGACAGCGGTCGGGAAGAGAAGGACCGGGACTTTTACAGAGACTTCAAGGGCGTCCCGATCTATGACCCCAGTAAGGACTACGATAACATCAATCACTTTGATGTCTGAAAGGGCTGAGCAATGGCATTTTTTCGCAAAAAGAACAATCCTCCTCCCAGGCCGGAGCAAGGCTATGACCCCTCCGGGGGAATGTACGCCGCGGCGCCCGGGCTGGAGAGAATCGAAAAAGAGAAAAAGACCGCCAGAAGGCAGATGACCTTTTTCGCGGTCCTGTTCGCGCTGCTGTTCGGATGGATGTGCTTTTATTTCACCCAGACGGCGCTGGAGAACAAAGTAGAGCTCTTCGACAATGACTACAATCACAGGGATGAACTGCTGGCCATGCGAAACCGACGGGGCAGTATTTACGCCTCGGATTCGG
Organism: Lachnospiraceae bacterium UBA4260; assembly: GCA_002395235.1. Lineage (GTDB taxonomy): Bacteria > Bacillota > Clostridia > Lachnospirales > Lachnospiraceae > CAG-791. The sequence continues at coordinate 72,032 of DGWK01000022.1, read as the reverse complement.
AGACGCTTCTGGCTTCCACGCAGACGGACCAGGACGACGAGGGCAATATCGTGCAGATCAGAAGTTATCCCTTCGGCAGCATGTACGCCCATGTGCTGGGGTACGCCCAGCTGGGCGGCAGCGGCCTCGAAGAGTACTACAAGTATGATCTCCTGCACTCGGACCTTCCGCTCTCGGAAAAAGTCCGGTATGACAACAAGGAAAACGCGGTGGACAAGCTCTATCCGGGCAACAACCTGATCACGACGCTGGACCCGGACATCCAGAAGGCCTGCTACGAGGCCATGGAAAACTATGAAGGCGCGGTGATCGTGACAGAGGTCAAAACAGGGCGGATCCTGGCCATGGTCTCCAAGCCCGATTTCGATCCCAACTATATCGAAGAGAACTGGGATTCCCTGCTGGCAGACACGGAGTCCGGAACACTCCTCAACAGAGTCACACAGGGGCTCTACCCGCCGGGTTCCACATTTAAGATCATAGACTGTATCGATCTGCTGCAGGAGAATCCGGAGGCTGTGGAGGATTACAGCTTCGATTGCAGCGGCGTCTTCGAGCAGGGCGGAGAGTCCATTCACTGCTACGACTACGAAGTGCATGGAACGGTAAGCCTGGAGGAGTCGTTCGCGCATTCCTGCAATTCCTCTTTTGCCAACATAGGCCTCAACATGATCAGCCCGGACAGGATGTCGGAGACACTGCGGGCTCTGCTGTTTAACAGTAAGCTCCCGTATGATCTTCCCTACGTCCGCAGCTCCATCAATATGCCCGATACGCTGTCCACGGAGGGAATCATGCAGATGTCCATCGGGCAGGGAACCACTTCCATGACGCCGCTCCATCTCAATATGATCACCGCGGCGGTGGCCAACGGCGGCGTCCTGATGAAGCCGCATCTGGTGGATGAGCTGCATGACGCCAAGGGGCGCACGCTTAAGATTTATAATAATCAGGAGTACGGACCCCTCATGTCGGAAGAAGTGGCCGCGCAGCTGGTACAGTTCATGCGCTCCGTGGTCACGGACGGGACGGCGAGTTCCCTCAGTTCAAGGGACTACGAGCCTGCCGGCAAGACGGGAAGCGCGGAGTTCGACAACAACAAGAGCTCCCACGCCTGGTTCACGGGATTTGCGCCCGCGAGCGACCCCGAGATCAGCGTGACAGTCCTGATCGAGGGCAAAGGAATGGGCTCAAGTTACGCGGTCCCTGTGGCGGGACAGATCTTTGACGCCTATTTCGAGTGAGAAAAGCGCAAACAGGCTTGATTTTGGCTTTTGGAAGTGATAGTATAACAATGTTTGGCGCATGATGAGAGTGCGCACGTATGCAGCGGCACGCTAGGCGGGCCTCGAATTTAAATCATTTCTTACAAGGTGGTAATGAAGATGAGTGTTATTCGCTGGATTTTGACGATCGCAATTATAGCAGTGAGTATTGTGATGACCGTAGTCATCCTTATGCAGGAAGGAAGATCTCAGGGACTGGGCGCGATCAGCGGCGCGGCTGAGACTTACTGGGGAAAGAACAAGGGACGCTCCATGGAAGGATTTCTTGAGAAATTCACAACCGGACTGGTCGTCGCCTTCTTTATCCTGGCGATCCTTCTGAATATGCAGCTGTTCTGAGCCCCTCACAAGGCGGACCGGCAGCTGAACTGTTTGTAATCATCGGCACTCCTGCGAATAATTGCAGGAGTGTTTTTTTGTGCGAAGCAATGAGCCATGCGTGGACAGGATGCCATGCGCAGACAGACGCCACCTTACTATAAAGGAGAATATGAGTAAAAACAAAAAGGAACAGATCTATACAGGAAAATTTGACAGCAACGCCAGAGGATTCGGCTTTGTCACCGTAGAAGGATTCGACAGAGACCTGTTCATCCCGCAGGGATGCACGGGCGGCGCCGTTTACGGGGACACCGTGGAGGTCAGAATCACCAAGGGCGGACTGGACGAGAGCGGCCACGGAGACGACGGCCGCGGGCGCCGGGCCGAGGCGGAAGTGATCAGGATCGTCGAGCACGGCATTACAAAAGTCGTCGGCACCTTCCACGCACTCAAAAGGCCGGTTCAGAAGAGCTATCTCAAGGAAGCTATAAAAGTCGGCGGCAGGCAGATCGGCAGGATGGTTACGCTGAACATATGCGGATATGTGACCCCCGATAATACGAAGATTCCTTTCGACGTCGATATTTTGACAGAGGAGAGAGGGGGCGCCCTTGAGGGGCACAAAGTGGTCGCGCAGATCTCGGTCTACAGCGGAAACGGCGCCAATCCCGTCGGTTCCGTCGCGGAGATTCTGGGACATGTGACGGATCCGGGCGTGGACATCCTCTCGCTGGTAAAGAGCTATGACATCCCGACGGAGTTCCCGCAGGAAGTCATGGAAGAAGCAGGGCGGCTCCCGGACCGGGTAGACGGTGGCAGCGACGCGATCAGACGCCAAAACAGAGCGGACTTGAGGGATCTTCCCACCGTCACCATAGACGGAGAAGACACCAAGGATATCGACGACGCCATTTCTCTCGTCAAAGAGGGAAAGACCTGGAAGCTGGGGGTCCACATCGCGGACGTGGCGGAGTATGTGACGGAAGGCTCTGCCCTGGACAGGGAGGCGCACCGAAGAGGCACCAGCGTTTATCTGGCGGACCGCGTGATCCCCATGCTGCCGAGAAAGCTGTCCAACGGCATATGCTCTCTTAACGCAGGAGAGGACAGGCTCGCCATGAGCTGCCTGATGACGATTGACGAGAGCGGCGAAGTGACCGACTATGAGATCGCGGAATCGATCATTCACGTGGACGCACGCCTGTCCTACAACGGCGTGATGCGCCTGTATGAAGAGGGGGACGAGAGCGAGATCGCCCAGTCCCTGAGCTGGCAGGGGTACCGCGGGATCAAGGGAAGGACCCACAAGATCGCCGGCATGCTCAAAAAAATGAAGAAGCTGGCAGCGCTTTTAAAGAAAAAGCGGGAGGAGCGCGGCAGTATTGACTTCGATTTCCCGGAAGCCAAGATCACTCTGGATGAGACGGGCAGGCCGATCGACATCTCTCTGCGGGAGAGAACGGCCGCTACGGACCTCATTGAGGATTTCATGCTGCTGGCCAACGAGACGGTGGCCAGGTACTGCGCTTATCTGGAGGTCCCTGCCGTCTACCGCGTGCACGGCGTCCCAGCAGCTGAGAAAATGAAGGAGCTGGCGCAGCTGGTAAGAGGGTTCGGCTATATTTTCAAACCGGGACAGAGCGACGTACACCCCGCCCAGATCCGGAGTCTTCTGCAGAAGATGAAGGGCAGACCCGAGGAAGCTATGCTGACCAGGGTCGTCCTGCGCAGCATGCAGAAAGCGGAGTACACGACCGGTTGTGAAGGGCATTTCGGCCTGGCTCTGCAGTATTACTGCCACTTTACCTCGCCGATTCGCAGATATCCCGACCTTCTGGTGCACAGAAGTCTCAAATACGCGCTGCGCGGAGAAATGGATGAGGGGGCGGTCGACAGGCTGAATCTTTATCTGCCCGAAGCCGCGGCAAGAAGCTCGGCCATGGAGCAGCGCGCGGCGGAAGTGGAGCGCGAGACTGTCAAGCTCAAGAAAGCGCAGTACATGGAAGAGAAGACCGGCGAGACGTACACGGGAACCATATCCGGCGTGACCGGATGGGGAATCTATGTGGAGCTGCCCGACACGGTCGAAGGTATGATCCGAATCAGCGACTTGACCGATGATTTCTACTATTATGACGAAAAAAAGTATATACTGGTAGGTGAGCGGACCGGAAAGACCTATATGCTCGGCCAGAAGATGAAGATCAAGGTCGCGGGGGCGGACTGTGCGAGGAGAACCATTGATTTTATGCCCTGCGAGGGGATGGAAGCAGGGAGAGAGCAGATCTCTTCCGATCAGCCGGAAGCTCAGCACAGTGAGAAGCGTGACCGGGAGAACAAAAACAGCAAATCCCGAAAAAAAAGTCCTTTTATGGACCGCACAGGAAGGATGCTCTCCGGCAAAGCCGGCAGGCACATGAGCAGTAAGAAGGGAAAAGGCAGAAAGGGAAGAAAATGAGCGGAAAAGATGCGATCAAGCTGGTGGCAAACAACAAGAAAGCCTACCACGACTATTTTATAGAAGAAAAGTATGAGGCGGGGATCGAGCTGTTCGGCACCGAGGTCAAATCCATTCGCCTGGGCAAGTGCAGCATCAAGGAAGCCTTTGTCACCATCGATCACGGTGAAGCCTTCATAGAAGGCATGAATATCAGCCCCTACGAGAAGGGCAATATCTTCAACCGCGAGCCTCTCAGGAAAAGGCGCCTTCTTCTGCACAAGAAGGAAATCATGAAGCTGGCGGGCCAGGTGCAGGCCAAGGGATACACCATCATGCCCCTGCAGGTCTACTTCAAGAACGGCCGGGTCAAAATAGAGATCGGCCTCGCCCGCGGCAAAAAGCTCTACGACAAGAGAGATGACCTCAGGAAGAAGGCCATGAAGCGGGAGACGGAGAGGGATTTCAGGAACAGTCAGATTAAGATTTAAACTGATAGTTTAGTTGAAAATATAATTTGCTGCGTATATAATGGTAAAGAACACGGGCCTGTAATGGTTTCGACGGGTTAGATGTAGTTAAGAGAAGCATGCCGCAGACGGCTGAGCCTGCGAAAAAAACAGCCAAAAAAATAAACGCTAACAACGTTGAACTTCAGGCAGCCTGAGTTATAAGGCTCCCCGGATTTAATCCGGCTAAGGTCATAGGATATAAGCGCCGTACTCTTATGGCTTAAAAAGAGGCACTTGCATCAGGTAAACCAAGCTGTTAAGAAGCCTGATTAAGATCATTACCAGACCAAGCAGCAACAGTTCGTCCGCTATCTGGCTGCTGAGGTAAGAAAGCAGAATAAGCATGTAGAAGGCTTTGCGAGTTTGATTCGGACGCGGTTTCGACTACCGCCAGGTCCACTCATGAGGAGCCCGGACTTATGTGTAAAAGCATAAGTCCGGGCTCTTTTTTGCCTCAAGCGGCCAAATGAGAGAGCTTTGGAAATATTATCTTTTCCGGTTTGAGTACTAAAGAGAATTAAGTCACCTTAGTTAGATATGCATAGATTCCATTCCTGATGAGCCTGTGAACTATTTCGGGATGGTCCCTTTCGAGCTGCAGATAGTTCGCCACTAAGTGATAAAGCACCTTCTTTTGAGAAGGCCAATAGTGACGTGCAAGAGCTGCTTCCGGATGATTCGGATCGACGAAGAAAGACAGATGATGATTGTAGCTATCATAACCTTCACCGAGATTTCGGTAGTTAGCCTTCGTGGGAGAGGGACAATACATCTTCTGTTCTTTCCTAGCCCATTCGAAGGCCTCCATTTGTAGTCCTGTTTCCCTGTCAAGATTATATCCAGAAATGAGTGGGAATCTTATCACCTTGGCACCAGCTTTATCTTTCTGGCTCATGGATATCACCTTCTTTCTGTCTCGAGTAGTTGTGCCACTCCGATTATACTACAAAAACGCAACCGTCACACTCAAAAAGGTAGTATGTAGAAGAACCGGTATGTTTTCCGCCCAACACTATCTCTTTGTGCGGGGTGGTTTTCTTTCGTAAATGTTATAGAAAAAACTTGCTAAAAACGAGGGGCATCTCTTTTTTTACGTCCATATCTATCTTTTTGCAAAATTCTTATTATAATAGCAGTTATAACACTTTTAAGAGAATAGATATGTAGGAAAACAGTGAGGAACTTATGGAAGTTACGAACAGTATTTTGGAAAAATATGACCTCCTTCAGCACCAGTACCTGAAGGACACCGGCTGTGACAGCCTTCTTCTAAGACACAAAAAGACGGGCGCCAGAGTGGCCCTTCTTCCCTCGGAGGATGACAACAAAGTCTTCTATATCGCATTTCGAACGCCCCCGGAAGATTCCACCGGCGTGGCGCATATCATCGAGCACACTGTGCTGTGCGGCTCGAGAGACTTCCCGGTCAAGGATCCCTTTGTGGAACTTGTGAAGGGATCTCTGAACACTTTCCTCAACGCCATGACCTATCCGGACAAGACGGTGTATCCGGTGGCCAGCTGCAACGACACGGATTTCAAGAATCTGATGCACGTGTATCTGGACGCGGTGTTCTATCCCAATATCTATAAAGAGCAGAATATATTCCGTCAGGAAGGCTGGCACTACGAGGCGGAGGACGCGGACAGCCCCATCACGGTGAACGGCGTCGTCTACAACGAGATGAAGGGGGCTCTCTCTTCGGCGGACGATGTTTTAGCGCGCAGTATTTACAGCGCGCTCTATCCGCACACAACTTACGCCGTGGAGTCCGGCGGCGATCCGGTCTATATTCCGGACCTGACCTATGAGGCCTATCTGGATTTCCACAGAAGGTATTATCATCCGTCCAACAGCTATATCTACCTGTACGGCGACATGGATATGGAGGAGAGGCTGACCTATCTGGACGAGGCCTATCTGTCGCATTTTGACAGGCTGGAGATCGACTCGGAGATCGGCTTCGAGCCGCCTTTCGAGAAGCCGGCTGAGGCTCTGGAGCACTACTCCGTGCAGTCCGAGGAGGAACTGCAGAGGCGCAGTTACCTGACCTGGAATGTGGCCCTGGCTCCCGACGGACTGGATACGGAGCTGGACCTCGCTTTCAAGGTCATCGACTACATGCTCTGCGACGCGGAAGGCGCCCCGGTCAAAAAAGCACTCAGAGATAAGGGAATCGGAGAAGAAGTTTACTCCCTTCTGGAACTGGGCATCCGACAGCCCAGCTACACGGTGACGGCCAAATACACGGACCCCGAAAAGAAAGAGGAGTTTATCGCGACCATCGAGGAGACGCTGAGAAAGATCGCCGACGAGGGACTGGACCAGCGCGCGCTTCTTGCCAGCATCAACCGCTTTGAGTTCAAGTACAGGGAGGCCAATTACGGCTTCTATCCCAAGGGACTGGTCTACGGACTGGGCGCCCTGGACACATGGCTGTACGACGACGCGACTCCCTTTATCAACCTCGAGCTCGGAGAGGCCTTCGCTTCCCTGAGAGAGAAGATGGACAAGGGATATTTTGAATCGCTGATCCGAAAGCACTTCCTGGAAAATCCCCACAAGGCGATCGTAGTGATGACGCCCGAGGTGGGACTGACAGAGAAGATGGGCGAGCAGCTGCGTCAGAAGATGGAGAGCTATGCGCAGAGCCTGACAAAAGAGGAGCGCCAGAAGATCGTCGACGAACTGGCGGCCTTGAGAGAGTGGCAGGAGACGCCGGACAGCAAGGAAGATCTGGAGAAGATCCCCATGCTGCGCAGGGAGGATCTGAGCAGGGAGGTCAAGCCTTTCGTCAATAAGGTCGAGACGGCGTCTGCAGAGCTCGGAGGAGACAGACGACTTGAGACGCCGGTGATCGCGCACCCGATGGGTACATCGGGGATCGATTATCTGACCTTTATGTTCGACATCTCGAAGCTCCCGCAGAAGTTCTTCCCTTATCTGGGGATCCTCAAGACGCTTCTGGGCGTTCTTGACACGGAGAATTTCTCTTACGCGCAGCTGGACCAGGAGATCAATATCTACACGGGCGGAATCGGGGCCACCATCAGCGCCTACACGCAGAATGCGGACCCGTCAAAATACAGACTGACCGTAGAAGTAACGAGCAAAGTCCTGCACAGCAATCTGGCTCACGCTTTCCGGCTGGTGAAGGAGATCATCACGGCGACAAAGTGGGACAGCAGGGCCCGCATCCTGGAAGTGCTCGAAGAGGAGAGAGCCGCCATGCGCGCGGACCTTCCCGCCTCCGGACACGCGACCGCCCTGGTCAGGGCGTCGGCCGGATTCTCCGAGACTTCGCTCATCATGGATTATGTGAACGGACTGGAAGCCTACCACAAGCTGGATGAGGTCTGCGGACTTCTTGAAAAGGGAGAAGCGGATGAACTGATCGCGATCCTCGAGGAGATGACGCAGTACATCTTCCGGGCAGACCACCTGATGACGGACTGCACGGCGGACGAGGAGAGCATCGCGCAGATCACAGCCGAGACGGCGTCCCTGGCAGCGGCGCTTCCTGCGGGAAGGACTGCGGAGGAGGACCTTTCGCAGTACGGCGCGGCTTACAGCCTTAAGCTTGTAAAGGTCAAAGAAGGCTTTACCACTGCCGGACAGGTGCAGTATGTCTGCAGAGCGGGGAGCTTTGGCAGCAGAGGATACGCCTATACAGGGGCTCTGAGAGTCCTGCGCGTGATCCTGGGCTACGACTATCTGTGGACCAATGTGAGAGTCAAGGGCGGCGCTTACGGCTGCATGAGCGGCTTTTCCAGGGACGGAAGCGCTTACTTCGTCTCCTACAGAGATCCCCATCTCGCGCAGACCATCGAGACCTTCGAGAAAGCGCCCGACTATGTGCGCGGGTTTGACGCGGACGAGCGCTCCATGACCAAATACATCATCGGCGCGGTCAGTGCGCTGGACCGCCCCATGACGCCCTCCGTTTACGGCAAGTATTCTCTTTCCGCCTATCTGACCGGTCTCACGGAAGAGATGGCCCTCCGGGAGAGAAACGAGATGCTGGACTGCACGCCGGAAGATATCCGGGCTCTGGCCGGGCACATCGAAGCTTTCCTGAGCGAGGAGGCCTTCTGCGTCGTCGGAAGCGCCGAGAAGCTCCAGGCCGAGGCGGACAGATTTGACAGGCTGGAAATGCTGCAGTGACAATACGGAATTCAATCAAAGCAAAGTAGAGGATAAAAACTGCATGGCAGAGAATAATAACGAAATGACAAAGCAGGAAGCGGCGCCGAAAAAGGCGGGTTTTGCGACCATCATCGGTAAGCCCAACGTGGGAAAATCCACACTGATGAACCGCCTGATCGGGCAAAAGATCGCGATCACGTCCTACAAGCCGCAGACGACAAGGACCCAGGTGCGCACTATTTTGACCGAGGACAGAGGACAGGTGGTCTTTCTCGATACGCCCGGCATCCACCGGACCAAGACCAGAATGGGCGAGTACATGGTCAAGGCGGCGCAGAGCACCTTGAAGGAAGTGGATGTGGTCCTGTGGCTGGTGGAGCCCAAAGAGAAGATGGGCGAGGAAGACAAAGATATCATCGGGCAGCTGGCCGGCGTGAAGACGCCGGTCCTGATCCTGATTAATAAGATCGACTCTGTGAAAAAGGGACAGATCCTTCCGGTCATCGCCGTCTACCAGAAGGCCTATGACGAGGCGGTCAAGGCGCTTAATGATGAGAATGAGGCGGCGGGAAAGGCACCTTCCGCGTCCAACCTCAAGGGGATCATCCCGGTGAGCGCCCGCACGGGAATCGGCACGGACGACCTTCTGCAGAGCCTGTTCGACCTGCTCCCCGAGGGAGAGCCTTTCTACGACGAAGACCAGGTCACGACGGAGACCGAGCGGGAGATCGCGGGAGAGATCATAAGGGAGAAGGCGCTGCGCCTTCTGCAGGAGGAAGTTCCCCACGGGATCGCGGTGACCATCGACAGCATGAAATACAGAAAGAAAAAGGACGGGACCGACATCTGCGACATTGACGCCTCCATCATCTGCGAGCGGGAGAGCCACAAGCTGATCGTGATCGGCAGGCAGGGAGCCATGCTCAAGAAGATCGGGACGGCGGCCAGAACGGATATCGAGAATATGCTGCAGTGCAAGGTGAATCTCAAGCTCTGGGTCAAGGTCAGAAAAGACTGGAAGGACAACGAGCAGCAGATGAAGTCCTTCGGATACGACATTCGCAAGTACAAAAAGTGAACCTGTAAGTAATGAACGCGGACATGCAAGTGACGGGACTGGTCCTGACCAGTGTTCCCGCAGGTGAATATGACAGGAGAGTGGAGATCCTGACAAAAGAGAGAGGCCGGATCTCAGGTTTTGCGAGAGGGGCCAGAAAGCCCGGCAGTCCCGTGATGGCGGCGGCCTCGCCCTTTGTCTTCGGGACCTTCAAAATCAACCAGGGAAGGAGCGCCTACCAGATCCTGGAGGCCAAGGTGGACAACTACTTTGAAAAGCTCCGCTCGGACATCACGGCTGCCTGTTACGGGTCCTATTTCATGGAGATCCTGCAGTATGTGACCAGAGAGAACAACGACGAGACGGCGCTGCTCCTTCTGGCCTACCAGAGCCTGCGGGCCCTGGAGTCGGACGCCTTCGACAACCGACTGGTCAGGGCGGTGTTTGAGATCAAGACCGTCATGCTGGAAGGGGAGTACCCAGGCCCCAGGCGCTCGGAGCAGTATCTGGACGCGACGCTGTACACGCTGGACTTTCTCTTCCGGACGCCGCCGGCCAAGGTCTACTCCTTCGGCGTCAAACCGGAGGTCCTTGTGGAGCTGGAGCGCTACGCCAAGTGGCTGTGCGGGCGGACCTGGGATCACAAGTTTCAGAGTCTGCAGATCCTGGAAGTGCTTGTGTGAGGCAGGCGGTCCGCCGAAACAGGCGCCGGCCGGGGGCGGCAAAACGGCGTCGACAGCTCTTTTTGAGCGGATTTAAGGGGGATTCAAGGGGAATCTTCGTTGCAAATCATTTTGGACTGCTTTATAATTAGGCGTTAGTGTACTATATTGCCACTATATTGCGGGTCATCACTATTTTGACAGCAGATGGTAATAGAAAAGAAATTATATAAAAGGAGCACGCATTCAATGGAAAAGACAATGGATAAGATCGTGGCACTGTGTAATGCCAGAGGATTCATTTACCCCGGTTCCCAGATCTACGGCGGACTGGCCAACACATGGGACTACGGCAATCTGGGCGTCGAACTCAAGAACAACGTCAAGAAGGCCTGGTGGCAGAAATTTGTACAGGAGAGCCCTGAGAACGTAGGCGTTGACTGCGCGATCCTGATGAACCCCCAGACATGGGTGGCCAGCGGACACCTGGCAAGCTTTTCCGATCCGCTCATGGACTGCAAGGCCTGCGGCGAGAGATTCCGCGCCGACAAGCTGATCGAGGACTACGCGGCAGAGCACGAGATGACTCTGGACGGCAGCGTCGACGGCTGGACCAGCGACGAGATGATGGGCTTCATCAACAAGTTCGCCGTTCCCTGCCCCAGCTGCGGCAAGTTCCACTGGACAGACATCCGTCAGTTCAACCTGATGT
>DGWK01000022.1:44874-60839 GCA_002395235.1 Lachnospiraceae bacterium UBA4260 | reverse complement strand
CAAGACCTTCCAGGGCGTCACGGAGAGCAGCGCTTCCACGGTCTATCTCAGACCCGAGACCGCGCAGGGTATCTTCGTAAACTTCAAGAACGTACAGAGAACTTCCAGAAAGAAAGTTCCTTTCGGAATCTGCCAGATCGGCAAGTCCTTCCGAAACGAGATCACACCCGGCAACTTCACGTTCAGAACCCGTGAGTTCGAGCAGATGGAGATGGAATTCTTCTGTGAGCCCGATACTGATCTCGAGTGGTTCGCCTATTGGAAAGATTTCTGCTGGAACTGGCTCATGAAGCTGGGCCTCAAGCCCGAGGAGACCAGAATGAGAGACCACGACAAGGAAGAGCTCTCTTTCTATTCCAAGGCTACGACCGACATCGAGTTCCTGTTCCCCTTCGGATGGGGCGAGCTGTGGGGCATCGCGGACAGAACCGACTATGACCTGACGCAGCACCAGAACGTGTCCGGCGAGGACATGAGCTACTTTGACGATGTCAAGAAGACCAAATACATCCCTTACGTTGTCGAGCCTTCTCTGGGCGCAGACCGCGTGACCCTGGCTTTCCTGTGCGCAGCTTATGACGAAGAGGAGCTCGAGGGCGGCGACAAGAGAACCGTCATGAGATTCCATCCCGCGCTGGCACCCGTCAAGGTCGGCGTGCTTCCTCTGTCCAAGAAGCTGGGCGACCAGGCTTTCGAAGTCTACAAGAACCTGAGCAAGAAGTTCAACTGCGAGTACGACGACAGAGGCAACATCGGCAAGAGATACAGAAGACAGGACGAGATCGGAACTCCTTTCTGCGTCACCTATGACTTTGATTCCGAGACCGATAAGTCCGTCACCATCCGTATGAGAGACAGCATGGAGCAGGTACGCGTCCCGATCGCAGAGCTGGATGCGTGGTTTGCTGATAAATTCGACTTTTGATACCTTTTGGAGGAACAGTTTAAAATGCAGTATTACGGCGTAAATGAACTTCGCGAAATGTTCCTGAAGTTCTTTGAGAGCAAGGGACATCTGAGAATGAACAGCTTCTCTCTGGTGCCTCACAACGACAAGAGCCTTCTGATCATCAACTCCGGAATGGCTCCCCTTAAGCCCTATTTCACAGGGGAAGAGATCCCGCCCAGGAGGCGCGTGACCACATGCCAGAAGTGCATCCGCACAGGCGACCTGGAGAACGTGGGAAAGACGGCCCGCCACGGCACTTTCTTCGAGATGCTGGGCAACTTCTCCTTCGGCGATTACTTCAAGAAAGAAGCTATTCCGTGGGCATGGGAATTTCTGACCGAGTGGGTCGGCCTGGATCCCGAGAGACTCTATCCTTCTGTATACGAAGGCGATGACGAGGCCTACAACATCTGGCTGAACGACATGCACATCCCCGCCGAGCGCATTTACAAATTCGGCAAGGCGGACAACTTCTGGGAGCACGGCTCAGGCCCCTGCGGCCCCTGCACCGAGATCTACTATGACCGCGGCGAGAAGTGGGGGAACGGTCCCGAGGACGTCATGGGCGGCGAAGGCGACCGCTTCATGGAAGTCTGGAACGTCGTATTCTCCCAGTTCAACAATGACGGACACGGCAATTACACAGAGCTCGAGCACAAGAATATCGACACAGGTATGGGCCTTGAGCGTCTGGCAGTGGCAGTTCAGGACGTCGCTTCTCTCTTCGACGTGGACACAGTCCGCGCGCTCAGAGATGAAGTCTGCGCACTGGCCGGCTGCGAGTACGGGGTGGACCACGAGACCGATGTCTCCGTCCGTATCATCACGGACCACATCCGCTCCGCGACCTTCATGATTTCCGACGGCATCATGGCCAGCAATGAAGGCAGAGGCTATGTCCTTCGCCGTCTGATCCGCCGCGCCATCCGTCAGGGCAGAAAGCTCGGCATCAAGGGCGCCTTCATGACAAAGCTCGCTGAGGCGGTCATCAAGGGCTCCAAAGACGGCTATCCCGAGCTGGAGGAGAAGAAGGTCTTCATCCTCAAGAACCTGGCCATCGAGGAAGAGAGATTTGCAAAGACCATCGACCAGGGTCTCGATATTTTGGCAGGCATGATGGAGAAGCTGCGCGCAGAGGGCAAAAAAGAGCTGTCCGGCGACGACGCTTTCCTCCTCTACGATACATACGGATTCCCGATCGACTCCACGCAGGACGTGCTGGTCGAGAACGGATTTGACGTCGACGTCGACGGATTTGAGAAGGCGAGAGCAGAGGCCCGCGAGAGATCCAAGGGCAGCTGGATCAAGACTTCCATGAGCGGCAAAGAAGCGACCGTTTACGATCAGATGGACGCTTCCAGTAACTCCGAATTCGACGGCTATGACAAGCTGGTCCAGGACAGCGAGATCATCGCGCTGGCTCAGCTCCACGACGAAGCTGACGAGGAGCCCGATGAGGTGGCCGAGGCCGTGACCGACGGCATGCGCGCCGCGATCATCACAAAGGAAACTCCTTTCTACGGCACCATGGGCGGACAGGTCGGCGATATCGGCGAGATCGTCTGCGGAAAGAGCACCTTCAAGGTCGAGAAGACCGAGCATGTGGCAGGCTCCAAGATCGCGCACATCGGCGTAGTGACAGGCGGCATGTTCAAGATGGGCGACGTGGTCACTCTCAAGGTCGACGCGAAGAACCGCCGCGACACCTGCAGAAACCACAGCGCGACCCACCTTATGCAGAAGGCTCTGCGCGTCGTTCTGGGCACACACGTCGAGCAGAAGGGATCCTATCAGGATGCCGACCGCACCAGATTTGACTTCAGCCACTTCCAGGCGATGACGGCGGAAGAGATCAAGGCTGTGGAAGATCTCGTAAACGAGAAGATCTCCGAGGGTCTTGACGTCAAGACCGCAGTCATGGGCATTGAGGACGCCAAGAAGAGCGGCGCCATGGCGCTGTTCGGCGAGAAATACGGCGACGAAGTCCGCGTCGTCAAGATGGGCGAGTTCTCCACCGAGCTATGCGGCGGCACGCATGTAAAGAACACCAGCCAGATCGGCCAGTTCAAGATTCTGTCCGAGAACGGCGTCGCAGCGGGCGTACGCAGAATCGAAGCACTGACCGGCGACAATGTCCGCGCTTACTACGAGGACATGGAGAAGAAGATGCACGAGGCAGCTTCTCTTGTCAAGGCTACTCCTGACACGCTGGCGGATCACATCAAGAAGCTCCAGGAAGAGCTCAAGGCCGTCAAGAGCGAGAACGAGTCTCTCAAGGCCAAGGAAGCACAGAGCGCGCTGGGCGATGTCATGGACAAGGTTGTGGAGATCAAGGGCGTCAAGTTCCTTGCCACTTCCCTCAAAGACGTCGACATGAACGGTCTCCGCGACCTGGGCGACCAGCTCAAGGAGAAACTGGGCAGCGGCGTTGTCCTTCTCATCTCCGAAAAAGGCGGCAAGGTCAACATCATGACCATGGCCACCGACGATGTCGTGAAGAAGGGCGCTCATGCGGGCAACCTGATTAAAGCGATCGCGAAGGAAGTCGGCGGTGGCGGCGGCGGACGTCCCACCATGGCTCAGGCGGGCGGCAAGAACCCTGCCGGCATCGGCAAGGCCCTCGAGGCCGCGAGCGGTGTGCTGGAAGGTATGATTAAATAAGGTTTTTAAGAAAAACTGGCGTTTTTGGGAACTGCGGTTCCCGAAAACGTCGGTTTTTTGTTTTTGTAGGACTGTGGGAAGCCAGACAAGTGCCGGACAGGGGCGGCCTGCGAGGAGGAAGTTTTTTTTCATTCCGTAGGGGTGTGGTTGGCAAGTGCCGGACCGTTACAGATAAAAATGCCCCGATTTGCATTATTATGATGCGAACCTGCACAAAATGGTGTTAAAATAGGATTCATGGCGCGGTAAGAGCCTTTAAAATCAGAGTCAGAAAGAAAAAATACATGAATATTACTGTATATTTAGGCTCTGCGCGGGGGAATGATCCCAAGTACGCGCAGGAAGTCATTAAGCTGGGAACATGGATCGGAAGAGCGGGGCACCGCCTGATCTACGGAGGAAGCCGGATCGGACTCATGGGAGAACTGGCAGAGGCTGTCTTGCAGGCCGGAGGTGAAGTGATCGGGATTGAGCCGGGATTCTTCGTCGAGACGTGCCTGCAGCACGACGGGATCACAGAGCTGATCGTCACGGAGACAATGGCCGAGAGAAAGGCCAAGCTGATCGAGATGGGAGACGCCTTTATTGCTTTTCCCGGCGGGACGGGCACTCTGGAAGAGATCGCGGAAGTTATGTCGCAGGTCAGACTCGGACACAATGACAGACCCTGCATAATACTCAATCTGGACGGCTTTTATGAGCCGCTCAGAAGCCTCCTGGATCATATGGTACGTGAAGGATTTCTGGATCAGGAGAGCCGGGAAAAATTCCTGTTTCTGGCAGATACGGAGAGTGTTGCAGAGTTTGCAGAACAATACATGAACGGATGAACGGCGCCCGCGTGCGGCGCAGCGGCTCGCGCCACTTATGATGCACGGAGCAAAAGAAAAAGGAGCAGCCGCTTTACAGTCAGGGAAAAGGAGAGCACGAATGGATAAGAAAACAAAGAAAGAGCTGGAGAGACTCGCAGCTCTGGGTCTTGCCGAAAAAAGACTGCTCAAGGACATCTACGGAGATATGTTCGGGTCTTCCTCAGAGACTCCGAAGAAAGAGGACGCAAAATCTTCTTCAAAGGGATCCTCTTCAAGAGAAAAGAGTGCCGCGGAGCTCCTCGACGAGGCGAGAAAAAAGCGCTCCGATCCCCTTGAGGACGCCAGAAAAGCGCTCAAAGAAGCGGAAGAACTCATGGCGCGCACGGACGAGATCACCCAGGGAATGACTAACGCCAACAAAAAGGGGCTCGATGAACTGGCCGGTATGGTCGGGAATACGGGAAGTGCAGATCCTTCCCTTATGTCCGGAAGTCCTGCCTCTGTGCCCGGTCAGGCTGCCAGAGGAACCGGCGGCGGCGCACAGCCTGTCGCGACGGCGACCGGAGGACCGGTCGAAGGCGGACAGCCGCCCAAGCCCGCTGAGCCCGAGAAGGACCCCATGGAGGAACTTGACTCCCTGATCGGCCTCACAACCATCAAGGAAGACGTCAAGGAGATCATGGCTTTTGCCAAAATACAGAAGATGAGAAAGGACGAGGGACTTAAATCTGTGCCCGTATCCCTTCACCTTGTCTTTACGGGAAATCCCGGAACCGGCAAGACGACGGTCGCCAGGATCATCGGAAGGCTCTACAAACAGATCGGCGTGCTGTCCAAAGGGCAGCTGATCGAAGTCGACCGCTCCGGACTGGTAGCCGGCTATGTGGGACAGACGGCCCTCAAGACCCAGGAACAGATCAAAAAAGCGATGGGCGGCGTTCTCTTCATCGACGAAGCTTATGCGCTGGCCCAAAAGGATGATGCTTTCGGCCAGGAAGCCATCGACACGGTCCTCAAGGCTATGGAGGACTACAGAGACGACCTGGTTGTCATCGTCGCGGGCTATACAAAGCCCATGGAGAAGTTCATCAACAGCAATCCCGGACTCAAGTCCAGGTTCAACAAGTATATCGAGTTCCCGGACTACACGATCGATGAGCTCGAGCAGATCTTCTACCTCAACTGCAAGAAGTATGACTATATTGTGGAAGAGGAGGCCAAAAAGCAGATTCGCGCCCGCATCATTTCCAGAAAGATGCTCCGGCAGGAGAACTTCGCCAATGCGCGTGAAGTCCGCAACATGTTTGAGGACATCATCACGAACCAGGCCCGCCGCGTCGCCGAGATGGAGAACCCTACCCACGACGACATGATGCTGATCACGGTCATGGACCTGTCGGCGGACATCGGCGACAATACAGATACCAAGGAAATGGAAAAAATGGCGGAGGCAGCCAAGGATGTCAGAGTGCCGGAGCTCAAGCTTCCCGGCGAAGAGGGCGAAACCGCCGAAAATACGGAAAAAGCAGAAAATACTAAAGAAAATACTGAAGGATAATTGAATCTATCATGGCAGAACAAAGAGAAGGAACGATCACTGTCCGCAGTGACCTACACGATTACATGGAGCAGATCGACCAGTACACGGCACAGCTTCCGCTGGTGATCCGCGAACAGATGCGGCAGGCCCTGTACAGAGAGTACGAGAGCGACTACGAGGCACAGGAGAGTCTGTGCAGAGAGATGCTGGAAAAGCTCCCCGGAAATCCGGATGTGCTCTCCATGCTGGGCAGGTGCCTCCTGTCCCAGGGGCGTTTCCCGGAGGCGCAGCAGTATCTGGAGGAGGCGCTGGACGCCGGCGACAGCGACCAGAATACGGTGATCAGCCTGGCGCAGGCTTACCACGCACAGCAGCAGTACAAAAAAGCGGCGGCGCTTCTGGAGAAGATCGACCCGCCGGAGAGCTACCATCCCTTCTTTTACACAGTCTACGGCGACTGCGTGGAGAATCTGGGACAGAAAGAGAGAGCAAGGGAGATCTTCCGAAAAGAGATCACCCGCTGGGAGGAGACCCGCGAAGTCAGCTCCGTGGATATTCTGGACGGATGCTTTGTCAGAGCGCTGTACCTGGGCGCTCTCACGGCCGCTGTCGGACTGACGGTGGACATCGGCGTCTATAAGCGCTTTCTGACGACAGTGGAGATGGATGCGAAAATGCAGAAAAAGCTGGCGCAGAACATCTCTTACCTGAGTACGGCGCTGCCTGTGAGAACCTTCCGGATTCCTTTCCGCTCCCTTGTAAAAGAAGTGGAGGAACAGGGCTATCTTTTGAACAGCGAGCAGTACTACATCATCGAGAACGCCTACCGCTCTGTGGAGTCCTATGAGTACCACGAAGACAACGCGGTCAGCGCCATGATGGAGAGCTTTCTCTCCGCGGAGAGCCGCGTGGCGACCGCCGGCGATGAGGAGCAGGACGTCAACGACAAATTGACAGCCCTGTCCTATGAGTGGTATATGACAAGGTATATAGAGAACCACGGAGAAGAACTTCTCTATGTCGCCGAGAAATATCCGCACACCTATGTCAGAGTCGTGACCTATCTGGACCAGCTGCAGATGCTGGGCCCCGAAGGGATGAGGAACGCGATCCTGGACAAGCTGGAGACCTTTGACGAGATCAAGGTGCCTCGCGACGCCCTGGAGGCGGGCATGGAAGAAGCCTATCAGAAGGCGCTTCGCCGCAAGAAGGAGCCTGTCTATCTCACAGAGGGCAGCGTGACCTACAAGAGGAGCGGGAAGAAGATCCTTCCCAACGATCCGTGCCCTTGCGGTTCCGGCAAAAAATACAAAAAATGTCACGGAAGAAAGTAATTGCGTATGAGAATAGATCCCAAGGAACTATATTCAATCAGTTTTTATGAATATGGCGAGGCATATTTCGGAAGCTGCGCGGGAGTTCGCTACAGAATCGCGCGCGAGCCTCTGAAAAATGTACATTACACCCCGGTCGACCAGAGAGATCCCGCCGTACTTCTTGCAACTGTATGGCCCGAGCCGTACGCCTACGGCACGGCGGATCCCGAAACTATGAAGAGCAAAGAATTTGAGTTCTCTGCGGAAGGGCTTGCAGCCGCTGCACAGTGGCTGAACGGGCAGGTCGATGAAATCGGGAAAGCATAGTATGAAGATAACGCATATTTACCACAGTGGATTTATTATCGAGTTGGAGAGGACAGTGCTGATTTTTGACTGGTACGAAGGGGAACTTCCCCCTTTTGACCCGGACAAAAAAGTGTTTGTCTTTGTCACGCACAGCCACGCCGACCACTATTCGCCCAGAATCTGGTCGATCCTGAACAAATACAAAGAGATCTATTACATCCTGGAATGCTGCACGGCTCCCGAGAGGAAGGGGGAAAACATCTTCCACGTACAGCCCGGTAGGCACTACAAGATTCGGAATACGCTTGTGTACGCGATCAGGTCCAACGACGAAGGCGTCGCCTATGTCGTGAGCAGCGACGGATACAATTTCTTTCATGCTGGGGATCTCAATATCTGGCACTGGAAAGACGCGGCGGACAATAAGAACGCCTATTCCCTGAAGATCTACCGACGGCAGATCGAGAAGATAAGCGGATGGAGCTTTGACGCGGCCATGCTGCCGCTGGACCCAAGGCTCGGAGAGAGCGCTCCCAACGCGATCGTCGAGTTTCTGAACGCTGTGGAGTGCCACCATCTGTTCCCCATGCATTACTGGAACAGAGCGGACGAAGCGGCCGTCTATCTGGACGATGAGCGGCTTCTTCCGTTCAGAGAGAAAATCTGCCTTCTCGATGAGGCCATATTTTGAATGATGCACATGCGTGCGGCTCGCTCTGCGAGCCTTGAATTAATAGACACCTTCCGGCCGTCAGCTGCGCCGGAAGGTGTCTATTTATTTGAACGGTTACTTGATAATATTTGTTGCAAATTGCTTAAATATAATCAATTTGAGGCTTTTTTACCTTTATATAAGTGTTGTATTAACGCACTAAAGAGTATAAAATGTAATTTATGTATTTCCATAACAGGAGCGCGTATTTACTGTGGAAAATGCTATATTTTTCACAAATAGCGAAGTTTCTGAGGACGGTACATAAGAAAAAGAAAGAGACGGAGAAAGTGAAATGAATCCCAAAACATTGAAGTACATTCTCAAACGTGTTGTACTGGCGATCTTCACAATCTGGGTGGTCATCACGCTGACCTTCTTCATCATGCACGCCGTTCCCGGCGGGCCCTTTGTCGGTGAGAAAGCAGTAACGCCCCAGGTACAGAAGGCGATGGAAGCAAAGTACGGCCTGGATAAGCCGCTGTTTCAGCAGTATCTCACATATCTGACCGACGTATGTCGTCTCAGGTTCGGCCCTTCCCTCAAGCAGAGAGGCCGCATGGTCATAGACATCATCGGGGACGGCCTCAAGACCTCGGCCAAGCTGGGCGTGATCGCCGCTGCGATCGCAACGGTACTGGGCGTCATCCTGGGCTCCTTCGCGGCGCTTCGCAGAAACACGATCCTGGACAGGATCATCATGGTCATCACCACGGCCTTTGTCTCCATGCCGTCCTTCATCATGGGGTCGCTCCTTCTGGTCGCCTTCGCGGTCAGGTCGCATATATTCCCCGCGAACGGATCGACGCCGGCAGGACTGGTCCTCCCGGTCATAACGCTGATGCTCTACCCGATGTCCTACATTACCCGTCTTACCAGATCTTCCATGCTGGATGTGCTGGGGCAGGACTATATCCGTACAGCGAAGGCCAAGGGCGTATCAAGGACAAATATCATCTTCAAACATGCCCTTAAGAACGCGCTGATCCCGGTCATCACCTATCTGGGACCGGAGCTCGCTTACATCACAACCGGATCTCTGGTGGTGGAGCAGATCTTTGCCGTGCCCGGCATCGGACGCGCATTCGTCAACAGCATAACGAACCGCGATTACACGCTGATCATGGGAACGACGATCGTACTGGCAACCTTCATTGTCATCATGAATCTGGTCAGTGACATCATGTACAAGGTTGTAGATCCCAGGATCAATCTGGAATGACGGAGGGCAGCAAAGTGAATGAGAATATTAAAAATCTGAGTATGCAGGTGAATCTCGACGACTTCATCCCTGCTACGGCGGAAGAAAAGGAATATATGGTCCAGATGCGGCCTTCCACGACCGCGTTTAAGGACGGCATCCGCCGCCTTCGCAAGAACAAGGTGGCAATGGTCAGTTTCTATATCATCGTGATCATCACGCTCGCGGCGATCTTCGTGCCCATGTTCTGGCCTTACAAATACGAGATGATGCTGGGCATGCAGCCCGGCAAGCCCGTGGACGCCACATTCAACAATCTCAGGCCCTTCGAGTACTCCTCGACGGAGCAGGCGCTCAGGGACCAGGGACAGTCCGTATTCCCTCACATTTTCGGCACGGACTCCGCGGGACGCGACTACTTCATCCGCGTTGTCTACGGAACGAGGATCTCTCTGGCGGTAGGTTTCTTCGCAAGTATCATCGTCCTTGTCATCGGCCTTTTAGTCGGATCGGTCTCCGGCTACGCGGGAGGCAAGGTGGATATGGTCATCATGCGAATTGTAGATATCATCTACTCCCTGCCGGATATGCTTATGGTCATCCTGCTGGCATCGGTTCTCAAGATGACACTGGCCAGCAAGCTGGAAGGAACGCCGCTCGCCAAGATCGGCTCGAACATTATCTCTCTGTTCATCATTTTCGCGCTCCTGTACTGGGTCTCCATGGCGAGACTTGTGCGAGGCCAGATCCTGTCGCTGAGAGAGCAGGAGTACGTACTGGCGGCGCAGGCGGCAGGCGCCAAGGGCGGCTGGGTCATCAGAAAGCACCTGCTTCCCAACTGCGTGTCCGTCATCGTTATTTCGACAGCACTGCAGATTCCGAGCGCTATTTTCACAGAATCCTACCTGTCCTTCCTGGGACTGGGCGTCAACGCGCCCATGCCGTCGCTGGGCTCGCTGGCTTCCGACGCGCTTAACGGCCTGAGCTCCTATCCTTACAGGCTTGTAATTCCGGCGATCGTCATCTCGCTGATCGTTCTTTCGCTGAACCTGTTCGGCGACGGTCTGCGCGACGCATTCGATCCGAAGCTGAACGGTTAAGGGAGGAGACAACAATGGCATTATTAGAAGTTAAAGATTTACACACTTCCTTCTTCACGGACGCCGGAGAAGTCCGCGCCGTAAACGGCGTCTCCTTCAACCTGGAGAGGGGCAAAATATTGGGAATCGTAGGTGAGTCCGGCTCAGGTAAGTCGGTCACGGCCTACTCGATCATGCAGATCCTGGCGGGAACAGGCAAGATCGTCTCCGGATCCATCAAGCTGGACGGACAGGAACTTGTCGGCGCCGGAGAGAATGTCATGAAAGATGTCAGAGGCAACAAGATCTCCATCATCTTCCAGGATCCCATGACCAGCCTGAACCCGACTTATACGATCGGCCAGCAGCTCATGGAAGCGATCCTTCTGCACACGGACAGAAACAAGCAGCAGTCCTGGGACAGAGCGGTGGAAATGCTCCGCCTCGTAAATGTCAATGAGCCTGAGAAGCGAATGAAACAGTATCCGCACGAGTTCTCCGGCGGTATGAGACAGCGTGTTATGATCGCCATGGCGCTCGCCTGCGAGCCCGACATCCTGATCGCGGATGAGCCCACGACGGCGCTGGACGTCACGATCCAGGCGGGTATCCTGGAACTGATGAAAGACATCCAGAAGCAGATCGGTATGGCCATCATCATGATCACCCACGACCTGGGCGTCGTAGCCCAGCTCTGTGACGAAGTCATCGTCATGTATGCCGGCGGCATCTGTGAGCAGGGCACGGCGGAAGAGATCTTCTACAATCCCTGCCACGAGTACACAAAGGGACTCCTTCGCTCCATTCCCACAGTGGATGACAGCGGCGAGAAACTCCAGCCGATCTCGGGAACACCGATTGATCTGCTCAATATGCCCAAGGGCTGTCCTTTCGCTCCCCGCTGCGACAATGCGATGAAGATCTGCATGAGGGCGCGCTGCGAGAGGATGGAGATCAATGACAAGCATGCTGCCGCGTGCTGGATGAATGTCAGAAAGGCGGTGAAAGGCGAATGAGCACAGAATTAAAGAGCGGACAGCCTCTCATCGAGGTCAGGCATTTAAAGCAGTATTTCAATATCAACACCGGTTTCTTCAAATCGACGCCTTTGAAAGCGGTGGACGATATCTCCTTTACGATCCGTGAAGGCGAGACCCTTGGTCTGGTAGGAGAGTCCGGATGCGGCAAGACCACGGCGGGCAGAACGATCCTGCATCTGTACCAGCCCACGGCCGGTGAGATCATCTACAGAGGAAAGTCCATCAAGACGCCCAAGGATGTCGAGGAGTTCCGCACCAAGGCCACCATGGTCTTCCAGGATCCCTATTCTTCGCTGGATCCCCGCATGACGGTGGCGGATATCATCGGAGAGCCGCTGGACGTCCACCATATGTATAAGTCACAGGAGGAGAGAAGGCAGAAGATCCTGGAACTGATGGATCACGTCGGCCTCAACTCCGAGCACGCGGCCAGATACGCCCACGAGTTCTCGGGCGGCCAGAGACAGCGTGTCGGCATCGCCCGCGCGCTGGCGGTAGACCCGGATTTCATCGTCTGCGACGAGCCCGTATCGGCCTTGGACGTCTCCATCCAGGCGCAGGTCATCAATATGTTCGATGAACTGCAGGACCAGATGGGACTGACCTACCTGTTCATAGCGCATGACCTTCTGGTCGTGCGGCACATTTCGGACAGGATCGCGGTCATGTACCTGGGCAGAATGGTGGAGCTGGCGGATGCGGATGAGATCTACAACAGACCTCTGCATCCTTACACCAAGGCGCTGATCTCCGCCGTTCCGGTTCCGGATCCCAACGTGGCGCGCGCCAATAAGCGCATCGCGCTGACCGGCGAGATCCCGAGCCCGCTGAACGCTCCTCCGGGATGCCCGTTCCACACAAGATGCCCTTACGCGAAGCCTATGTGCTCCGAGAGCATGCCTCCCTTCAAGGAAGTGGAAAAGGGAAGATTTGTGGCCTGCCACAGGACAGAGGAGATCAACAGCTGACCGGATATTGTCTTTTGGCAGCTTACGTAAAACGACGCCGATTTGACAGGAACCGGCAACAGTATTACCATTTAGATTCCATAGCGCGGTGTATGCGCACATTTCAGGCGGTGCGAGCCGCCGCGCTGTGAAATAGATCAGATGACCGCTGACAGCGATCGGTTATCTTTGAAAGGAGAAAAACATGAAAGTGAAAAAGTTATTTGCGATCGTACTGAGCGCAGCTATGGTCCTCAGCCTCGCTGCATGCGGCGATTCCGCGGCAAATACTTCCGGCGGCGACGCGGCTGCAACCGAGACTGCCGGTGATGCGGCAGGAGACGCTGCAGGTGATGCGGCAGGAGACGCTGCAGGTGATGCGGCAGCAGCTACCCCCGGCGACAAGACTCAGGCTCTGAGTGTCTGCCTGGCTTCCGAGCCCGCCACTCTCGATCCCGCTCTGAACAGCTCCGTTGACGGCGCTACAATGTGCCTGCACCTGTTCTCCGGTATCGCGAAGTGGACACAGGACGACGCGGGCAATCTCGTGATCGCTCCCGACTGCGCAGTAGAGCTTCCCGAAGGCGTTGTCAACGAAGACGGCACCGTGACCTATACCTACACCCTCAAGGACGGCCTCAAGTGGTCTGACGGACAGGATGTAAAGGCAAGCGATTTCGTCTTTGCATGGAACCGCGCAGCAAGCCCCGCGCTTGCCGCTGACTACAGCTACATGTTCGAGGTAGTCAAGGGCTATGCCGAGATGTGGGAAGTCAAGGAGACCGGTCAGGTCGACGAGAACGGCGAACCCGTTGTCGAGTATGTAAATCCCGATGCAAAGCTTGCAGTGGAAGCTCCCGATGACAAGACTCTGGTCGTTACCACAACTACCAATGTCGCTTACTGGAATGAGCTTCTTGCATTCCCGTCCTACTTCCCTGTAAGAGAAGATGTTGTTTCCAATGAGTCCTGGGCAACCGATCCTTCCACTTATGTCGGAAACGGCGCTTACACCATGTCCGCATGGGATCACAACAGCCTGATCACTCTGACCAAGAACGAGAACTATGTGGAAGCTGACAAGGTCACAATGCCTCAGATCAACTTCTACCTCTCCGATGACGCCAACAACATGCTGACCAACTTCAAGAACGGCGACTGGCAGCTCATCGACGATGTTCCCACAAACGAAATCGCTGCCCTCAAGACCGAGTATCCCGATGCATTCAAGGTAACAGGCCAGCTGGGCACATACTATGTAAGCTGGAATATCAACGAAGATATCCTTCCCGCTGACAGCGGACTTGAAGGCGCAGAAGCTGAGGCCGCTCGCGCAGAGATCAGAAATGCCATCTCCCTGCTGTTCGACCGCAACTACATCTGCGAGAGCGTCGCACAGGGCGGACAGGTTCCCGCTTCTTCCTTCGTCGCTATGGGTCTTACAGACACAGACGGCAAGGAGTTCTATGAGAACGCCGGCCACAACGACGGATTCGTCGGCTACTACAATGTTGCTCCCGAAGCTCTTCAGGGCAACTTCGAAGCAGCTGTCGAGACTCTGAAGAAGTACTACACCTATGATGAGGCTTCTCAGAAGTTCACAAACGTTCCTACTCTTACATATCTGTACAATACTTCCGAAGGCCACAAGGCCATCGCAGAGTATCTGCAGAGCGCTCTGGCAGGCATCGGCATCACGATGAACCTTGAGAACCAGGAGTGGAACACATTCCTTGATACCCGTAAGGCAGGCAACTTCTCCATCGCACGTAACGGCTGGCTGGGCGACTACAACGATCCCATCTCCTTCCTGGATATGTGGACAAGCGCTTCCGGCAACAACGACTGCCAGTTCGGCAAGGGCGAGAACCAGAAGACACAGGCTTACAGCATCGATCTGACAGATCTCGGTTATGAGACCAAGGTCGAGAACGGCACATGGGCAGAGACTTATGACGTCGTGATCAGCGACATCAAGAGCTGCACAGATCCCACCGTCAGATATCAGCTTATGCACAGGGCTGAGGATCTTCTTATGAGCACAGGCTGCATCTGCCCTCTGTACTACTACACAGATCTGTACATGCAGGATCCTGAGCTTCAGGGTTTCTTCTCAAGCCCTCTGGGATACAAGTACTTCATGTACTGCCACTATTGATCATTGATCAGTTCCGCAAAGAGAAAGACTGACAGGTTTTTGTAAATCTTTCTGAGCGAAAACATCGACAATATCATACTTACAGCCTGAAGAAAAGGACTGCCGCTTCTTGCGGCAGTCTTTTTTTGCGCGAAGCAATGAGCCATGCGCAGACGGGATGCCATGTGAACGATGGGAGCTTGCTCACAATCGGGCGCATGGCATCCCGGATGCATACGGCGAATGCCGCGACAGTCACGAGCCGTGAAACGGCTTGTGACCTGGCGTCATGGCTCATTGTGCAATGAGCCGTGCGAAGACGAAAAATCATGAAAAAACTGTATTTTAACCATTTTTTTTGACGAATCAGGACAGAACTGTTATTCTAAAAGATGACGACAGAACTATCTGGCCAAGGAGGATGATAATGAGCAGGAAATTGATCACAATGCTGCTGACTGCATTGACGATATTGGTCCTTACCGGCTGCAACGGCGAGAAGAAGGCTGTTACGGAGACGGCAGAAGGATTTCTGAATGCAATGGTCAATAATGACATGGATGCAGCTGCGCAGTATGCCACAGAAGACTTCATGAACAGCAAAACGATGAAGCTCATGGACCCGGACTATCTCGCTGAGACATTCTATAAGGCAATGGGCGTATCGAAAGAAGATATGGACGAAGAGGCACAGAAGGCCGTTGACGAGTATGTGGGAAAAGTTGTGGCGAAGGCCTACAAGAGCTTCGAGATCCAGGATATAAAGATTCAGGAAGACAAGGCCAGCGTGACGGCAAAGATCACGCTGGGCTATGACCCGGAAGCTTCTTCCAAGCTCTCGGACGAAACAGTCGCCCTGATCAGGGATTACCAGTCGGAACATTACGATGAGCTGATCGCTATTTATACAGATGAAGGCGAAAGCGCCATGTATAAAAAAATCTACAGCGACCTCATTCCCATAGTCATCGGAAAGATGCAGGAAGAACTCGAGAGCAGCACTCCTTCCGATGAGAAGACGGTTCTGTCTCTTGAAAAGATCGACAAAAAATGGCTGGTCACCAATCTGGAAGAGAACAGGCCGCAGTCTGCGGCGCAGCAGACAACGGAAGAGGCAGCTGCCGCAGTCTCCACATCTGCGGAAACAGAACACGCGACTCCCGATGAGAACACCGAAGGCGGCAATACTTCTGAGGAGACTTCGGAAGAAGGAGCAACAGAAGCAGCTGCGGAAGGCGCAGCAGAAGCAGCTACTGAAGGAG
>DGWK01000022.1:25602-44815 GCA_002395235.1 Lachnospiraceae bacterium UBA4260 | reverse complement strand
AGCAGAAGCAGCTACTGAAGGAGCAACAGAAGCAGCTACAAAAGCAGCTGCAGAAGGGGAGACCGGCAACTGATGGCGATTCCGCTGAAACTTCAGGTGTTTGAAGGTCCGATGGACCTTCTGATGCACCTTATTGAAAAGAACAAGATCGATATTTACGATATTCCTATTGTGACGATCACAGACCAGTATCTGGACTACGTGCACCGGATGGAGCACAATGACATGAACGTCACCAGTGAATTCCTGGTCATGGCCGCCACACTTCTCGATATCAAGAGCCGCATGCTTCTTCCCAGGGAAGAGAATGAAGAAGGCGAAGAAGAGGACCCCAGAGACGAACTTGTGAGACGCCTTCTGGAGTATAAAATGTACAAATACATGTCGGAGGAGCTCAAGGAGAAGAACCGGCATGCAGGGATGAGTTATTTCAGACCACAGGATCTTCCGGAGGAGGTGCGCAGCTACGTACCTCCTTTGAATTATGAAGAGCTGATCGGCGACCGCACGGTGCAGAGCCTCGAGACTGTCTTCAAGGAGGTGCTCAAGCGCAAGAAGAGCCGCGTCGATCCCGTTCGAAGCGGCTTTGGCAAAATACAGAAAGAAGAGATCAGTGTCGCCGACAAGGAACTCTATATCCGCGCCTATCTGGCAGAACATCCTCACGCCGATTTCAGGGAAATGCTCGAACTGGAAAACAGCAAGGAAGAGATCATTGTGACCTTCCTCGTGATCCTGGAGCTGATGAAGCACCAGAAGATTCGCATCACGCAGGAGGAGGCCTTCGGCAGGATACTGATCGACCTGATCGATCCCGGGGAGGAGAAGGCGGAGCCGGAGACAGAAGCGGTGACGGAGGAGGAGTCCGAGCCGGAAACTATGCCGGAGGCAGAGTCGGAAACAGAAGCGGAGCCGGAACCAATCGAAGATCCGACGCCCGAGGCGGAACCGATCGCAGAGCCGACACCCGAGGCGGAAGAGGAGCCCAAACCTCCGGTTAAGAGACATCTGGTCTACCGCTCCGGACAGCACAGGCTGGGCGGAGGACGCTATGTATTCCGCTATGCTGTGGGAAGAAAGCGCATATTCTTTTTTCACAAAATGCGGGGAAACCGGATCTGGAAAAGAAATCGGAAACGGAACAAAGGAAAACATGTATAAGAGAACGATCTCTCAGTTTGACGAAAAGAGATATAAGGACGAACTTGCGCGCCTTCGGGAAGAGATGACGGATATCCTTCTGGAAATGGAAGCGCGCCACGGGACATCTTCCGGAGAGGCCTTCAC
This sequence comes from Lachnospiraceae bacterium UBA4260, assembly GCA_002395235.1. GTDB lineage: Bacteria > Bacillota > Clostridia > Lachnospirales > Lachnospiraceae > CAG-791. Next base: position 43,528 of record DGWK01000022.1, on the reverse strand, counting down.
CAGGTGGTGGGATGAAGAAGGCGCTATGAGGCGCTATTTTGACCTCAAAGGGAAGGCGGAGAAGATCGAGCAGATTCTCGCCTGCAGCGTTGTGGAACCCGAGGAACACCCCAAAATGCGGGGAAAAGAGGCGGGCACGCGCCGCGGTTACGGCGTTTCTGAGGACGGCCAATGAATCACAGAGATACGGACAGGAACAGGCCAAGGACATATGTGGCCATCGACCTGAAATCTTTCTACGCGTCGGTGGAATGCAATGAGCGCGGACTCAATCCGCTGACTGCCAATCTTGTCGTCGCGGACCGGAGCCGCACGGAGAAGACGATCTGTCTGGCCGTTTCGCCGTCCCTCAAAGCGATCGGGATTCCTGGCAGGGCAAGGCTCTTCGAGGTCGTGGAAAAGGTGAAGCTCTACAACGCGCAGCGCCTCGCGAAGCTCCAAAAGCTCGGGCTGCGTGAGTTTACCGGGCGTTCCGCCGACAGCACCGAACTCGCCGCGCACCCGCAGCTGGAGCTGGACTATATTGCGGCGAAGCCGCGCATGTCCTACTACATGGATTACAGCGCCAGGATCTATAATATCTACCTCCACTACATCGCGCCCGAGGACATCCACGTCTACTCCATCGACGAGGTCTTCATGGACGTGACGGAGTACCTGGACACCTACGGGATGACGGCGCGCCAGCTGGCGCAGACCATGATCCGGGACGTTCTGAAGGAGACAAGGATCACAGCCACCGCCGGGATCGGCAGCAATCTCTACCTCGCCAAAATAGCGATGGATATCGTCGCAAAGCACATCGAAGCGGATGAGGACGGCGTGCGGATCGCGGAGCTGGATGAGAGGTCCTACAGGGAGAAACTGTGGAGCCATAAGCCCATCACGGACTTCTGGAGAGTCGGGCGCGGATACGAAAGCAAGCTCAGGAAGATAGGGATTCTTACAATGGGCGACGTCGCCCGGTGTTCCATCGAGAATGAAGATGTTCTCTACAAACTTTTCGGCGTCAACGCGGAGCTTCTGATCGACCACGCGTGGGGGTGGGAGCCCTGTACGATCGCGCAGATCAAGGCCTACAGGCCGGCGGAGAACAGTATCGGAGAGGGGCAGGTCCTTCACTGCGCCTACAGCGCCGCCAAGGGGAAACTTGTCATGAAGGAGATGATGGACAAGCTGAGCCTCAAACTCATGGATAAGCATCTCGTGACGGACCACATCGTACTGACTGTCGGCTACGATATGGAGAGCCTGGAGATCCCGGAGATCCGGGAGAACTACAAAGGGGAGATCGTGAGAGACTGGTACGGGCGCCTGGTGCCCAAACACGCGCATGGTTCGGTCACGTTGGACAGGCCCACCTCCCTGGCCAGAGTCATCCTGCAGGAAGCGGAAAAGCTCTACGACCGGATCGTGGACCCGGTTCTTTTAGTCAGAAGGATCACTGTGGCAGCTGCCAGGGTGATCCCGGAGTCGGAGGCGGAGAGCGCGGGCGGAACTTATGAGCAGCTGGATCTCTTTACGGATTATGAAGCGCTCGAGAAAGAGCGGACTGCCAGAAAAGAGCAGGAGGAGAGAGACCGGAAAGTGCAGAAAGCGGTTCTGGAGATCCGTAAGCGCTTTGGCAGCAATGCCGTCGTCAGAGGGATGAACCTGGAGGAAGGCGCGACGGCGATTCAGAGAAACAGCCAGATCGGAGGGCACAACGCGTGAAACAGCACAGCACAGGCACAGACAAAAGTCCTGACGACTACAGCGATATCATAGACCTTCCGCATCACACTTCCGCAAGACACCCGCGCATGAATGCCGAAATGAGAGCGGCCCAGTTTGCGCCCTTCGCGGCGCTGACCGGCTATGACGAGGTGATCGAGGAGACGGCGCTTCAGAGGCTGGCGGAGGTCATGGCAAGAGATCGGATGAAGGAATGATATGTATCACATCACACAAATAACGGATCTGGGGGATCCGCGCCTGGAGATTTACACCCGCCTGTCGGAATCACAGCTCTATCACTGCAGAGAGCCCCATGAAGGCCTGTTTATAGCAGAGAGCCCTAAAGTCATCGAGCGCGCCTTAAACGCCGGATATGAGCCTGTATCGCTGCTTATAGATGAGCGGCAGACAGAAGGAGAGGGAGAGTCGTTCGATCTTTTGACGAGGCTGCAAGGGAGGCAGGGGAATCCGATCCCCGTCTTCACAGCGCAGGAGTCGGAATTGAGAAAACTGACGGGATTCCCGCTCACGAGAGGCTGTCTGTGCGCGATGCTGCGAAAGCCCCTTCCCTCTGTGGAGGACATTGTGCGCGGAGCTTCGAGAATATGCGTGCTGGAAGAAGTGGTCAACCCGACCAATGTGGGGGCCATTTTCCGGTCTGCGGCGGCCCTTGGCATGGACGCGGTCCTTCTGACGCACGGCTGCAGCGATCCGCTCTATCGAAGAGCTGTGCGGGTCAGCATGGGGACGGTCTTCCAGATCCCATGGACCTTTGTCGGAAACCGAAAGAACCCGGGCTGGCCTCATCCGGGCATCGATAAGCTGAGAGAACTCGGCTTCAAGACGGCCGCCATGGCGCTGAGAAGCGACTCAGTCTCCATAACGGATGCGGATCTGAATGCGGAGAGCAGACTGGCGGTCATCCTGGGGACAGAGGGAGACGGACTTGCGGCGCAGACGATCGCGGACTGCGACTACACGGTCATGATCCCGATGTACCACGGCGTAGATTCACTGAATGTGGCGGCTGCGAGCGCGGTGGCGTTCTGGCAGCTGGGGCACAGGCGTACGGAAAAGGAGGAGAATCAATGAGCAATTTCAAAACCGATCAGATAACCGTGAATACGCAGAGCAGTATTCGAATTGAGAGTGCCGAGGGCACTGTGATCTATCTTGATCCGCTGGAAATCGAGGGAAATCCTCAGGACGCCGACCTGATCCTGGTCACGCATTCCCACTATGATCATTTTTCTCCGGCGGACATCGCCAAAATACGGAAAGGTTCTACGAAACTGGTCGTCCCTTCAAGTATGAAAGGCGATATGGAAAAGAACTGGTTCGATCTTCGGGACTATCTCTGCATGGAAGAGGGAGATATGATCAGCGCGGCGGGAATCTACATTAAAGCGGTACCTGCCTACAACAAACTCAAGCCTTTTCACCCCAGAAGGAACGGCTGGATCGGCTACGTACTGACCGTGGACGGCGCTAAGATCTATGTGGCGGGCGATACGGACGCGCTCAAGGAAAACACGTCTATTGAATGCGACATCGCCATGATTCCGATCGGCGGCACTTATACAATGAACGCCAGGGAAGCGGCGTCGTTTATCAATTCTCTTAAGCCGGCCATCGTCATCCCGACTCATTACGGGACCATTGTAGGGAAACCTGCGGACGTGGATGAATTTGCGGGCCGCGTTGATCCGGCGATCGAAGTGGTCAGGAAGCTGAGTTTTTAATTAAAAGTAACAAAATATAGTCATACTAAAAGAGGCTGCCGCATTTCTGCGGCGGCCTCTTTTGAGGTCACATAGTTGGTTTGCTTCGATCAGCCGAGCAGCTCGATGAAGTCGTCACCGACCTTGACATCGCCGGTCTTAAGAGGACGAAGAGTAGCGTAGTCCTCCCAGTTGGTGATGATGCAAGGAGTGGTTACCTTGTAGCCGGCTTCCTTGATGGCAGGGATATCGAACTTGATGAGAGTCTGGCCCTTCTTGACCTTGTCGCCGTCAGCGACGAAGACTTCGAAGTTCTTGCCTTCCAGCTTAACAGTATCGATACCGATGTGCATCAGGATCTCTGCGCCGTCGGTCGTGGTCATTGCCACAGCGTGCTTGGTATCAAATACCATTGTGATCTCGCCGTCTGCGGGAGCAACAAGCTCACCTACGGTGGGTTCGATCGCGACGCCGTCGCCGAGCATGCGGCCTGCAAATGCCTCATCCTCAACTTCGTTCATCAGGAGCATCTTACCGGTCAGGCAGGCACCGAGAACTTCGTCCTTCATCTTGGGAGCGGCAGGAGCGGCGGCTGCGGGTGCAGCAGCTGCAGGCGCTTCATCCTGGACTGCGGACAGAGCAATCGTGCCGTTGCGGAGCTTCTCGACGAGCTCTTCGAAGTTGGACTTGACGATGGTTACGGAAGGTCCGTAGATGACCTGGATGCCGTTGCCCTTAACAACAACGCCGGAAGCGCCGGTTGCCTTGAGCAGAGGCTGGTCAACCTTGGAAGCATCCTTGAGGGTAAGACGAAGTCTTGTAGCGCAGCAGTCGATATCGCCGGTCAGGTTGTCGAGACCGCCGATGCCCTTGAGGATCGCCGCGGACTTGGGATCTACGTCTGCCGCTGCAGCTTTGCCGCCTGCGACGCCGACGCCGGTCGCCTTGCGGTACTCTTCCTTAGTGATCATCTTGACTTCTTCGTCGTCCGCTTCACGTCCGGGAGTCTTGAGATCCTTCTTGAGGATGAAGGTACGGAATACGATGAAGTACAGTACGAAGTAGATTGCAATCAGAGGAAGGACGCGGACCCAGTGGGTCTTCTCGTTGCCGGGAAGGATACCGTACAGGATCAGGTCGATCAGACCGTCGGAGAATGTTGTACCGATCAGGACGTCAAAGAGGTCGCAGAGCAGGAATGCAAGTCCTGCAAAACCTACGTGGATTGCGAACAGCACGGGTGCAAGGAACAGGAATGTGAACTCGATAGGCTCTGTAACACCGGTAAGGAAGGATGTAAGAGCTACGGAGAACAGCAGGGAGCCTGCCTCTTTCTTCTTCTCGGGTCTTGCGCAGGAGTACATTGCAAGAGCCGCACCGGGAAGTCCGCCCATCATGAAGGGATACTTACCGGCAAGGAATTTCGCGGATTCATCAAATACCTTGGTGTTGGGGTCAGCCAGCATTCTGAAGAAGATATTCTGGGCACCCTGTATCACTTCGCCGTTGATCGTAACGGATCCGCCGACACCTGTCTGCCAGAAAGGCATGTAGAAGATGTGGTGCAGGCCGAAGGGGATCAGCGCACGCTCGATGCAGCCGTAAATGAAGGTTCCGAAGAGACCTGCCGCATTTACGAGATCGCCCAGCGCATAGATACCGGTCTGGATCGCAGGCCAGATGAAGTAGCAGATGAAGCCTGTGAGAATACCGAATACCATGCACATGATCGGTACGAAACGTGTGCCGGAGAAGAACGCCAGGGACTGGGGCAGTACCTGTTTATAGAATTTATTGCAAGTAAGAGCCGCCAGAAGTCCGGCAAGGATACCGCCGAACACACCCATCTGCAGAGTCTGGATGCCCAGCGTGGTAGCGATCGCGCCTTCCTTGACGTTGGGACCGATGCTGCCGTCCGCCAGGATGGAGCCGTCGATCTGAAGCAGCACGTTCATGGTGGTGAGCATGATCAGATAGTAAATTGCTGAGGAAAGAACGGCGACGCCCTTTTCCTTCTTGGCCATGCCCAGTGCAACTGCCAGTGCGAAAATCAGAGCCAGATTGCCGAACACGGCATTTCCTGCGCCGTTGAGCAGCTGGAAGAACATGTAAAGAATGCTTCCTTCGTGCAGAATGCCGGACAGGCCATACGTTGCGATCGTTGTCGCGTTAGTAAATGAACTACCGATACCCAGCAGGATACCGGCAGGCGGAAGAACAGCGATCGGAAGAAACAGTGACTTACCGATCTGCTGGGCGACTGCAAACGCCTGTGAGCCGCCATTGCCTTTGTTTTTTGCCATAATTTTTCCCTCTCTAGTGAATATGTGCAAGAGTTAACAGTTACTCTCAATAGAATACGACATGAAAACGATTTCAATACATACATTATTTAGCTTTATTATCAAAAATTTATGTTTGTAAAAGAAAAAATGTGTGCAATATGGCGGAACATGGTAAAATAAAGCATATCGGATCATTAATCGGGCAGCCGGCCGGGACGGCGGGCTGTGTAAGACAGGCAACAATCGGAAGGGAAACAATTTAATCAGAACATTGTCGATCAAAAGGGGGAAGATCAATGGACGATATCATTATTCTTGTCGATGAGAACGGACAGGAGCAGGAATACGAACTGCTCGATACGATCGAGTACGAGGGAGAACGCTATGTCGTGCTGATCCGGGACGATGAAGAAACCGTCGATATTTTGAAAGTGGAGTCGGAGGAGGACGAGGAACTGTCCCTTGTAACCTGTGAAGACGACGTGGTCGAAGAAGTCTATCACATCTTTAAGGAAAAGAATACGGAAAACTTTGACTTTGACGACTGAACAGCAACCAAAGAAGAGAGCAGCGCAGATCTTTCGGAGATCTCGCTGCTCTTCATTATGTATGATGGGCCATGCGCAGACGGGACTGCTCCCGGCCGCTCAGACAAAGTTTCTGTTTCCCCAGTGGATGACGGCCAGCATGCCCGGTCCTGTGTGGGCGCCGATCACGGGGCCCAGCCCGCAGATCTGAACATTCGCCTCGGGATTGATCGAGAGGACGCGGTCACGGACCGCCTCCGCTTCCGAAAGGTTATCGGCGTGCGCGATGATGACATCATCGGAAATGCTTTTGTCGACAGCTCCCTTATAACAATCCGTGAGGAACTGGGACGCCTTCGAGAGCCCCCTCTTTTTGGCCACGCTGATCAGGGTGCCGTCATCGCAGATCTTGAGGATCGGCTTGATGTTGAGTACGGCGCCGGCAACGGCCGTGGCGGCGGAGATGCGGCCGCCGCGCCGCAGATATTGGAGATCGTCCACCAGAAACCAGTGGCAGACTTTTCCTGCCATGTCGCGAAGAGCCTGTGCGTTGTCGGAAAGAGCCGTTCCCTTTTCTCTGGCTCTGACCGCCATCATGAGGAGAAGCCCCATGCCGCCTGTCGCCGCGAGCGTGTCAACGACTTCGATCTTAAGGCCGTCGAATTCCTCTTCGATCTCTTCGGCAGCCGTCAGCGCCGAAGAGTAGGTGCTGCTCAATCCGCTTGAAAGGGAGAGATAGAGAATATCATGTCCCTTGGCAGCTTCCCTGCGAAATACCTGCTGATAGAAGTAGGGGGTGATCTGGCTTGTGTGCGTCATCTCACCGGCCCTCATGGCGTTATAAAAGTCCAGGAGTTCCTGATCGGACAGTCGGTTTTCCATAAGGCGCTCGGTCTCTCCCAATTCATATTTCATGGGAATGATGACCACATGGTTGTCTTCAATAAATTTCCGGTCGAGGTCGACCGAGGCGTCGATGCATATCACGTAATCTCTCATAAGTAATCTTCTCCAGTCAATATTATAAAATGGTCCTGACATAAGAAACAATTGTGTATTATTATACAAGTGCACCTATAATTTAGACAACAATAAAAAGCCTGACTTTGTATAAGAAACTACACTCTGACAAAAACTTGTATCATAATATACAAATTTACAGGAAATGAGGATTATAATCAGTTTCAGAAAGTGAGAGAGGGATAAGACGTGGACAAAAGAGTGATGAAGACGCGAAAAGCCATTCACAGCGCGATGACGATGCTCCTTTCGAAAAAACCGATCGAGGAGATCACGGTCACGGAGCTGTCGGACGCCGCCGAGATCAACAGAAAGACTTTTTACAATTATTACAGCAATGTCTATATGGTCGCCGAGGAGATGGAGGATGAGATCGTCGAGAGGTTTGGAGAAACGCTCAGAGAGATCGATTTTGACACTCTGTTAAAGGACCCGGTAGCGGCCTTCAACACGCTGGCAAGGCTGATCACTTCCGACCTGGATTTCTATGAGAATATTCTCACGAACAGAAATCAGATCTCTTTTTTGCAGAAGATCATCACATCCCTCAAGCAGCGGATGCGGGTGCTGTATCTGGACCCCGATTCTCCGGACAGTGAGCTGCAGGAGTATATGCTTGAATATATCGTCTCGGGACTTGTGTCCGTATTTCAGAAGTGGTTCGCGAACGGGAGAAAGACGGATATCGAGGTGCTGTCAAGATATATCAGTATGCTGGCTGTGTGCGGGATCAGAGAAGTCCTTTCATCGGAACCGGAGGAGAGCTGAGAAGAGGTATAACGCAGCGGCCTGTCCGAAAGGACGCCCGGTTATTTGGCAGAAAGGATGAATAATCGGTATAAGTTTGGTATACTTATATCAGATAACAGAAATGACCCGAATGCGGAAGCATCCGGTCCCATGCAGAAAAGAATGGGGGACAGCACTATGAAAGAACAGATTATCATAACGATCGGAAGAGAGTCGGGCAGCGGCGGACACGCTGTCGCCAAAAAAGTCGCAGATGCGATGGGCATCGCGTGCTATGACAAGAAGAGACTAGTGGAAGGCACCGCTAAGATCAGCGGCATGAATAAGAATTATGTAAAGAAACTGGATGAGAAGCCGGCCGGATTTCCTTTTTCCGGGAGGATCGGCGGCTTCGAGGAATCGCCGGAGAGCAATGTGGCGAGAAAGACATTTGAGTACATAAGGCAGATCGCGGACAGCGGAGAGAGCTGCGTGATCGTCGGGCGCTGCGCCGATTCGGTGCTCAGGGGAAATCCCAATGTGATCCGTGTCTTTGTGGTCGGAGATGACGCGGAGAAAAACAAGAGGCTGGCGAATATCCAGCAGATCACATTGGAAGAGGCAGATCAGGAGCGCCGGGAAACGGATAAGTTCCGCCGCACCTATCATAATTTCTACAGTGAGACAAAGTGGGGCGATTCCAGGGCCTATGACCTGATCGTCAATTCAAGCCGTCTCGGCATTCAGGGGACAGCTGATTTTATTGTAAAATTCGCAGAGGCATATAAGGAGGTCTGATCACATGAAGATATGCGGCAGTTGCGGAGCAGGCAACGCGGACGGAAATAAGTTCTGCGCCGAGTGTGGGGCAGCGTTCGATGCCGGGCAGTCCGGCGCGGGAACGCAGAAGCAGTATTATGACGGCAATGCGCAGGGCGCAGGCTCCCGGAATTACGGAGGTGCCGGAAACGGTTACCGCAGCGGCGGAAACGTCGAGCCGGAGATCATCTACACGACTGTCCAGCCCAGAAGCATTCCGGTCGCGATCATTCTGTCAATCGTAACTTGCGGCATCTACGCCCTCTATTGGATGTATTCGATCAACAATGAGATCAATGATCTCGCGCAGGATCCCATGGCGGCCGGCGGCGGAGTTGTCCTTCTTCTGACGCTTGTTACCTGCGGCGTCTACGGATGGTACTGGAATTACAAAATGGGGGAAAAATGTGATTTTATCACGCAGAAGAACAGCTCCAGCGGCGTGATCTTCCTCATCCTGAGCATCTTCGGACTGGGCCTTGTGTCCCTCTGCCTGATGCAGGATACAGTCAACAGAGTCCTTCAGTGAAAATGGCTGCGGAGAATAATCTCTCACAGAAGAATACAGAAGCAAAGAACAGATACAGCAGCAGGAAAGTACTTTTCCTGCTGCTTGTTTTGCTTGCGGGGAGCGCCTATCTTGTCTGGACCAGGGCGGGGGGAGCGGCCGTGCCCTGCCTTTTCCATGCCGTCACGGGTCTTGACTGCCCGGGCTGCGGCGTCACACGAATGATCAGGGCGATCAGTGAAGGGGACTTCGGGGCGGCTCTTCGCGCGAACGCTTTTTTGTTTGTCACGGCCCCCTACCTGCTGTTTCTGATTGGGTACAGCGCGTATAAATGGGTCAGGAACGAGAGAACGGGAGCAAAATTTGAGGCCGCCGCAATTCTTTACTGCGTCGGCCTTGTCGTGTTCGGTATTGTCAGAAACCTGCTCTAATCTCCGGCGGTCTCGTTTTTCTTTAAAAGGCGTCTTCTCACTGCCGTAAAGAGCGCGGGATAGACAAAGATAATGTAAAAACTCATCAGGGCAAAGACGACCACATGTCCCGCCGCAGGGCCGATCAGGGCATAGATGGAATTCTTGACCCCCCGCAGGAACAGCGCGATAACGGGAATGCCCATCGCTACGCGAATGATCCTCTGCAGGACGCTGCCGTCCGTCTCAAACTTTACATAGCGCACTTCGAGGTAAGTCCCCGTCAGGATTCCGATACAGGCGCCTGCGCTCATATATCCGTCATTCTTCATCTTGGCGGGATCGACGATGGGCACCCCGTTCACATAGTCCATCGGATAGGATTTCAGGGCAAAATAGAGAATGCACAGCACGGCGGCAATGCAGCCGAACAGAAGAAACTTCGGCAGAAAGGACGGATGCCTGTCAATCTTCTCAAAGAGACGGGTATTGAAGTACACAAGGATCGCTGAGAACACCATGGCGAACAGAACGTCCTGCGGCGTGTGGACGCCCAGAAAGTTTCGGGAAAATCCCGTCAGGAGGATCATTGCGACACAAAACGCGGCCAGTCCCTTTTTCTGTTTTCCGTACCGGGTCGCGATGGAACCGTAAAACGAGGTCGCGGTCTGGGTATGGCCGCTGGGAAAGGAATATCCGGTGGCGCTTTCTATGGCGCCCTGGTACGGCTGCAGCTGCGGATAACGGATCCAGGGCCGGTAGACGCAGACGGTCAGCTTGATCACGTTGTTAAAAAACAGACTGCTGATACAGTTTGAGACGAGCCAGTATCCCAGCCGTCTGTTGATTCCCCAGTAGATCACGACGCATACGACCAGGCAGCCGACTGTCGCCAGATGGGAAACAAGCATCATCAGAGATGTGAGCCAGCCGCCCGCGGAGTTCCTGAGCTGCTGGAGCAAAAGCAGGTATTGTATGTCCATAGTCAATTCTTTCGTTCAAACATAGATGAATGGCGCAAAGAAATTTATATCACAGATGAGGCCGGCAAACAAGTTGCCGGCCTCATTGTTTTACTTATAGATCGGCGGAGCGGCCTGCGCGGCCGCGCTGCGTACAAAACAGCAGAGCGATCAGAACTGGGTGAATGCGGGCGTATCAGCCGGTGCGTTCAGCAGAGCCTCAAGCTCGTCGTCGAGCTTAAGCAGAGTGATGGAGAAGCCGGCCATCTCGAGAGAGGTCATGAAGTTGCCTACAAGTGTCTTGGCAACTTTGATGCCCTTGTCAGCGAGAACCTTGGATACTTCCAGATTTGCGATGTAGAGCTCGCTCAGAGGAGTAGCGCCCATGCCGTTGACCATGACGGCTACCTTGTCGCCTGCGCCGTAGATGCCTTCCGCGAGGATCTTGTCGAGCAGCTGGTCTACGGTAGCGCTCGCGGAGCTGATCTTCTCCTTGTGCGTTCCGGGCTCGCCGTGGATGCCGATGCCGATCTCGACTTCGTCATCTGCCAGCTCGAAGCCGGGCTTTCCGACTGCGGGAACGGTGCAAGGCTCGATGCCCATGCCCATGGAGCGGACGTTCGCGATGACCTTCTCCGCTACAGCCTTGACTTCCTGCAGGCTTGCGCCTTCTTCAGCCTTGGCGCCCGCGATCTTGTGAACAAAGATCGTGCCCGCGATGCCTCTGCGGCCGGTTGTCCATGTGCTGTTCTCAACAGCGACGTCGTCGGCGACAATGACTTTCTCGACCTCGATGTCTTCATCGGCAGCCATATCGGCAGCCATCTCGAAGTTCATGACATCGCCTGTGTAGTTCTTGATGATAAGAAGAGCGCCCTTGCCGCACTCTGTTGCCTTGATGGCCTCGTAGACCTGGTCGGGAGTAGGAGAGGTGAAGACCGCTCCTGCTACCGCGCCGTCCAGCATACCTTTTCCGACATATCCGCCGTGAGCGGGCTCATGTCCGGAGCCGCCGCCGGAGATCAGAACGACCTTGTCGGTCTTCTTGGCGCCTGTGCGGACCATGACGTCCGTGCCCTCAACGCGCTCAACATACTCAGGATGCGCTGCCGCCATGCCGCGGAGCATCTCGTCAACTACATTGTCAACCCCATTGATAAGTTTCTTCATTTGGATACCTCCTGTGAAAAAAGTGTTTGGTTTCCGCATTTATGCCGTCAGTATCAATTCCCCACAATTGAATACTGCAAATGCACTCTTTTGACCTTTTTATGACACTGTCACGAGAGAGCGGACGTCAGTTGAGCTTGGACGCCGTCCTCGCTTCCTCGGCCGCCTCGATGACTTCGTCAAGAGAAGCGCCCGACGTAGACGTGACAGCCGCGCTGACCGCGCCCTCAAGTACAGGGGCGTCGGCGATGCGCACCTCTATGTCTCCGTCCAGCATCTCGATGGCCATCTCGGCGCTCATGATACCGCTCCCCAGATCGGCAAGAACGGCGACGCCGTCGCCGGTGTCCGCGCTCTCGATCGCCGCCTGGATCTTGAAAGCGTCAGTTCCTATAGAACCGTCTTCGAGGCCGCCGGCGGGAATGATGTGATCGTTCTCAGAGGCCATCTGCATGACAAGGTCATAAATCCCTTCCGCTACCTTCGCGCTGTGTGATACGATAACAATTCCTACCATGATTCAGAACCCTCACTCAAATACCTTTTACGAAATCACGGATGCACTCCAGCGTATATGTGGCGGAAGTGGCGCCGGGATCCTGATGGCCGATACTGCGCTCGCCCAGATAGCTCGCGCGTCCCTTGGTGGCGATGATCGTCTTGGTGAATTCCACGCCTTCTTCCGCGGCCTTGCACATGGCGTCGAGCGCGTCACCTATGGAAGCACCGCCGTCTAAAGCAGCTGTGTAGGCTTCATAAGCGGGGATGATGGCGTCGAGCATGGTCTTCTCGCCCTTGACGGCCTTGCCGCGCTTCTGGATGCCCGCGATCACCGCTTCGAAGACTGCCTTCCCGTCCTCAGGGGAAAGGGAAGTCTTGCCGGCAAGAACCTTTCCGGCCTGCATGTAAGCCGTGCCGTAAAGAGGACCGGATGCGCCGCCGACCTTGGAGAGGAGCGTCATGCCTGTCTTCTTGAGGACTTCGCCGATATTGTCGCTGTCCTTGGGAAGAACTGCCAGCGCCTCTGTAAAGCCTCTGGCCATGTTGATCCCGTGGTCCGCATCGCCGATCTCGCGGTCGAGCTCGGTAAGGAATTCCTTCTGCTCAATGATGCGGTTGCCGATTGTTTCGATACACTGATAAATTTTTGATGCCATAAACTGTTACCTCCCGGACACATTATAGGAGCCGCATTCGCGGCCGGAAATCACTGCCGGATCCACCCCAATGAATCCAACGGTATTTCATACAAATTATAGCACTATTAACAAATAAGTTGAATACTGTCAGATTTTTTTGATACATATTTTTGCGGCGCGGCGGTCCATGAAGACCTCACGGATACTTGCATGTCGATGATCATTCGGGTTATAATGCATGCGTGCCGACCGATCAGGAGACTTATATGAAACACTATTTGATCGACAGCGAAAATGTCGGAGATTTCTGGATTCCGCTGCTGGACCTTCCGGCGGACATGGCGAAGCTGATCGTCTTTTATACGAAGAACAGCCCCCATATGAGCTATGACAGTCTCATCAAGCTCAAGGAATCAGACAGAAAAGTCACTTTTATTAAATGCTATGAGGGAACAAACGCCCTTGATTTCCAGCTCTGCACGGAACTGGGCTTTCTCATCGCAGGAAATCCGGGTGACGAATTCATCATCGTGACCAATGACACGGGATACGACGCGGCGGTGAAGTATTGGAGACGAAAAGAGTATTCCGTAAAGAGGATTGCCGGTAAGGACAGCCGTACCGGCAGCCGCAGAAGAGGGACACCTGCCAGAGCAGATGTCGCGGCGGAAGTGAGCGCGATCCTTCACAAATTAATGAAGACGCCCGGAGCAGACGCAGCCGGCGCAGAGGCGTATACCGAAGAGGAAACGCTGCCTCACGGCACGGAGGAATCGGCAGAGTATACACATGAGCAGCCGGAGCCCGATTACGAAGAGGAAGACGATCTTATCGATGAGTCGGGAGAAGACGAGGAAGAGGCTTCCTCTGAAGAGGATTTCGCTTCCTGTGATGACTCTGACGACGACGATTCCGATGAGGGAGACTTCGCCGACGAGGACGACTCTGACGACGATGACTCTGATGACGACGATTCCGACGACGATGACTCTGATGAAGATGATTCCGACGACGATGACTCCGATGAGGGAGACTTCGACGACGATGATTCCGATGACTCGGATGATGATTCCGATGACGATGACTCTGACGATGATGATTCCGATGAGATCTCCGCGGATCATGAGGAAGAGAAAGAGGAATCGGACAGCGAACCCGGGGATCATGAGCCTGACGCAGCTTTCGAGAAGACTGAGGACGCAGAAGCCGACGGATCCGGCGAAGAGCCCGAAGAAGAGGCGGACCGGGAAGCTGAGGAAGAGCCTGAAGAAAACGCTTCGGACAGCCTGACAGACGGAGCCGGTGAGAATGCCGCCGGATCAAAGAGACAGGCGCAGGAGAAGGAAGAAGAGCAGGCTTTTGATGAGGACATCATCGAGCAGAGTGAAGAGTTTGTTCCCGATCCGGAAGAGATCACCGCGATCGTCAACTGCATCGGCATGGACAACCTCGCCGAACTGCACAATCAGCTGATCCAGTTCTACGGGGATAACGGCAAGGACGTCTATCTGTCTCTCAAATCCGGCGCACTGAGTATCGAAAAGAAGGACTGGGACAAGGAAGAAAAATTCCTCTACTACTGCGCCCTGATCTTCAGACACAGCGATGAGCCCGCGGAGGCGCTCACCGAGGAGAATATCAGCGAATTCGCCGCTTTCCTTCTCGGTGCCGAGAACAAGAGAAAGAATCTCAATTCGCTGCGCTACGCGCTGCTCAAGCATTATGGCAAGGAAAAAGGCCGCAGGTATTATTTTATGCTCAAGCCTTATGTAAAAGCACTTAACCAGATGTAAAAAAGAAAATCGGACGGCAGCATGAGCCGCGGAGCAGACAGATTGCTCCGCGGCTTTCTGGATTTCGGGGCCATAAAACGGTATAATGTTACCGACTATATACATACCGCGGTGGAAATTTTAATCTTTCGGTGGTAGGATATGAGTCATAGCGGAGACCGGAGCCGGAGATGTGGAGAGATCGTATGCACAGGCTTAGAGTAACCGCAGTGACGGCGGCATTTTGCCTTGCGGTGATGCTGTCAGGCTGCGGCAAAGACAATAAAGAGAATAATGCGGAGGCCGCCTCCTCCTCCGACCAGGTGGCCGAACAGGCCCCTGAGGACGAGCTCGGGACCGACTCGGAGAAGGAAGAGTCGGAAGAGGAAGAAGCAAGGGCTTCTACCGACCTGTTCTTTGAAGACGGAGCCGTCTGCACGCAGTTCTTTCGCCTGACTCCTCCCGAGGAGTGGGACGACGGCGTGAGCTATCACTATTTTCAGGAGCCGGAGGCGGGAAGATACGCGTTGGCCATAGTGGAGAACAGCAGCATGCACGCCACGGAAGGAATCGGCGGCCTGATCTATTCGATCGTGGTCAACGAAACATACCCGGAAGAGCGCGGGATGGAGAATTCCGGCTATGTCGGGATGCTCAGCAGTGAAGAGAACGGATTCTGCTACGTGTTCCTGGAGTTCCCGGAGGGGACGCAGTACACGGAAGCTACAGAAGAGACTTATAAAGCGGCGGCAGATACCGGCAGCGGGATCGCCGCGAACATAGAAGGAAGGAACGGATACAGTTTTGAAGCAGGAAAGGAACCTGAGGCTTCACAGGAGCAGGAGGAATAGCGGCGTGTTCCGCGATATTTTGACAGATAACAGTATACGGCTTAAAAGGGCGCTGCTCTGCATCGCGGCGGCGGCAGTCCTGACAGGATGCGCGGCATCCCCCTCGGCGGAGGAAGGATCGACGGCGGCTGTCTCCGAAGCGGGTCCGCAGGCCGGAGGCGAAGAGGGGACACAGGCAGGAAGCGAAGAGGGAACGCAGGCGGCATCGGAAGGAAAGAGCGCCGGGCATGTCGGAAGCGATCCGGCGGCGGGCGTGGAAGAGAGCGGCGCGCAGCCTGAGGCGGGTGCCGCGCAGGAGGAAGAAACCGTCACGGTGGTGATCCCCACTGTCTATGAGGAAGTAAAGACACAGGAGGAGGCCGACAGGATCAGGGAAAAGAACGGCTACAAGAGCGTGGTCCTCGAAGAGAACGGGAGCCTTACGATCGTGATGACGAAGAGCCAGCACGACGAGCTGATCCGGGACTTCAGAACTTCCGTGGATAAGGGAATTTCCGAGATCATCGGCGCCGGCGGAGGTTCCTCTATTGAGAAAATAGAGTATAATGAAGACTACAGTGTCTTTACTGTGACAGTGACGGAGGAGGAGATCGGCGTGATCGAGAGGCAGGCCGCGGATGAACTGATCATGTACGGCGCGCTGTATCACGTCTATACCGGAAATGACGCGGACCGGATCCGCGTCGACTACGTGAACGCACAGTCGGGCGAGGTCATCGAGACGGCCGATTCGGGGAGCCTCGAGAGTGCCTATTGAGATCCGGCGCGCCGCGGCAGCAGCCGTAAAACGGACCTATGCAAATTGGACTTATAGGGATGAAGGGAGGTTTTTATGAAGCATTTGGGAAAATTTTCCGACAGAAGGAGAGAATCCGCATATCTTCGTTCCCTGAAAGGGGAAGAAAAATATGAAGCTCTCTCAGAGATCATCGAGAGTTCACGGCATATCGCCTTTTTCGGAGGAGCCGGGGTATCCACGGAGAGCGGCATCCCCGATTTCAGGAGCAAGGACGGTCTTTATAATCAGCACGATGTGAGATTTGACCGGTATGAGCCCGAGTACCTTCTGAGCAGCAGCTGTCTCTATCACGAGCCCAAGGTCTTCTTCGAGTTCTACAGGCAGAAGATGGACGCGAGGCACTGCAAGCCCAACAGAGCGCATGTCAAGCTGGCGCAGATGGAAGAAAAGGGCAAACTCGACGGCATCATCACACAGAATATCGACGGGCTTCACCAGAAGGCGGGCAGTAAGATCGTCTATGAGATCCACGGTTCGACCTTGAGAAACTACTGCGACCGCTGCGGGAAGAAGTATCCGGAGGACTATATTTATGACAGCGACGAAGCGGTACCGCACTGCACATGCGGCGGTATGATCCGTCCCGATGTGACGCTGTACGGAGAATCCCTTCCCGTACAGGCATGGGAAGGATCGGAGCGGCTGATCCAGAAAGCGGACTGCCTGATCGTCGGAGGGACGTCCCTCACGGTCTATCCGGCCGCTTCCCTTGTGCGCTATTACACCGGCGGCTATCTGATCATAGTAAACCGCGACGCGACAGGGCAGGAGGAATGGGCGGATCTCACCTTCCATGAGAGCATCGGGGAAGTGTTTTCCCATATTAACGTTTGAGAGGGACAATTCCCCTTAGAGAAACAGGTAATATTATGTCAGAAAGAGAAATTCAGAGAATAAAATGTCCGAAATGCGGCGCTGAGCACGATTTTGAGATATGGCCCAGAGTCAATACGGATCTGGATCCGGTCCTGAAGGACAAGGTAAAGAGCGGGGAACTCTTCAGAACGGTATGCCCCTCCTGCGGACAGCCGATCGACGTCGTCTATCCCTGCCTCTATCATGAGATGGAAAACAGGATCATGATCTACTACGCCCCGGGCGAGAAAGCCATGCAGGACGCTCTGGCGGCCTTTGACGAAGGCCTGGGAACGACAGAGAAGGAGCGCGGATTCGATGCCGCGAAAAAGGGGTATCGGAACCGGGTAGTCGGAAGCCTTTACGATCTTCAGGAGAAAATAGCGATCTTCGAGGCGGGACTCGATGACCGGATCGTGGAGATCTGCAAGGTCCTGATCGGAAGCGAACTGCAGGAGTCACGGCCGGACGCCGTGTTTGACGATCTGCTCTTTTATCAGGATAAAGGCGGAGAAGGACGGCTCGCCCTGATGAGGGAAGGAAACGCATTTGCGTCGATCTCCCTTCCCGGGGATATATATAAAGAAGTCGGAGAAAGGTATAAGGCACTGATCGACCGGTATGGCGATGCAAAAGTCATCGA
>DGWK01000022.1:0-25479 GCA_002395235.1 Lachnospiraceae bacterium UBA4260 | reverse complement strand
CCTGCAGTACTTTGAGGAGGTACATATGAGAAAGTTTGGAATTTTCGCAGCAGTGATGGCGGCAATCGCGGTATCCGTGACCGGATGCGGCTCAAAACCCGCCACGGCCGAGCCGGCGGCGGAACCGGCGCAGGAGGCGCCCGCGGCAGAGACGGCCGCCCCGGCGGCGCAAGCGGTGCCCGAGGAAGAGGACACGCAGAATCCGGTCATGAATTTTGTCGGCGTCTATTCCGATAAGGACAGCGGGTTTTCACTTTTCATCGAGCCGACGGACGGCGTGGACGGCGCACACATCTCAGTGGGACACACATCCGAGGACGGCATGGAATACAAGGCCTGGGAAATAACAGGCAGGTTCAAGGACAATGTGATCCCCTACTCGAATGCGATCTGCTTTAAGCAGACATATAATCCCGAAGCGGAAGATCCCCAGAACAGCATTACTCAGGAAGATATCTATTCCGACGGGACCGGATCCTTTGAGATCTCAGCGGACAGCAAGATCACCTGGAAGGATGACAAGGAGAACGCAGGGGAGGGACTGGTATTCGAATGGGACCAGGAACGCACCGAGCAGCTGCAGCAGCTGATGCAGCAAAATCAGGATGAAGACACAACCAGCGACGGAATGATGGCTATGGACTGGGCCGGCCCTTATAAGGCTGAGAATGATGAGAACCTGACCATGGAGATCAAAGTCGGAGAGGACGGTGTGCTCTGCGAGATCACCGTCTCGAAAAAAGGCGAGGGATCAAAGGCGCAGAGATGGCAGATGAAAGCGCCTTACGATCCTGAGAAAAAGATCGTCGAGTACGCGGGCGCAAGCAAGGCGGATGTCGAACTCAACGAGATTGGTGAAGTCATATCGAGCGGCGTAATCTATGAAGACGGAACCGGCACCTTCACCTTTGATCCGGAGTCAATGACTGTCACGTGGAAGGATGATAAGGAAGATGCCGGCAAGGATGTCGTGTTTGCCGTGGATTACAACACCGGCGGGACTGAAGAGGGAGCCGGAGAAGGATATGAGCTCATGGAGGGCGAGGTCGTCGGAGATCCCGAAGGCGCGGAGATCCCGGAAGCGGATATGTCTGTGCCCGAAGAGCCCGACGTGGATCAGCCCGAAGATACGAACAACTGACGGAAGGAACATGCGACTGATCAGAGGCGGCACAGAGCCGCACATTTATCAAAAAAGAGGGATTTATGTGGATCAAAGACTGGTGGGACCGCATGCGAAGAATATTTAAGAAGGAAGAAACCGTCCATGAGACGGAAAATGTAATGGAATTAAAACCCGAACAGGCTCCGGAGCCGGTGCCCGACCGGAAGACATCCGATGAGATGATCGAGGAGATGGCGGAGTCCACGCTGCAGCAGGTAAGGAGCATGGCGGAGGAAACAGTCCGTGCGGCCGAATCGGATGCACAGAGCGAACCGGAACCGACTCCGGAAGCCGAGAAAGCGACCGCGCCGGAAGAGCAGCCGGAAGCTGAGGAGGCACCTGTGCCGGAAAAGCAGCCGGAAGCCGAGGAGGCGCCTGTGCCGGAAAAAAAGCCGGAAGGCGCGTATGAAGCGGATCCGCCCTATGAGCCCGGAGATTCTGACGAACGGGACCTTTCCGATGAAGTGACCTGGTGCGAGGAAGACGATGAAAAAAATGACTGCGTCGAATAGTAGGAAGAATACGCATCGTGTGCTGGCTGCCTATTGGATCTATAAAGTGATCA
Organism: Lachnospiraceae bacterium UBA4260; assembly: GCA_002395235.1. Lineage (GTDB taxonomy): Bacteria > Bacillota > Clostridia > Lachnospirales > Lachnospiraceae > CAG-791. The sequence goes on along the minus strand of DGWK01000022.1, from coordinate 23,749 downwards.
GCGGCGGAAATCCTCTTAAAACCACGCTGGAAGTCCTCAGGGCTGAAAACAGACAGATCAGCAAGGAAAGGCAGGGCGGCAGGGAAATGCAGAAGCTCGACAAGGAGCGGAAAGCGGATCCGAAGAAAGCTTCGCTCGCAGCCGGCGCCCTGCGCAGCGGTATCGTTAAAAAGATCCTTAAAGCACAAAGGGTGTACTGATCCGGACGGAGTTTTTGCTCTGTCCCCTGCTTGCGAAGCGGGAACTATCCCATTTGAGGTAAAACACCGCCGTTGTGGGCGGGCTATTGGAAAACGGAGATAAATATGAGTAGAGTGCGCAATTCTGATATCAGAGCAGAGCTGAGGCCTTCCGCGCAGCTGCTGAAACTTACTTATACAGCTGCCAGCGAGACCGCGTTTGAAAAATTTGACCGCTCGTGCATCAGAAAGTATCGGGGAAAATGGAAGAGCAGGAATACGATCGCAGAGGAAAAAGCGATCGTACGCGATGACGGCAGTATCCTGAGAATTCTGGTCGTACGCTGTGAGGACGAAAGGGAAGACGAAGAAGTGACGGGACTTCTCTGGCTCCACGACGGCGGATTCGCATACGGAGTTCCCGAACAGGAGAGCATGCTGGTAGACATGTTTTGCGGGGACGGAAGCTGTGTCGCCGTGCTTCCCGATTATACCAAGTCCATAGAAGCACCGTATCCGGCGGCGCTCGAAGACTGCTACCGGGTCCTTCTGTGGATGAAGGACAACGCAGCGGAACTCGGGATCAACCGCGACCAGATCTTCGTCGGCGGCTGCGGCGCAGGCGGAGGACTCACCGCCGCGCTCTGCCTTCGGGCAAGAGATATGAGAGACGTCCGCATCGCTTTTCAGATGCCGATCTCTCCCATGCTCGACGACAGAATGGAGAGCGAGTCCGCCAAGGACAATAATGCGCCCGTGTGGGACGGCCGCAAGAACAGGGCGGCGTGGGACCTGTATCTGAGAGATATGAAAGAAGGAATCCCGGTCTACGCCGCGCCCGGCAGAGAGACTGACCTCAGAGGAATGCCGCCGGCCTGCAGCATCGTGGGTGACCTCGAGCCCGTCAAGGATGAGACAGTCCTGTACTTCACCAGAATGAAGAAGGTGGATGTGCCGGTGTCGCTCAGAGTGTATCACGGCTGCTTCCACAGTTTCGAGACCACCGCGGTCAATACCGATGTGGCACTCAACGCGCAGCGCTATCTGCTGGACAGCTTCCGCTATGCGCAGAAAAAGTATTACGCACACAATGAAGAACCGGAACCCGAGCAGGAAAATCCCGACGATCCCGCCCTCGACCCCGTGAAGGAACCCGAATCAGAGTACGGGCAGACTCAGGAATATGAAAGCGAACAGAGCGAGGAACCTGTGAACGCGGACGACGCCGCGGAGGAGCAGGACGGGGAGAGTACAGAGTCCGAGAAAGAGAATTGAGTTCGGGGAGAGAAAGAGAATTGAGTTTGTGCTTGACACGTCAAACTTTTATGCTATAATTTCACTGTGTGTTTGGTGAAAACATATAGAAAAACCCAATCAGTCAAACTGAAGGGACTGAAGGGAGGGTAGAACGAATGTCAAGTGTAATCTTAAAAGAGAATGAGACTTTGGACAGCGCACTGCGCCGCTTCAAGAGAAGCTGTGCGAAGGCAGGCATCCAGCAGGAAATTCGTAAGAGAGAACATTACGAAAAGCCTAGCGTTAAGCGCAAGAAAAAGTCCGAGGCGGCCAGGAAGAGAAAATATAACTGATCCGGCAGCTGATCTGCGAACAGAAAGTTCCCTGATTTCGATCAGGGAACTTTTTTTTCAAGGTACACAACCGGGTTTATCATGGTGGATGTATGGCAGCATTGATCATTAAAATAATTGCAGTACTGATCTTTGTCATGATTGCAGTTCTGATCATCGATAATATGCGCTTTGTCGTGCGCAGGTATAAGCTGCGCTCGGACAAGATCAGGTACCCTGTGAAGATCGTATTCATAGCGGATCTCCACGAAAAGGCTTATCGGAATGACAACGAGAAGCTGGTCGAAAAGATCAGAGAGTGCGCTCCGGATGCGATCCTTGTGGGCGGAGACCTGATCGTATCCGGCAAGGTGTTCAAAGCCGGCGAAGAGAGAGCAGCCGGCTCTGATCCCAAGAGTGATACCGGCACAGAGTGGATGAAGAGCAGTCTCTCCCTTATGAGGAGGCTGACGCAGATCTGCCCGGTCTGGTTCGTGCAGGGAAATCATGAGCTTCGAATGGAACACTACGAAGAACTCGGCGATTATAATAAGAAGTTTATGGATGAGATGACAGAGGCCGGCGTGCGGTTTCTTCACAACGGGTCTGCCTCTCTGACAAAAGAGGAACGGGCCGGTGAAGAGAGCGGAATTGTTGTTCAGGGGCTTGAACTTCCGATGAAGTTCTATGAGAAGTTTCGCAGAACGCCGCTGCCTTCGGAGGAACTGTCGGCTCTGATCGGCGAGGCTGACAGAAGTGTCTACACGGTGCTCTTATCCCACATTCCGGTTTATTTTCCTCAGTACGCGAAGTGGGGGGCTGACCTGTGCCTGTGCGGCCATGTGCACGGCGGGCTGATGCGCCTGCCCTTTATCGGCGGCGTCATGGGGACAAGGCCGTCGCTCTTTCCCAGGTACAGCGGGGGGCAATATTTTTACAAGGCTGTGACGGACGGTAAGCCGCATCTCAGCTCCATGGTGCTGACCTGCGGACTGGGCATGCATACACTGCCGATCAGGATCTTTAACCCCGGAGAAGTCTCCGTCATAGAACTTCTTCCGGTGAGTCTCAGACAGGAGGATTCAGATGGAACCAAACAAGACAGCAGCGGCCATTGAGACGATCCTGTTCGCGATGGGCGACTCGGTGGAGGTCTCTGCCCTGGCGCTGGCCCTTGAGATCTCCCAGAACGAGGTCCGCGAGGCGGTAAAAGCGCTCGAGGAGCGGTACGATGCGCAGCAGAGCGGCCTGATGATCAACTGGTTTGAGGACGCCGTCCAGCTCTCCAGCAGACCGGAGTATTACGAGTATCTGGTCAAAATAGCGAAGGCGCCCAAGAAACAGGTGCTCACCGACACACTTATGGAGACACTGTCGATCATAGCTTTCAAGCAGCCCGTCACAAGAGCGGAAGTGGAGAGCATCCGCGGCGTCAACAGCGATTTTGCCATCAGCAAGCTGGTCGGATTCGGGCTGGTGGAAGAAGTCGGAAGAAAGGACGCACCGGGAAGACCCCTCCTCTTCGGGACAACGGAGCAGTTCCTGCGTTCCTTCGGGATCAGCTCTCTCTCTGACCTTCCGGACCTCGGGACCGAGCAGATGGAAGAGTTTCGGGAGGAAGCGGAGAAGGAGGTGGACAGCAGGCTGGACATTTAACCGGCCATTTGTGCAAGGAAAATAAAGAATGCCCAAAAAGGGCGAAAATTCGACATAAATTTACATATAGTTTTTTATTTTAACTATGTTATACTTTTAGTGTTTTTGAATTGGATTAATTATATGGAGGTCGAAAAAATGAGCAGTTCTTCAAAAGCGAGACAGAGAATAACCGCCCTGCTCGATGAAAACAGTTTCGTTGAAATTGGCGCCAAGGTTACAGCCAGAGCCACCGATTTCAACCTGAAACCTGAGCAGACGCCTTCCGACGGTGTGATCACCGGCTACGGCGTAATTGACGGTAATCTGGTCTATGTCTACAGCCAGGACGCATCCGTTCTGGGCGGAAGTGTCGGCGAGATGCACGCGAAAAAGATCGCGTCCATCTATGATCTGGCGATCCGCACCGGCGCGCCGGTCGTAGGTCTCGTTGAGTCCGCAGGACTCCGTCTTCAGGAGGGAATGGACGCACTCAACGCATTCGGAACAATTTACGCAAGACAGGTCAAGGCTTCGGGTCTGATTCCTCAGATCACAGCGATCTTCGGTAACTGTGGAGGAGGCCTTGCGCTGATCCCCGCACTCACTGATTTCGCTTTTATGGCTAATGACGCCAAGCTGTTCGTAAATGCTCCGAATACTCTGGCAGGAAACAGAGAGGATAAGAATGATACGGCAGCTGCTTCTGTCAAGGCGGCCTGCGGCAGCGTAGACGCGGCAGGAACAGAGGAGGAGATCATCGATCAGATCAGGACACTGGTGTCGATGCTTCCTTCCAACAACGAGGATGAAGCTGTCTCCGAGTGCACGGACGATCTGAACCGCGCAAGCGAAAATGTCGCTGCCGGCATCGCGGATCCCTCGATCGTTCTCGGCGATATCGCGGACGACGGTCTCTTCTTTGAGACAAAGAGAGCATGCGCTCCTGAGATGGCCACCGGCTTTATCAGACTTAACGGTGCTACCGTAGGTGCAGTTGCCAACAGAAGTGTTTCTTATGATGAAAACGGCGAGGAGAAGGCCTCTTATGAGACCGTTCTCACTGCTTCCGGCTGCTACAAAGCGGCTGATTTCGTGCGCTTCTGCGACGCCTTCGAGATCCCGGTCATCACGCTGACAAACGTGACAGGATTTGCCGCGACCGAGAGTGAAGAGAAGAAGGTCGCTGACGCCGCCGGCAAGCTCACTGCTGCCTTCGCGGGCGCCAATGTGCCCAAGGTCAATGTGATCACAGGCAAGGCAATCGGCAGCGCTTATGCCGTAATGAACAGCAAGGCATCCGGCGCGGACTTCACGATCGCGTTCCCTGACGCGACCATCGGCATGATGGACGCGAAGCTTGCCGCTCACGTTCTCTGCACCGGTTCCGCACAGGAAGTCGCTGAGACTGCCGCGAAATATGACGCGCTGCAGAACAGCATCGACAGCGCCGCTGCAAGAGGATATGTGGACCAGATCATCGAGCCCGAGGATCTTCGCAAGTATCTGATCGGCGCGATGGAAGTGCTTTATACAAAGAGAGAGGAATTCCCTGCGAAGAAGCACAGCGCGAAGTAAGAAGGAGACACGAAATATGAAAAAATGGTTAATAACAACACTTCTTGTTATCGCCTGTGTTTTCAATCTTGTGGCCTGCGGCTCTTCCGAAAATAATTCTACAGCTTCTTCAGAGGTAGAACTCACAGAGGAACAGCAGCAGCAGTGGTATGACTCAGCCAGTCAGTTCGTTCTGTCGATGAACGACGCAGTGGCGACCGGACAGGCTGAGGCACAGATGGATGATCCGATCTACGGCCCTGCATTTTCCAGCTGGGAGAATGCACTTGTCGATATCGGGGAAATACAGGGGATTGAAGGAAATTCCTGTTCCTTCACAAAGAAGGAAGGAAGAGTTACGGTTACCGTCAAGGGCTCCAAGCATGACGCCGACGTCGTCTTTACCATGGAGAGCTCGGACCAGGGGTATTCCGTGACCGGCATCACGACCAACGTCATTTACAGTATGAGTGAGAAGATCCAGCAGGCGGCCCTCAATACCTTGCTGGGTATGGGAACTACATTTGCAGTGCTGATCCTTCTGGCACTGGTGATCGCTCTGTTCGGCAAGATTGTGGGCGGCGCTTCGAAGAAGCCGGCCAAGAGCAAGGCACCGGCTAAGTCCGCGCCTGCTCCCGCGCCCGTCGCAGCTGCAGTCGCAGAAGAGGAAGAACTCGCTGACGACATGGAGCTTGTTGCAGTGATCGCAGCGGCTGTCGCCGCATTTGAAGGAAAACAGAGTACAGACGGATTTGTAGTCCGCTCGATCCGCAAGGCCAGAAGAAAATAATCTCAGGAGGAAATGAAAATGAAGAATTATATCATTACTGTCAACGGTACAGCTTATGAAGTTACAGTAGAAGAGAATGAGAACGGCGCAGCAGCTCCCGCAGCTCCCAAGGCTGCCCCTAAGGCGGCTCCCAAGGCAGCTCCCGCACCCAAGGCGGCAGCTCCCGCAGGCGGCGCAGGCAAGTACAGAGTCGAAGCCGGCGCGGCAGGCAAGGTGTTCAAGGTTGAGGCATCCGTAGGCCAGGCAGTGAAGAAGGGCGACGCGATCGTAATCGTTGAAGCTATGAAGATGGAGATCCCTATGGTAGCTCCTGAAGACGGTACTGTCGTTTCCATCGACTGCCATGTCGGTGATCCCGTTGAGGCAGGCACACTGCTGGCTACGATCGACTAATCGTCTGACTCCAAGGAGGTCTAAGTTATATGGAATATATTGCACGTACTCTTGATAACTTAGTACATCAGACCGCATTCTTTAACCTGACATGGGGCAACTACCTCATGATCTGCGTAGCACTCGTGTTCATGTACCTTGCAATCGCAAAGGAATTTGAACCCCTCCTGCTCGTTCCGATCTCTTTCGGCATGCTGCTGGTCAATATCTATCCGGATATCATGGCAGCTCCCACGGAGACGGCAAGCGGCGGCCTTTTGTACTATTTCTTCCAGCTCGACGAGTGGGCGATCCTGCCTTCCCTGATCTTCATGGGCGTCGGCGCTATGACGGATTTCGGTCCCCTGATCGCAAGTCCTTCGAGCTTCCTTATGGGAGCGGCAGCACAGTTCGGTATCTTTTCCGCTTACTTCGGCGCGATCGCACTGGGATTCAACGGAAAAGCGGCTGCAGCTATTTCCATCATCGGAGGCGCGGACGGCCCGACATCCATCTTCCTTTGCTCCAAGCTGGGACAGACAGAACTGCTGGGTCCGATCGCGGTCGCGGCGTATTCCTATATGTCGCTGGTTCCGATCATCCAGCCCCCGATCATGAAGCTCTTTACTTCTGAGAAGGATAAAAAGATCAGGATGAGCCAGCTTCGTCCGGTTTCCAAACTTGAGAAGATCCTGTTCCCGATCGTCGTAACGATCGTCGTCTGCATGATCCTTCCCACTACAGCGCCTCTGGTAGGTATGCTGATGCTGGGCAACCTCTTCCGCGAGTGCGGCGTTGTCAGACAGCTGACGGAGACAGCCAGCAACGCGATGATGTACATCGTTGTCATTCTTCTGGGTACTTCTGTCGGCGCGACTACCAGCGCAGAAGCTTTCCTGAATGTCACCACCCTCAAGATCGTGGCACTGGGCCTGATCGCGTTCTCGTTCGGAACATTTGCGGGCGTCATGTTCGGCCAGCTGATGAAGATCGCTACCGGCGGCAAGGTTAATCCGCTGATCGGCTCTGCCGGCGTCTCGGCTGTTCCTATGGCAGCGCGTGTATCCCAGAAAGTCGGATCGGAGTATGATCCTTCCAACTTCCTTCTGATGCACGCTATGGGACCTAATGTCGCGGGCGTTATCGGTACTGCAGTCGTTGCAGGCGTATTCATGGCCGTATTCGGAATTGTCTAATGGAGGTAAATATGTCAGAACAGGTTAAAAAACCGGTAAGAATTATGGAGACCGTCCTTCGTGACGCGCATCAGTCCCTGATCGCGACCAGAATGCCCACCGAAGTGATGCTCCCCATCGCAGATAAAATGGACCAGGTAGGCTACGAAGCCGTTGAGATGTGGGGCGGAGCTACATTTGACTCCTGCCTGCGCTTCCTCAAGGAAGATCCCTGGGAGAGACTCAGAAAACTCAAAGAGAAATTCAAGAAGACTCCGATGCAGATGCTTCTTCGCGGACAGAACCTTCTCGGCTACAGCCACTACAGTGACGACGTAGTTGAATATTTTGTCCAGAAGTCCATCGCGAACGGAATCGACAGAATCCGTATCTTCGACTGCCTTAACGACCTCAGAAACCTTGAGACATCCGTCAAGGCGACAAAGAAAGAGGGCGGCCACGCACAGATCGCTCTGGCCTATACACTGGGTGACGCTTACACAGAAGATTACTGGATGAACATCGCCCGCGAGATCGAGGAGATGGGCGCGGATTCCCTCTGCATCAAGGATATGGCGGGACTGCTCCTTCCTTACGACGCCGAGAAGCTTGTCAAGGCTCTTAAGAAAGGCACGGATATCCCGATCGAACTGCACACACACTATACTTCAGGATGCGGCAGCATGACCTACCTCAAGGCCATCGAAGCAGGCGTCGATATCATCGACTGCGCGATCAGCCCTCTGGCTCTGGGAACTTCCCAGCCCGCGACCGAAGTTATGGTCGGCGCTCTCAAGGGCACCGAGAGAGACACAGGTCTCGATCAGGCTCTTCTTAAGGAGATCGCGGACTACTTCACACCTTATCGCGAGGAGTGCCTAGAGAGCGGCCTTCTGAGCACCAAGGTCCTCGGCGTAAATATCAGAACTCTGATCTATCAGGTTCCCGGCGGCATGCTTTCCAACATGGTGAGCCAGTTGGCAGAGCAGGGCGCATCGGACAAGCTCACCGCAGTTCTGGAAGAGGTTCCGAGAGTCCGCAAGGACCTGGGCGAGCCCCCGCTGGTTACTCCTTCTTCCCAGATCGTCGGCACACAGGCTGTCATGAACGTACTTATGGGCGAGCGCTACAAGATGGCTACTGCTCAGACCAAGGACCTGATCCGCGGCAAGTACGGCCAGACTATCAAGCCCATGAACGAGGAAGTTGTCAAGAAGGTCATCGGCGACGAAGAGAGAATCACCTGCAGACCTGCAGACCTGATTCCTCCGCAGCTGCCTCAGTTCGAGAAAGAATGCGCACAGTGGAAGCAGCAGGATGAGGACGTTCTGTCCTATGCTCTGTTCCCTCAGGTCGCGGTAGACTTCTTCAAATACCGCCTCGCGCAGCAGGAGAAAGTGGATCTGACCAAGGCTGACACGGCTAACGGCGCGTATCCGGCATAAGGACTCAGATTACACTGAAATAGTGGTAACTATTCAGCACCCGGGAGAGTTTTTTCGCTCTTCCGGGTGTTTTTAACTAATTCTGATCATATATGTCACGCACTCGTGTCTTTCCATTCGGTCTTTAATCTGTTAAAATATTAATTTAGAGTATACATGTTTGAAGTGAGGCGGCTGTAATCAATCATGAGGCGTTTCGATGTAGTCCGGAGGCTCCTGGAAGGATCATCCGGAAGAATAACAGAGAAAAACAGCATAACGGTCAAAGCCCATATGTCCGTCAGGGATCAGAAGAAAGAGAAACTGGATGAGATATCCGGTTTCTATGTCAGACCGGGCAATTACCGGCTAAACGGCGCCAGGGCAATGCGCGGAGGCGTTAATTTTACGATCGCATCCGTGGGAGCCACTTCCTGTGACCTGCTTTTATTCAGAAGGAAACAGTCTACTCCTTACGCGATCATCCGGATTCCGGAATCCTACAGAGTGGGCAGCGTCTATTCCATTTTTGTCTCAGGGCTTGACGTCGAGGACTTTGAGTACGCCTATAAGCTGGACGGGCCCTATGATCCCCAGAGGGGACTCTGTTTTGACCGAAACAAACTCATCCTGGACCCTTACTCCAAGGCCGTCACGGGACAGAGAGCCTGGGGCGTGGCCAAGGCGCAGACGGATTATCACTCCAGAGTAGTAAAAGAGAATTTCCGCTGGACCAAAAACGACTTCCCCTATACGCCGATGGAAGACACAATCATCTATGAGATGCATGTCCGCGGATTTACCAGGCACAAGACATCGGACGTGCAGTATCCGGGCACTTTCGCGGGGATCATCGAGAAGATTCCTTATCTCAAGGAGCTGGGAGTCACGGCAGTGGAGCTGATGCCTATCTTCGAATTTGATGAGACGATCAACTCCAGAAGCTACAACGGCAAGACGCTGCTGGAATACTGGGGGTACAATACGGTCGCTTTCTTTGCTCCCAATACGGCTTACACAGCCTCGATCGAGTACAACGAAGAGGGCACCGAACTCAAGCAGATGATCAGGCTTCTCAAGAAAGCAGGGATCGAGGTCATTCTGGACGTGGTGTTCAATCACACCGCAGAAGGAAACAGGAACGGCCCGTTCTTCTCTTTCAAGGGAGTCGACAACGATATTTTCTATACAAAGACGCCCGGCGGCGACTATTACAATTTCAGCGGCTGCGGCAATACTATGAACTGCAATCATCCGCAGGTGAGCCGCTTTATCGTGGACTGCCTGCGCTACTGGGTGACGGAGTTTCATGTGGACGGTTTCCGTTTTGACCTGGCTTCGATCCTCACGAGGGACCAGGACGGCGCTCCCATGAGCGACCCGCCGCTTCTGAGAATGATAAGCACGGACCCCGTCCTTATGAAGACGAAAATGATCGCGGAGCCGTGGGACGCGGGCGGGCTGTACCAGGTCGGGAGTTTTCCGGCCTACAACAGATGGTCGGAGTGGAACGGAAGATACAGGGACTCGATCCGCGACTTCCTCAAGGGAAGTTACTGGCACGCCCCCGAGACGGCGGCCAGGATCACAGGGTCCATGGACATGTACGGGAAAGCCCCTTATATGGGGTACAATTCCTCGGTGAATTTTGTCACCTGTCATGACGGATTTACCATGCACGACCTGTTTTCCTACGACCACAAGCACAACGAGGCCAATGGTTGGAACAATACGGACGGCGCCGACGACAACCGCAGCTGGAACTGCGGCGCGGAAGGCCACACGGACGATCCGGTCATCAAATCCCTGCGGCAGAAGATGATGCGCAACGCCATGACAGTGCTGATGTGCAGCAGAGGAACGCCCATGATCCTGTCCGGCGATGAATTCGGCAATACGCAGTACGGCAACAACAACGGTTATTGCCAGGACAGCGAGATCTCCTGGCTCAACTGGGATTACCTGAGAGTTAACAGAGACCACTTTAATTTTGTCAAAAATGTGATCGCTTTCAGAAAGAAGCATCCGGTCATCTCAAGAACGCTCGCGCCCGCAAAGTGCGGACTTCCTCCCATCACCTGCTGCGGAGCGGATCCGGATGACCACACGATCGGAATGGGAAACAAAGTGCTCGGCGTTCTCTACGCGGGCAGGCTTCCCGACGACTCGGAAGACGATGTCGTCTACATGGCGATCAATGCATATTGGGAAAAACAGCAGATCCGGCTTCCGGCACTCTCCGGAGGTCTGGCCTGGGGCGTCAATATCTATACAGATGCGGATGACGATCAGTACTTCCATGAGGAGAGCCGCTTCGTGCACAGCCCGATCTTCACCCTGAATGAAAGAAGTGTCGCGGTGTTTACGCTTTATCATCCCGCATGAAGATAAGCCGCTCCGGTCTCATATTAAGATGCACCACCCCGCAGATGGCCGGTCCGTTTTGCGGGGTTTTTACTGTTTCTGAGGAAAAGGAAAGGATATTACAAATGGCAGCACAGAAGATTCTTGTGGTTGACGACGAGGCGAGAATGCGCAAACTTGTCGGGGATTTCCTGGTCAGAGAGGGGTACGAAGTCCTTGAGGCACAGGACGGTGAGAAAGCCATGGACCTGTTTTACGCCCAAAAAGACATCGCCCTCATAATTCTTGACGTCATGATGCCCGGAATGGACGGCTGGCAGGTCCTGCGCGAGGTGCGCGAATCCTCTCAGGTTCCCGTGATCATGCTGACGGCCCGCTCCGACGAAAAGGACGAACTGCGCGGTTTTGACCTGGGCGTCGACGAATATGTGACCAAACCGTTCAGCCCGCGCACGCTTGTGGCAAGAGTGGGCGCCATCCTTCGGAGAACAGCCGGCAAGGAAGAAAATGACAGGATCGAGCTGAGCGGCATTGTCCTTGATAAATCGGCACATGAGGTGACGATTGACGGACAGCCGATCGAACTGAGTTTCAAGGAATTCGAACTGCTTGAGTATTTCATGGAGAACAACGGGATCGCCCTCTCCAGGGAAAAAATCCTCAATCATGTGTGGAATTACGACTACTACGGCGACGCCAGGACCATTGACACCCATGTCAAGAAGCTCCGGAGCAAACTGGGCCCGAAAGGGGAGCTGATCAAGACGATCTGGGGCATGGGGTATAAACTGGAGGCATAAATGGCGGATCAGACGCGGCGCAGCTCCACAGGTCAGAAGTATTCCATCAGGATCCAGTTTACGCTCATCTTCTTTTTCCTCATGCTGGGAGCGATCGGAGCCTGCTGGATCATCAACAACACTTTTCTGGAGCGCTATTATATCAGGGAGAAGAGGATCGCCCTGACACAGATCTACTACGCTGTGAATGAGGCGGTCAATAATAATTCCATCGATTCGGACGAGTTCGACGAAGAGGTGGTCAGAAGCGCGGGTAAAGAGAACGTGAATCTCATAGTCATGGACGAGGGAAGCACGACCATCAAGCTCCACGCCTCTGACGGCCCTGCCATGGTCCGGAGAATGTGGGACAACATGTTCGGCCAGACGCCGTCCATGGAAGAGAAGGACAGTGTACAGTACCGCTATTACGAGGACCGCGTCCTTGAAGAGAATGCGGATTACCGCGTTTCCATAATTTATGACACGCGCATGGGGCAGCAGATCATGGAACTCTACGGCGTCCTGGACGACGGGAGTTTCTGCCTTCTGAGCATCTTCCTCGAGAGTATCCACAACAGTTCAAGGATTGCCAACAGGTTCATGGGGTACATCGGCATCGCAATCTCTCTGGTCGGCGCGCTGTTCGCGCTCTTTCTCGCCGGAAAACTCACGCAGCCGATCCGGGAACTGACGGAGATCTCCGAGAGAATGAAAAAGCTGGACTTCAGCGCCAAATACAAGGGAAACAGCCGGACGGAGATCGCGCAGCTGGGCCAAAATATCAACGAGCTCTCGGAGATCCTGGAGAGAACGATCTCCGAGCTCAAGACGGCCAACAATGAGCTCCGGGAAGACATCGAGAGGAAAGAAAAGGCCGAAGAGATGCGGCAGGAATTCCTCTCGGGCGTCACTCATGAGCTCAAGACGCCGCTGGCCCTGATCAAGGGATATGCGGAGGGACTCTCGGAGGGGATCGCGGACGACCCCGAGAGCATGAAGTTCTATACAGAAGTGATCTCCGATGAAGCGGATAAGATGAACAGGCTCGTCGCCAGGCTCCTTTCCCTCAATCAGCTCGAATTCGGCGACGCGCAGTTCACAATGGTCCGCTTTGATATCGTGGGCTTTGTGAGGGGATGCCTGCATAACGCGGAGATGCTTGCCCGGCAGAAGGGAATCCGGGTAAATCTCGAAAATCGGCCGCCTCTCTACGTCTGGGCCGACGAATTCTGGACGGAAGAGGTGTTCATCAATTACTTCTCCAATGCGGTGAATCACTGCGAAGGAGAAAAAGTGATTGACATTCATTTTGAAGAGAATCAGAATTGTGTTCGAGTCGTTGTCTTCAATACCGGAAAACCGATCCCCGAGGAGTCGGTGCCCCATATCTGGGAGAAATTCTACAAGGTGGACAAGGCAAGGACAAGAGAATACGGCGGATCGGGCGTGGGCCTTTCCGTCGTCAAGGCGATCATGGAGCAGATGCACCAGAAATACGGCATGATCAACTATGACAACGGCGTATCCTTCTGGTTTGAGCTGGAGGCCGACGGCGCTCAGAGGAGCGTCCCGGCAGAGAGGAATAAGGAATAATGGTAGCGATCATCGATTATGGCGCCGGCAACATAAAGAGCGTGGAAAACGCCGTCCGATATCTGGGACACGAGGCTCTGCTGACCAGGGACCGCGAGCGGATCCTGTCCGCCGACCATGTGATCCTGCCGGGAGTGGGCGCTTTCGGAGACGCCATGGGACGGCTTAAGAAATACGGGCTGGACGAGACGCTCCGAGAGGTTGTGGAAAGACAGATCCCGCTGCTCGGTATCTGCTTGGGACTGCAGCTTCTGTTTGAAAGCAGCGAGGAGAGTCCCGGAGTGGAAGGACTGGGTATCCTTGACGGACATATTCTGAGAATCCCGGACGGAGAGGGAAGGAAGGTGCCGCAGATCGGCTGGAATGACCTGCGATTTCCCAATCCGGGGAGACTGTTCGAGGGGATCCCCGAAGGGTCGTTTGTATATTTTGTCCACTCCTACTATCTGCGGGCGAAGGACCCTTCGATCGTGACGGGAACTGCGCAGTACGGCGTAAAGATCGACGCGTCGGTGGAGAGCGGCAATGTTTTCGCCTGTCAGTTTCACCCGGAAAAGAGTGAATCTGTCGGCATGAAGATCCTGGGGAATTTCCTTGCGATCTGAAGGTGCAGGAGAGGCGCGCAGGCGCCTGACAGAAAGGAGTGTAAATGCTCACTAAGAGAATCATTCCCTGCCTGGACGTCAAAGACGGACGCGTTGTAAAGGGAATCAATTTCGTGCAGCTGCGGGATGCGGGGGATCCCGTGGAGACCGGAGAAGCTTACTCCAAACTGGGGGCCGATGAGCTGGTATTCCTGGACATCACGGCGACCAGTGACGCCAGAAAGACGGTCGCCGACATGGTGCGCCGCGTGGCGGAGCGGGTATTCATTCCCTTTACGGTCGGCGGCGGGATCCGGACAGTCGACGATATGAAGGCCATCCTGAGAGAGGGGGCCGACAAGGTCTCGATCAACTCGGCAGCCCTTCTCCGCCCTGAACTGATCTCAGAGGGGGCGGAGCGCTTCGGCAGTCAGTGCGTGGTCGTCGCCATAGACGCCAGAAGAAGGAAAGAGGGCGCCGGCTGGACTGTATACAGGAGCGGCGGCCGGATCGATACGGGAATCGACGCCGTGGAGTGGGCCGTGAAGGCCCAGGAGCTCGGCGCAGGAGAGATCCTTCTGACCAGCATGGACTGCGACGGCACAAAAGCCGGTTATGATCTGGAGCTGACCAGGGCGATCTCGCAGCGCCTGTCGATCCCTGTAATCGCATCCGGCGGAGCGGGAAAACTGGAGCACTTTTATGATGCTCTGACGCAGGGCGGCGCAGAGGCGGCTCTCGCGGCTTCCCTTTTCCACTACAAGGAACTGGAGATCCGGGAAGTCAAGGAATATCTCGCCGAAAGAGGAATTCCGGTCAGACTGTGACCGATTAGGAGGTAAAAAAATGAGGTTAGTGAACATTAATCGAAAGAAGACAGTCAGGAAAAATTTCAAGAAAAAGAACCGCAGGAGCGCGGAAGTGGGCAAAACAGTGCAGAATAAGGTTGTCGAAGAGCGGATGACCGCTCAGGAGACAGCAGCAGAACTGCAGGAGACCGCGCCTGCAGCAGATCTGGTAAAAGCGGATTCCACCCGCGTATTTCACTATTTCAGACAGATTTCAGCCATACCGCACGGCTCCCATCACACTAAGGCGATCAGCGACTATCTGGCAGCTTTCGCGCAGGAAAGAGGGCTGACGTACGTGCAGGACGAGGCCAACAACGTGATCATCGCAAAAGAGGCTTCGGAGGGCTGCGAGAGCGCGCAGCCGATCGCGCTGCAGGGACATATTGACATGGTACTGGCCAGTGAGCCGGACAAGGAGATCGATCTCTTGCAGGAGCCGATCACCATTGTCGAAGACGGAGACTGGCTGCGTGCCGACGGCACCACGCTGGGCGCGGACAACGGGATCGCCGTGGCGATCATGCTGGCGATTCTGGAAGACGAAACGGCGGCGCACCCTTACCTGGAATGCATTTTCACTTCTGACGAGGAAGTCGGCCTGATCGGCGCGTCCGCGATCGATCTGTCCGGCCTTAAGAGCCGCAGACTCCTCAACCTTGACTCCGAAGATGAAGGGGTCTTCTGTGCCGGCTGCGCCGGAGGGGCGGAAGTTGTATGCAGGATGCCCCTGAGATGGAAGAACAGAAGAGGAAAGATCCTTCACGTAAAAGTATCCGGTCTTCGCGGCGGCCATTCCGGTTCCGAGATCCACATCGGAAGCGCCAACGCAAATGTGCTCCTTGCGAGAATGCTGTACGGACTCTATGAAGAATATCCGATGCGGCTGATCCGGATCGGCGGCGGAGACGCGGACAACGCGATCCCCACCAATGCGGCGGCGTCGGTCCTTTTCCCTCATGCGGCGGACGCGGAGAAAGTGGAAGCGCTCTTCCGAGGCCTGGCGGAGGAAATGGAGCAGGAGTACAAAGTCACAGACCCCGGAATGACCTGGAAGGCCGAGTGGGAAGAAGCGGACGGCGTGAAGGCGGCGTCGAAGAGAAATACAGGAAATCTTCTGGGATATCTCATGTCCGTTCCAAACGGCGTGACCCATATGAGCCCTGTGATCCGGGATATGCCGCAGACTTCCCTGAATATGGGAATCCTGCGCACGGACAAGGAAGGGGTAAAGCTGGAGTTCATGGTGAGAAGCGGCGTCAATTCCCAGGCGTCCTATCTCTGCGACCGTCTGCTGTGCCTCACAAAGGGATTCGGAGGAGAAGCCGTGGTGCGCAGCTCCTATCCGGCCTGGGAATACAGGCAGGACTCTCCCTTCCGGGATCTGTGCGTCAGCACCTATAAGGAGCTCACAGGAAAAGAACCCGGCGTGGAGGTCATCCACGCAGGTCTCGAATGCGGGATCCTGGCCGGAAAAGTGGAGGGGCTCGACTGCATCTCCGCCGGTCCCGACCTGGAGAACGTTCACACCGTGAAGGAGAGGATGAAGATCTCCTCGGTTGAAGCAGTGTGGACTTTTGTGCGCAGACTTCTCGAGGCGGCTTCCGAAGAGGAGCAGCCGAAAGAGATGGCTTCCGAAGAAGAGCAGCCGGAGGAAACGGTTCCCGCCGAAGATCTTGACTGAGAGGAAACAGTAAAATGGCGCAGATCTCAGGAGACTGGCTTCCTGCCGTGAAGGCGGAATTCGCCAAACCCTATTACAGGGATTTATATCAATTCGTACAGAAAGAATACCGAAGCGGAACGGTCTTTCCTCCCGCGGACCAGATCTTTAACGCACTGCACCTGACGCCGCTGAAAAAGGTCAAAGTAGTGATCCTGGGGCAGGATCCCTATCACAACTATCATCAGGCCCACGGGCTGTGCTTTTCGGTTCCTGAGGACCAGAAGGAGATCCCGCCGTCCCTGATCAATATTTTCAGGGAGCTGCATGACGACGTGGGCTGCAGGATGCCGCAGACCGGGTGTCTGACAAAATGGGCGGAGCAGGGCGTACTGCTCCTCAACACGGTGCTGACGGTGCGCGCTCACCAGGCAAATTCCCACAAGGGACACGGCTGGGAGCAGTTCACGGACGCAATCATCCGGGCGGTGGAAGAGCAGGACAGGCCCATTGTCTATATGCTGTGGGGGACGCCGGCCCAGAGTAAAGCCGTCATGGTGACCAATCCGGCCCACCTGGTGCTGAAGGCACCGCACCCCAGTCCGCTGTCGGCTTACCGGGGATTCTTCGGCTGCAGACACTTCAGCGAGTGCAATGAGTTTTTAACTGCGCACGGCGAGACGCCGATCGACTGGCAGCTCTGACTAAAAGGCAATCAGGGGCCGCCCAGCGAGCCCTGAAAAATAACAGGAGATCCCGAAGATCTCCGGAAATGAGGAAACATGAAAAAAACACCCTACATCACCAGAGAAAAGGCAGAAGAGATAGCGAGAACATGGCCAACCCCTTTCTATCTGTATGACGAAAAGGGCATCCGCGAAAACGCAGAAGCGGTCAGGGAGGCGTTCTCCTGGAACCCCGGATTCCGCGAATATTTTGCCGTAAAAGCAACCCCGAATCCGTATATCATGCAGATCTTCAAGGATTATGATTTCGGATTTGACTGCTCCTCCCTTGCGGAGCTCATGCTGGCAAAAGCAGTCGGAGCGGACGGAAAACACATCATGTTTTCCTCAAATGATACGCCGGAAGAAGAGTACGCCTACGCGGCAAAGCTCGGCGCCATCATCAATCTCGATGACATCACGCATATTCCCTTCCTGGAGAAAATCCTGGGCGGAAAGTTCCCGGAGACCATGAGTCTTCGCTACAATCCGGGCGGCGTCTTCCGGATGTCCAACGGAATTATGGACAACCCCGGAGATTCCAAGTACGGATTCACCAAGCAGCAGCTCTTCGAGGGCGTCAGGATCCTGAAGGAGAAGGGCGTCAAGCACTTCGGCATTCACGCTTTCCTGGCGAGCAATACCGTGACCAACGAGTACTATCCCATGCTGGCGGCACAACTCTTCGAGCTGGTGGCGGAGATCCACCGCACTTTCGACGTGCACATCGCCTTCGTAAACCTGTCCGGCGGCGTAGGTGTGGCGTATTCCCCTTACGATACCCCCAATGACATCCGTGTCATCGGCGAGGGCGTCAAGGAGGTCTATGACGCGGTCCTGCGCGACAAGGGTATGGGCGACGTGGCGATCTACTGCGAGATGGGCCGCTTTATGCTGGCTCCCTATGGCGCGCTGATCACCAAGGCGATCCATGAGAAGCACATCTACAAAGAGTACATCGGCGTGGACGCCTGCGCGGCCAACCTGATGAGACCCGCCATGTACGGCGCTTATCACCACATCACGGTTCTGGGCAAGGAGGACGCCCTCAGAGATCACATGTACGATGTGACAGGTTCCCTGTGCGAGAACAACGACAAGTTCGCCGTCGACCGCCTGCTTCCCAAGATCGACATGGGCGATTATCTCTTCATCCACGACGCGGGCGCGCACGGCTTTGCCATGGGCTACAACTACAACGGAAGGCTGCGCAGCGCGGAGCTCCTTCTGAAAGAGGACGGAAGTGTCAAAGAGATCCGCAGGGCGGAGACGGAGATGGACTATTTCGCGACCTTCAGCGGTACGGATTTCTACGGCAGTCTCCAGGAGCAGTTCGGGGAATTGAGAGGTTGAAGCGGTGAAGAAAAAGTATTTTTTCTTTGATATAGACGGAACGCTGACGGACAGGGCCACGGGCAAAATAGTGCCGTCAGCGGCTCTCGCCGTGCAGAGGCTCAAAGAGGCCGGGCACTTTGTGGCCATCAATACCGGAAGAGCCCACTACAAAGCGAGAAAGTTCTTCGACGAGAACGGCTTCGACAATATGGTCTGCAACGGCGGCAAGGCGATCGTCGTGAATCGGGAACTGGTGGAGAACAGTCCGCTGGTCTTTGAAGACGCCTTAAAGCTCTACCACGAGGCGATCGACAAGGGATACGGCGTTCTCGTCGCGGATGAGGACTCGGATCTGGTAAGGACCAGGGACTTTCGCTTCTATGAGCAGGCCGGGATCCGGAAAGAGCCGACGACTTATGTGATCGATGGGAATTATGAGCCGGAGAAAAAGGGCATCATCTATAAGATGTATATCTCCGTTCCGCAGAGCGAAGAGAGCAGGCTTCTGGATATTTTGCCCTCCGCAGAGCCTCTGGGGTGCCTCTGGTTTGAGCCGGAATACCTGCTGATCCAGCAGGACGCCAAAAAAGAGGGCATTCTGAGAATGCTGGAACTGGTCGGCGGAGAGAGCGAAGATGTGGTCGTGTTCGGAGATGATACGAACGATCTCGATATGTTTGCGGAAGAGTTTTACAAGGTCGCCATGGGCAACGGGCATCCGCTGCTGAAAGCGGCGGCGGACGAAGTGGCGCCCGCCAATGTGGACGACGGTATCTATAAAGTGTGTGAAAAAAACGGGTGGTTTTAAACCGCCCGTTTTCTTTTGGAAAGTATATCAGTCGTAGATCTCGTCGCCTTCGAGCATGTAGTAGCTCATGCCTTCCATCTTGAGCATGGTATCGAGGTAAGCGGAATACTTTGTATCCCAGCTGCTGTAGGCTTTGTCGCCCCGGTGGTCGGTCAGATCATAGTTCTTTCTGAGATACTCACCCATGTATTTGGTGACCTTGGCGACGCCGTATTCGTTGAGGTGGTCGCCCTCATCGCGGGTGTCGTGGCTCCAGTCAATGCCGATCTCTCTCCAGTTCTGATTGAGGTCGATATAGGTGAGCCCGCGGGACCTGGCGTAATCGCCGATCGAATTGAGCCGGGCCGTGTCGTAGCACTTGGGAGAGCAGAGGCTGTAGAAAACGACTTTTATGTCATTTTCCTCACACAGTTTGAGGATCCTGTCCATATAGTAAGTGGAAAGATATTCGATCTTCTTCCTCTCCTGTGTGGGCTCCAGGTAGTCCGTGTCTCCCGTATAAGGCATAATATGCTCACTGATCAGATATCCCATGTAGTACTCGCGGATACTGGGCTTGGAGCCGATGGCCTGCCACAGGTTGTGATACCTGCAGAAAGGAAAATGGTACTGGAAAAACTCCGACAGCGCGGTCTGCAGATCCGTGAGCGGCTCATCGGAGCGCAGCATCATGTTGGATTCGATCATGATCAGGTCGGGATGCTGATAGCTGAGCCCATGCTTGAGAAGATAATAAGCTTCCGATGTCTTGGACGCTCCCTTGCACAGATTGAAGGAAGTGTATCCCTCCTCATGCCACAGGTCCATAGGGGAGATACCGACCATGGCCAGGCTGTTGCCGATGTTATAGATGTCGATGGTGTCCCGGGGGACCGTGGTGATCTCCGCGTACCGGGCGTTGCGGTCCTTGATCAGGCCGGCCGAAAACCACTTGCCGGGATTCAGAAGAATCCCCGCGGCAACAAGCATTAATGCCAGAAGAAGACCGAAGGCAAGGACCTTCAGGAGCTGCCTTGCGGTTATGGGATCCGATGAAGTTTGTAAAGATTTATTTAATGATTCATTCACAGATTTATTCTGCTGCATATGGTAATTCCTTTTTTTCTGGACAATTCTGATTTTTCAGTATAATGCAGAAGGCGCGATTTGTCGAGTTACAGGGGAATTTTTGTATAAGACGTTTTCTTTAGACGTTTTCTTTATAAGAAAGGTTTTTTGAGAAGATTTGGCGGGAGAGTATTGCAAAAAAGGCATTTTAAGCTTAAGGTAGATTAGATGCGGTTTCGTCAGATATGAATAATTGTATAACATAGATGTCTTTGACAAAGTTGAAAGGAGTGAACAGCTTTTGGAAACAATTCTTGACAGGCTTGAACTTACAGAAAAGGAATATGGGAGCCGTCCCGCCGTAGACGACGGATCGGTATGCCTTACATATAAAGAGCTCGCTTCAAAGGCGAGAGGAATCGGAGGTGCTCTCAGCGCGCAGATCAGCAAGGGAGAGCCGGTGGCGATCCTGGCCGAGAAGAGCACGGCGACGCTGTGCTGCATGTACGGCGTCGTTTACGCCGGCGGCTTCTACGTGAGCGTCAACCCCGAGCAGCCTCCGGAGAGGATCCGGAAGATACTGGATGTGCTTGAATCCAGGATCGTCGTTGTGGACCAGGCGAGAAGAGAGCAGCTGACGGCTTCCGGGTACACCGGAAAAGTGCTGTCTCTCGAGGAGCTTTACAGCGGCGCCGACGAGATCAGCGAGGAGGCGGCCGCAAGACTCGCCGCGATCCGCCCGCAGATGGGGGGAGAGGATCCGCTTTACGGCGTATTTACTTCCGGTTCCACCGGAAATCCCAAGGGCATCATTGTCGGGCACAAGTCCGTGCTTGACTTCATCGGTCATTTTACACAGATCTTCGGGATCACCTGCGAGGACATCATGGGCAACCAGGCGCCTTTCGACTTCGACGTGTCGGTCAAGGACCTCTACTCCTGCATGTTCACGGGCGCGGAAGTGGTCCTCATTCCCAGAGAGTTCTTCAGCACGCCGCCCAGGCTCCTGGACTATATCTGCGATAAGAACGTAACCGTCCTCGTATGGGCGGTGTCGGCCCTGTGCATAGTCTCCGGTCTCAAGGGCCTGCGCTACAGGGTCCCCGAGAAGGTCAGGATCATCATGTTCAGCGGCGAAGTGATGCCGATCAAGCACCTGCAGATCTGGCAGGACGCGCTTCCGAACGCGGAATATGTAAACCTTTACGGTCCCTCCGAGATCACCTGCAACTGCACCTATTACAGGATCGAGAGAAAGTTTGAGAAGACCGAGAAGCTCCCGATCGGCGGCGCTTTCCCCGGCAGGACCGTGTTCCTTATGGACGACGAGGGCAGAATCGTGACGGAGCCCGGCGTCTCCGGTGAGATCTGCTGCGCGGGCGAGTCCCTGGCGATCTGCTACTACAACAATCCCGAGCAGACGGCAAAACAGTTCATCATGTACGAGCTGGACGGCCGCGAGCAGCGCGTCTACAAGACGGGCGACCTGGCTGCCTACGGAACGGACGGCGAGCTCTATTTTGCCGGAAGAGGAGACTTCCAGATCAAGCACATGGGCCACAGGATCGAGCTCGAGGAGATCGAGACCAACTTCATGGCGCTGGACGGCGTGGCGAGAGCGGTCTGCCTCTTTGACGAGAAGAAGAACCGGATCGTCTGCTGGTATATGGGCGACATCGAGCCCAGGGAAGTGCGGATCCGCCTCAAGGAGAAGGTTCCGGCCTACATGGTGCCCGGCAGGATCAACCAGGTGGAAGACATGCCTTACAACAAGAACGGCAAGATCGACAGAGCGTATTTCCGCTCCCTTCTCGCCTGAACATCAGAGAAAACAGTTACAGCAAGGAGTAATTATGGAACTGAGCAAGATTAAAGAAGCGGCGGACCGGTTCGGCACGCCCCTTTACCTGTTCGACCTCGACTGCATCAGGGACCGCGTACAGCGCTTCCGGGATGCCTTCAAAGGCGAGATCGGGCTCACTTATTCTATGAAGACCAATCCCTTTCTTACCCTGGAGATGTCCAGGCAGGTAGAGCGCATCGAAGTCTGCTCCATGGGCGAATTCCGGATCTGCAGGGACCTGAAGATCCCGGCGGAGAAACTCTACATCTCCGGCGTCCTCAAGATCCGCGAGGATCTGATGGAGATCCTTGACTACGGACAGGACGCAGCCAGATATACGGCGGAGTCGCCGCTGCAGCTGCAGATGCTCTCGGACTGGGCGGACGCCCATGACAAGACTCTCAGAGTCTATCCCAGACTTACCAACGGAAGCCAGTTCGGTATGGACGAAGATACCATCTGCGGGCTGATTGGGGACCGCGGAAGGTTCCCGCACATCGAATTCGCGGGCATCCATTTCTTCTCCGGAACCCAGAAGAAGAAGCTGAGCAAGCACGAGAAAGAGCTGGCTATGCTGGACGCCTTCTTCGATAGACTTCTCACCGAGGCGGACTACAAGGTCCCCGAGCTGGAGTACGGGACGGGCTTTGCCGTGTCCTATTTTGAGGACCAGAAGAAGAAAGAAGAAGATCTGCGCGATCCCGAGCACCTGGAAATGTTCCGCAAGATGGTTCAGGACATGAAGTGGAAGGGCATTGTGACCATCGAGATGGGCAGGGCTTACGCGGCCGAGTGCGGCTGCTACGTGACCACCGCCCTGGACATCAAGGAAAACGACGGCAATGCGATCTGCCTGGTGGACGGCGGCATCCATCAGCTCAACTACGACGGCCAGATCAAGGGTATGTACCGGCCGCAGATGGCGGTGATCCCCGCGGACCCGGCCGGCGACAGGCAGGAGAGAGACTGGAGCATCTACGGATCCCTGTGCACGATGAACGACCTTCTGTGCAGATGTTTCCCCGAGAAGATCGGCCTGGGCGACCGCGTCGTGTTCTTTAAGACCGGCGCCTACAGCTTCTACGAGGGAATGAGCCTGTTCCTGAGCCATGAATTTCCGGCAGTCGTTCTCTATGGGGAGAAAGAGGGATTCATTCCGGCGAGGGATCAGATTCAGTCCTACACGCTCAATATGGCAAAATACTGAATAAACAAATCTCTCGTTTGTATGGCAGTTTTGAATTTAATAAGTTATGATATTGATGTTACTGTACTGAAGATTTTATATCGAAGGTCTTGATCGAAGATTTTATTAGGAGGAATTATGGAAGAATTACTTGAGATCCTGAGAGACATTGACGACTCTGTAGATTATGAGAAAGAGACAGCACTGATCGACGACCATATCCTTGACTCGTTCGGCATCATCACTCTGATCTCCGAGATCGAAGAGCATT
>DGWK01000032.1:156862-278531 GCA_002395235.1 Lachnospiraceae bacterium UBA4260 | reverse complement strand
ATCAGGGAAATGAGCTGAACATCGATCCCCGCAAGATCACATGGAAGAGATGCGTGGATATGAATGACCGCCAGCTCCGCTTTGTAGTGGACGGCCTTGGCGGAAGAGTCAACGGAACGCCCCGCGAGGACGGCTACGATATCACGGTTGCCTCCGAGATCATGGCAGTTCTGTGCCTTGCAAGTGACATCAACGACCTCAAGGAGAGACTCTCCAGGATTGTCATCGGCTATACTTACGGCAAAGTCAGCGAGCAGAAGCCCGTCACGGCAGGCGACCTGCACGCACAGGGCGCTATGGCGGCCCTTCTCAAGGACGCCCTCAAGCCCAACCTGGTGCAGACCCTGGAGCACGTTCCCGCGATCGTGCACGGCGGCCCCTTCGCCAACATCGCGCACGGATGCAACTCCGTCACAGCGACCAGAATGGCTATGAAGCTGGCGGATTACGCGGTCACTGAGGCGGGCTTCGGCGCAGACCTCGGCGCGGAGAAGTTCCTGGACATCAAGTGCCGCATGGCCGGCATTAAGCCCAACGCGGTTGTAATTGTCTCCACCGTAAGAAGCCTTAAGTACAACGGCGGCGTCGCCAAGGCGGACCTGAACTCCGAGAACCTGGAAGCTCTGGAGAAGGGCCTTCCCAACCTCCTCAAGCACGTCAGCAACATCCGCGACGTGTACGGCCTTCCCTGCGTAGTTGCCATCAACGAGTTCCCCACAGATACAGCTGCGGAAGTGGCTCTGGTTGAGAAGAAGTGCAAAGAGCTCGGCGTCAACGTCGTTCTGTCCCAGGTCTGGGCAAAGGGCGGCGAAGGCGGCAAGGCTCTGGCAGAGGAGATCATCCGTCTCGTAGAGGAGCCCTCCGACTTCCGCTTCTCCTATGAGCTCGACGGCACCATCGAGGACAAGCTGAACCAGATCGCCACCAAGATCTACGGCGCCCGCGGCGTAGTGATGACCGCCGACGCGGCCAAGCAGGCCAAGCAGCTCGAGGCCATGGGCTTCGGAAACTGCCCCATCTGCGTCGCCAAGACCCAGTACAGCCTGACGGACGATCCCAAGAAGCTCGGCGCACCCAAGGACTTCGATATCACGGTCCGCGGTGTCAAAATATCGGCGGGCGCAGGCTTCGTCGTAGCCCTGACGGGAGACATCATGACCATGCCCGGCCTTCCCAAGGTTCCCGCAGCCGTCAAGATCGATGTCGACGAGGACGGAAAGATCACCGGACTGTTCTGATTGGAAATGTCGGAAATGCCCTAATTTATGTCAGAAATCTGACTATTTATTCAGAGGGGATCGGAGTAATATAACCATTGTCAGCAAGAGCTGATACATATATCAATTACCCCCCTATACATTATTAACATCCCCTAAGAGATGGAGCTCTGTTCTGAGGCTGAAGCCCGGAATGGGGCTTTGTTTCTGTTCAGGGGCTTTTTTTCGTTTAGAGAACTTATCTCTCCAAGCAGAAGGAATTTGTGGTATTGTATTCTTATCTGTTCAGAACATCTTTCAGGAAGGAACGCCTATGAAAACAGCATATATCGGTGGAATTATACTGGACGGCACGAAGGATATGGTGCCGCAGAAGGGAAAAACTGTAATTGTAGAGAACGGCAGGATCTCCGCGATCCTCTCTGCGGACGAACTAGTGCCTTCGGGATGTGAGATTGTGAATCTGAAAGGGTGCTATCTGATGCCCGGTCTGATTAATCTCCATGTGCATCTGAATTCGGGGGGCAAGCCTTCGGGCAAGAAGAAGGAGCCCGAGGACTATGTGCGTCTCGTGAATCTGGCTACTTCCAACCCGGTTACCGGGGAGGCGGTTCGCGCCCTTATGAGAGGATATGCCAACACGGCGCTGCACAGCGGCGTGACTACGATCAGGACTGTCGGCGGTATTTCGGATTATGACGGAAAGCTTCGGAATGAGATCGAAGAAGGATACCGCAAAAGAGTAAAGGCCTGGAAGTCGGAAGAGACTTCCGGCGGCAGCGGGCTGGCAGACATGATCCGCAAGGCCAGGACCGGCATGTCCCGGATCCCCATGGGCGCAGCGGCGCCGGAAGGGCTGGGAGCGCTCGTGCGCGGCAGCGCGGCCGGGGCGGCAATGCCGGGTCCCAGGATCCTGACAAGCAATACAGGGATCTCGGTGCCCGGAGGGCACGTGGCGGGATCGCTCGCTTATCCCGTAACATCGCCTGAAGAGGCCGTAGAATATGTTCACAAGATCGCGGAAGGCAGGCCCGACCTGATCAAACTCATGATCACGGGCGGAATCATGGACGCGGTGAAGGAAGGAGAACCGGGCGTTCTCAAGATGTCCCCGGAGATCATCGAGGCGGCCTGCAAGGCGGCGCATGATCTCAAGCTCCCTGTGGCGGCACATACGGAGAGCACGGAAGGCGTGATCGCGGGACTGCGCGGAGGCGTAGACACCATTGAGCACGGCGCCATGCCCACGGATGAGATGATGGAGCTGTTCAAAGAACGCGGGGCATCGCTGGTGACTACCATTTCGCCCGTCATTCCTCTGGCACTCCTGAAAACGTCCAAGACCGGCGTCCGCCCCATGGACCGCTACAATGCGGGAATCGTGCTGCGCGGCATCATCGAGTGCGCCAGAAGAGCCCTCAAGGAGGGAATCCCGGTCGGCCTCGGCACGGATACTGGCTGCCCTTACGTGACGCACTACGACATGTGGAGAGAGCTGCAGTATTTCAGCACGTTCTGCGGCGTCTCCGAGTCTTTTGCCCTCTATAGTGCGACTCTCGGAAATGCAAAGATTGCAGGGATCGACGCAGAGACAGGAAGCATCGAGATCGGAAAGGCGGCCGACTTCCTCATCACGGCAGGAAATCCTCTCGAGAGCCTTCGGGCGCTCAGAAAGCCCAAGATGGTCGTGGCAAGGGGCGCTCTGATCAGCGATCCGGTCATTAAAAAGAATGTGGCGATCGAACAGACGCTGGACAGTCTGCTGAAGGTTTCCTATGACGATCTGGACAGACTCATCAGGAAAGGACAGGGCAGATGAGAGAAGGGACAGGTGGACCCGGACCGAGGCGGTATGGTCCCCAGGACATGGTCAGAATCTCCAGCAGTGCCTGCGCCGGCTGCGGAGCCTGCTGCAGGGGCATGGGCGATACGATTGTGCTGGATCCCTATGACGTGTGGCAGCTGACGGCCGGCCTCGGGAAATCCTTTGAAGAGCTGTTGGGCGGAGGAATCGACCTGCATGTGGAGGAAGGAGTCATCCTTCCTCACCTTATGATGAGGAGTGATACGCAGGGCTGTGCTTTTCTCGAATCTGACGGAAGGTGCAGCATCCACTCGTACCGGCCCGGAATCTGCAGGTTATTCCCGCTGGGAAGGGAATTTAACGAAGAAAAGACCTCCTATTTCATCGTCCCGGAGGGGTGCGTGAAGGGAGGTCTTTCCAAAGTCAGGATTGACAAATGGCTGGGAATATCCGATCTGCCTGCGTACGAGCAATTTAAAGCGCAGTGGCATTCTCTGGTTCGCCGATTAAAAGCGAGAATCGCGGCAGAGCCGTCGGAAGAGGTGCGCAGAAACGTCAATCTTTATTTTCTCAGAGTGTTCTTTATGGCGCCTTATGAGAACATAACGTCTGCGGACGCTTTCTACAGGGAAGCGGCGGACAGAAGTAAAAAGTTTGCGGACGCCGCGCTATGAGGTCAGTGGCGCACTACATATTCAGCATTCATTACCGGCATGCTCATCGATGAACCGTCCATCATACGGGCGCTCACATCCTTGAACATGCCGTAAATTGTTACGGGGACTCCTTCGGGAGGAAGCTGGCCGTGGAGCGTGCTGGTGTAAGTGGCGCACAGGATGCCCTTAGTGAGTCCGAGGAAGTCCCCTTCCATTTCCAGAAACACATCTACGCTTCCGTCCTGTCCGGGGCGGATCTCTTTGATTGTTCCTTCTACGGCAATGTTGGCGCCCGCGTACTTGGCGGGATTGTGGTAGAGGGAATAGTAGCCCGCAGAAATACAGCCGGCCTGGAACTCCTCGGGAGTAGGCGTGGTGCAGGTCACTTCCAGCGTGCAGACGCTGTCCTCATAATGAACTTCCAGGACATAGCGCTCTTTTGGCTCGAGGACTACCGTCTCGGCGAGGGTCCAGCCGCTCACCTGCTCGACGGTCCCGTCGACATATTTGGCGGTCACTACGAGGTTCTCGTTTCCGGTCGCGATCTCGGTGCCTTCTGACGTGCTGCCCGAGTAAGCGGCGCTCAGGCGGGCGATGCTCTTGGTGGTGCACTGGATGGAGAGCGTGCAGGAGAAATTCTCGTAATTAATGGTGAAGGTGGACAGCTTGTCTTTCTCGAGGACGGCGGGATTGGAGACGCGCCAGCCCTTGTCGAGGGGCGATTTTTTGCCGTCACGGATCGCATAGACATGGAGTCCCGGGTTGGTGTCGTTGATCTGTGTGCCGGCCTTCGTGTCGCCGTCGTATTCCGCCGTGATCGACTGGATCATACCGGTGGTGCACTGGACTTCGACCTGGGTGCTCACTTTCTGGTAGGTAATCGTCACGACGCTCTTTTTGGCGTCTTCGAGGGTCTGCGGAGAGGCGATCGTCCATCCGGTCACGGCCGCCTCATGTCCGTCCTTGTAGAAGGCAGTCACCGTGAAGCCGGGGTTTTTGTCATCGAGAACAACACCGGCCTTGGTATCACCGGTGTAGACTGCAGAGATGTGTGTGACAGTCTTCGCCGAAGACGTGACGCCGGTATAAGCTGCGACACCGATTGCGGCGCCGCAAAGTATCGCGGCCACGACAACGATCCATTTGCGGTGCTCTTCCCAGAAGCTTTTCTTGCCGGTGCTCATTTGTTCTCCTTTCTTAAGAATCAGGGCGCGGCGCGCCCGGGGGTTGTTCGTGGGGTGGTGCGCGGCGCAGGAGAGCTGCGCATGTATTGTGGAGCAGACTTGGGTTTCCAATCAAAGAGACGTAAATATAGTTACATAGTTACTATCATTATATCTGCTATTTCTCGGGATGTTAATTGCTGTCGGGATAGTTGAAGAAAAAAGGCAGATTCATGTTAATTTACATTCCAGCCTGTCCCAAACTCAGCTTAATTTAGCTGTTCTTTGTCCTTTTTTTACAAATACACCTGTCCCTTCTTTCAAAAAGGTCGGAACAGTGGGAGAGTTTGTAACAAAGCAAAGTGTCCGATGGCTTGAGTGGCAAAGCAAGCGTGCAGGTTTTACAATTCGACTTGTCCCTATAATTTTCGATAATACAAAAGTGCTGAGTACAGGCCTGCTCTGAAAAAAGGAAGGAGCCGCGACATTTTCTGTCTTGGCTCCTTTTTTGTTTCTAATGAGTAAGAATTGTACAGCAGTCAGCTGAGACCGGTCAGATCGTTTCCCCGCCTTTTGCTCTCTTGGGCGTGTCCTTCCCGTTGGCTTCCTTTGTAATGCGTGCATCTAAAGCTGTGTCACACACCGCGCGGAGAACTGTCCCCTGCGCGGTCTTACGGAATGCGCTTATCCAGCAAGGCGATGCAGTTCTGCATTGTCTTGATCTCTTCATACAGATGTGCTCTTCGGATTTGCAGCATCTGTGTTCTGCGGGTGGGAGAGGCGTCTGTATATTCCTTCATTTCACGGATGGAGAAGCCGCAGGCGAGAAGTGCCGCGATCTCTTCGAGTTCTCGGATGTTCTCGTCGGAGAAAAGGCGGTTGCCTGCGGATGATTTCTGAATGCCGGGCAGGAGCCCGTGGTTATCATAGTAGCGGATCGTGGACGAGGGGATCCCGGTCCGTCGGGCAGCTTCGCTGATCGTATACAAGGCAGATCCTCCCAAAACTTGACTTCAATCGCGGTTTAAGATGTATAATCAAATGCAATTAGGCTTTCTTTATTCAAGGTAATCATTGGATTGTAATGATGTATGTACTGCCTTCGGGCAGAGACATGCTCTTTTTGTTTTCTGATGATAAATTGATAAATACTTCTGATGATAAAGATGATAAAGAATAGCCCGGGGCGAATGAAGGGGAACCGCATAAACTGTGTTTTCTGCATCAAAAACTGGAGGGATGCGAGATGTTGAAGATCATGATTCTGGAGGATGCTCCGGCAGAGCGGCAGCGGCTCGAAGCATTTCTGCAGCGCTACGCCGAAGAGGATCCGGCGTTCCGATATACGCTTACCTGCTATGACCGCGGCATCATGCTGCTCAGTGAATATCACAAGGATGTGGACATCCTGTTTCTGGACATCCGCGTGCCGGACATGCTCGGGATCGACGTCGCGAAGAGCATCCGGAAGAAGGATGAGTCCGTCATGATCGTCTTCGTGACGAATCTGACGCAGTATGCCATTGAGGGGTATTCCGTCGAGGCGTTCGACTATATTCTGAAGCCTTTGAAGTATCCGCCTTTTGCAGCGAAGCTGAAGCGGATGCTGAAGGCGCTCCGGAGCAGGGAGCAGGGTTATACCGTCAATCTCCGGGATAAGGAAAACGAGAGAAGGGTCAGCGCGGACAGTATCGTATACATAGAATCCTCGGGCCATGATCTTTTCTTTCACGTCGGCGGGGAGGTGATTCGCCAGTGGGGAACCCTTTCCGCCTACGAGGAGGAACTGCGAGAGAGAGGGTTCGCGCGGTGCCACACTAGCTTTCTGGTGAATCTCAAGTATGTGGAGACGATCAGGAAGAATGAAGTGATCGTGGGCGGAGAGGCGATCCCGGTATCCAGGCCCAAGAGGAAGAGCTTTCTGGAGCAGGTCGCTGGGTACAGAGGAGAGAAGATGTGAACATCGAGTACTACTGGCACATCAGAAGCTCGCTGCTCCTGCTGCAGTCGGTCGTGGGGGCCATGGCTTTCTCCCATGTGCTGATCAGGAGAAAACCATTCTGGAAGCGGCTGTTCCTGTCAACGGCGGCAGGGATGGTCCTGATTTATGTGGTCCGGGCCGCCTTCTTCCCGAACATGGTCATCCAGGTCAACAGGCTGGACAGGATCTTTGTGGTCATCCTCTGTTACCTGCTGCTGACGGGGATCATATTGTTCTGCTTTCAGGAGGACCTGTTCACGGCGCTGTTTGCGGCGTCCGCAGGATATGTGGCACAGAATCTGGGCGGGACGATCAAGGCGGTCCTGCGGCTACTGCCGCAGGTGGAAGTATTCACAAGAAGTACAGAGGGGATGATCGCTCTGGATGTGGTGGTCTATCCCTTCTTTTTCACGTTTCTTTACTGGATCTTCCGGCCTTTCACAAGGGAAAGGGGCGGCAACTACGACAACCGGCTGAAGGCCGTTTTCTCCACGTCGGCGCTGCTTCTGTGCATGGGGATGATGCGGATCACCGGCGGCAATCCGGAGAGGAACAGCCTGTCTGTGCTTACGGAAGGCATCTATCAGGTGCTGTGCGATGTGTTCATCCTGCTCGTACAGTTCGGCGTCATGGAGAGGGCGAGGCTGTCGCAATCGGTGGATACGATGCGGGAACTGGTCCATGAACAGCATGAGCAGTTCCGGCATTCCCAGCAGTCGGTGGAGCTGGTCAATGAGAAGTATCACGATCTGAAGAGTCTTCTGGAGGGCTTTCAGGGAGAAATCGATCCGCAGCAGATCCGGAAGCTGAAAGAGCGGATCGGAGAATATGAGGTCCACCTGGAGACGGGGAACCGCGTACTGGATATCGTCCTTGCGGAAAAGCGGGCCGTCTGCCTGGCGAGAAATATCGAATTCACGTCCTATGTCAACGGGGCGGGGATGGACGGCATAGAGGAGCTGGATCTGTATGCCCTTGTCGGGAATGCGCTGAACAACGCGATCGACGCGGTCTCCGCGCTTCCCGAGGAAGAGAGGTTCATCTCGATGGTCATGTACAGCAGGGATGGCATGATCACACTGCACATGGAGAATCCGTATGCCGGCAGTGTCCTGGTGGAGGATGACCTGCCGGTCAGCAGGAGAGACAGGCAGTATCACGGCTTCGGTGTCAGGAGCATGGAAAGGATCTGTGAGAAGTATGAAGGGACGCTGGTATTCCGGACAGAGGACCAGATATTCACGCTGGACGCCCTGCTCCTTCAACCATAGTGCAACTTTTGATGCAGGAAGAACAGGATTTGCGGTTCCCGTTTCGGGGACCGCTCCTTTTTTTTATGATGTACCTGTTCACAGGACAGAGCAGATCAATCTCAGAAAAGGAGGCATGGGAGTATGAAAAGAATCGTCGCAATGATGCTGACGCTCTTGATGGCACTTGGCCTTGCTGCCTGCGGCAGTCAGTCTTCGGGACAGACCCAGCAGACACAGGCACAGCAGACGGAGCAGGCACCGGCAGAGCAGCAGGAAGAAAAAGAGCCGCCGAAGACCGAGGAGATGTATTTCCCGAACGGGGACAAGCAGATCTATGCAGTGGTCTACACGCCGGCAGAAGAAAAGAGCCAGTATCCCACGGTGGTGATCAGCCACGGTTTTGCGGGATCCTACACCGATAATGAGAAGCGCGCTGAGCTTCTGGCCCAGAACGGCTACTGCGCAGTGGTCTTCGATTTCTATGGCGGCAACAGAGCTTCCAAATCCGGCGGCGAGATGACGGAGATGAGCGTCCTCACGGAAGCGGAGGACCTGAACGCGGTCATGGACGGCGTGCGGGCTCTCGAATATGTGGACAAGGACCAGTTCTTCCTTCTCGGCTGCAGCCAGGGCGGCTTCGTTTCCTCGTATGTAGCTGCTTCCAGACCGGAGGATGTCAAGGCCCTCATCCTGCTCTTCCCGGCTTTTGCCCTGCAGGATGACTGCTGGTCGAGACATGCGTCCATCGACGAGATCCCGGAGACAGAGGATGTCATGAACCAGACCATCGGCGCGATCTACAGCCGGGATGCGATGAGCTTTGACATCTATGACGTCATCGGCGGATATAAAGGGGACGTGCTGATCCAGCACGGCGATAAAGACGACATCGTCGATCCTTCCTACTCCGAGAGAGCAGCCGAGGTCTATGAGCACGCGGAACTGCAGATCCTGCACGGCGCGGGCCACGGTTTCCAGAGCAAACCGCTGAAGGAGTCCAACGCGAAGCTGCTGGAGTTCCTCGCTGCACATACAGAGTGAATACAGGCGGAAGATCGACTGTACATATACAGGCAGTTCTTGCAACAGCAAAACGATATACATTCCAAAAGGAGGAAAACAAATGAAAAAGGGAACCAGAATTCTGACACTTGCACTTGTCTGCATCATGATGATGGCGACGCTGGCCGGCTGCGGCTCTTCCAAAGGAGCAGGCATCTCCAAGCTCTTCGCGGGCGGATCCTCATACCTGATCGAAGAAGTGGGCTGGTACAACAGTGATGTCTACACGCTGAAGATCAATGCGGACAACACCTACGAGCTTACCTATCAGGAGCATCGCTTCGGAACCACCGACCCCGGCATCAAGGGCCTCCGCACGATCATCTACAAGGGAAAATGCAGCTCCGCAGCATCCGCTGACGGCTGGGAGACACACGTTGATTACACGCTGGAGCCCGCTGAGAGCATCTTCTTCGAGCAGCATGAGAAGGGTTACGGCCGTGCGAAGATCGCCGGACATTGCGTGATCGACACCAACAACTGGACACCGGAAATGACCGCGCTTCTCGATCCCGAGAACAATGCGATGACCGCGCAGGATTTCCTCGGCCAGTATGCGGAGCCCCTGGTTGTCACCGTGGAAGATCCTTCCCTCGATCCCGAGGATTCCTCTCTGGGATACAGGGTCATCGAGATGCCTGCCCTGAAGCTCATGGCGGAAGAGTGATCATCGATCTCTCCCGGATCTGTAAAGGAGAATAGCAATGGACAAGACGAAGGTGAAAGGAAAAGGGCTGTGGACAGTGCTCTCCGTGCTGTTCACCCTCCTGTTCATCCTCTCTCTGGTCGCCCGCCCGGTCACCAACAACTACGAGGGCATCATCAACATGGTGCTCGGCACGGAGTCATCCAAGGTGATCGGAGATCCCGGTAAGGACTACTTTACCGCGGATTATACATCTGCGGAGCAGGTGGAGGAAGGCAGGAAAGTCGTTGAGAGCATCGTTGCGGGCGGTTCGGTCCTTCTGCTGAACAGAGAGCAGGCGCTTCCGCTTGCGGCGGATGCCCGGATCACGCTGATGAGCATCAACGCCGCCAGGTTCGTGTACGGCGGCACCGGCTCGGGCGGTATGAACACGTCCAACATTGACTCGCTGAAGGATGCGCTGGAGGCAAAAGGCTTCTCCGTGAATCCCACGATGTGGAGCTTCTACACGGAGGGCAAGGGCAGCGAGTACGGACGGACGCAGGACTCCGGATCCCTCAACAACTATGTTTTCAACAATGAAGAATTCAAAGTGAATGAAGTGCCGCTGAGCGCCTATTCCGATGCGGAGTGGGATTCGGTCGGTGAGTACGGAGATGCAGCCGTCGTCGTGATCAGCCGTGTCTGCGGTGAAGGTGCGGACATGCCCTGGTACGGCGCGGGAGACGGCAAAGGCAATCTGCTGGAGCTCTCGGACGAGGAACAGGCGATGCTCGGCAAGCTGGCAGAGCTGAAGCAGAACGGAAGCCTGAAAAAGATCATCGTCCTCCTCAATGTGGCCAACGCGGTGGAAGTGGACTTCCTCGATCCGAAGATCTGCGGGACCGATTATCAGATCGACGCCTGCATGTGGATCGGCGAACCGGGCCAGGGCATCCGGGCGATCGGAGACCTCCTGAACGGTACTGTGAATCCTTCCGGTAAGCTGGTGGACACCTATTGTTATGACAACCTGACATCACCGGCCCTGCAGAACGCACATGCCACGAGCTACACGAACGCGGCGGAGAAAGGCCTCGCGTTCAAGTCGACCAACAACGAGTATTATGTGGCTTATCAGGAAGGCATCTATGTCGGCTACCGCTATTATGAGACCCGCTACGAGGATGTAATCCTCGGACAGGGGAACGCCGGTGCGTTCGACTATGATTCCACGGTGGCATTTCCTTTCGGATACGGCCTGTCCTACAGCGATTTCAGCTATGGCGATCTGCAGATGGAGGAGAGCGGAGACGATCTGGTATTTACCGTCGACGTGACCAACGATTCGGACGTGGAAGGCAGGGAAGTCGTCGAGATCTTCATGCAGTCCCCTTATACGGACTATGATAAGCAGAACGGGATCGAGAAGGCAGCCGTTGAGCTGGTCGGATTCGACAAGCAGACGGTTCCCGCCGGGGAAACAGTGACTTTCCGGGTGACGGTTCCGAAGACCGAGCTGCGCACATACGATGCGGCAGGCGAAGGGACGTACATTCTGGATGCCGGACAGTACTATTTTGCCGCAGGAAACGGCGCACATGCGGCGCTGAACAATATTCTGGCAGCGAAGGGCGCTGACGTCGAAGGCCGTACCGGGCTGACGGCGGCCTATACGGTCGCGGAGCAGGACAATGAAGTTTTCTCCAAGGGTGTGACCGGAAATGAGATCGTGAACCAGCTGGACCATGCGGATCCCAACCGCAGGGAAGGCGAGACCGACAGCATCGTCTACCTGACCCGTTCTGACTGGGAAGGCACCATGCCGAAGGCGGAGATCACAGAGAAAAAGTACAAGGCAGCCCACCAGATGTCCGCGTCGGACGACATGGTCGCGGAGATGAACGCACAGTACCAGAAGAACACTTCCGGAACCATGCCGACCTTCGGCAAGGAAGGCAAGCTGAACCTGGCGCAGTTCATCGGCGTGCCGCTCGACGGTTCCATCGAATTTGACGGCGGGACCTACACGTGGGATGATCTTCTGGATCAGGTCACATTCAATGAGATGGCCAAGGTCATCGGCCAGGCGTACCACACGACGACACCGATGAGCTCGATCTCCAAGCCCGGGACCAAGGATGAGAACGGGCCGCAGGGTATCACCGCCACGCTCACCGGCGGCGGATCCTCCACCAGCTATACTTCGGAGGACCTTCTGGCGGCAAGCTTTGACGGACAGATCGCCGAGAACATGGGCCGCTCTGTCGGCAATGACTGCCTCCTTGCAAACGGACAGCAGTATTCCGGCATCTACGGACCGGGCGTCAACATCCACAGAACACCTTACTCCGGACGAAACTTCGAGTACTACTCGGAAGATCCTTTTATCTCCGGAAAGACCTGTGCCGCTGAGGTCAGAGGCATCCAGTCCAAGGGCGTGTATGTCTACATGAAGCATTTTGCCCTCAATGATCAGGAGACCGCCCGTGACGGTATTGCGGTCTGGACCAATGAGCAGGCGGCAAGAGAGATCTATCTGCAGGCGTTCGAGTATCCGATCGTTGAATCCGGCGCCTACTCGGTCATGACGTCCTTCAACCGCCTGGGCTGCACCTGGACGGGCGCGGACAAGGGGCTCCTCACCGGCATTATGCGCGGAGAATGGGGCATGCCCGGATTTGCACTGACAGATTTCTCCAACAGCAACAACTACATGGATGTCCTGAACGGTGTTATGGCAGGCAGTGACGCATGGGACTGCAACGACGCCGCCAAGTGGACAGCCAAGCTGATGGAATACAAGGATGATCCGAATGTCGTCTCCGCGATGCGGGAGGCAACGAAACACATCCTGTACACCGTCGCAAATTCCAACGCCATGAACGGCACCTCCGCCAACATGCAGGTGGTGGAAGTGACCCCCTGGTGGAAGACAGCCATCCTGGCACTGGAGATCGTAACAGGCCTGCTTGCAGCACTCAGCATCTATAAGCGTATCAGCATCACCAAGAAGGCCCGCTGACGACATTTTCCATATATCCCGTAATCATAATTCATAATCAAACACCTCAAACACTTCAATGCCAGGCGCCCCGCGGACACAGAGAACTTCTGCGTCCGCGGGGCGCCTGGCTGTGATCGGACCGCGCAGGGACCGCGCAGGGGACGGTTCTCCAGTAAGTGGTAAATAGTGAGTACCCCGCAAATAAAAGGGGCTGTGAAAAAAGAATAGTCCACAAAAAGAAGGACCGCGGTTCATAATGATATGCTACCCCCAAGTAGGACAGGTTCATTTGTAAAGGGACAACTATAATTGTAAATTGACAAGATTCACCTTGACAGGACAGCCCGCGAGTACTACTATTAAATCAAACATATGAATAAATGCTCATATGTTTGAGAATTCACTTTTTTGAACACTCAGGAAGGTATTTAATGAAAGCAGAGAAAATGTATGCAATGGCGGAGGCGCCGTGCTGCGAAGAACAGGAAGTTCACGCAGATAAGGTGCAGTTCGTCAATGAGAACATGCCGTCGGAGGACGAGCTCTATGATTTAGCGGAGCTGTTCAAGGCGTTTGGCGATTCGACGAGAATCCGAATTCTGTTCGCACTCTTTGAGGCAGATATTTGTGTCTGCGATCTGGCCGAGACGCTCAACATGACGCAGTCGGCGATCTCTCATCAGCTGCGGCTGCTCAAGCAGGCAGGGCTGGTGAACGGAAGGCGCGAAGGGAAGCAAATCATCTATTATCTTGCGGATGATCATGTCAGGACCATTATATCGATGGGACTGGAGCACATTAACGAGTAAAAAGGGGACTAAAATGAAAAAGACTTACAAGATTGAAGTGGACTGCGCAAACTGTGCAAACAAGATGGAAGACGCTGCGAAAAAGACAGCAGGAGTCAAGGACGCCACCGTGAATTTCATGGCGCTGAAGATGAAAGTGGAGTTTGAAGAAGGAGCAGATCCGGCGGCTGTCATACAGGAGGTGCGCAGCAACTGCAAGAAGATAGAAGATGATATGGAAATCTTCCTGTAACAACACAGGGGGGAGATCCCTCTGCGAGCCTTGAAATGACGTCTCAGCGCAAATGGCGCTCTGATAAGGTGACGGAAATGAAATTCAACATCAACAATTTAACAAAGAAACAGAAGAACCTGCTGCTGCGTGTCATCGCGGCAGCAGTTATGCTTGTAATATTGTATTTGCTGCCGCTGGACAAATATCCGGTGCTGCGGTTTGTGCTCTTTCTGATCCCGTATCTTACGGTGGGATACGACATCCTGCGCAAGGCGTGGAAAGGAATCCTGAACCGCCAGGTCTTTGACGAGTGCTTTCTGATGGCCGTGGCGACCATCGGAGCCATGATCCTGGGAGAGTACAGCGAAGGCGTGGCGGTCATGCTCTTTTACCAGATCGGGGAGCTCTTTCAAAGTATTGCCGTCGGCAGGAGCAGGCGCAGCATCAGCGCGCTGATGGACATCCGTCCCGACTATGCAAATCTTGTGCAGGATGGCGAAGTGGAGAAGGTGGACCCCGACGATGTCGAAGTCGGCAGCATCATCGAGATCAGACCGGGTGAGAAAGTTCCGATCGACGGCGTCGTTACAGAAGGAAGTTCATCGCTAAATACAAGTGCGCTGACCGGCGAGAGCCTGCCCAGAGATGTGAAGCCGGGCGATGAGATCATAAGCGGATCCGTGAATATGAGCGGTCTGCTTCGGGTCGAGACCACCAAGGAATTCGATGAGTCGACGGCATCCAAGATCCTGGAGTTGGTTGAGAATGCCGGCGAGCGCAAGGCCAAATCCGAGCAGTTCATCTCCAAATTTGCGAGATGGTATACGCCGGCGGTCTGCTACAGCGCATTGGCGCTGGCGATTCTGGGGCCGGTGGTCAATATTTTGGTATTTCATCAGGCTTCGAGCTGGCAGCTGTGGTCCGACTGGATCTACAGAGCGCTCACATTCCTGGTCATCAGCTGTCCGTGCGCGATCGTGGTCAGTATTCCGCTGTCGTTTTTTGGCGGGATCGGCGGCGCGAGCAGCGTGGGAATTCTCATTAAGGGCTCCAACTTCATGGAGACGCTGGCGAACGTCAAATATGTCGTGATGGACAAGACCGGAACCATCACCAAGGGTAATTTCGAGGTGACGGCGGTACACGACGAGCGCGAGCAAAATATAGACAACGCCGAAATGCTGGAGCTGGCCGCGCTGGCGGAGAGCCATTCTTCGCACCCGATCGCGTCGAGCATCCGGCGCGCCTATGAGGCGAGAGGCGCCGCTCCGGACAAGAGCCGGGTGACGGACGTGCAGGAAGTCAGCGGCAAGGGGGTGATTGCGACCGTAGACGGAAGGAAGGTCGCAGCCGGCAATCTCAAATTGATGAAGATGCTGGGCGTAAACTGCGAGGCGTGCGCAAGTGTCGGAACAGTTGTGTATGTGGCGAGAAGCGCGGAAACGGAAGACAGCCATACCTATGAATATCTCGGGCATATCGTGATCTCCGATGAGATCAAGCCCACAGCGGCGGAGGCGATCCGCGACATGAAGAAAAACGGCGTGGCGAAGACCGTGATGCTCACCGGCGATATCAAGTCGATGGCAGAGAGCGTGGCACAGGAAGTCGGGATCGACGAAGTGCACGCAGAGCTTCTGCCGGAGGACAAGGTTACTATTGTAGAGAAGCTTATTGAGGAGAAAAACCGGTCGCTCGGAAACAGATCCACACTGGCTTTTGTCGGGGACGGCATCAATGATGCACCGGTTCTTTCCATCGCAGATATCGGTATCGCAATGGGAGCGCTCGGCTCAGACGCAGCCATCGAGGCGGCCGATGTAGTACTCATGGATGATGATCCTGCCAAAATAGTCAAGGCGATCCGCATTGCAAGAAAGTGCATACGGATCGTGTACGAGAATATTTACTTCGCGATCGGCGTCAAGTTCCTGTGCCTGATCCTCGGCGCAGTCGGAATCGCGAATATGTGGCTGGCGATTTTTGCGGATGTCGGGGTCATGGTAATTTGCGTGCTGAATGCAGTGCGTGCGCTGTTTGTGGGGAGAGCATGAGTTCTCAAAAAGCGCAGATAATACTATTTTAAGTGAACTGCAATTGTTTTTTAATCTGCTTTTAATGTTTTCCCAAAGATGTTTTCATCTTACAGCGGTATCCTTTACTTACATCAAACGGATGAGAGTCATCCAAAGAAGTAAAAGAGTCGGAAAGCATACCGGAGTGGAGGTATAAAGATGGAAATGATCGAAAAAGTTGAACGTCTCAGAGAAAAAGCAAACGTAACTTATGAGGAAGCAAAGGCAGCGCTGGAGCAGACAGGCGGAGACCTTCTGGACGCGATGGTACTCCTGGAACGTCAGGGCAAGGTCAAAGGACCCGCGCAGAGCACTTACTCAACGGACTATGAGGAGCAGCGGGAGTATGTCAGAGTGAAAGAAAAGGTGGAAGAGCAGGAACAATCCGCCCCCAGCTTCGGGCGCACGATCGGCAAACTGTGCAGGGGCTTTGTCCGCTTCCTCAAGAAGACGACCTTCATTGTGACAAGCGGAGAAGACACAATATTCACGATACCCACGATAGTATTTGCCATTCTCCTGTTCCTCTTGTGGGAAGTTCTCGCCCCGGTAATGGTCATTGCACTGTTCTTCGGAATCAGATATTCTTTTGAGGGAGAGGAAGAAGCGAAGAAAGCCAATTCGATCCTGAACAAGGCCGGAGATTTTGCACAGGATGTAAAAAGCGAATTTACAGGCGGCAGTGATCCGCAGGAAAAGAAAAAGTCGGCTGATGAAGAGATCAAATAAGCTGATGAAGGGATCGAGCAGCTCGATGAAGTGATCAAATAAGCCAATGGGGTAATCAAATGAAGGCAAGCATTCTTCTGGTGGAAGATGAGGAGAGACTGGCGA
Organism: Lachnospiraceae bacterium UBA4260; assembly: GCA_002395235.1. Lineage (GTDB taxonomy): Bacteria > Bacillota > Clostridia > Lachnospirales > Lachnospiraceae > CAG-791. Next base: position 261,831 of record DGWK01000032.1, on the reverse strand, counting down.
GATTTGTCGAACTGGAACTCCTGCATGAAGGATATCAGGTTGAAAAGTCCGGTAACGGGAGAGAAGCGCTGAACATGGCGCTGCAGAACCACTATGATCTGATCCTTCTGGATATCATGCTGCCCGGCCTGAACGGGCTGGAGGTTCTGCGGAGACTTCTGAATGAGAAAGACGTTCCGGTAATCCTCCTCACAGCCAGAGATGCGGTCATGGATAAAGTTTCAGGGCTTGATGCCGGTGCAGTGGACTACATCACAAAGCCCTTTGCGATAGAAGAATTGCTGGCAAGGATCCGCGTGGCGCTCAAGCTCCACGCGGGTCATACCGCGCGGGAAAACGCCGTCAGCGAAGACTCCGGTGAAGGGGTCCTCACATGGAAAGAGCTGGTGCTGGACGACCGGCGCCATCAGGTCCGTTATGCGGGGCATGAGATCGCACTCACCAACAGAGAGTTCACGATGCTCAAGACGCTTCTTGAGAACCAGGACATAGTCCTCTCGAGAGATGTGCTGCTCAACAAAGTCTGCGGCTATGATTATGCGGGGGAGACCAATGTCGTCGACGTCTACATCCGCTACCTGCGCTCGAAGATCGACGATGTATTCGGTGTGAAAATGATCCGGACAGTCAGAGGAGTCGGCTATGTCATTCAATCAGAAGCATGATGAGCAGCGGCGCGTGACGTCGATCACAAGAAAGCTTCACTGGTACATGATCCGGGACAAAATATTGCGCTTTGTTGGTTTTGACCTTCTGCTCGCGATATTTTGCACCGGCGGCTGGTGCCTGGAACAGGAGTACAGAGGGCTTGGCGCTATACTGGAAGGGAACCGGAGGAGTTTCGAGCGTCTGACGACGACAACAGAACCGGGATTTGATCTGATCTACAGGGTTGCCTCGAAGGAGGGAACCCCTCTTTTGTCTGTCTACTGCCTGATCCCTTTCGGGATTATTGCATCCTCGATCCTCGTGCTCCTGGTGCTGCAGTTTCTGGGAGTGTTCTTTTCCTATTACAGCGAGGACAGGAAGATCCGGAAGATCCTGGCGCCGCTCAATGAGATCGCCCTTAAGGCCGACGAACTGAGCAGGCTCTCCTTCACGGAAGACAAATACCAGGTCATCGAGGATGCGATCGAGCACATCCATCCGGAGCAGGCGGAAGGGGAGAGGCCGCTCTCTTTTGGCGACGCAGACCTGGCCGGCGTGGAAGCGGCGATGAACAACCTGCTCCTGCGCATGCGTGATACCATGCGGCAGCAGTCGCGCTTTGTCAACGACGCCTCCCACGAGCTGCGGACGCCCATCGCCGTGATCCAGGGATACGCCAACATGCTGGAGCGATGGGGAAAAACGGACGAAAAGACCCTGGATGAGGGAATCAGCGCGATCAAAAACGAGGCGGACCACATGAATTATCTTGTGGAGCAGCTGCTCTTCCTTGCAAGGGGCGACAGTGGCAGAACGCCCCTCAATAAGCAGCCCGTTATGAGTGAAGACCTCATGCGAGAAATCTATGAGGAGTCACTGATGATCGACGAGAAACACCGGTACAGGCTCAGGGACGGCGGAGAATCGGCGGAGATTATTGTCGATCCCGGCCTGATGAAGCAGGCAGTGAGGATCCTGATCGACAATGCGGCAAAATATACCCCGGAGGGAGAGGAAATCATCCTGTCCTACGGGAAAAACGAGAGCGGAAGCCCCTATCTGCAGGTGCAGGATCTGGGAAGCGGCATCAGTGAATCAGAGCTTCCTCACATCTTTGAGCGGTTTTTCAGGGCGGACGAAGCGCGCAGCAGTGAGGGGACCGGCCTTGGACTGTCTATCGCGAAGTGGATCGTTGATAAGCACGGGGGACATTTCGAGGTCCTCTCGAGGAAGGACCTGGGGACCAGGATCAGGATCGTACTTGGGGACAGGTAGAAAAAAGTGTAAATAACAGTTGTTTTTTCTGCCTGTTTACAGTAAGATACTATTTGTCGATGAAAATTTCATAGGCATGGGGGCGTAGCTCAGTTGGGAGAGCGCGACACTGGCAGTGTTGAGGTCATGGGTTCAAGTCCCACCGTCTCCAGTTACAGAAGAGTATGTCATTTTCCTTTTATTTAAAGGGTTAATGGCATATTTTTTTGATTTGGCGAATAGATAGTTTTTCTCGCTTTTTTCTCGGTATCAGATACCGCTTACCCTGTTGATATAATCCGCTTTTTCTTGCTCGGTGTAGATGTCACGGTCATAGTATTTTTCAGTTGTTGTTATATTAGAATGACCAATCTGTGTCTTACGGATTTCATCGGGGACACCGTTTTTCTTCATTTGGGATTCGTAGTACTTTCTGAATGCGTGTACACCTTTGTACGGAACTCCAACCTCGTTACACACTTCTTTAACGTATCGTCTTACGTCCTGAGTGCGGATTCTGCCTTTTATCCCTTGCTTGTTTTTCTTCGTATGCATAAAGACATAGGGTTGGTTTGACGATTGAAAGTACAACTCTGCTAAAAAGGGTTTATGGCAGTCCTTTACTTTAATATCTCGTGTTCCCGCTTTTGTCTTTGTATGTCCTTCGACTCGTATTCCGTATTTTTTTGACTTGGTTTCAGTCGAGTGTACAGATATTTTCGTATTCGTAACGTCTATATCTTTGTGGGTTAGTGCGCATACTTCCCCAACTCGTAACCCTGTTATTGATGTAGTTATAATAACCTTTGCCTTGGGGTTGTCTTGCGCTTTACAGTATTCAATTATCTTAGTCATCTCATCGGGTTGATATACATCGTCTTTCTTTTTGTCGGGAGCAAATGCACCTTTTCCCAATTGGATAATTCCAATAATGCCAGTCTTGCCATCTTTTATAGTTCCCCATTCATACTCGACTAAACCATCTGCCCTTGCCTGTGAAATAATAGAAGATGTTATATCCTTTAACCTTCCATATTCTTTCTTGGTTATCTTTTCGCCACGCATTGGGTATATCTTATCCCTGACGGTGTTTTCGATAAAGTATTTCCAATCTTGCATTGAAAGATTCTTGATTTTACGATTGTTCCAATTTGTTCTGACATAGTACTTTTTAAAAGTCGCTTCATAACGTTCAAACGTTTGTTGCTCCATGCCGTCCTCTAATGCTGACTTGTACCAACTGTAAAACAAATCCTCTAACGTTGCGTTTTCATCGATAATGTGAATGCCGTAAAACTTAGCAAGCTTTTGATAAACTTCTTCTTCTGTTTTCCCTGTCACCTTCCCTCTGAATGGTTCGCCCTTAACCGTTGGCAAGTTCGTTGACCAATATCTGTAGTTGTCCCTTGGTGGGGTTATCTTGTTGTGGTGTAATTCGTTTACAAGTTCCTTTAAATCTGCCATGGCGGTTACCTTAACCGTCTGACTATCGCTTGTTTCAAGTTTAGTTTTGTCCTTTTGTTCTGTCAAATTATTTTCCTTTCTTTTCTCGTAATGTGGTAGCGGTCGTTTAATCCGCTCGTATAGCGTTGTATTTGCCGTTTTAAGACGGTTTATTTGTTGTGCTATAGGGGTTATATTCAGATATTCTATAACGATTGTATAAAGAAGACTTTTATATTTTTGGGCGCAAATGGGCGCTAAATGCGCCCAAAATAAATAGATATTAAGGGGGATTATAGCACTGCTGCCCGGATGCGTTTTAAGATAAATCTGTTGATTAGTATCAATAAAAATGAGATTAACGATATAGGGGGCTATAGATGTACCCCTGTTCCGTTTTGTTTCCGTATTTTGCCCTGTAGAGCAGTTTTTGAAGGTTTTAGGGGTATTCTAGTTGTTCGCTTTAACCCTGTGTTTGCCTTTAAAAGAAAAAAGGGTTTTATCATTGATTCTGTATTCCTTGTCGGCAATTTGACCGTCAATTAAACCAGTGTTGGTTAGTATGTACGTTGTGGGGTATTGTTGACATAACTTGTCAAGCTTGGTCATCATGGTACGGTCACTTGTCCATATGGTCATATAAGCATCCGCTCTGTTAATGTTAATAGTCGTTTCCTGTTCTTCTTTGTTGTGTCTGTAATATTCCATTGTTTCCTTTCTTTCGTTTGTGCTTTGTTTTATTGTCCTGCAAATAAAAAAATGGGGTAATGCTTTGGCATGGGGGATAATGCCAATAAAAGATAAAAGTCTGAGATTTATTGTTAGTAATGTGTAGATTCGGAAAAGATTTGAAGTGGGAGCGGTCGCTCAGATAGGCTCGTATAAGGTTTGGATTTGATGCGCTTAGAAGCAAAATTGTAATCACCCCCCTGTTCGCCTGACGGTTACTTGGGGGGTTATGGCTTTACTGTTCGTTCTTCAATTCTCTTTTGTATTTATAGTAACTGTTACGGCTGATGCCTGTCAGCTTGATTACATCTGCATCGTCTAATGTTCCGTCAAAGTCTTTACTGTATTTTCTGATGCCTTCTTTGGCTTCGATGCTTTTCTTTGTGGTTAAGGTCTTGCCTTTAATTGCTCCAATCTGTTTACCGTTTAATCGTGCCGTTTCGATTCCTTCTTTTGTTCTCTGATGAAGGTCATCGACTTCTTTTTGTGCCTGTTCAAATGCGATTCTGATTTGTCTTTCTGCCAACTTTCTAAAGTAGTTATTCAATCCTTTAAAGATTTCGTCTTCGTCTGTACCAGTCAATTCAATCTTATCTTTAAGGTTATCGGCATAGGTAGCGGTGTTTATATAGCCTTCCTTTAAAAAGACAAGTTCAACGCCCCTATCAAACAGTTCAAAGTAGGTCTTAACACCTTCTTCTGCATTTCTGCTCATACGGCTAACGCTATCAAATACAAGTGTATCGCCCTGTTTTACCTTCTTATAAAGCTTTGTCCATTCGGGGCGGTCAAGCTTTGTCCCTGTGTAGGCTTCTGTGATGATTACAGCGTTAGGGTAAGATGCGCTTATGTTCCTAATTTGTCTTTCAATGTTCTGATGCTTGGTGCTGATTCTTGCATATCCGTATACTGTACACATTGTGTTGTCCCCTTTCTGTATCAAAAGTAACCTTCCTTTATTTTGGCACTATGCTGCGGCTTCATTTTTCTTGTTTTCAACTCTTTTTTTATACTTTTTTCGGCAACCTTTAATGTATTACTTTTGACCGGAGGTAAACATGGCCACATACGGATATTGCAGGGTTAGTACACATTCACAGCGGATTGAGCGCCAGGAATCAAACATACTGGAAAAGTATCCGCAGGCCATAATCTACAAAGAGGCTTTCACAGGAACCAAGCTGCAGGGGCGGAAAGAGCTGGACAAGATTCTTCGAAGGGTGGCGCCCGGTGACACGATCGTCTTTGATGAAGTATCACGCATGAGCAGAAACGCGGAAGAGGGATTTACCCTGTATCAAGAGCTGTTTTACAAAAACATCAACCTTGTTTTTCTGAAGGAACCGCACATCAATACAACGACCTATCGCGACTCGCTTAACAACGGGCTGGCGCTGACAGGGAATGACATCGCAGATATTTATATCGACGCGACGAACCGCGTTCTTATGATCCTCGCGGAGAAACAGATCAGATACGCTTTCGAGCAGGCACAGAAAGAGGTCGACTATCTCCATACCCGAACCAAAGAAGGGATGATGAGGGCAAAAGAGGCAGGTCACATTGCAGGCAGGAGAGCCGGGAGCAGGATCGAAACCCGGAAGGCTGTGTCCGCGAAGGAGACAATCCGGAGGCATAACAAGTCTTTTGGCGGATCATTATCGAATGAGGAAACATGGCGGCTGGCAGGGATCTCAAAGATCAGCTTTTATAAATACAAGAGGGAAATCCTGGATGGACGCGAAGCATGAAAAACCCGCGATTAAAGGGAAACACATTGTAATCACCGGTATCCTTGCATTTTACAAACGGCAGGATGCGTTCGATCAGATTGAAGCCTGCGGTGGTTTTTCACAAAACAATGTGACTTATAATACAGATTACCTTGTTGTCGGCTACTATCGTCGCAATTCCATTCACGGCGAAAAGTCCAATAAGACCCGGCTGGCCGAAAAATACAACCGCCAGGGGAAGAAGATCACGATCATCAGAGAGGATGAATTCCTTGGGATGCTGTGGCAGACATCGTAATGGCCTTGTCAATAGTGTAAATATAGGTAAAAAACAAGAAAATACCGAAGTTTACTAAAATGATTATACCTTGACAAGCTATAAGAAAAGCTTCGGTCGTCGGTGAGCGGAATGGCAAGACGATATTGAATGAAAACGAGATGGGAGTAGAGTTAACATGCGTTCTATACTGAAAGCACTGATCATCGTTATAGTGGGGACGGTGGCTTTTGGCTTATGCTTGGTATATTTTGGCGGCATCATCGAGCAGGTCATTGAAATATTGCTGTATTTGTTGTGTGTGGCAGGTCTGGCGGTAGGATTTATCTTTGGAGCACAGGTATAGATATATGTCCGGAGCCTTATAACCATGCATCTCAAGGTCATTATATCGGTTTGTTGTTCAGTTTTACCAGGTGTATCCAAACATTGTGGAGTCGATGAGTCCACTTTCTATGAATGAAGGCAATGGTAAGATTGTGGACTCAGCGAGACCACAATCTCCGGATGCTCATTCTGACAGAAGTTTAGCTCACTACGGCACTAGAAACGATTAACTGCCGCAGTGATTATTGAATCCTTTCCAAAAACGATTTATAATACAAGCGGACAAAACGGCAGTAAGCAAGAATTACTGCCAAAATATCGGGAAGGAGGTGTAGAATGGCAGATAAAATGGTCATTTTGGAGAGAATCGGCAGCAATAGCCCGTTTGCGCGTTCTGACCTGCAGGCAGTAATGGAAGAATGTGGCTATCATACCTCAGAGAGCATCACGAACCATATGATCACAAGGATGCTGGCGGCGGGTGATATTGCCAGGATTGGGCGAAACAGATACTGCGTATCGAATTCCCAGAAAGCATACCATTTTTCACACTCCGAGTTTGCAGTTTCGGTGGCGAATGAAATCGTGGAGGCCCATCTATACCTGGATTTTCGCATATTTGAACTGGTGCAGCTGAATGAGTTTGTTAACCATCAGATAGCCCATAACATAGTATTCGTGTCTGTGGAAGGGGGACTGGAAGAGGATGTGTTTAATACCCTTTGGAAAAGGCACAAGGGCTCCATCCTGCTTAAACCTGACGTAGATGAACTGTTCCGCTATATGAATGAGGACATGGTAGTCATAGTAAAACTTCCGACGGAAAGCCCAAAGGGGATAGATGTCTTCTGGGATACACGGCTTGAAAAAATTCTTGTTGACATAGCCGTTGACAAGCTGCTCAGGAAGATTGTCTATTCAGGCGAGTATCCAGCAATCTATCAGGACGCACTCAGCAAATACGTCATAGATAAGAGCGCCATGGTACGGTATGCAAGGCGTAGGGGAGCTCTTATGAAGTACCGGGAATTCCTTATAAATGAAGCGGGATTGAAGCAGGAGGATTTCAGGTTTTAATCATGAGGGAAGTTATGAGGAAGAACATATCCGGGGCCTTAAAATATCTAAATAATCTAAAAATCTCTAAGATAATACCGCATACTTGAAATAACGCATAAGCACTTTGAAATTGAGTAGGTGAGTAAGATGATATACTATGGGAGCATTTCATATGAAGCAGTTTAATGTACGTGATATTGAAGCCACCAGATGTGACTATAAAGTTTCGCTTGAGACTGGGAGGCCAAAAAGCTGGTTGAAAACCGTATCCGCTTTTGCAAATGGAACAGGCGGACACATTCTATTCGGTTATGAAGACAAAACGCATGAGCCTAAAGGAATAAAAGATGTACAGGAAACAGTAAGCAAAATAACAGAATTGATATCGGCAAGAATATCACCAATACCAAGATATGAGATAGATGCAATTGATGAAGGAGCCGGTATTGTATGTATTGACTTGGATACTAGTGGAGGCCCGGCATATCCATATTATTATATTCATGAAGGTACGAAAGAGGCTTACGTACGCCATGGAGATCAGTCAGTAAGAGCTACTGATATTGAACTGAACAATCTTATTCTCAAAGGACAGAACCGAACGTTTGATTCTTTACCGACACCCACAAAACTAACGGATATCAGTTTTACTCTATTGAGCGCAACGTTTAAAAGGGAGTACGGAGAGGATCTTTTAATTCCCAGAGATTTAATTTCGATGGGTTTGTTGAGTGATGATAACTGTGTTACAAACGCTGGTTTATTGTTGTCAGATCAAGGAGCACTAAAACAATCAAAGATTGTTTGTACGCGTTGGAAAGGAAAGACAAAGGGAGAAGTGGATGAAGATGCTCTTGATGATCAGGAATACTCAGAATGCTCTTTGCTTACTCTCTTAACAAATGCAGAAGCATTTATTCGCAATAATTCCCGGAAACCATGGACAATCCGCGGAATGAGACGGGAAGAAAACAGTGACTATCCTTATAAAGCTGTAAGAGAAGTTCTGGTGAATGCATTGATTCACAGGGATTATCAAATTATCGGAACGGAGGTACATGTCGATATTTTTGATGACAGGTTGGAAATAGTCTCCCCGGGCGGAATGATGAACGGAAGTCGAATTCAAGATTTAGATCTTCGACACGTTCCCTCTATTAGAAGAAATGAAATTGTTTCTGACGTCTTCTCAAGACTGCATTTAATGGAGCGAAGGGGCAGCGGAATAGGAAGGATCTTGAATTCATATACGGGATTCTATGAGCAGCCAGTATTTGAGTCAAATGAGTACTTTTTCATGGTATCGTTACCGAATCGAGGAGTTGCACAACCAGCACAGATGGAATTGCAGCTTGAAGAAGATGCAACTTTCGAGGAGAAAATACAACTTTCTCCTGAGAAAATGCAACTTTCGGATCCGAAGGCACAACAATCTGCCTTTTCAGACGACTGGGAGTTGAAGTATTTTCACGATGTTGTAATAAAAGAACTGGAAGGCTCTTTCCGAGGAAAAACCTTGGAGAAAATAGAAGAACTGTTTTCAAGGTATAGATATTCATATACGTTTAATAGAAGTAATATTGCGGAGCTGTTTGGAATCACTGAAAACAGGGCATCTGGTATTATAAAGGATTTAATTGAGAAGGGGATTATTGTTAAAATCAAAAATGGGGTGTACAGTTTTTCCTTTCGGAAGTGAATGTATAGATAGAGGACAACCGGCCACTTCTTTTCGAAGGAGGCCGGTTGTTGCTGTCCCGTGACATACGTTAAGACGGAATCTCGATGCCGGTATCTTCTTTTGGCATCCTGTCATCAAGTTTCATGCTAAAGGGAATACCTTTTTCTTTATTAAGCCTGATCATACAGATCCTGAGATATGCAGGCAGCGAAAGCCCCATTGTTTCAAGGATCTGTGAAGATCTCCGCTTCTCGTCATTTTCAATCCTAAACTGAATTAATGTACTTGCCATGTTTACCTCCTTAGTATTTAAGATGCGATTTTCAAGGATTATTATCTTCAACCCACATCATCAGCTTCTTGCGCACAGCCATACATATCATAGTTTGCCTCCGCAGTATAATAGTGGCCAATGGTTGCCGGCGCATTATACAGGGTGGTCAGCAGGTACTGCTTGATATTGTTGATCTTCGTAGTAGTCCTGCTCATGCACCCCAGAACGTATTCGATATGCGAATAGTTCAGGCTGAGCAGCCTGCTCCTTACAACCGCTGCGGGCATAAATTCACCGCCAATGACGATCTTGCGCCGTGACGAGCATACTGTATCTGTCATTAGTGCGACGATTCCGTCGACATCTTCTGCTGAATGTGCCATGCACAAAGCACTGTAATCGATATTCTCCCTGATCAGATCCTGATAAGCATAGTAATTCACCGCTCCATCCGCATCAGATTCCTTGCTTCCATCCCGGATCGATCGATCAGATAAGATATTGCTATTTTCAGTCTCGGTAGAATCAGTATTATTCTTATCAGTATTATTACAGTCTGAAATCTGGACTTCCTGAGGGATGATTTCTGAACTTCTTGAAGTCGATGTTTTAGAATTCTTGAAGTCTAAAACCTGTACTTCCTGAAGTCTATTATTTGGATTTCCAGAAGTATGATTTTTAGACTTCTGCGTATTTACGGGGGTTTCCGGTGCTTCTGCTATTTCTTCCCGCAGCATAAAGTTCTTCACATAGATAACATTCGCTTTTCCGAGGCCCAGCCTTTTCTTCTCGATCAGCCCGATTCCCTTCTGTGAATCCAGTTCTGCAAAAAGCTTGATGGCGGTCTGCTTGCAGCATCCCATGTGTTCACTGACATCTTCGACCTTGAAAAGGATGTACACCCGCCCCTGTTCGTCGAACCATTTATTCTTTACAGACAACGACATCCGATCCAGCAGAAGGCCGTAAAGGACCTTTGCCTCACATGAAAGCTTTTTGAAGTACGGATCGGAAAACAATGCTTTCGGAATCCGGTAAAAAGTGTAGGCATCCGCCTGCATTCCATAGAAATAATCAAAAACTACGGTTTGATTCACAGTAACACCCCCTCGTCAATCTGATTCGGTTATTATGTATTTTGATGTTTCGTATCTTCGACAGGATTGGCTGACAATAACAAACCCCGACCTGAGTGTCTCTCAGGTCAGGGTTTTATAGACAAAAAACTGTCCGGAATGGCAGCATCCGCACATTCTTTTGTTTCTATGCTACAATAATCCTATGTTAGTTATCGGGAGATTCCGGGGTGACTTACCTTAATCCGGAAAAGTGCCGTAAACAAAGGCTTTTCCCTTGCTTCCAATGGCTTCAAGTCCCACCGTCTCCACGATAGCTGAAAACGTTGAGTTTATCACGTCTTCAGCTTTTTTTTTACGTTTTATCAGAAAGAATTGGCTTAAATTATTGATGATTTTGAAAAGGGTTGATAGAGCATCAACAGAAGTTGAAAGTTTTTAAAGCATCGGGGACTGTCCCTGTGACTCACTGGGCGGATTCGTCAGCAGACTTCTTGACAAGAAATTGAAGGAGTGTAAAAATGTTGAACATAAATAAAACCCAGTAAATGACTAGGCAATCTAAATTGTATCGGATCATGAACCCTGCGTTCCGAAAGAAGCATCAGGAACGGAACAAAAAGCGAGACAGCAGAAAGATGAAGCATATGGATTACATTGTGGAAGTACAGCACCTGTATAAGATCTTCCAGACAAAGGATGCACAGGTTGAAGCACTAAAGGATATTAATCTTCAGATAGAGACAGGCGATATCTACGGAATCATCGGCATGTCCGGTGCCGGCAAAAGTACGCTAGTACGCTGCCTGAACTTTTTGGAAGTACCGACCAAGGGCGAGGTCCTGGTAGAAGGGCAGTCTCTGGCCAAATTGTCAGACCCTGAGCTGCGAAAGCTCCGCAGCAGCATCAGTATGATCTTTCAGGGATTTAACCTGCTGATGCAGAAGTCGGTCATAGATAATGTGTGCTTTCCTCTTCGCATGCAAAATATGAAAAAGGAGGAAGCGAAAGCAAAGGCGAGAGATCTTTTGGCATTGGTAGGTCTTTCCGATAAAGAGAATGCCTATCCGGCCCAGCTTTCCGGCGGACAGAAGCAGAGAGTTGCTATTGCAAGAGCCCTGGCAAGTGATCCCAGGATCCTGCTTTGCGATGAAGCGACCAGTGCGCTGGATCCGCAGACGACCCAGCAGATCCTGGATCTTTTGCGGAAAATTAACGAGGCTACAGGAATCACGATCATCATTATCACGCACCAGATGTCTGTTGTCAGAGATATCTGCAACCATGTGGCGATCATCGAGGACGGAGTTCTTGTGGAGGATGGTCTGGTCGAAGATATTTTCAATCATCCCAAGTCAAGGGCCGGAAGATATCTTGTAGTTGAAGGGAAGGATCCCGATGAATGGGAGCGGGCGCGCCTTGAAAAGGAACGCCACAAGGGTGAGAAGGACCTCCTGCATGAGGACCGCAGGATCCGCATTGCGTTCACGAGCAATTCTTCTTTTGAGCCGGTGATCGCCAACATGGTCCTGCATTTTGGCACGCCTGTAAACATCCTGCATGCAGACACCAGGGATGTGAAAGGAGTGGCCAGAGGCCAGATGATCCTGGGACTTCCTGAAGACAAAGAGCTGCAGGAGGAGATGATTTCCTGGCTGATCAGCCGCGGACTTGCAGTAGAGGAGGTGAACAGCGATGTGGAGCAGTGAAGTTATTCATATGATCATAGTAGGAATCTGGGAATCGCTTTACATGACTTTGGCGGCCACCCTCTTTGGCTATGTTCTGGGCCTGCCGTGGGGCGTGGTGCTGGCAGTGACAGACGCGGACGGCATTAAGCCCAACAGGCCTGTCTACAGAGTGCTGGATTTTGTAACCAACATCATGAGATCCATTCCCTTCCTGATTCTTCTGATCCTGATTATTCCCCTGACCAGACTGATCGTGGGGAAGAGTTATGGATCTACGGCGACGATCGTCCCGCTTGTGGTATCGGCTGCACCCTTTATTGCGCGCATGGTTGAATCCTCCCTCAAGGAGGTGGACAAGGGCGTGATCGAGGCGGCTCAATCAATGGGGGCTGACAATTTCCAGATTATTATGCATGTCCTTTTGGTGGAGGCCCGCGTCTCCCTGATCACCGGCGCGACCATCTGCCTGGGCACGATTCTCGGATATTCTGCTATGGCAGGAACTGTTGGCGGAGGCGGACTGGGCTCCATTGCTATTCAGTACGGTTATTACCGGTACCAGGCAGATATTATGATCGTAACAGTGGTTCTGCTTGTGTTGATCCAACAGGTTTTCCAGCTGATCGGGATGTCGATCGCATCCAGGATCGACAGGAGAAAGGCCTGATGACGGTATTTTTCCGCAGGCGGAGGGAAAACACCGGCTGCTCTGTGGAACAAATATAAATAATCAATTACAAAGGAGGAGAAGATTATGAAAAAGAAGGCTTTAGCAGCAGTGCTCACATTGGCTCTTGCAGCAGGTGTTATGGCAGGCTGCGGAAGTACAGGAAGCTCCGGCAGCAGCGCACCTGCAGCAGAGGAAACTCAGGATGCTGTCGCTGAGGAGTCACAGGAAGCGCAGGAGCCGGCAGCAGCCGGAGAGGACAACGTCATTACGATTGCGGCGACTCCTGTTCCTCATGCACAGATTCTGGAAGAGGCCAAGAAAATTCTTGCTGAGCAGGGATATGACCTGAAGATCACTGTCTTTGAAGACTATGTACAGCCCAATGAAGTTGTTTACTCCGGTGAAATGGATGCCAACTACTTCCAGCACATCCCTTATCTGGACAGCTACAACGAAGAGCATGGCTATGACCTTGTCAACGCCGGCGGAATCCATTACGAGCCTTTCGGCATTTATCCCGGAACCAAGAAGACCCTGGATGAGATTGCGGACGGCGATGTGATCGCGGTTCCCAATGATACGACCAATGAGGCAAGGGCACTGCTTCTGCTTCAGGACAACGGAATCATCACTCTGAAGGAAGGCGCCGGCCTGACCGCTACTGTTAATGACATTGCTTCCAAGGCATATGACATCAAGATTCAGGAGCTGGAAGCAGCACAGGTTCCGCACGTCATCGATGAGGTATCCTATGCGGTCATGAACGGAAACTATGCGCTGGAAGCTGGTTTCTCTGCAGCCAAGGATGCGCTTGCCTATGAGAAGAGCGATTCTGAGGCGGCAGTGACATATGTGAATGTTATTGCAGTCAAGGACGGAAATCAGGACTCCGCAAAGATCAAGGCTCTGGTCGATGTACTTAAGTCCGATGAGATCGTAAAGTTCATCAATGATACTTATGACGGTGCAGTTGTTCCTTTTGCGGAATAAGCTGAATATATGCTCCGTATTTGACAAAACCGGAAGCATACCGGAAATGCCTGAACTAAGGCATTTCCGGTTTTTTTAATCCCCGAATTGTTGTGCTTTTAACATCTCTGTAAGCATGACATTCTTACGTTTCTTTTGTAACTGTATGCCGTGTATCATGGTAAAATATATCTGAGTCAAGGGGACTGTCCCTTTGTCTCATTATCATGAAGGAGGAATACGAAATGAGAGAATGGACGCGGGAAGAGAAGTATCGCTATCTGAAGGATCCGCAGGAGCTCAAGGATCTGTACGACCGGATCAGCAAATCCGCTTACAGGCAGACTTTCCATAATCAGGCGGTTACCGGACTTATGAACGACCCCAACGGATTTGTCTGGCATGATAACCGCTGGCACCTTTTCTATCAGTGGTGTCCCTGGGGCGCGGTACACGGTCTCAAACACTGGTATCACATTATTTCCAAGGACCTTGTGACCTGGAAGAATCTCGGTGTCTGCCTCCTTCCTGACCAGGAGGACGGATATGACAATAAGGGCGTCTATTCGGGATCGGCGATGCCCATCGATGACAAAATATACCTCTATTACACAGGCAATCACAGGGACGCAGACTGGACGCGCCACGCCTACACATGCCTGGCAAGGCTTGGAAACGACGGATGGCCGGAGAAGTATCCGCTGCCGCTGTTCGGGGCCAATCCCGACTACACGGAGCACCAAAGAGATCCCAAGATCATCCGCATTCCGGGAAGCGACGTGTATTACATGATCATCGGTGCTCAGACCAAAGATAAGAGGGGATGCGCGCTGGTGTATTCGTCCGAGGATCTGCAGCACGGATGGACCTTCCTTGGGGAGATGAAGGTGCCGGGATTTGAATCTTTTGGCGATATGTGGGAGTGCCCTTCCGTAGAGCATATCGGAGGAAGGGACGTGCTGCTGTTGTGCCCGCAGCACCTGACCATACCCGGAAGGGGGCAGAGTCAGAATCACAACGGCTATATTATCGGAAACATGGACTGGGAGACTCTGACCTTTACGCCGGATGGACAGTTCCACGTGCTGGATTTTGGCTTCGATTCTTATGCGGCGGCCTGCGCCAACAACCTGCAGGATGCGGACAAGGCAATCCTGATCGCATGGATGGGCGTTCCGGACGTAAGCTATCCCACAGACGAGGAAGACTGGGCCGGATGCCTGACGCTTCCCAGAGAGCTGACGGTCAGGGGCAGGCGCCTGATCCAGCAGCCGCTGCCGGAGCTTAAAAAGCTCAGGGAGGAGAAGCTTCCCTTTGAAGCCAACGAAGCCGGCTGCTATGCGCTGCCGCGCGCCGCGGAGGTGGAACTGGATTGCCGCAAAGGAGACGTCAGCCTCCATCTGTTCACGGATGCGGCGGGACAAGGCGGCCTGTCGATCCTCTATAAGGAAGAGGCCAAAGAGATCACGGTGGACAGAAGCGGTATGAAGATCCGATTTAACGAGTCGGAGGGCGAGAGCCGCACGAGACCGCTGGAAAACGGCCTGGCACACCTGCGGATCTTCGTGGACAGCAGCTCCATCGAGATCTTCGTAAATGACGGAGACGCGGTCTTCACATCCAGGATCTTCCCCACGCAGGAAGAACACTTCTTCCGGATCGAGGGAGACACCTTTAACAGAATGTGGACGCTAAAGAGAGCGGTGAAGGAGCATTTCCTGATCTAAACGGAGCAGATCCTCCCGCAGCTCTCCTCCGTATGCGAACGTTCTTGCGATGCCGATGGCACCGAGGGCATCCAGCCGGTCGGCATCCTGGACGATCTTTCCTTCAAGGGTACTCGGGGTCTTCCCGCGGTTCCGGCTGAAGGATACCTCATTAATAGCAGTACAGATCTGATTGATCATCTCCTCAGGCACCCGGTTTTCCGCAAGGAATGACCGGGTGTTTGCGTTGTTCTCGGTATGGAAGAGCTTATATTCACCGTTACTGCGTGAGCAGCGTACAGAAGTTGCGGATCTTTTCCTCATTTGCCGCGTCCGGTTTCGCCTTAGGATCGATCAGGATCAGCTCTGCTTCAAAACGGTCGATCTTCAGAGCTGCTTTCAGCTTATCGAATGCTTTCTCTGCGCCGGCGCCGCTCTCGCATGCAAACACGGCGACCTTCTTTCCCCTCAGATCATTATCCCGGACAAACGTACGGATCGGCGGAGTGACATTACCCGCCCAGACAGGGAAGCCGATAATGATGCGGCCATACTTTTCGGCTTGGAATTCATAGGGTTCCAATTCCGGTGTCTCTGCCATAACAGCGCTTTTCCCGCCCCAGAAGAACTTTCGGAAGCCCTTGTCGGGATACTTCTTTACAGGGATAAGGCGCAGCATGTCGAAACCGCAGATCTCCGAGATTCTGGATGCGGCGTATTCGGTGTTTCCTTCGAGAGAGTAGTAGACAATCAAAGTTTTCTGCTCATTGGATGGGTTCTCTTGTATGGACATTTTCTGCCTCCTTATAGGATCTGTTTACTTTCAAGAAGAGAAAGACTACTGAATGATCCTCATATTCTTCGTGTCAACAATGGTCCTATGCGTGTGCGGATTGTTCTATCAATTTGATTTTAACATGGAGCATTCACATCGAAACGCTAAAATATCATTTTACCTGGCTAAGTTTTGTGCCAGGCAAGATCAGCATGTGAGAAACCGAGGGTTCCACTGGTCAAAATATGGTAGAATAAGAATTGCTTGATACACCGAGAGGTATCGGAGATCACGAGGGGGCTTTCATATGGACAACATAAGCTTAACGTGATCTTCAAGCGGTTCGAAGTAGATCCCAAAAACAGCCGCCTGGAGGAAATCGACGGACTTCTTGTGAGTGAAGACCATAAGACACTCATCGCTGTTCCGAGAGGTATAGAAGGTGAGCTCGTCATTCCGGACGGGATTCTGTATGTCGATGACTATATCGATGATTGTAAAGGGATCACTGACGTATATCTGCCGGATTCGCTGCTGTATATTTATGCCGCGACATTAGACTATTACGGGATTAAGCTGCATTGCCGCGAGGGGACAGAAATCCAGAAGAGCCTGGCGGCGCAGGGAATCGAGTGGGTGAGGATTGAGGAATGAACGACCTCGACCTCGACTTCGACCTCTGGGGTAGTTTGTACCCAGGTGGGTACAAACTACCCCAGAGGTCACTTCTAATAGGAAAGGAGCATCATGAACAATACATCTAACTCGAATATTGATAAAGGCCCGAATGTCCCTATGATTATTTCTTCAATTTTAATGGTTCCGGGCATAATTCTTACAAGTATGCTTCTCATCTTGGAGAGCAACTTTCTAATGAGGAATTATAAATTTCAGAATGGACCAGATATGGCAGTCGCCTTTATTACAGTGTGCCTTTTACTTCTGGAGATTTATTATATTCTTATGGTTCTGTTGACTAAGTTGAAACATTTGCCTTACGAGCCGCATAAAATGAAGGGCATTGCAAAGCTGATGCTAATAATTAATGTCGCACTGTTTGTTGGCTGCTTCATCTGTATGGCGACCTTGGAGGGCTGGACGTCGCAAGGGTATTTTACACTTGCAGATATGATTCTGTTCACTTCCTTTCCCGGGATTCTCGTGAAGTGCCTTGCGTTTTTTGGACAAGGGTGAAAGGGGGGAAGAACGACCTCGGAAGAACGACCTCTGGGGTAGTTTGTCCCCAGGTGAGGACAAACTACCCCAGAGGTCGCTTTATTCCCCTTGCATGCATTTCAGCACGTAGGTCGCTTGATGAATCATAGTATCTGCTTGCTTTGCTTTTCAGGGGCTAATGTTGTCATCCCATTATTCAGTCTTCAGAAACCCCATATTTTCTATAAAGCTCCTCAAGCTTTTCATGGCTTGCGTTAAGCACTTCTTCATATTCCTTACTGCCGGGAGTTAGTTTCTTTATTAATTCAGAAAGCTTTTTTTCACCGCGTCTCTCGGCGTCTTCGGCAACGATTTTTAAAACTTCCTCCTGATTATATTCAGTCTCCAGCATTTCACTTACCTCCGCTTTGTGTGCCTTAAGAAGGTCACATATAAGGAAGTCTTCCGGTATCTCATCAATCGTCTTGCTGATCGCATCCACAAGGGACATTTCAGAATTATATTCACGGATTTTGCCAATGACCCAGCTGTATTCTCTGAGCGGCCGGCATGCCTCAAGGAGTGCTGCGCTGTGGTCCGGATTGATGTTGATCATTCTGACGCGAACATCAATATCCGGATCTGCATCAGCAGGAAATGAATCCCTCAGATTCAGGGTCATCTCATCGGGCTTGTCCGTGCTCCCGTTATAGAAAACCACAAGCTTGGGAACGGGAAGCTCAAGCAGACGGGAACCATAATAGTTCATATGATTTTGCTTCACAAGTTTTGAGTACAGTTTGGCTGTGTACTGGAGCATGCGAAGTGGCATATTCGGATTAAAGGATGACTGCTGTTCAAACAGGTTCAATTCTCCTACGATCAGAAACGATATATCATTATGCATGCCCAGATAAAGGACATCGTCAATCGTATTGATGCGGATTTCTTCGGCATTAATGTAGTCCGAGCCTCTGACAGCATTATAGAGGCTGAGCGTCCAGTCTTTATGCTCCTCTCGTCCGAATAGAAAATGGAAGAGTCTATCCTTATATTCCTTGTTTGCATTACACATAGATGTTATACCTCCCTTCCGGAGCAGATAGCTGCCCCAAAGCATGGCAGGGAGGCCGGAAGCCAGAATCACAATCCAGTCAGTCGGCAGTAGGAATATCCAATGCCGGTTCTACACGTCTTCCCTGCAGTATCAAGTTTAGATAGCAAGGATAATCGTGGAGAACACCACATAAGACAGCCGTAACGACTGAGAGAATGATTAGACTTGCTTATAAACAAGAGTAGCACATCGGGATGCAAACAACAAGAGAGGGAGTGCTGGCAGAATGGTCGAGCCAAGGGTACAAACTACCCCAGAGGTCGTTCGCCCCCAGCTGCGGACAAACGGACCACACCCCAACTTGTATAATGTAATAGATGTGCCAATTCAAATGATAGAAGGCTTATTGCGAATAACGCAGTGGGCCTTTTTCGTAAGGCGAAGAATACAGCAAGCCTCATTTCAAAGCTGCAGAACCGGTATCACGTTTCGTCGGCTGAGATTGATGAGCAGGATGTCCACCAGATTATTGTGATTGGTGTGGCGGCTATAGTACCACACAATGCTATGGCAGACAGTCTGATGGACGACATTTCTCTCTTTGTGGAAGAGAACACGGGAGCGGAGATCCTATACGAAGAAAGGGAGATTCGCTGAATACGATATATGTTGAATATCGAGAGAACAGGAGAACGCAAAGATGTTACTGATTATAGAAGGCGTGGTTTCCTTTATTTGATTTTTGGAAATTAAAATAGTTGAGAAGAGCTTCAGCCTCTTCAAAAGTAAAGTCGCGAGGTTTTGATTTTGCCTTTTTCTCTTTACCGCTTCCTTTATTTCTTCCAGCTCTTTGGTGTCTTACAGATTTCTTCCGGTTTCTCTTCCGGTTCATCCGCAAATGCGGAGGTGGCGTCAGGGGGGGCTCTGCGCAGTCTTGCCAGGCATATCGTTTCACACGCCGGCTCCGTGCCGGACATGCCGGACACAGCGGGACACCTCATCGATGTACGAAAAAAGATGGAAGTGCGTTGCGAAATTACGATATAATAAAAGTGTAGCAAAACGCGTTTTGGAGGATTCTTTTATGAAAGAACGTAGTTGCCTGTTCACTTATTTCTGTGCATGCGTGAGCGCCCTGGTGCTTCTTATGAGCGTGTTTCCGCGCACGGCCCTTGCGGAGGAAGAGTATACGTCCACGACGATGCGCCTGCTTCATTATAAAGGGACGGTGGAGATTGAGGACGCTTCGGGAAAACAGCGGCCTGTCATGGAGAACGCGCGCCTTGGCAGCGGCGAGGCCATGAAGACCGGCGAAGCCAGCACTGCTTCCGTGGGCCTGGACGATGGCCGCGTCTGCACGCTGGACGCCCTGAGCCGCGTGGAATTTACCAAGGGGAACGGCGCGCTCACAATGAATCTCACGGAAGGCAGAATCTTCCTCGATGTGAGTGATAAATTGGATGCGGGCGAGACGATGGACGTACGGACATCCACGATCGCCGTCGGCATACGCGGAACGATCCTGTTCATCTCCAGCGAGCCCGTCGCGGACGAGAGCACCGGGAACCTGGAGTCCGTGGACCTCACAGGGCTCGCGCCCGAGAAAGGCAGCATCATCCGCCTCTCGCAGGTCGGCGTCCTGGAAGGATCCACCGAGATCACATACCTCGACGATGCCGGTCAGCAGCAGACTCTCGCAGTCGACGCCGGCCAAAAAGCGATCGTTCCGGAGTACAGCGAGGATGCGGAAGGGACCCATGAACCTGTCGTCTCGGAGATTACGCAGGAAGAGCTCAAGGGATTTGTGCTGGACCGGGTGACGGAGGACGCTTCGATCTTAAACCGCGTTAAGGAAGCCTGCGACGTTGCGGATGATATCATTCCTTCCGGTCAGCCCGGACAATATACAGCAGATGGCGACTGGACATGGGACGGCACTGTCACTCTTGTGGCGCAGAGCGCGAGCAAATATTATGACGGGCAGCCCCTGACCCGCACATCGGACATCCTGGTTGACGGCCTTCCCTCCGCTTTCTCGGTAAAGGCCAGTGCCGGAGGCAGCCGCACGGAAGCCGGAGAGAGCGACAACCCCGTCTCGAACTATGCCATCTACAATGAGGCAGGCGAAGACGTTACCAAACATTTTACCGATATAGAGACTGTGAGCGGGAAACTTCTGGTAGTGCCCGCGCCTCTGACGATCCATACAGGTACGGCCGAGAAGGTCTATGACGGGACGAGCCTGACGGACCCGGAAGGGTATGTCACGTTCTATAAGGGCACCGACAATCGGGAGATTCCCTGGCGCAACACTTCCTACGTTGTTACCGAGAGAGCCGGCGGCGTTTCAGACAGCAGCGTTTCAGACAACAGCCTTTCAGACAACAGCCAGATCCTGTACGGCATCTGCGGCGTCATCTGGGTGAATGCCGCAAACCCGCTTACCGGCGAGAGGCGCGAGATCCAGCTGAGAGCAGGTCAGAAGCTGACAGTCTACCTTTCCGACCAGGAGGGCGAACAGAGTATTGAACTGAAGATCGAGAATGTCTCGGAAAATGACCTTCCCGATAAACTCCTCCGGCTTTACGCGGACAACGAGGCGATGCTGCAGCAGGCCTGCAGGGACACGGGATGGGATATTGAGATCATCCGTGGGCGCATTGAAGCACTCCCGGAATCTGCTTCCGGTGACGGAAGGATCGAACAGGGCGGCCTTTTGATTCCGGAATCCGATTCCGACTGTCTGATGCAGGACCTTACAAACGTCAGCATCACGATCGATACGGAGATCACCGATTACAACGACAGGGCGCTGGGAACCGAGGAAGCCCATTACGCGAGCCTCGCTGTGGACGAATCGATCAAGGTGACGCCTGTCGGCCGGCAGACGGATGCCGGAACGAGCCTCAACGAATATACGATCGACTGGGGTTCAGCTGACCGCAGCAACTACGAGGTCTCGGAAGACCTTGGCACGCTGACGGTGCTCCCTGCCTCCGCCACGGTCACGACCGGCTCCGCGAAGAAGGAATACGACGGCACCCCTCTGACCAATTCCGAAGCATCGATCTCAGGGCTCGTGAACGGGGAGACTGCTACTGTGACGGCCACCGGTTCCATTACGCAGGTCGGTTCCGCCGCGAACACCTATTCCATCCGCTGGGGCTCTGCCGACAGCGGCAACTACAGCATCTCAGAGGACCTCGGAACCCTCCGGGTGACGGAGCGGAGCAACGTGGACGAAGTGACCCTGACGGCCGCGTCCGCTGAGAAAACCTATGACGGCACACCTCTCACAGACAGCTCGTTTACTGTCGAAGGCCTGCCTTCCGGTTTCTCGGTCACTGCCGCTGTTTCCGGAAGCCGGACGGATGCGGGAGTGAGTGACAATACAATTACATCGTTCAAAATATGGAACGAGGACGGCAATGATGTGACCGCACAGTTCCCGGAAATCACCGCGATTAAAGGGACCCTTAAGGTCAATCCAGCTTCCGCCACAGTTACGACCGGCTCCGCTGAGAAAATGTATGACGGAACACCGTTAACCGGCGCCGAAGCTTCCGTCTCCGGAATCGTGAGCGCGGATGAAGGGGATGTGATTGTCACTGCCACAGGGACGATCACTGACATTGGAACTGCGGACAACGCCTATTCCATCGACTGGGGCGGCGCAAAGAGCAGCAACTATACGCTCTCCGAGAGCCTGGGGACCCTGGAAGTCACCCCGAACGACACGGAGATAACTTTTGCCTCCGCTTCGGCTGAAAAAGTCTATGACGGCACCGCGCTGAGCGCCCCTGCCGTAACCGTTGAAGGCCTGCCGGAAGGCCTATCCTATAAGTGCACCGCCGGAGGTGCGGTTTCCATTGCTGACGCCGGGACCTGGTCGAATCAGTTTGATGATATAGAGTACACGTCCTTGGACGATGACGGAAATCCCATCGTCGGCTGGAGGAATGCTGTGATCTATGACGCCGACGGAAACGATGTGACCGATCGGTTCACGAACCTCCAATTCGTGACAGGAACCCTGACGATCACTCCCGCAGAGCTTGTCGTTACCACCGGCTCCGCGGAGAAGACCTATGACGGGACTGCGCTGACCAGCTCTGAAGCATCCGTCTCCGGTCTCGCGGAGGTGGATGAAAGCCAGGTCAGTGTCACTGCCACAGGGACGATCACCGACGCCGGCACAGAGAACAACACTTACTCCATCGACTGGGGCAGCGCGAATAGCGGCAATTATACTGTCTCGGAGGAGGTCGGTATTTTGACCGTGGAGAAGCTCCCGATCGAGTTCAACCTGTACTTTCCCAAGGAGATGATCGACGGCGTGGAGACCGAACCGACCTTCGTATATGACGGATACGCCCGTTCCCCCGAGTGGATCACGGCGTTCTATGAAGGCATGGATGGAGGACTGGATCCCGATGACTGGGATCTGGACCCCGAAGGAAAATCCTACTCCTTTATATTCTCACTCCCCGGCGGCGGGAAGGTCCGGCTGACCGGCGCGGGATATTCGGATGCCGGCACGCATGCTTTTGAACCGGCGGAAACGTTCCTCGAAGGGAGCAGTGACAACTATGAGTTTACCTTCACCGACAATTTGATCGTCATCGAACCGGTGGAGATCGTCCTGATTTCAGACGACACATATGCGGTCACGAGCGATGTGTACATTTCCGAGTACGGTCTGAAGGTGCAGGTGAACAATGTCTGGGCAGAAGCATATGAAGTGGTTTCGACCGGAGAGAATGAGTGGCGGATCAGCTTCGACTGGGGCGACAAGATCGATGTGGGCAAAATAGTGATCAAAGACGGGAACAGCTTTGCAATCACGCCGATCCATCAGTTTATATCCGGCGATCCCGATAACTACAGCATTGATACGGTGGATCAGGAAGGAACGATGGTCGATCCTGCCTACGAAGTACCGGATGGTTTATTCGGTTCGATGATGATGAAAGAAGTGGAAGCCACAGGTCACATCGGCACTGCCGCTGATGATGAAGGCACTCCCGCAGATCCGGCAGTTTCCGAGCCGACGCAGAAGGAAGAGGTGCTGACAGAGGAAGAGGCGCCGGCAGAGGAAGAAGTGCCGGCAGAGGAAGAGGCGCCGACAGAGGAAGACTGGCCGGCAGAGGAAGAAGCGCCGGCAGAGGAAGAAGTGCCGACAGAGGAAGAAGTACAGAAGGAAGAACCTAAGGAAGAGGAACCGCAGGCGGAAGAACCTAAGGAAGAGGAACCGCAGCAGGCTTCTCTCGAAGAAACAGATACTATAGGATGAGGCCATGTTCAAAGGCAAACAACTTATTTATTCTTTGATTGCGGCGGCGGTGGTCACTGTTTTGGCAGGGGCGGGCGTATTGCAGCGTCTGGACCGCTGGATGCAGGACGCCCTGTTCCAGAGGCCGGGCGTTACGTCTCCCGATATCCTGATCATCGGCATTGACGAGGAGGCGCTGACAGACCTCGGGCCTTATCAGACCTGGGACCGAAATGTCATGGCGTCCGCGCTGGAAGCGCTGGCAGCGGACCCGGACAAAAAGCCTGCCGTCACGGCCATCGACGTTCTGTATGCGGGGGAGACGAGCGGGCAGGCCGATCTGCGGCTGGCGGAAGCCGCCGGAGAACTGGGGAACGTGGTCACGGCCTGTATGGCGGAGTTCGGCGAGCGCATCACATGGGAGAACGGCCTCGTGTCGTCGTACGACACCGACGCGGTGATCGGGTTCGAGCAGCCTTATGAGGCGCTTCGGCGCTGTACGGTGCAGGGACATATCAATGCCATGAGCGATGTGGACGGCGTCGTGCGGCACGGGCTTCTGTATGTGGAGCCGGAGATGAATGGCGCGGACGGACACGTCCCGTCTATGAGCTGGATGGTGGCACGGCTCTTCCTCGAACAGCAGGAAGGGGAGCCGCAGGCGGCGGATGATGCCGGAGCCTCAGGGAAAGCGGATGCCCCTGACCCGGGCAGCGCCTTAGAAAAGGCGGATGATGCCGGAGCCTCAGCAGACGGCCGCTTTTTCTACATCCCATATACAGGGAGGCCGGGCGACTTCTACGACGGCGTGTCGCTCTCGCGCCTGATCCGCGGTGAGATTCCCCCGGATTACTGGGCGGGGAAGATCGTCCTGATCGGCCCTTACGCGACGGCACTGCAGGACGCGTACTTTACTCCGATCGACAAGGGCGCGCAGATGTTCGGTGTGGAAATCCAGGCCAATATGATCCAGAGCTTTCTGGAGAACAATACCCGAAGAGAGCTGTCGCAGCTTCCCCAGCTGGTCGTGCTGTTCGTCCTTTGCGCGGCGGCAATGATGCTGTTTATGAATATGAGCGTGCTGGAAGCCAGTCTGCTCGCCGGATTTCTTGCCGCAATGGGGCCTGTGTGCTCCATTAACCTGTACAACGCGGGGCTTGTCACGCACCCGCTCTGGGCGCCGGTCGGTGTGGCGGTGGTCTATATTTTGGCAATGGCGGTGCATTACATGAGGATTGCCAAGGAGCGACGGGCGCTCGCGCTCGAGAAGGAGCGCATCGCGGCCGAGCTGTCTCTCGCGACGAGGATCCAGCTCAGCGCGCTGCCCAAGGAGTTCCCCAAAAGAGAGAAATTCCACGTCTACGCGTCGATGACGCCTGCGAAAGAAGTGGGCGGCGACTTCTATGATTTCTTTATGATGGATGAGGACCACCTGGGGCTTGTCATCGCGGACGCGTCCGGCAAGGGCGTGCCGGCGGCGCTGTTCATGATGGTTTCGTCCGCCCTGATCAGGAACGCGGCGGTGGGCGAATACAGTCCGGCGAAGGTCCTCACGACCGTCAATCACCAGCTCTGCACGCGCAATCCGGAGGAGATGTTCGTGACAGTGTGGATGGGAGTTTTGGAAGTTTCGACCGGCAGGCTGACGGCGGCGAACGCGGGACATGAGTATCCGATCCTGAAGCGGCCGGAGAAGAGTTTTGAACTGTTCAAAGACCGCCACGGACTGGTGCTCGGTGCCATGGACGGCGTCCGGTACAGGGAGTATGAGATTCAGATGGAGCCGGGGACGAAGCTGTTCGTCTATACGGACGGACTCTCGGAGGCAACAAATGGTTCGACGGTGCAGTTCGGGACGGATCGGACGATCGACGCGCTGCGCGGGCGGGAGGACGGATCACCTGAGGAACTGGTCAGAGCGGTCCTTGACGCTGTCGAGACTTTTGTGGCTGACGCGCCGCAGTTTGATGACCTGACGATGTTGTGTGTGGAGTACCGCTAATCAGCGGCAGAGTCGCGGGCCCGGCACGGCGGCTCATCACCGTACGCGAACGTTCTTGCGATGCCGATGGCACCGAGGGTATCCAGCCGGTCGGCATCCTGGACGAGTTTTCCTTCAAGGGTACTCGGGGTCTTTCTGCGGTTCCGGCTGAAGGATACCGCATTTATAGCCGTACAGATTTCGGCGTTGCCGCGAAAGAGGGCTGTCGCACGTGCGACAGCCCCTTGGCTTCCCTGCGTCTTACCAGATCGTGATCCTGTCTTCCGGCGCCAGATACATTCCGTCGCCTTCCTTTACATCATAGGTCTCCATAAATTCATCGAACTGCTGTACGACTACGTTGGTTCTCAGATAGTCCAGGGGATGACTGTCGTCGCCAAGGATGGACAGGTCTCTCTTGTAGCTGGAATAGAAAGCATGCGCCTCTGCGTAAGTGCGGAAGAACTTGTCATAGTCAAATCCTTCCTTGGTCTTTGCCAGCTCCATGATCGCCTGCACGCCGGTGAAATCCTTAAAGTGATCCGGATAGAGCGCGAACAGCTTCATTCCGTTCAGTTTCTCGATCGCCTTTTCCCTGGTCGCATCGGAAAGCCAGTCCTCCTTTTCCAGCATCCCGCGGTAGACCGCTCGGATCTCCTCAAAGAAGTCCAGCATCTCCTGCCTTTCTTTCGACATGTCATGCCTTCCGATATAGGCCATTGTCAGGGCATCGCTCATTTCAAGCACCATTTGGCCGAAGACTGCGGCATAATCTTCCTCCCTCTCATATCTGTCGGGATTGGCCGCATACGGAGCCTGATCCGAGAGCAGGAAGGTTTCCTCGTCGCAGTAACGGTATAGCACTAATTTCCATAGTGGTTATCGAAATTGCGTGCAAAACCCCGGCCGACCATTGTCGCCCGGAGTATGATAATATTGATACAGGGATTTGAAAAAATCGGAGAGAAAATAATATGATTATGAATAGCCAATACAAAATGAGTGCAGTAATCCTGTGCGGCGGAAAAAGCCGCCGCATGGGCACGGATAAAGCAATGCTGGCAGCAGAAGGCACGCCGAATGCGGTGCGCCTTCTTCGCACGTTGTCCGGAGAGGGTTCGCCGTGCACGGATGTCTGGCTTTCGATCGGAAGCGGCGAGAGTTATCCCGCAATCCATGCGAAGAAAGTGTCCGACAGGTTTCCGGAATGCGGTCCCATGGGCGGACTGGAGGCCGCACTGACAATCTGCAGGGAGGAATATCTCTTCGTGACACCGGTGGATACGCCCTTCGCCGATGCACAGATGGCGCGGGAACTCATGACTTATATGGCGGACGATTCACGGCAGCGGGACGCCGTGCTTGTCATCGACGGGGAAGGCCGGCTCCAGACACTTCTCGGGATCTATCACAAGCGGGTCCTGCCCGCACTTACTCAGAGGCTTCTTGACGGCCGGCGGGAGAAGCTGCGGATGCGCGACTTTCTGCGTGATCTGGACGTGGTCTACGTGAAGGCGGAAGAGCTTACCGACGGGGTCAGAAAGAGTACGAGCTGCAACACCCCTGAGGAGTGGCAGCGGCTTATGGAACAGGAAATCTCGTCCATATGAAACCCTTATATCAGATTACGAGATCGGCCGCTGAGACTCGGAAGGCGTGGGGATCAGGCAGCACAGGACCATGACGGCAAAGGTGACCAGCCACAGAACGCGGCCGGGGATCCCGCTGTTCCAGTGGATGCCGTAATGGAAACCGAGCATTATGACTGACAGGAGAAAGGTTTCCAATGCATAGAGTTTCAGAGCGAAGGGCTGCAGGCCTTCAAGGACCCTCAGGCCGCAGCGGGGGTGATAAGCCGTAGCCAGTTTTCCCAAATGCGACCCGTCCGATGTAAGAACGATGAAAGAGGGGAGCCCGAACATCAAAGAGAAGAGAAAGTTGTTGTAGAAAATGCCGTGTCCAAGCGTCTCATACCAGGATCCGAAGAATATTTCCAGGCCGTAGCTGAGGAAGGCGCCCGTGGCCAGACTGCTGAGCAGGGCGGCCCAGATGTAGATCAGCAGATGTTTTGTACTGTGTGCGTTGAGCGTATTTCCCGCGGCAGCTCGCCACAGTTTATAGGGCAGGTAGGCGGCAAGGAAATTGGCAAAAAATCCCAGGATGACAGTATTTCCGAAATCAAACTCGTCGTGATGGAACCGGGGTCCGTGACTACCCACAGGATCAGTCCGATTACGGCAGTCACGCAGAGCTGGAGCGTTGTAAGAAGGAGAGGATCCGCTTCTTTGGTATAGTCGGCGGCGAATACTGTGTAGAGCGACATCATCAGGCAGCTCAAAAGGACATAAATGATGCCTATGAGCGCGCCGCCCTGCATGTGCAGATGTCCCGAGACGGCCAGACCCAGCAGGATGATGGCGATTCCGGCAACGTTGTTTCTGCTCGGAAAGCGGCGTCTGCAGATCATGATGAGGGGCACGATCACGATGTTCATGGACGCGATCGCGCTCACGGCTGAGGCGGGCAGATTGTCCAGGGCCAGCTTTTCAAAGATAATATTGCCCGCAATCAGAAACGCGAGGATCGAGCCGTAGAGGAAGGTCTTTCTGTCGAGTTTCCGGAAAAGGTTTCGGAAGGCGATGGCGAGGCCGATTCCGGCGAATCCGGAGGTCAGTGTCAGGTAGGCGTAAGCAGAAAAAGCGGAGGAGAGATCCTTTATAAAAATATAGGAGGATGACCAACACAGAGTTATGGAGAAGAGTACAATTATAGTTTCTTTTTTCGTCATATTGATATCCCGTTATAAAGAACCCCTGAGTTTTCCTCTTTCTGTTATATGTCCTTTCGGTTATGCCGCAGGCTGCAGCTCTTCTTCAGTATCTTCGGGTGCGTTTTCCGTGTCGGCAGGTGCATTTTCTGTGTCAGCAGGTACGTTTTCCGTGTCGGCAGGTGCGCTCTCTGTGCTGTCTGCGGCAGGCAGGACAGGCTCCTTGTACTGCTCTGCAGCGGGTACGATGCCTTCTTCATAGATCTGGGCAAAGTCGTTTTTCATGGAGATGGGGATGTAGCCTTTTGACTCATAGTCCGCGGACTTTTCTTCCCAGTTCTGTTTGCCCCACTCTCTGACGTTGTCATCGGCGACGACCATGTACGCCTGCGCGGGATACGGGTTCCGGCTGTCGATGGTGTAGTTCATCATGCTGGTGTCGCTGCCGCTGTTGCCGAAGGCAAGCACGGGGCGCTGGCCGATTTCCCGCTCGATGTAGATGGACTTGTTGGCGTTAAGGTTCTTCTGGATGAAGCCGCCGGTGAGGACAAGTTCGTCGCCGTTTGCATATTTGAAATTCATGTTCGAGGATTCGGTCTCATGACCCTTCTGTTTGACTTCGAAGTCCGTTCCGATGACATGGTTCGGAGTGACATAATCTTTAATCGGTGAGTTCGCCACGATAGCGCGGGTGGTTGTGCGCTCCGTGCCGCTGATCACGTAAATCGTGAAGTCGTTCTCATAGAGGTACTGCACGAGCTCCGCCATCGGGAGGTAGCAGTTGTCGATGTAGCGCATATTTTCGAAGCTTGCTGTCGGCTTTTTGCCGAACTCGACCGCGTAATTGTAGAATTCCTCCATTGTCATGCCGGCGTAGGCTTTGGCAAAATTACGCGCAAGGCTCTCATCGGCCAGGTATCCGGGCTTGATGGCGGCAGCGACTTCCTTTAACTCATCGGAGACCCGCTCCGGATGGTCGTTCAGGCAGAATTCGATGAACATCATGGTGTCGTAATAGGTATAGTAAGTCTCGCAGGTGAGCGTGCCGTCCATGTCGAACACGGCGATGCGGTCCTTTACGGGGATGAAGTTGGCGGTGTCTGCGGGATCCGTCACCTTGGATACGTAGTCGCGCAGGCTCTGGGCCACGGGTGAATCGGGCGTCCAGTAGGTGGTGAGGTCCGCAGTGTTATCGGCGGCGGGTTCCGCGGTGGTTTCCTTCTTTCTGGAGAAAATAAACGCGGCGGCGATGATCGCAACCACAAGTATTATGGATAGGATAATTATGCTGGTGTTTTTCTTGCTGGTATCCATTGTGCAGAGTCCTTTCTGTGAAGAATGAAAAAGATGCTCGCAGAACGAGGTTCGCATCTTTGGAAGCCGCACAAGGCGCGGCTTCATCATTTGTTCTTGTTAAGTGAAATATAGCAGTTTTCCCTGTAGTTTGTCCAGTGGCGCGGGGACCGGCGCCTCCCTGCCTGAACGGTATGGAGTAACGATATTTAAGCATATAACACACTATATTTCACACTATAAAGAGGGTATTATATATGTAGGCAGCGTTCACCTGATCCACAGGAATACAGACATGAGAGACATTTTCAGAGAGTTCCCTCCCTATGAGGGAAATGCTCCCTATATATATTTTGCCTTTGCAGAAGCGGATTCGAGAAAAGTGCTGAAATACCTGCGGCTTCTTTACGAGCGTGGGTGCAGAGTATGGTACAGATGCGGCACAGCGGATGGACCGAAGGAGGTCTTAAGGCGGCAGGCGCGCTGCAAGGGCGCTGCGCTGACGCTTGTGTACCTTTCAGACGAAGCCTGCGGGGATCCGAACACGAAGAGCAGCGTTCTTGTAAACCAGAGCTCTGACAGCCCGATCGTTTGTCTTGATCCGGACGGCAAAGACCGGGTTCTGGCGATGGGCCTGAGGGAGTCAGTCCCACAGATTGCTCTTTACAGGATCAGGAGCACAGAGGAGCTCGAAGACGCCATTTTCCACTCGGAGGGCTTTTCTCTGGAGCTTCTGGGAGAGCCGGTAAAGGTCAGGAAGGTCAGTGTCCTTCCGAGACTGTCACTTATGTTCTGTGTGCTGGCCGTGGTCCTGTCGGTGCTTTTCTTTGCGGGCGTCAGAGAGCGCTTTTCGGAAGCTGTTCAGGTCGCGGATGAAGTGGAGCTGCGCGACCCGGTCCTTTCATCTGCCGTGAGAGAGGCGGCAGGGGGAGGAGCCATCACACAGGAATTTGCACAAAACCTGAAGTCGGTCGACCTCTCCGGGATGCCGGAGAGCTGGGAGGACCTTGCCCTTTTGCCGTCCCTTGAGGAGATCCGGATTCCTCAGCAGGCTCTGCTGGACGGGGCGCCTCTGCCCGAGGGCGAATATAGGATTGTTCTTACGGGAGGCGGCAAATGAGCAGATTTTTTAAACCTTACGAAGGAACCCGCCCCTATCTGTTTATCAGCTATGCGCACAAGCAGTCGGAGGAGGTTGTGAGTACGATCCGGATCCTCCACGAGAAGGGGTGGCGCCTCTGGTACGATGAGGGAATCCCGGCCGGAAGCGACTGGCCCGCCAATATTGCGAGGCATATGCAAGACTGCGCCGGAGTTCTCTTCTTTGAGTCGGAGCGGGCGCTGGAATCTCCCAACTGCTACAGCGAGATGAGTACAGCGCATCGGATGAAAAAGCCCTGTATGGTGGTGCGTCTGGAAGACGCGCGGCGGGATGAAAAATGGAAGGATATCCTTGCGGGAAATAAAGAGATCCCTGCCGCAGAGAGCCCGGAGGCGAGAGCGGAAGCCATCCTGAAGTCCGGTTTTGTCACCCGCCGCTTTCACCGCTCACGGACGGAGAATATACCTTGGAGCACACTGGGGCTTATAGCGTCGCTGCTGTTTTTCCTTCTGTCAGCGGGAGCGCTCGGCGCGCTCAGAAGCGGGCTGTGGAATCCGGCCGCGCCTTCTTCGAGTAAAGCGGAGGCTGAGACGGAAGCGGCGGAGCCGGAAGAGGAGACTGCAGTTCCGGAAGTTGTGGACCTGGGGGAAGCAGAGAAGTATTTTGCAGTGACATTTCCGGACACGGACCAGGAGCGCGCGGTCAGGTCCGCACTCGGCATAAGCGAAGGGGATATCACGCGGGGGCAGATGGCAGACCTGGATCAGCTGTACATCTGCGGCAATATGGTGTTAAAGAATGCGGACGGGGTATCTTTTGACGAAGACGGCGTCTGCAGGGTGAACGGCGCACCGGTGATCAGGGGGACCGTCTCCGACCTCACACCGCTCACTTACGCGGTGCGGCTGGAGAAACTGTGGCTCTTATGCCAGCCTCTGAAGGATATTTCTGATCTGAATTCACATGTGCTCTTAAAAGAGCTGAGCCTTTCGGGGAGCACCGTGGAGGACATAGCGCCGCTGGAAGATCTTCCGAGCCTGGAAACGCTGCATTTAGAGCACACCGGCGTGAGAGACCTGACGTCTCTGGACGACTTCGCGCGTCTGAAGGAGGTGACTGTCAGCAGGGATATGCTGCCGGTGTCATGGGGAACAGAGGCAGGATTTTCTGTAGTATTGGTGGAATGACAGGAGGGTAGTTATGAATGGACAATCTGTGAATCTTCTGCTCGCACAGGCGGACAAGGCTGTGATGGCCCCCTTACTCGAGGCGCTCAGCGCCAAGGGGATCAAAGTCTCTGAGGGAAACCCGGAAGGAGAGGAGACTCTTCTGGCAGCTCTTTCTGAAAACTTCTTTGCGGACAAGGCGCTGACGGACGCTCTTCTCGGCGCGGTTGGCAAAGGCGGGGATAAGGTGCTTCTTTTGCAGTTGGATAAAGCGCCAATCCCGGAGGATATCAGAAACGCGATCTATGCGCGGAATATCATATCGGTGGACGGACGGGACGCGGACCTCGTGGCGGACCGCATTATCGACGCGCTTCCGGCAAAAAAGAGCACGCTTCCTGTTGCGCTCATAGCAGGGGGAGTGGTCCTGCTGGCGCTGGTTGTCTTCATGGTCGTGCGCGGCATGCAAGGCAGTAAGCCGCAGGAGACAGAGCAGGCAGCTGAAGAGACAAAGGAGATCGCTTATCCGATCCCGGCGGGTCTGACGGCGGAAGAACTGGCCCAGATCAAGTGTGTCGCGGTCATCGGCGAGCATTTCAAATACTACAATAATGACGAGTTCAACAGTTTCAAGCGGATGGGAGACGGAGCGGCTGACCTTGCCTATTCGCTCGCGAATGATTCCGGGGAGGGAGACGGGCGCTGGTTCTGGAATGAAGACGGATCGGAAGTTGCAATGACTTCCTATGATCTTCGTTTCCTCTCTATGATGCCCCGCCTGGAAGAGATTCATATGGTAAACGTCAGGGTGACAGACGCGCCTGATCTGAGCGGCAGTGAAATGCTGAGCAAGATCTATGCCAGGGACTGTGAGCCGGGGGATCTCTCATGGATCGCGCAGTCAGGGGTAAAGGAAGTGTATCTGCGCTGCGACGCCGACTATTCCGTGCTTGGAGACTGTCCGAAACTGCAGCTGGCGAATCTGACGCTGCTGCCCGGCAGAACTGCGGATTTCGCTTCCTTTGCACCGCCGAAGCTCACGGACTTTGTCCTTGATGCCGGGGGTGATAATAACGGTGCCGACCTGTCCGGCC
This sequence comes from Lachnospiraceae bacterium UBA4260, assembly GCA_002395235.1. Lineage (GTDB taxonomy): Bacteria > Bacillota > Clostridia > Lachnospirales > Lachnospiraceae > CAG-791. The sequence goes on along the minus strand of DGWK01000032.1, from coordinate 228,632 downwards.
TTGCCGGCTGCGAACGGCTTACCCACGTCGTTATATCCGGGACAGCGGCCGCGGACCTGTCTTTTCTTCAGGGGAAAAGCGGGATCTCCGAGCTGCGGCTGAGCAGTATGAGGCAGCTCAGAGACATTTCTGCAGTGGGGTCCTTGTCAGGGCTCACCACACTGAATATCTCAGAGTGTTTTATGGTAGGGGATTACGGCCCCATAGGAGAGTGCAGGAACTTAAAACGTCTTTCGATCGGCGCAGATTACGAGAACAGGCTGCAGGATGCGTCTTTTATCGGAAATCTCACAAATCTGGAGAACATAAGCCTGAGCGGCATTGCTCTGCCCGGTCTCGATTTTTTGCCGCAGATCGCGCAGGGGCGCATGAATCTTTCGTCACTGGACCTCGGCGGGAGCGTCGGCGACTACAGCGGCCTGGGCGCATTCGGGATGATCGGCAGGCTTACGCTGTATCCGGATAATCCCGCAGATGCGGGAGCGATCTATGCCGCTCTTGCGGACAGCAGGATCAACTACCTGACTCTGGGGAATCTGGATCAGGTGGATCTCTCCGCACTGCCGCAGCCCACGCAGGAACTCACACTGGACCGCTGCGGGATCACGGACCTGACATCGGTTCCGGAGGGGTGGGCGGTACCGAGCCTTACCTTATCCAACTGCCAGACGCTCCGATCCCTGGAGGGGCTGGACAGCCCGGACGGCTTTGGAAAAGACGGCGGGATCCTGAAAATCTTCAATTGTCCGCGACTGACCGACTGGAGCGCGATAGAAGGGATGAAACTGAACTCTCTGGATATAACCGGCGGATACGCGCTGCCTGACGAGGGAAACTTCCGGACAAGTACATTCCTGCTGGACAGTGTCGCCGGTATAGAAAATCTGGATTTCCTGGATGAGATGGATAATTCCGAGCCTGTCAGCTTCAAGTTTGTGGGACTGGAGGACCTTCAGAGCCTCAAGCCGCTGGAGAGGTTTCACGGTGCCTACATTATCGTTTCCCCGGAACTTGAGGAGCAGGCGAAAGACCTGGTCAACGCGGGGAATTTCAAGGAGTACCGTATAGAGTATCCGCAAGGCGGCTGGGAAATTGACAACTCCGGACTCACCCTTCTGAGTCTGGACGAGCTGGAGACTCTGCCTGATGCGCTGCTGCGGAGAGTTGAACGCTTCTCCCTTGCCGGAGACGTCCTGTTTGATCCGGATGAGGATGAAGGAATATGGAAAAACTGGGGAGACAGCGATCGTCCGGAACTGTCGGTCCACAATTTTAACACCGGAGAAGAAAGAAAGGTCGCGCGGGGCAGCGGAGTTGTGGAGAGCATGGACTATTTCGAAAAGCTCACCGGCCTGCGTTTCCTGAACCTTTGGGATCAGCCCCTGGAGAGCGTTGACGGAATCCAGAACCTGCGCGAGCTGCACGATCTGGGACTTGCATTCTGTGACAATCTGTCCGATATATCTCCGGTTTTCGCATTGCAGAACCTGCACAGTCTCTGGCTTAACGGCCCTAATATTGAGAGTATTCAGGGAGTACAGAACCTGACGCAGCTGTGCAGATTGGATATTTCGGACACTGGGGTGAGCGACCTGTCGCCGCTTGCTGAGGTTGATTATTCGACGGCAGTCAAGGAAAACGGAGGATTTGAGTTTGCCGTAAGCGGGCATCACATTGAGGATTTCTCGCCGCTCTCTGCCGTACCGGCCTTCAGCAGGCTTATGATGGGAAACGCCGATCCGGTGCGCTATGTTTCCGTTCTGGAGGGGAAAGAGATCCGGTGTTTCGAGGCTGTCGGCGGCTTCAGTGAAGAATCTGCGGCGGAGGACGCCGACGCGCTGTTCGCGGAGTTTGTCCGAAGTCATCCGGAACTTTCTGAACTTGATATACCTTGGAACGAGAGGATTACGGATCTGACGCCTCTTTTGGAACTGCAAAATCTTGAGAAAGTGCGCATTTCCGCAAATATGGAGGCGGCTCGGGAAAGCCTTGAAGATGCGGACTACCATTTTCTGCTGGAGATTGAGGGGGACTGACGGGTACAAGACAGGAATGTAATAGAATGCTTATGCGATGATTACTTCATGCGTGCCTGATTTCGCCCCGAGTCATTTTGCTGGCGGCTCGGCGTCCGAGTCCTTTCCGGCGGACCCGGTTCCGCTAAAGGTTCGGGTATTTGTCTTATTGGGGGTGGAGTTTTTTTCTTCACGCCCTTTTTTCCACTTGCGGTATTTTTCACCGATCAGTATGCCGACGAGAAAAGCAAGGATACAGACTAAAAAACTAAAAGTACCTGACATATCAGTTCCCTCCTGCTGTTTACTTAAAGAACAGTTTATCACAGATTGGGACAGAGTGCAGAAAAATCAAAAGGGCGGAAGATCAACACAGGCGAGTGATGGTCTTCCGCTCTTTACAGTTAACACAGATCGGGAGTCTCCCGCCTCTGCAGGCGGCAGGTTTGTAATAAACCTTGTACAGCGTCGGGAGTGGATCCCCCACTGTGTTATTTAATGCACGCGCGTGGGGAAAGGAGGGCGTTGCCTCGCGGGCAACCCGCACGCGGCGCAGGGTTGACTTTGCGGGTCCTGAATTACTTCCAATCCCACATGCCTTCAGGCAGGCATGCGGCCATAGGGACTTTCAGCACGATCTTGCGGATCGGGACGGGGGTACCGCCGGACATAATGGCGGGAATGTGCACATCCCAAGGGAGATAGACCGCGTAAGTACCCACTTCCAGTGCGATTCGCCCCTCTCTTTCAGAAGCCGGGCGGTTTTTATAGAAAAGGATGTCCCGCGCTGTCCCGAGCAGATCTTCGTCGACATTTCCGGCTCCGTCGTCATTGTAGTACCCGGCGTCTTCCGGTCCGCCTGCAGCGAGGAACTGCACATCGATGTACTTTCTGTGGATTTCGGGCCGCAGCGCTTCTCTCGGTGAAGTCTCGAGATCGAGTACCTGCAGGATCATCGGGACCCCGTTCAGCTCGATATCAAAGCGCCCGGGTTCATGACCCGCCAGATTCGTGTCTTTCAGAAAATGCAGAGCGGCGCACAGCGGTGCGGGAAGAAGCGCTGCCTGCTGATCAAAGAATTCATTGTGAACATTTCCGTAGATCATATTTACCTCCATTATGTTCAGTTTCGGGTTCGCCGCCCTCCCGGGTATCTGTGCGTTTGTCATGGCGGTCAGAGCTATGTTTATTGTACCATAATTTCTGATTAAGAAATTTTTTTCTTAGAACGCAATAATAATAATAAAAAACATATCGATTTTTATGGAGGTAATTATGAAAAAGAAATTGATCAGTGTAATTATGGCATCGGTCATGGCTGTGACTGTACTTGCCGGATGCGGTCTTTCCGGCGGATCCTCTGCACAGACATCAGGCGGTGACGCTGCAGCGGCAGAAGAGGGCGGAGCAGAAGTTGATGCTGATGCAGCGGCAGCAGCAGATCCGGCTGTAACACTCGTTATGGCAGAAGTTAACCCGATCGATACCACTATTTCCGGCCAGTTCTGCCAGAAGTTTGCGGACGAGGTCCACAGACTTTCCGGCGGTTCCATCACGATCGACCTGCAAGGCGCAGGCGTTCTCGGAAACGAAGTTGACGTTCTCGACCAGATGGTCGGTAACAGCGGCACCGTGGATATTACACGTACATCCATCAATACTCTGAACCAGTACGGCGTCGGCAATTCCGTAGTTCTTTCTCTTCCTTTCGTGTTCGTAAGCAGAGATCACTATTGGAAATGGGTTGATTCTGAGTCCGGACAGGCTTATCTGGCAGAACTTCACGACGCAGGCAAGGGCCTTCGCGCGATCTGCTACGGCGAAGAGGGATTCCGCAGCTTCTTCACTTCCGAAAGCAAGCCGATCACAACTCCCGACGATATGAAGGGCATGAAGATCAGATCTTCCTCTGACCCCATCATGGTCGGCATGATCGAAGCTCTCGGCGCTACATCTTCTCCGGTTGCTTACAACGAAGTTTATACTTCCATCCAGAACGGCACCATCGACGGCGCAGAGAACCCGGTCAACAACTACTACTCCAATGCTTTCTATGAAGTTGCCAAGAACCTGACACTGGATGAGCATACACTCGGTGCTACCCAGATCGTCATGACAGACGCTTCCTATGACAGCCTGACACCTGCACAGCAGGAAGCTATCAATGAAGCGGGCAAGATCGCAGAGCAGTATTGCCGTGAAATCTCCGAGCAGGGCGAGAAGGACACCTTCGAGAAGCTCAAAGAAGCCGGCGTCAACATCATCCCTGTTGATGATAAGACTCCCTGGCAGGAGAAGGTTCAGCCCCTCATCGATGCGCAGCTGAGCACTGATGAACTGAAGGCATTTTATCAGACCATCGTTGACATGGCTGAGTGATCCCGGTTCTGAGGACTGACATTTAGTCAAAAAATAACAACGATTAAAAACCCTGTATGCGGAAGCCTAGGTTTTAGACAGAGGCTTCCGCTTTCATAAGGAGAAAATTATTATGCCTGGCTTTTTAAAACAACTTGAAAAGATCGAGCCGGCTTATGAAGTACTCTACAAGGTGTTTCTCGTGCTCTGCAAACTATTCCTGGTCGCGGACATCCTGATCACCTGCTGGGTAGTTCTGGCTCGTTATATTCATGCGATCCCCGCTCCGACATGGGGCGAGGAAGTCATTCTTACGCTGATGGCTTATATGGCGGTTCTGTCCGCCGCACTGGCAATCCGTAGGAATGCTCATATCCGTATGACATCCTTTGATATGTACCTTCCGAAAAACGTGATCAAGGTTCTGGATGTGATCTCAGACCTTGCGGTATTGGGACTTGCACTTGTCATGCTCATTGTCGGTATGCAATACGCAATTGAGATCGGCTCCAAGGGCTATTATACAAGTATGCCGAGCCTGTCCAAGTTCTGGCAGTACTTCCCGGTTCCGCTGGCAGGTATCGCTATGATCATATTCCAGCTGGAAGCGCTCTATGAGCACATCAAACTGTTTTTTGTCGATGAAGAAGAAAGCGGAAAGGAGGAAAAGAAATGACATATAATATTGCGGCAATTGCTGTCCTTATGATCTCTTTCTTTGTGATGATCTTCCTCCGCTTCCCGATTGCCTACGCGGTCGCGATCTCATCGATCTTTTGCCTGCTTTACCAGGGCCTTCCGCTTACCACTGTCTGCATGCAGATGGTCAAGGGCATCAGCTCCTTCTCGCTGATGGCGGTGCCTTTCTTCATCACCATGGGCGTTTTGATGGGATCGGGCGGTATTTCCGAGAAACTGCTGGATCTGGCTGACACTTGCGTCGGCTGGATGACCGGCGGCTTGGCAATGGTCAATATTCTGGCATCCTATTTCTTCGGCGGCATTTCCGGTTCCGCCTCTGCGGATACTGCATCCCTCGGATCTCTCGAGATCCCTATGATGGTAGACAGAGGATATGACATCGACTTCTCGACCGCTGTCACCATATCTTCTTCCGTAGAAGGAATGCTGGTCCCTCCGTCCCACAACATGGTCATTTACGCCACGACCGCGGGCGGTATTTCTGTAGGCTCCCTGTTCCTTGCAGGTTACCTTCCGGGCGCTGTTCTTGCGGGATCTCTGATGGTAGGTTCCTATATCATCTCCAAGAAGAGAGGATATCCGAAGGGAGATCCGTTCAGCATCAGTAAATTCCTCGGACAGCTCAAGGTTTCGATCTGGGCGCTGCTGGCGATCCTGATCGTTGTCGTCGGCGTCGTCATGGGCGTCTTCACCGCGACAGAGTCCGCAGCTATTGCAGTTATTTACTCCCTCATCGTCAGTGTCTACATTTACAAGGGCCTGACCTGGAAGGATGTATGGTTTGCGCTGGACCAGTGTATTGATACACTTTCCATCGTGCTGATCCTGATCTCCACCTCCAGTGTATTCGGCTTCTGCCTGACAAGACTGCACGTTCCGGATCTTGCAGCGAACGCGATCCGCGGCGTCTCCAACAACCCGTACATCATTGCGCTCCTGCTGAACCTGATCCTGCTGCTGCTGGGCATGATCATGGATATGGCGCCGATCATCCTGATCGCGACTCCTATCCTTCTGCCGGTAGCAACTTCTGTCGGTATCGACCCGATCCAGTTCGGTATCATGCTGATCCTCAACTGCGGTATCGGTCTTCTGACACCGCCCGTCGGATCGGTTCTTTTCATCGGCTCGGCAATCGCCAAGAGACCCATGGAGAAGATCGTCAAGGCGCAGCTGCCTTTCTATCTGTTCATGATCATCGCACTGCTTCTGATCACCTTCATTCCGGCGATCAGCCTTTGTGTGCCGTGGATCTTCGGCTATGCGGGAGGACGCTGATCAGTCCTGTGGTTTGATTTACAGGCAGCCTGCGTCGAGTCAGCTCGATTCATGAGTTTTAAATCTAATCATATCTGATTTTATTATCACTGTGGAACAGGGGAGGTTTCCTGTTCCACAGTTCTTTTTATGTCTTAACCCGATTCTTCTACCGGTTTCCGAGAACAAAAATTTACTCCTGCGATCACGATGTGCATCCCGTGGCTGCTCGGAACCTGAGCCGGATCATAAATCAGTCAAAAGATCGAAGGACCGTTGCTTTTGCGGCGGTCCTTTTTTATAATTGAGAATCGAACGAAAGAAATGCAGGAGGCTTCTCATGAGATACGAATATACATATAGAAATACGCCCGGAGATTATTGGAAATTCCGGATGGAGAACTACTATCGAAACTGGACTGCTCTGGTCAGTATCGTCTTTACACTGTCGATCCTGGCGCTGATCATTGCCAAGTGGAATGCGACCAATGGCCTTGGAAAAGCTCTCATGGTCATTTTCCTTCTTGTTTTTCCACTCTTCCAGCCGCTGTATATTTATCTCATCTCAATCCGAGACGCTCAGGCGCTGCAGGTGGACACAACGCTCTCTTTTGACGAGACCGGTATGGAGATCAAGGTACAGAAGCACCTGCAGAGAATTGCGTGGAAGTCATTCGTGCCGGACGAAAAGGGCGGCGGGATGGCAATAAACCGTAAATCGATGCTGGTAGTGGTCCCGGATCAGGTTCATGCATACCTGATTCCGAACAGGGTATTCGAATCAGACGCAAAGAAAAAAGAGCTGTTCGATTTTATGACCGATCAGCTCCATAAGGCAGGAAAATAGCGGGAAGAGCAGAAAATGTGCTTTGCGCGGATTTCAGAAGAGTAAGGTTTCTTTTCCAAAACGAGGCGCTCGATCACCTCATCGTCAGCGATCAATATTTTCAGCATCGTGTTCTTCTCCTTGCGTTAAGGGAATCGTGACTGTGATCTGCGTTCCTTCGCCGGCTTCGCTGCTGATCTGCAGGGAATCCTCTCCGTAAAGCGAAGTCAGTCTCTGATACAGATTTCCTATTCCTATCCCGACGTGGACATCAGAAGGCGCTCCCGCGAGCTTATCCTTCAGACCTTTCAGCGTTTCAGAGTCCATACCGACTCCTGTATCAGATACCCGGATGAACAGCGCGCCATCTGTCCTTTCGGAGTGAATGGTGATTTTCCCGCCTTGTTCCTTTTGGGGGGCAGGCCGTGAAAGCAAGGACTGTATGACAGCAGAGTTAAAAATATTGACGAAACATCCTTTAGTGTATTAAAATTGTAAATCAATAAAGCACAAAAGGAGGGTGAAATGAACAATCTAGCCAAACGTATCAAAAACGTGGGACCCGGCGCACTGGTAGCAGCCGCGTTCATCGGTCCCGGAACGGTCACTTCCTGTTCCATATCGGGCGCAACTGCTGGTTACACACTTCTATGGGCAATGCTTCTATCTGTTATTTCAGTCATCATTATGCAGTCCATGGCGGCCCGTCTCGGTATCGTATCCGGTATGGGACTCGGCGAGGCGCTAAGAGTAAAATTTACAAGTACAGGCGCAAGAGTACTGATCTCGATCCTGGTGATCGCGGCCGTATTCATCGGCAACATCGCTTATGAGACAGGAAACCTTACCGGTTCGATCCTGGGTATTCAGGCGGCTGTCCCCGCGACCGACAACGGGACGGCAAAGATCGTCCTTGCACTGATCCTCGGAGTGATCGCGTTCGCGCTCCTCTTCTCCGGAAGTTATCAGCGCGTGGAGAATTTCCTGACGGCACTGGTCGTGCTGATGGGTGTGATCTTCCTGATCTGCGCGTTCGCGGCCAAGCCCGATTGGGGGGCTGTTTTCGCAGGTCTCTTCGGATTCAAAGTCCCGGACGGCGGCGACTGGATGACGGTAGCGGCTCTGATGGGTACGACGGTCGTTCCTTACAATATTTATCTGCACGCGTCTTCCGCCTCCACCAAGTGGGGCAAAACAAAGGATAAAGAGGATGCGCTCGCCAATTCGCGTTTTGACTCCGTTATCTCCATCGGCCTGGGCGGCGTCATCTCCATGGCGATCATCGTATGCGCGGCAGCGACGATCCACGCGACAGGCGGCGAGATCGCTTCCGGCTCCGATATGGCGAAAGCCCTGACGCCCCTTCTGGGCAGCTGGGCGACCGTGATCTTCGGCATCGGCCTGTTCGCGGCCGGCATCACAAGTACGCTCACAGCTCCTCTGGCAGCGGCCTTTGCCAGCTCCGGTATCCTGGGCTGGGGCGAAGATATGAAGGAAAACAGATTTAAAGTTTTCTGGATCATCGTTCTGTGCTTTGGTATTTTCGCGACCTGCACACTGGGAGCAAGCCCTACGCAGATCATCCTGTTCGCACAGGCTGCCAACGCGCTGCTTCTTCCCATCACCGGTATTCTTCTTCTGATCGTAGCCAATGACTCGGCGATCATGAAGGAATACAAGAACAAGACATGGTTCAACGTGCTCGTTGTGATCGTTATTGCGATCTTCATCTTTATCGCCGCCAGAAATATGCGCGCGTTTATCACAGGACTGCAGAAGCTGATCAGCGGCTGAGCATGAGCAGGAAAAGCAGCGACCCGATGACCGGGTCCTGAATAATTACGTTGATTTTATGACCCGCGGCCTCCTGCTACGGGTCATATATAGTTCAAAGGGACAATACATGGATTACAAAATACTCCCCGTCGGGGACAGCGCTTTGACGATCATCTTCGGAAACGAGATCGACCCCGAGACAAGCAGGATTGTGAGAACTGCCAGAAAATATCTCACAAAGAAAAAAATCAAAGGCGTCAATGAGTACGTGCAGACCTATGCCACGCTCATGGTGCATTACCGCCCTGCCATGATCGGCTATGATGAGCTCGAAGCCAGGATTCGGACAGAACTGGCGCAGATGGATCTCGGCAGCGGCCAGATGAAGAAAAAGACGATCGTGATCCCTGTCTGCTACGGCGGAGAGTTCGGGCCTGACCTCGAGAACGTCTGCGAGCACGCGGGCCTGACCGGTGAGGAAGTGATCAGAAGGCACAGCAGCGTGGATTATCTGATCTATATGCTGGGCTTCATGCCGGGCTTCGTTTATCTGGGCGGCATGGACCGCTCGATCAGTACGCCGCGCCTGAAAAATCCCAGAGAGCGCCTGGAAAAGGGATCGGTCGGCATCGCGGGCGACCAGACGGGGATCTATCCCCTGGTCTCGCCGGGCGGCTGGCAGATCATCGGCAGAACGCCGCTGGAGCTCTACGATCAAAACAGAGAAAAACCGATTCTCTATGAAGCGGGTGAATTTATCCGCTTTGTTCCGATCACGGAGCAGGAGTTTCATGCGATCCGGAAGCAGGTCGAAGACGGAACATATGAGTATCAGTGGATCAGGGAGGGGTGACCGGTATGGCAATGCATGTGATCAATCCCGGCCCCCGCACGACTATTCAGGACAAGGGAAGGCTGGGCTACCAGAACAGCGGATTCGCGCCCAGCGGCTTTATGGACAGAGTCGCGTCCAGAATGGCCAACGTGCTGGTCGGAAATCATGACTCGGACGCGGTGGTGGAATTCTGCCTGATCGGGCCCGAGCTGTATTTTGACGAAACAGTAAATATCGCCGTGTGCGGAGGAGACTTCGGAATCGACGCGGGCGGCAAAATATACCCCGCAAACAAGGCCGTACACGTGCCGGCGGGAGTGAGAATTAAGATCACGACGGGAAAAGTCGGGATTTACGGCTCCCTGGCCGTCGGCGGCGGCCTGGACATCCCGATGGTGATGGGAAGCCGCAGCACGAACCTGCGATGCGGGATCGGCGGATTCAAGGGGAGAGCCCTCATGGCCGGCGACGTGATCGCGCTGCGCAGCCCGGAGAACGGCAGAAAGGACCTTTCCTGGCGCTGGGTGCCCCCGCGGAGGCTCGTCTCGCCGGACGATCCGGATATAACCAGGGTGCGCGTGATCGCGGGACCCCAGGAGGACATGTTCACAGCGGAAGGCATTAAGACGTTCTACGAGAGCAGCTACGTGATCACCGCGCACAGCGACCGCATGGGCTACCGGCTGAAAGGACCCCAGGTCGAGGCCAAGGGCGGCTACGACATCCTCTCGGACGGAATCGTCAACGGAAGTATCCAGATCTCGGGGGAAGGCCAGCCCATCGTGATGATGGCCGACAGGCAGACCACCGGCGGATACGCCAAAATAGCGTCTCTCATCAACGTCGACATACCGCTCTTTGCGCAGCTGCGTCCGGGACAGAAGGTGATATTTGTCCGGTGTACGGTGCAGGAGGCGCAGGAGCTGATCCGCAAAGCGGATAAGAAATGGAAAGAACACTGCCGGATCCTGGAAAAGAGCGCGCCGGCGGGCTTCCAGGTCCTGGGGATCAGAGGGCAGGAAAACGGCGCGGGCGGCCGCTCCGGATGGAAACACAGAGGATGGAAACGGAAGGACCGGAAAAGAGGAGGTAGTAACAGATGATCAGTGATTATAAAGATTTGACGCCGCTTCAGATGAGACATATCATCCGTGAGGGCAAGTTTACAGAGCCGACAAGCGGCCTGTGCCCGGGCTATGCCCAGGCCAATCTCATCATCCTGCGCAAGGAGCACGCCTATGACTTTCTGCTGTTCGCACAGCGCAATCCCAAGGCCTGCCCCGTGCTGGAAGTTCTCGACACGGGCAGCCGCTTTACCAGATTTGTGGCGCAGGACTGCGATATCGCCAAGGATTTCCCCAAGTACAGGATCTATGAGAAAGGCGTATGCACCGGCGAGTACACCGACGTCGAGCAGTTCTGGAGCGACGACCTGGTGGGCTTTCTGATCGGATGCTCCTTCAGCTTCGAGTCCGAGATGATCGAGGCGGGGATCGAGATGCGCCACAACACGATGGGCCGCAACGTCCCCATGTACATCACGGGAATCGATACGGTGCCGGCAGGCGTCTTCTCGGGCAAGATGGTCGTCTCCATGCGGCCGGTGCCCCCGCAGCAGGTCGTGAAGGCCGTGACGGTCACCGCCCAGCTCCCCAAAGTACACGGAAGCCCGATCCACATCGGCGACCCTTCCGTGATCGGAATCAAGGATATAAACCATCCGGAATTCGGCGACCCTGTGGAGATCAAAGAAGGAGAGGTCACTATGTTTTGGCCCTGCGGTGTGACGCCCCAGTCGGTCGTGATGAACGTCAAACCGGATTTCGCCATCACGCACGCGCCGGGTCATATGCTGCTGCTCGATATCAAAAATGTGGACTTGAAGGAATAAGGTGACAAGATGGCAAAGATTGACTTGAACTGTGACCTGGGAGAGAGCTTCGGCGCCTATAGCATGGGAATGGACGACAAGGTGATCCCGCTGATCTCCTCCTGCAATATCGCCTGCGGCTATCACGCCTCAGACCCCCTTGTGATGCAGAAGACGGTCGCGATGGCGGCGCAGGCCGGCATCGGGATCGGCGCCCACCCGGGCTTTCCGGACCTGATGGGGTTCGGCCGCAGAAACATGACGGTATCGCCCGCCGAGGCAGCCGCCTATATCACTTATCAGCTGGGAGCGCTCTACGCCTTCGCAAAGTCGGCAGGCGTGCCGCTGCAGCACGTCAAGCCTCACGGCGCGCTGTACAATATGGCCGGAAAAGATTACAAGCTGGCGCTGGCCATCGCCAAAGCCGTGCAGGCTTTTGACCCGTCCCTGATTCTGATGGGACTGGCGGGGAGCGAGAGCGTAAAGGCGGCGCAGGATATCGGACTTCCAGTGGCGAGAGAGGTGTTCGCGGACAGAGCTTATATGCCTGACGGAAGCCTTGTGCCCAGAAGCAGGGAAGGGGCCGTCATCCACGATGAAGAAGTGGCCATCAGCCGCGTAGTCCGCATGGTGAAAGAGCACAGAGTGACGGCGATCGACGGAACTGAGATCGAGATCGTACCGGATTCGATCTGCGTGCACGGCGACAACGAAAAGGCGCTGACCTTCGTGACGCAGATCCGCAGCGCGCTCGCCGCGGAGGGCGTGGAGATCGCGCCGCTGGCGGAAGTGGTGAAGTGACTTTGGCGTGAAGCTACATCAGATGACTGACAATGATCCAGATTCCTCCGACGCCGACAAAGGCATAGATAACTTTCCCGAAAACGGAAGAAGGAATCCTGTCATGGATCACAAGTCCGAGGAGCGTCCCGGCCAGCATGGCGACGATACCGGCGCCGACCATCGGCAGGTCAGCCATGTCGAGCCGGCCGAGGAAAAGACTGATCAAAAGAACTACAATATTGTTTACACAGAGGAATGCCTGGATCGTTGCCAGGTATTCCTTTTTATTTTTGGTGGCGGGAAGCAGGTAGAGCGCCGCAGTGGGACCGCCGGAGGCGAAGAGGCCGTAACAGACGCCGCAGATCACGCCCAGAATTGTTCCTGAGACCGGGTTGGGAGTAATGTGGATCTTGTCTGAGAATACGAAGAAAAAGATGGAAACGGCAACGAACATGATGCCAAGAAGCAGGTACATCATATCGGAGCTGACCTTGGCAGAGAGGAGGTTTACGATTCCGCAGATGACTGCGGTAGGAATCAGGAAAGGGAGCATGACAGCCCATTGAATGGAATCTCTGTATTTGAAGGAAATATAGAGTGTGCTGATCGTCACCATGACGATGGACAGCCCCATGGCTTTGCTGTACTCCATGATCAGCGGCAGAAAACCCATGGTGATCATGGTGGTGCCGAAGCCCAGCGCGCTCTGCACGCAGGAGCCGGCGGTGGTGACGATCATTACGAAAAGAAGTGTTGAGAGCATCTTTATCTCCTTCATGAGAAACATATTGACGATATACCATGTAAATATACCACAAAAAACTGCGCATTACTATTTCTGCAAAACGCCGGTCAGTCAACTGACAGTTCATTGCCTGCGAAATTAAGGTGAGATATCTTTACTATAAAACAATGGAAACAGTGTCGAAATGTCTGAAGGAGGTGCAGGGATGGTCAGAACAGATTCAGTCGTCAAGGGAAAAGAGATAAAGATGCAGGAGGATAAAGCAGAAGATTTCAAATGGAACATTGATGGAGAGGGAACGTTGACGGTTACGGGAACAGGAAGGATGCCCGATCTGGGAGGCAGAAATCACGCGCAGTCCCTGTGGGAGGACATAAAAGAGACGATCAGAAAGGTGGAGATCGGCGAAGGCATCACGGAGATCGGACTCAGGAACTTTGAGGGATGTATAAACCTTACTGAAGCGTACTTGCCGGCAACTCTTACGAGGATCCGCGCATACGCGTTCCGCGGCTGTACCGCTCTTAAGAAGGTGGAAGCGGGCGGCAAAGAGTTCAGATATATTTATGATAAGCCGGTAAAGGAGGACGCAGAAAACACAAGAAAACTGAAGAGAGACAGTGAAGAGGTCAGAGAACCTGAAGTGATCTTCGGTGACAGAGCCTTCGACGGAGTGCCTTGGGCGGTGCAGCACTTTGGGGAGTTTTACTGCCGGGACGGCATTCTGTACATCTGCTTCTCCGGACGGGATGAGATCATGGTCCCGGAAGGAGTTCACACGATCGCGAAACTGTCTTTCCGCAATGTCCGCGCAAAGAAACTGATCCTGCCCGAATCAGTGAACAGGATTGAAGATTACGCGTTTGGAGGCGCGCGGTTTGACAAAGTATTGATGCCGGACGGGATGAACTATCTTTTGACCGGCGATTACTACGGGAGTATTTTGGAAGCGGCCGGGTGCAGCGAGCCCGCAGAAAGGAGACCAAGATTCCTAAAAGTGCCGTTCTTGTATGAACTGGCGCTCCAGAAAACTAAATATAAAGGTTACAGGAAATTCTTAATCCGCGAAAAGAAGAAAACGGACGGGGAAGGAACTTGGGGGAGGAAACTTATTGATGTCAGCGCCTCTCTGAGAAGAAGGCTTAAGAAAGGCGGCGTATTGATCGGGATCCGCTGGGACGAGCAGCACAGAGTGCAGAGTGTGAAGTCTTTCGTGTGGCTGGAGGACGACGGTACGTACAAAGATCCTGTTATCGATGAGTATCTCATGTATCCGGTTCGTCTTGAAAACGGCAGCATAGAACCTTACAGAGACTCCACGACATATCAGGAAACAGATCAGCTGGAGTACGGGTTTGGAGATATGAATGCGGAGAAGCTCATGAAAATGGGAGCGATCCGATATCCGCAGCCGGGGACTGAAGAGGAGTGGTTCTGGTCCGAAGACAAGCTCAATTTCGAAGGACCTGTTGAAATAGAATTGCTTGAGCTGTGGATGAAGGACCATCCGGATTATTCGATCGACTCGATGGAAGAAAACAGGGAGAAAGACCGTTTCAGACTGTTTGTTGACGTCTGATCCGGCAGAGAGCGGATAGTAATTCCGTATCATGACAATAATGATGGGCACAGACGCAGTGATCCCAGCGTCTGTGCCCATTTTGCGCAAAAATGATTCAGATTCAAAATGATTCAGATTCTTTTGTATTTCTGCAGAAATACCCGAAGCTGCAATATGCCCGTGATGTCAATCGAAGGACTCTTGCTCTTCAAACTCTGCGCGACCGTCTCCGGATCAAGATCTTCTGTGAGTTCTGACAGAAGAGCGTCTGCCAGCTGAATGGCTTCCCGGAGCATTCCGGCGTCTCGATACATTTCGACCAGATGGAATCTGTCGCGATTGGAGAAGAAAGCAGGGGGAGAGTTCTGATCCCTGCTTTTATTTACGAGATCTTTCTGTAAGTCAATGGCATGAGAATACTCCCTGCCCTTTTCAAATAAGGCAATGAGACCTCGCATGGTCTTGAGAGTGGAAGGATCCGACGGGCCTGACACAGAGGTCTTGAGCGCCAGCAGCCGGTAATAATGGGACCGGGCCCTTTCGAAGAGATTCTCAGATACATGAAGTGAACCGGAGGAATATTTTGACAAAGCGTTGCAGAGCTTTTCATAGCGCTCAACAGCTTCTGCACTTTGGCTGCCATGGATCCTTTGGGCCAGGTCCAGCTCCTCTTCGCGTATTCTGATCTCTTCCTCCGGCGGGCCTGTGTGCACCAGGTTGAAAGCGAGATTGGAGAGGCAGACCAGGGTTCTGTTTGTATTCTCCGGGTGATATTTTCTGCTCAGGGCAAGCGCTCTCTCGGAGTACTGTCTGGCTTTGGCGTAGCGTTCGCAGTAGTAAGAGGCATAGTCGAGGCGCATCAGATAGAAGATGATATCATTTGAGCTCTCCCCTTCCGTCTTGAGAGCATATTCATACAACTTTTCATCATAGAAGATCTCCTCGCGGTAAAGCTTCAGGCTGCGCAGCACAAAGGAGGATACAAGCCAGATCGTTGAGGCGTCAAAGTTTTCCGCCGCCGAGAAATAATCCGCGATCACCGCCGCTCTTCTGATCAGCGGATAAGCGGATACAGGCATTTGTTTCTCGTTCAGAACATAGGCCACAGAGGCAAGGGCGCCCGGAAGACGTTTGTTTTTCCAATCCTTATAGTTTTCAAGGCGCGCCTTAAACTCTTCAATCAGGGTATCACATTCTTCACCGTTTTTATAAAGGGTAAAGATATAGTCGGACAGCGATTCCAGGGTGACAGGGTTCCGCGCGCCGAACGCTGATTCGGCGTACTGCCAGGAGTCGTATGCTTTTTTGACTGTTTCTGCAGACATAGAGATTCCTCATCAGTCGACAAAAGGATGCGGGACTTCTCCGAGAAGAATCCTGCGCATCAGGTCATTGACAGAGAAGATCCGGTAGTCGGTGGAAGAACGCTCCGCCATGGCAACCGGCCGATATCCCTTGAATGCTTCGTACATGTCTATATCGGCAAGCTGTGAGATGAAGGGATACTGTCGGGCGTGCATGATCAGGGCCTCCCCCTTCTCCTTATTGAAGCGCTGCAGTTCCGAAACAGAGACCAGAGGGCGCTTCTCCTGGTTCGCCGTGACAATATCCCCGCACAGGCTGCTGATCTCCTGCAGAAGATCCAATTCCTTGGAAGTCAGGAAGACCCAGTTGTCGCAGTTTCCTTTGATCGTGTCGGCGTCTTCTCCGTAGCGGCCCACCAGCTGGTGCTTGCTCTGCGCGACCAGAAAATAGCGCATGTTCCGGCTTCTGGCTGCGGAGATCATGGACGGCATGTCCGGGATCCTGGGAATGTTGCAGAATTCATCCAGCACGAAATTGACCCTGACGGGGAGAGCGCCGCTCTCCTCTTTCTGCGCCTCGCGGATCAGGATCTCATAGGCCTGCTTGATAAAAGTGGTAACGAGGAAGTGAAGCGTTGTCTTTTCATCCGGAACGATGATGTAGAGGGCGGTCTTCTCCCTGCCGATCCGGGTGAGGTCCACCGTGTTGCCGGAGAGCATAGTGGCCAGCTTCTTCTGCGTGTTGAAGACGCGGATCATGCCAAAGAGCGAAATATAAATACTCTGGCGGGTCTTTTCAGCGCCGGTGAAGACGTTCTTGTAGTTCATGCCGGCGATTGTATATTCACTCATCGGCTCAGAGAGCTCCTGCAGTCTGTTTTCCAGATCAAGAGAGCACAGACGGGAGAGGCTGATGACATTCGCCTCCTCTTCCGAGGCGCATTCCATGAGGAGCATCAGATTTGCGATCGCGAAGGAGGCGGCCATTTCCGGCCAGAACACATCCTTTGTGCGCTCTAATTGAGGAGCGGCAAGGGTCTGCACAAAATCATTCAGCATGGAGACGGCTTCTTCCTGCCGGCCGGAATGATACAGCTTATAAGGAACATGCAGCGGGTTCCACAGATCGCCTTTTCCGATATCGCGGAAATTGAGGACGACGGTTTTGTAACCGTTTGCTTTGGCCAGTCCCGAGGTTTTTCTGTACAGTTCTCCCTTGGGATCCGTTGCGATAAAGGATTCTCCGGCCTTTATGAACATGCCCAGCATAGGCATGCAGAACAGGCGTGTCTTTTTGGATCCGGTCGCGCCGAAAATAAGAGTATGCGTGTCACTGCCGTCGACATAGGCTTCTCTGGCGTTTGACATAAGGGGCAGCCCCGCCGTGGGGTAATGATCGTCGCTGAGCCGGATGAACGTGCTGTTGTCCCGGATCTCACCGGGGGAAGCCCAGCGGGTCTCCTGATTTGTCTTCACATAGCGCTTATATCTGTAGTTTTCCAATTTCAGACCTCCTTCTTACGATTATGCAAAACCGATTCTCTTCCTGACTTTCTGCAGGGTCCTCTGAATGTAGGGGCTGTCCTTGGAGAAAGTCTGCAGATCTGCGGCGGTAAGCGTCATGGCGCTCATATTTTCCCTCGCGTAGAGTTCGTAAATGATATCGCTTCCGAAGAGGTCCACCGCGCCGGCCGAGTCAAAATAGCGATTCCCGCGCAGTATGTCGATGGACTCGGAGAGAAGCTCTCTTGCACTGTCATCGAGAGCGAAACCGTAGTCTGCTAAAAGCTCCTCGATCTCGCTGACGTAAGTAGGGGTAGAAGCTCTGTGCAGCGTGATCCGTTCGATTCGCAGAAACATGGAGAGTATCGATTCCATGGCGTCTGCCTTGCCTTCATTTTTTGTAGAGACAGAGAGGATGATCAGCCATTTATGGGTATTCTCCGAGAGATAATCCATCAGATCGATAAAGTGGTGTTCCTCCTGGTGACCCAGCCAATAGTCAAGTTTGATGTGGACAATGCCCCGGAATTCATTTCTGTAGCCCGCGCAGTCGCTGATTCCGTCAATGAGGCGCTTAAGCTCCCCAAAGCCCGTTCCCGGCGGACAGTAATTCATCATAAACTCAAAATAGGGGACGTCACCGCTAAAATCCATAAGGTTTTTCTGCGTGATCAGATAGGAAGACAAGGTATCTATCATCCTTGAGAGCATTGTATCGCTTTGGGAGACTACGAAGAGATCCGGGAGCAGTACAGGTCCGTTGACAGGAAGAGTCTTGAGATTGGAGGAGAGGACCGCCCATTTGCGGACCAGGCGGTCAAGTCCGCGGGCACCGTCAAAATTGATCAGTTTGTCATAGTAAGGGTTCATACAGCCTCCTTTTTTAATATCGACGGTATTGTCACAATAATAAATATCATGTCTAAAGGATAGCACATACCGGGAGAATAAACTGTTGAATATGCAACTGTGTCCCATATTTTATCCAAAGGTTGTGATAAAAATATGCAATAGTGGTACAATATGACAGTAAAGATTTCAATCTTTTGGAAGATAACGAAAACGGAGGTATTAAGTATGGATATGAATTGCGCTTATTGTGCAAAGGGCGAACTGGTTGCAAAGTTTGGATATGAAATATGTGAACTCCCTGCCAGCACAGTCTATCTCTTCAAGGAGCAGTCTCATCCCGGCCGCGTGATCGTTGCCAGCAAGCATCACGTCTCCGAAATGATCGAACTTTCCGAGGCAGACAGGGCGGCTTTCATCGAGGACGTCGTTACGACGGCGAACGCGATCCACAAGGCGTTCCATCCCGACAAACTTAACTATGGCATGTACGGCGACACAGGCCACCATCTTCACATGCACCTTGTCCCCAAGTACAAAGACGAGTTCGAGTGGGGCGGAACTTTCGCGATGGATCCGGGTCTCAAGAAACTTGACGAAGCGCAGTGCGAGGAAGTCGCGGCGAAGCTTCGCGCAGTGATTAAAGGCTGATAAGAGGGAGGAACCGTTTTCTGCTGAAGAATCGGACGCCGCGCGCGGCGCTCACTTTGAAAACAGGGAAGGCCGGTCGCGAGACCGGCCTTTAACTCAGAGAGGGGAAAGAAATGCAGCTTAGTGAAGAATTATCGAAAAACTATACGACAATTCTCAAAGAAGAGCTTGTAGCGGCAATGGGATGTACGGAACCGATTGCCATTGCTTATGCCGCCGCGAAAGCTTATAAGGAATTGGGCGTGATGCCGGACCACATCCGGATCACCTGCTCGGGAAATATTATCAAAAACGTGAAGGGCGTCACCGTGCCCAATTCCGGAGGAATGAAGGGAATCGAGGCGGCAGCGGTGCTCGGCGTCGTGGGCGGAAACCCCGACAAGATGCTGGAAGTCATCGCGGACGCGGATGATGAAGCCCGCAAAAAGACGCGGGAACTGGTGGAAGCCGGAATCTGCGACGTGGCGCTGGCTGAAGATGTGCCCAACCTGTACATCAAGGCAGAGATGTGGAATGAGGATCACAAGGCCTCCGTCACGATCGAAGAACACCACACGGATATCACGGAGATCGAGAAGGACGGAAAGACCATCTTCATAGCGGAGAAGACTTCCGCACATGAGGAAGACGACAAGCCCAAAGGAGACCGGAACAAGATGACACTGCAGGGGATCCTTGACTACGCGACCACTGTGGACCTCTCCGAAGTGGAGGAAGTTCTCGAGCGCCAGGTGACCTGCAATACGGCGATCTCCCAGGAAGGACTTGACAATCCCTGGGGAGCCAGAGTCGGAAAGACCATACTGGAGAACTGGAGCGACGACGTCAAGTGCTGCGCCTGCGCGCGCGCCGCGGCTGGCTCCGACGCCCGTATGAGCGGATGTCCCATGCCGGTCATCATCAATTCCGGAAGTGGGAACCAGGGAATCACGGTCACGCTGCCCATCGTGACCTACGCAGAGCGCTGGCACCTGTCCAAAGAGAAGATGTACAGATGCCTTCTGGTCTCGAACCTGGTGTCTATCTACATCAAGCACTATATCGGATCGCTGTCCGCTTTCTGCGGCGCGGTGAGCGCAGCCTGCGGAGCAGGCGCGGGAATCACCTACATGTCCGGCGGAACTTATGAGCAGATCGGCGGAACGATCACAAACACGCTCGGAAATGTCGGCGGAATCGTCTGTGACGGCGCAAAGCCCAGTTGCGCCGCCAAAATAGCGTCCTCCGTTCACGCGGCTCTCCTGGCCCACTATATGAGCGTCAGCCAGAAAGAATTCCGCGGCGGTGAAGGCTTCGTCGAGAGCGATGTAGAGCAGACCATCAAGAATATGGGATACATCGGCAAGGTCGGCATGAAGGAGACCGATAAGGAGATCCTCAATGTCATGATCGACAAGGTGGACGTGAATTCCTGCCTGTGACGGACGGCTTTTTCGCTTAACAGGCGCGCCTGTGCGGCAAAGAAGTCCGCAGTGCGGGTTTTCATATAGAAACAAATAAAAAGAGGGGAAACAGGAAATGAAAAAAGAGAGTTTTACAAGCAGTTTGCCATTCAGACTTCTGGTCGCGCTGGCCGTAGGTATCGGCGCAGGCCTGATCCTGAGTGCCATGGATGGAAGCGGCATCGCGACAGCGCTGCTCAACATCATTGTCACAGTTAAGTTCATAGCCAGCCAGTTCATCAATTTCTGCGTGCCGCTGATCATCATCGGCTTCATCGCGCCTTCGATCACAAGGCTCGGCAACAATGCCTCCCGCATGCTGATCGTTGCGCTCTGCATCGCGTATATTTCGTCGATCGGCGCGGCGTTCTTCGCCACAGGAGCGGGCTTCACTATTTTGCCTTTCCTTAATATCAGCCCTGAGGTGGACGGACTTAAGGAACTGCCTCCGGTCGTGTTCGAGCTGACCATCCCGCAGATCATGCCCGTCATGTCGGCACTGTTCTTCTCAGTGCTGGTGGGTCTGTCCGCGGCATGGAACGGCAGCAGACTGGTCACCAATATTCTGGAGGAATTCCAGCAGATCGTGCTGAGCATTGTCACAAGATTCGTCATTCCGGTACTGCCGATCCTGATCGGCTGCACATTCTGCACACTGGCCTATGAAGGAACGATCACGAAGCAGCTTCCTATCTTCCTGATCATCATTGTGATCGTCATGATCGGCCACTACATCTGGCTGACGCTTCTGTACGGCATTGCAGGTGCCTATTCCGGAAAGAACCCGTTTGATATCATAAAGAATTACGGCCCCGCATACATGACGGCGGTCGGAACCATGTCCAGCGCGGCTACACTGTCTGTGGCACTGGACTGCGCGAGAAAGTCCGAGCCTCCGCTCCGCGATGACCTGGTGAACTTCGGCATTCCGCTTTTCGCCAACATTCATCTGTGCGGATCCGTTATGACAGAGACGTTCTTCGTCATGGCAGTATCCAAGATGCTCTACGGCGAATTCCCGTCTCCCGGAAAGATGATCCTGTTCTGCCTGCTTCTGGGCGTCTTCGCAATCGGCGCGCCCGGCGTTCCCGGCGGAACCGTCATGGCTTCCCTGGGCCTGATCACCGGCGTTCTCGGCTTCGACGAGAACGGCACGGCGCTGATGCTGACCATCTTCGCTCTGCAGGATTCCTTCGGAACAGCCTGCAACGTCACAGGCGACGGCGCGCTGACTCTGTTCCTCACCGGATATGCGGAGAAGCATGGTATTGCGGAAGTGAAACCGGAAGACAGTCTGGAGTAAGCGTCAGGTTATGATAAAAAAATGGGGGTGTCGCAAATGCGACACCCCCATTTTTACAGTAAATATGTTCAATACAGTCGCGAGCGTCTAATTTCGGGGGAACTAAATCCACCCCGAAACCAGGCGCTTACTGAGTATTAATATCATTTGGAACATGCGCCTGATATATAATACATTTCTGTGCAAGAAATGATCCGGAAATAATCTTTTGAATGCGTCTTTCACAGATTTCAGAGATATCACAGCCATGATAACACTCTTTTCGCTGAATGAGCGTGAACGATCTTGTACCGGAGTCTGCCCGGTTGAGCGTTTCGACAGCCTGTGCAGTCGTTCCTGACCCAGCGTAGACATCCAACACCTTTGCATCCTTTTTCTGACAGATTGCAATACAGTTGCCGATGAGCGCCGATGGCTTTGCATGATCAAATACCAGATTCCCGAATTGTGCCCTAATTTCCTGCGCGGCGTCTTCATCCGTTCCTGCGAAATCCCACCAGGTGGAAACGGGCGGACGGTCCCAGCTTGCATGGATTCTCTCCGCATTCTTCGCAAAAGTCAGAATGTATTCGTGCTCCCGGCTAAATACATGTGCATGAAGCGGTCTGTTGGTCCGACGGCGGACGATCTGTGCCATAAAGTTCTGCTTTCCGAAGACTTCATCGCAGATGACCCGGCAATAAGCCGCCTCCCTGTCGTTGATACTGAGAAACAGCAAACCGTCGTCAGACAGGAGTGTATGAACTTTTTGAATCAGGTTTCTCAACCGGGAAAGCCAGAGCTCGTCATCGATTTCGGGTACGTAAGCGCCATTCTTCATTACATAGCCGTTATATGGAGGATCCAGATAGGCGACGTCAAACGTCTCCGAACTCTGGATAAGATACGGGACGACGGATTGATTGTCGCCGATCAGCAGACGGTGAGTTATCACTTTCTGTACTTCAGCGGCGTTTATCGCCGGTGATGAGATTTCATTCATCATTGTCAGCCCCAAAGTTCCGTTTCGCTGAGCTGAATCAGGAGCCGCGAAGGCTCCGCGTTCCAATAAAGCCATGCAGTTACCTCCGAAGCCGTTTCATCCGCGAATTGATTGCATATTTCCATTTTGTATAGAGTTCCAGGGCGTGGCTTACAGCCGCAATGCCAAACAGACGGATGGCATTATAGTACCATGCATGCGAAGGGTGCGATTTTAGCAGCCATGCATTATCCTGCATATAGCGGACGAGTCCGGCATCCCTGCATATTGGCAGATACGGCAGTATCCACACGAACTGAAAAGAGAGAAAACAAAATACTGCCATCTGTTGTTCTGCGGGTGCCTCCACGCAGTATTTAAGGGCCTCCTGGATCGACGTGATGACATCCTCAACGTTGCAGCAGGAAAAGTTTCGGGACAAGGACCCCGGTCGGTGCTGCTCATAATAGTAATATGGCTCGTTGATTATGCCGAGCGATTGAATGTGAGTGATAATCTGCGCGACCCAAAGGATGTCTTCATTCCGCCTGTCTTCCGGAAAACAGATCTGGTTTTCAACAATGAGCCTGCGGGAGACCGCTTTGTCACAAGGCGAACAAAAAAGAACCTCTTCCCGGATAAGGCGGAGGAGCTGCGAAGGAAAATCTGTTTCGCGGTAATCTTCAACTATGCGCAGAGGTTCCAGGATTTCTCCCTGCGAAACTTTTTGTGAACGGAGCAGGTACAAGTCAGCACCGCGGATAGCGGAAGCGAGCGAACACAAGCTGTCAGGCGCAATATAATCATCGCTGTCAAGGAACAGGATATAATCGCCGTGGGCATTGCTTCATACCGATGTTCCTGGCATATCCCAGCCCTCCATGCGGAACATGGAAGACACGGACAGCCGCATTTGCTTCTGCGAATCGGGTACAGATATCTCCGGTACCATCGTCGGAGCCGTCATCGACAAGGATGACTTCGTAATCAGAAAAGGGCTGTGAAAGCACGCTGGAAAGGCAGCGCTCCAGATATTCCTCTTCACTTGCGCAGTCCATTGCGATTTCCCGATTTTTGGAAATAAAGAACATATCCTTTAGGACCAAAAATCGTTTCAGGAGCATATATGTCGGATGTCTCCGCATTCCCGCCGTTGAATGACAATTCATTTGATTCATGGTCGTCCATTTCATCGTAATCTCCGCCGTCTCTTTTTTACGGATCAACAAGGCACTGCTAAAACCGTATGATGATTTTGCATAACAATAACTCCAAAACAATAGAGAGGCCTTTGACAAAAAGCAGTACTGTGAGTTAATTTTAAATATAGAACCTGATTAGATTCAGGAGTATCAAGATTATTATGAAAAAAGGGGGAAAGCATATGGGATTATTTGATATGTTTAAGAAAAATGATGAGCACCAATCCGTAAGATATAAACCTGGCGAAAAATTATGTTTTGATTGTAAACACTGCGATGGTGAGCATACTAAAGGTGATGGACAAATATACTGCAAATGGGATAGCGAATACTACTATCCGGGGGCGGCCGGCTCTTGTGAAGACTACGTAAAGTTTTATTGATTACAAAAGATAGGCATACAGTTTTGTCATCCCGGCAACAAGTTTTTAGAATCTTTGTACACCGGATTCATTGACAGGGTTTTTAGGCGCAAATGCCCCCGGCAGCAACATCACCGGGGGGCATTTGCACTTTTACAATTAAGGCACTTTTATGGCAGACGGCTTTATTCTCACACCTTCGGAAGCTTCGCGCGGTAGACCGCGAGTTCTTCGTCGGTCGGGACATAGTCCGTCATCAGGCCGTCGTGATATTTCTCATAAGCGACCATATCGAAGTAACCGGTACCGGTGAGGCCGAAGACGATGTTCTTGGCTTCGCCGGTTTCTTTGCACTTAAGAGCCTCGTCGATAGCTACGCGGATCGCGTGGGAGCTCTCGGGTGCCGGCAGGATTCCTTCTACGCGTGCGAACATTTCAGCTGCTTCGAAGACATCGGTCTGCTTGACGGAGACAGCTTCCATAAGGCCGTCGTCGTAGAGCTGGGAGAGCACAGGGCTCATGCCATGGTAACGCAGGCCGCCGGCGTGGTTGGGCGCGGGAATGAAATCGCTGCCCAGTGTGTACATCTTGGCGAGCGGGCAGACCATGCCGGTATCGCAGAAGTCATAGGCGTAAACGCCGCGGGTGAAGCTGGGGCAGGAAGCCGGCTCAACGGCAATGATGCGGTAGTCCGCCTCACCGCGCAGCTTTTCGCCCATGAAAGGAGCGATGAGGCCGCCCAGGTTGGAGCCGCCGCCGGCGCAGCCGATAATCATGTCGGCCTTGATGCCGTATTTATCGAGCGCCGCCTTGGTCTCGAGACCGATGACGGACTGGTGCAGAAGGACCTGATTGAGTACGGACCCGAGCACGTAACGGTAACCGGGATTGGTGACCGCGACTTCCACTGCCTCGGAGATCGCGCAGCCCAGAGAACCGGTTGTGCCGGGGTGCTCGGCGAGGATCTTACGGCCGACCTGCGTCGTGTCGGACGGGGAAGGAGTCACGGAAGCACCGTAGGTGCGCATAACTTCGCGGCGGAAGGGTTTTTGTTCATAGCTCACCTTGACCATGTAGACTTTGCAATCGAGGTCAAAATAGGAGCAGGCCATCGACAGTGCTGTGCCCCACTGACCGGCGCCGGTTTCGGTCGTGACACCTTTGAGGCCCTGTTTCTTGGCGTAATAAGCCTGAGGAACCGCAGAGTTGAGCTTGTGGCTTCCGCTCGTGTTGTTGCCCTCGAACTTGTAATAAATATGTGCGGGAGTCTGCAGCTTCTTCTCAAGACAGTATGCGCGCACCAGCGGTGACGGGCGGTACATCTTGTAGAAGTTCTGGATCTCTTCCGGGATCGCAATATAGGGATTCTCGTTATCGAGTTCCTGGGCCACCAGTTCTTCGCAGAAAACGGCGCTGAGTTCCTGGGCCGTCATGGGCTGGAGTGTACCGGGGTTGAGAAGGGGAGCGGGCTTGTTCTTCATATCTGCCCTGACGTTGTACCATGTCTTGGGAATCTCGTTCTCAGAAAGATAGATCTTATAGGGAATCTTCTGATTGTTGTTTGCCATGGTTTTTCTCCTTTCGCATTGCAATTTTTGGCGCGCGGCGCCGGTAATTTAGTATGCTCGGGACAAGACAAAGACCCTGTCCCAGTGTATTTGCTGGGACAGGGTCTGAAAATTCGATCCTGCGGTGCCACCCGGCTTGACGTGATACCACGCCCACTTAACGCATACTGACATATGCTGACTTTGTTTACGAAGTGTCTGCTCCGTCTCGAATACTCCCGAATTCAAGCTTAAATCCGGTTTCTGCTCGCCCTCAGAAGTCCATTCGATTCTCGTGTCACACTGCAATCCCACCGCCTGCAGCTCTCTGTGGAAACATTGGAAGAACCTACTCACTCTTCTTCAACAGTTTAATACTTTATATCATTAAATCAAAATGATGTCAACGATTTTTTGAGATGCTGGTTTTGGTCGCGATTCCTGAGTGATGAATGACTGCAAAAATGGTAAAATATATACAATGAACTGCAGACTGTTTTCAGGACAGGAGGCCATTATGTTTGGTAAGAAACTATACCGTTCTGATATGATCAATTGCGCATTATGCCATAATGCGCCGTGCAGCGCAGCCTGCTGCAAGCTGGACCCGGCAGTGCTTCTCAGAAGTATATGGTTTGATAATGAAAATACGGCGGCCGGTATTTTGCCGGACGAGAATCCATGCGCAGGATGCTCTGCACCGTGTGAAGAGGCATGTGTGCGCCCGCATCAGGTACCGATCCGGAATCTGATCGGGCGGCTGTATGAGGAAGTGAAGCCGGAGCTGGAGATTGCAATGCCGGAGAACGAAGAGAGGCTGCGCACGCAGTTGTGCGGGATACCTCTGGAGAACCCTTTCCTGCTCTCGTCGTCGGTCGTGGCGAGCACTTACGATATGTGCGCCAGGGCTTTCGAGGCCGGCTGGGCAGGAGCGGCTTTCAAGACGATCTGCTCTCTGGAAATCCATGAGGCGTCGCCCCGGTATTCGGCGATCAACGGCGACAACGGCGGCATTATCGGCTTTAAGAATGTGGAACAGCTCTCCGACCACAGCGTGGAAGAGAATATGGAGATCTTCCGCCGCCTGAAGGCGAACTATCCGACCAAGTTCATTCTGGCGTCGATCATGGGAACGGACGACGAGGACTGGGAGCGCCTGGCGCGTCTGTGTCAGGAGAACGGGGCGGACGCCATCGAGCTCAATTTCTCCTGTCCCAATATGGCGGAAGGCGGCCTGGGCTCGGATATCGGGCAGGTGCCGGAGCTGGTGGAGAGATTTACGGCGGCGGCCCGCCGCGGCGCGAAGATCCCGATCCTTGCAAAGCTCACGCCCAACGTCGACCGGATGAGCCCTGCCGCGGAAGCGGCAAGGCGCGGAGGGGCGGACGGAATCGCCGCGATCAACACGATCAAGAGCATTATCGGGGTCAATCCCCACACGTATGTCTCGGCGCCGGCGGTGCACGGGATGTCCGCCGTGGGCGGATACAGCGGCAACGCCGTAAAGCCGATCGCACTGCGGTTTATCGCGGAGATGGGGCACAATCCCGAACTGGCGGACATGCATCTGAGCGCCATGGGCGGTATCGAGTGCTGGTCGGACGCGCTGGAGTTCATCATGATGGGCGCGGGAAGCGTACAGGTCACTACGGCCGTCATGCAGTACGGGTACCGGATCATTGACGACCTGAAGTCGGGCCTGAATTACTATCTTGCGGCGAAGGGCCTGGACAATGTCTCCCGAGTGAAGGGAGTAGGACTGGAGGTAGTCAGCGACACGACGGACGTCCTGGAGAGAGACACGATCGTCTATCCCAAATTCAACATGAAGAAGTGCATCGGATGCGGGCGCTGTGAGATCTCCTGCGCGGACGGAGGGCATCAGGCGATCACCCTCTCGCCGGAGCGCAGGCCGCAGATGAATGCGGCCAAATGCGTCGGATGTCACCTGTGCGTGCTGGTATGTCCGCAGAGGGCGATCAAATCCAGCGGCAGGAGAATAGTGAAAAAGACATGAGAGATATGACAAAGGGCGAGCCCTACGGACATCTGTGGCGCTACGCTTTGCCGCTGCTTCTGGGAAACTGGCTGCAGCTTGCCTATAACGCGGTGGATTCGATCATCGCGGGCCGCTTTATCGGCCAAAACGCCCTGGCTGCGGAGGGAATCGCAGCTCCGGTGATGAACCTGGTGATCCTGGCGATCAGCGGGACGTGCATCGGGGCGGGCGTCCTCATGAGCGAGTTCTTTGGGGCAAAAAATTACGGAAAACTGAAAAAGACCATGTCCACCATGCTGTTGTGCGGCGCGGCCGTGTGCCTGGTCACTGCGGGGCTGGGCTTTATTCTGACGCCGCAGATCCTTCGTTTCATGGAGGTGCCGGACGAGATCTTTGCCATCACGGTGGTCTATATGCGGATCACGTTCCTGGGGGCGCCCTTCACCTTCTTTTACAATGCCATCGCGGCGGGAATGAAGAGCGTGGGCGACTCCAAGACGCCGCTCAAGTTCCTGATGTTCTCGGCGCTCCTCAACGCCGGATTGGACCTGATCTTCCTGGGACTTCTGGGATTCGGGATCGTATGCAGCGCGGTCACGACGGTGGTCGCGGAGGCGGTCTCCGCGGGCCTTGCGGCTTACTATATGGCGACCAGGGAGCCTGTGCTGAGCCCCTTCGGGAGCCGGTGGAGCATAGACGGCGATATTTTGGCGGATATTCTCAGGTACGGACTGCCGAGCGCGCTGCAGCAGACCATCCAGCCCGTGTGCAAGGTCCTCATCCAGGGGCAGGTCAACGCGCTGGGAGTCAGCAGCATCGCGGCTTTCAACGCGGTGACGAGAGTGGACGATTTTGCCTGCATACCCGAGCAGGGAATTGGCGCGTCGATCTCGACTTTTGTGGCGCAGAACCGGGGCGCGGGCCGAAAGGACCGGATCCGGCCGGGCTACAGGGCGGGAGTCACGCTGGGACTGATGTATTACGTGGTCATCTGCGCAGTGGGGCTTTTCCTGCGAAGGCCCATCGTGAGCATGTTCGTGACGGGGAGCGGCGCCGAGGAAGTGGTGCGCCTGGGAAGCGAGTACCTGGGCGTGATGGCCTTCTTCTACCTGTGGCCGGCCCTGACCAACGCCGTGCAGGGATTTTTCAGAGGAATGGGAAAGATGTTTACCACCGTGATCTTCACGTTCGTGCAGGCGTCAATCCGCACGGTGAGCACGATGATCCTGGCGCCCCGGATGGGAATCGTCGGCATCGCTTATTCCTGCATGATCGGGTGGTCGGTCATGCTTTTCTTCGAGACCATTTATTATTTCATCACCTGCAAAAAGCTGGGGCTTCCCCGGAAGGAGGGAAAAGTTGACGGCGCTGTTTGAGCAAAATATAGTCGGCGAAAGGCAGATCATCGATTTTCACACGCACCCGTACAGGAAGCGCGGCGAGTTCATGGGCATGTACGGCGAGAGCTTTTATCTGGAGCCGGCTTGAACGCCTATTTACCTTGCGGTACAATGGGTAAATCAGGAGGTTACAAGTATGATTTCGACAAAAGGACGCTATGCGATCAGAGTAATGATCGACCTGGCAGAACATGAAGACGGAAATTACATCCCGCTCAAGGAAATCGCGGCGCGGCAGCAGATCTCCAAGAAGTATCTGGAGATCCTTGTGAAGGAGCTGGTAAAAGGCGGCTTTGTGGTAGGCGCCAGCGGCAAAGGCGGCGGCTACAAGCTGTGCAGAAAGCCGGAGGACTACTATGTCGGCGAGATCATCGAGCTCATGGAAGGGCCGCTCGCCACGGTGGCCTGCCTGCTTCCGGAGGCAAAAGAGTGCCCCAGGGCCGCTTCCTGCCAGACGCTCCCCATGTGGGAGGAGTATGACAAGTTGGTGCACGACTTCTTCTACTCGAGGAAGCTCAGTGACTTGGTGGAGGAGAGCAAAAGGGGCAAAGAATGAAAAAGGTCTTTTTCTACGGAGATTCCAATACGTACGGCTATGACCCTTCGGGAATGATGGGCGGAAGGTATCCCCGGCGCAGCCGGTGGACGACGATCCTGGCCGAGAGTCTTGCGGGAGAATGGGACGTGGCGCGGGACGGCATGCCCGGCAGGATGATTCCCGATACAGGGAAAGGACTGACCTACGTGATCGACTCCCTGAAAGCGGAGAGGCCCATGGACCTGTTTGCGGTGATGCTGGGGACCAACGATCTTTTGACCATGCGAAGGCCGGACGCTTCGAAAGTGGCGGCAAAGATGGAAAACCTGATTGCCGCCGCACAGGACGCGCTGGATGCGGAGATCCTGCTGATCGCTCCGATGCAGATTCGCTTCACGGATCCGTCCTGTACAGACCCTTTTGTGCGCGGGAGCGAGGCCTACGCGCAGGGGTGCCTGGAGGAGAGCCGGCTGCTGGCGCGGTACTATAAAGAGATCGCGCAGCGTCACGGGGCTTACTTTGCAGACGCGTCCTCGTGGGAGACGGAGCTGGCTTTCGACGGCGTGCACCTGACAGAGAGAGGAAACGCGCTTTTTGCAAAAGAAATGGAAAAAGTGCTCCGGGAGATCGGCGCGGCACAGCGGATCGAGTCTTGAGTCCTGAATGGCGGAAAGAGAGAAATAGGGAGAGATACAATGAGAGGAATGGAAGGCTATATGAAAGGCGTTAATCTGGGAGGCTGGCTTTCCCAGTTTGACGAGGGCACGGAGGAACACTTTAACACTTTTATCACGGAAGAGGATATTCGCCGCATTGCGGGGCTTGGGCTCGACCACGTGCGCGTGCCGGTGGACTATACGGTGATCGAGACCGAAGAGGGCGAGCCGATCGAAGCGGGATACCGCCACATCGACGACTGCGTCCGCTGGTGCAGGGCGAACGGGCTGCACATGATCCTGGACATCCACAAGACATTCGGCTATTCCTTTGATCCGCTCGACAAGGACGACAAGACCATTTTCTTTACGGATCCGGCCAGGCAGAAGCGGTTCCTCGACATGTGGAGGACCATCGCGAAGCGCTACAGCGCGGACACGGATGTCGTGGCTTACGAGCTTCTCAACGAGATCGTTGCCGTGGAAGTCAGAGACCTGTGGAACGGCATCGCCCTGCGCGCCGTCAGCGCGATCCGGGAATTCGCGCCGGACACCTGGGTCATTTTCGGCGGCGTCAATTACAATGCGGTGACCGCCGTGCCGTGGCTTGCGGATACGCCGGACCGCAAAGTTGCCTACACATTCCACTGCTATGAGCCCTTCATTTTCACGCACCAGGGGGCCTACTGGGTGGACGGAATGCCTCTGGATTTCCGCATCGGCTATCCGAAAACCGTTGAGGAATACCGGGAAGCTACCAAAATAGTGGATCCCGCGTGTACCTACACGATCTTCAATGAGGATATTAAGCCCATCGGAACGGAATTTTTTGACGGATTATTCACGCCTGCCCTGGAGACGGCAAAAGAGAGAGACATCCCGCTCTACTGCGGAGAGTACGGCGTAATTGACCGGGCGAACAGGGAAGACGCGGTTCGCTGGCTCACAGACATCCATGAGATCTTCGAGAAATATTCGATCGGGCGGGCCCTGTGGAACTACAAGGAAAAAGACTACGGGATCGCGGGCGAGGAATCCGCGCCTTACCTGAAGGCGATCGCGGATAAGCTGTGAGGCGGATGCACAGAGCGCGTCTTATGCAAAAAATGTCGAAGAGGAATAAGGGATCATGATCAAGGCAGTTTTATTATTTGTCGTCGGGCTGGTGTGTCTGATCAAGGGCGGAGACTGGTTTGTCGACGGCGCCAGCGGGCTGGCACGAAAATTTGACCTGCCGGAACTGCTCATCGGAGCCACGGTAGTATCAATCGGCACGACGCTTCCGGAAGTAATGGTGTCCACAATGTCGGCGCTCTCCGGACACGGCGAGATTGCCTACGGCAACGCGATCGGGTCCGTGATCTGCAACACAGCGCTCATCGCCGCGCTCACGATCGCTGTCAAACCGGGCCCGGTCGACAGGCGCTCGCTCCGGGTTCCCGTCCTGTTTTTCTATATTGCGGCGGCAATCTATTGTGTGGCGGCCTATGTGATGGGAAAATTTACAAGGCCTATGGGCTTTATCATGCTCGGCGTATTCGTCGCTTACATGATCTTCAATGTGAGAGCGATGAAGGAGGCCAAGGAACCGGTCACGGAAGAAGAACATAGTGAGGAGGAACTTCCTATATCGAAAATCATGATCCTGCTGATCGTAGGCGCGGTCCTGATCGCGATTGGCGCTAATCTGCTTGTGGACAACGGGACACTGATTGCCGAAGGACTGGGAGTCCCCGAATCCGTCATAGCGCTGACCTTCGTGGCGCTCGGAACGAGCCTTCCCGAACTGGTCACGGCGATCACATCCCTGGTAAAAGGACACGGCTCGCTCTCCCTGGGAAATATAATCGGCGCAAATGTATTCAACCTGGTGCTGGTCAGCGGGGTCTCGGTCACGCTCGCGCCCTTTGCGGTCCCGCAGAGCGCGAAGCTCTGGGGCGTAAACGCCAGCCTCATCTTTGAGATTCCGGTTATGCTGCTCGTCATGTCGATCCTGTCGCTTTACGCGCTTTGGAAGGGAAGGCTGAGCAGGATGCAGGGAATCATTCTTCTGGCAATTTATGTCGTGTTCTGTGCGGTGCAGTTTACGTTGTGACAGAGCGGGGGCAGGAGCGTTTCAATGGGGGGGAGTGTTGCGCCGACTCGCAAGAGGAGACGTTTGCGGTAGGGCAGAACCTCTGTTGGATTATACAGGTTGTTTTTGATCAACCTGCCTCCATAGAAAAACTTGAGCAGGCTTCAAAATCGTGAATTATAGACTTTTTTCTGAGCAAGTTGGATCAAACGGCTTGTTTCAGGAGACCCGGCCTCCCTTTATGCGTAGCTGACAAATATCATATGGAGGCCATTCTGCAAGAAACCTTGTCTGCGGTCCAACTCTGTCAGAATCTGTCCGGATTTCTGGATGATTTGCAGGTTACACAAAGAAAGCGTGGAGGCCGGAAAAAGAAAAAGTCCTAAAATAATCCAACGATTTTGGGGGGGAATGCAAATGGGGAAACCTGTTTCAGAAAGACAACCTGCATGCGGCGCAGCAGTCCGTTTTACGGGCTTTTACCAGGCAACAATAACAATAGTGGAAATCGGGCTTGTTTGACAGGCCCTCTGTAAAGTAAGAGAAATAATGAACGAATATCTGGACTTATATACAACATTTGTGAGGATCGGCTGCGTCACTTTCGGCGGAGGTTACGCCATGCTCCCGATCCTGGAGAGGGAACTTGTTGATAAAAAACACTGGACCACGATGGATGACCTTCGGGATTACTTTTCCATCGGACAGTGTACGCCGGGGATTATTGCTCTCAACGTCTCCACTTTTATCGGTGAGAAAAAGAAGGGCGTCCCCGGGGCGCTTCTGGCTACAACAGGATTTCTGACGGGGCCGATCATAATCATCCTGATCATTGCCTCTTTTCTGACAAACTTTGCAGAGCAGCCCATTGTGCAGCACGCTTTCGCGGGAATCAGAGTCTGCGTGTGTGTCCTTATCGTGCAGGCTGTTCTCAGGCTTTGGAAGAATTCGGTAGTGGATGGCTTCACCTTGTTTCTCTACCTGATAATATTCATACTGAACGCGTTCCCCGGGATACTGCCGGTTCGCGTACCTGCAGCGGTGCTGGTGATTATTGCGGGCGTCGTGGGGGTTCTCATGTCGATGCGTAATCGTTCGGTGAAAAGCGCGGCGGCTGGAGGAGCTTCCGGAAATGATAATTCCGGGGAAAGCGATGCCGGTGAGGCTGGCAGGAAGGAGGCAGAGAAATGAGTGTTCTTCTTCGTCTGATGTTTGAATTTTTCAAGACAGGCCTCTTCTCCGTAGGCGGTGGACTTGCGACACTTCCGTTCCTCTACGAGATGTCGGATAAGACTGGATGGTTTTCGCACGCGGATATAGCGGATATGATCGCGATCTCCGAGTCTACGCCCGGTGCGATCGGCATCAATATGTCTACTTACGCCGGTTATAAGACGGCAGGCATCCCGGGAGGAATCCTCGCTTCCCTGGCTCTGGCGGCGCCGTCGGTGATCATAATTCTGATCATTGCCAAATTCCTCAAGAAGTTCCGTGAAAACCCGCACGTTGAAGGCGCTTTCTACGGCCTTCGGCCTGCTTCCATCGCCATGATTACAGCGGCCGGACTCAATGTGGCCAAGGTTACCCTGATCGATCTGAGTGCTTATGAGGCGAGCGGGAATATCGGAGATCTGTTTGTGGTTAAGGCCATTATTCTTGCGGTTCTGATCTTTGTGGGACAGAAGAAACTGAAGTGGAGCCCTATTGTGTTTCTCGCCATTTCGGCGGTCGTCGGGGTGGTGTTTAAGTTCTGAGATCTTTGAGTTACAGATCGGGAGAATATGCGAGATGAAAGACCGAGGCGGCATAGATGTGCTGCCTCGTTTTATTGTCCTGCTAGAATTGAAGAGTGTCACAAACTGAGGCCCCCTACGGAATGGGGAAAACTTGTTATTCGTCGGTCACCCCTTGCCCGGGGCAAGCCGTAACAAGCTAAGAACAGCCCTACGGAATGGACAAAGTTTGCTATTCGTCGGTGGCCCCCGGCTGTGACAAGCCGGCACAAACTAAACACGCCCCTACGAAATGGACAAAGTTTGCTGCTCGTCGGTCACTCCTGCCCGTAACAAGCCGTGACAGGTCGTAACAAGCCCGGAACAAGCCGCCCAGCCGGCACAAACACAGAAAAAGACCGAGGCGGCACGCATGTGCCGCCTCGGTCTTATCATCTGTCCCGACCGGACAAGATATTTCAGTTATCAATGGTATCTCTGACCGCCTCCGCGAGGTTGATCGCGTGGTCGGAGCAGCGCTCCATGTCGATGCAGAAGTCGGTAAAGAGGATTCCGCCCTTAGGGTCGCAGGCTTTTTTGGTCATGCGGTCGATATGAGCGGCCTCAATCTGCTCTTTGGTCTTGTCGACCAGGTCTTCCATGGCTTCCGCGTCATTAAAGCGGTCCATGAGCTCCTGCTCGAAGACGATGATGGAGACGTCCAGAGACTTCATGGTGACCTCGGAGAGGGTCTTGAGGTCCGCGATCGCCTCGTCGTGCATGGAAGCCTTGCCGGTGCGCATCTGCTCTTCGTACTCGACGATGTTCTCGGCGTGGTCGGAGATTCTCTCGAGGTCATCTACGACCTGGATCAATCTGTAGAGCTTGTTCAGGTGCTTGGGCGAGAGATCGAGGGAGCGAAGCTCTACCAGCTTGCCGAGGATTGCGCTTGTAAGGTAATCGACGGTCTCCTCGCCTTGCATGGCTTTCTGGCCTTTCTTGAGGTCATGCTCGAAGAAGCAGTCCAGCGCGTTCTGCATGTTGTCGTAGGCAAAGTGAGCCATTCTGCTGACTTCGCGGTGCGCGTGATCCATGGCGATGGCGGCAGGAATCTGGGAGGTGTTGGTGAGGTAGACCAGCTTCTGATCCTGTATTCTTCTGGTCTCTTCTTCGGATTCCGGGATCAGCCTGCTGGAGAGCTTGACGATGAAATTCGATACCGGAGCCAGAACCAGAACGGCAATGATCGCAAAGATCGTGTGCGTGTTCGCAATCTGACGGGCGACGTTGTTCGGCGACAGACTCTGGATAAAGGTCAGGATCTGCGGGAAGATCGTGATCAGGCACAGGATCAGGATGGCACGGAAGGTGTTGAACAGAAGATTGAGCAGCGCGCAGCGCTTGCCGTTTCTGTTTGCCGTAAGGCCTGCCAGAAGGTTGGGCATGACGGAGCCGACTGCCGCGCCGATGATCAGGTAGACGGCGACCTTGTAACTGATGATATTTTGCATGGCGAAGGCCTGGAAGATGACGGTCGCCGAAGAGGAGCTCTGCAGCAGTGCCGTGAAGGCCACACCGAACAGTACAGTGAGAATCGGATTCTCCAGGGAAGTGAGCAGCGCGCGGAAGGCGGCTGTCTCTGCCAGCGGGGCGATTGCGGATTTCATGAGCGTGATGCCCTGGAAGAGCATACCGAAGCCCAGGATGACCGAACCGACTTCCTTGAGGGTCCTGTTCTTAAGGAAGAGATTCATGACAGCGCCGATGAAAAGGATCATGGGGGCGTAGGCGCCGATATTAAAAGCGGTGATCTGCGCGGTCACGGTCGTTCCGATGTTGGCACCCATGATGACGCCGATGGCCTGTCCGAGTGTCATCAGGCCGGAAGTTACAAAGCCGATGACCATAACGTCTGTCGCAGAAGAACTCTGCACGAAGATGGTGACGGCGATACCGGCGAGGATTGAGGTGAGCTTGTTCTTGGTGGCTTTTCCCAGAATGACCTTAAGGTTGTCGCCGCAGGCATTTTTGAGGCCGCTGGACATGATGGTCATGCCGTAGAGGAAGAGACCTACTCCGCCGAGCAGAATGAAAACATCATAGATTGACATGGAGAAACTCCTTTCGTCGGTTGATAATAAAAGTATTGTAATCTATATAAAGCAAACCTTTGCGGCATGATCTACGCTGTTTGCTGTTTTTTCGGAAATTTTACGGTGAACACGGAACCTTTTCCCAGCTTGCTCTTCACGCTGATCTCCGCGTCATGGACCTTAGCCGCGTGTTTGACGATCGACAGGCCAAGGCCTGTGCCGCCCACCTCTTTGGAATGGCTCTTGTCAACCCGGTAGAAGCGCTCGAAGATCCGGTCGAGATCCTCCTCGGGAATGCCGATTCCGTTGTCGGAGACGGTGAGAAGCGCGTGGTCGGGAAAATCGCGGACTGTCACCAGTGCGCTGTCTCCCCGGTCGCTGTAGTGGATCGCGTTGCTGCACAAATTGTAAATGATACTGTAGAGAACCTGGGGGACGCCGTATATGACGGCGCTTTCGCCGCTCACACCGAGCGTGACGCCCGCGTCCGCCGCGGTCGACTCGAGGCTCTCCACCGCATTGACCGCGATGCGGTACAGATCGGTACTCTCTCTGGTCATGCCGACGCCGCCTCCGTCGAGCTGGGACAGGTCGATGATGTCCTCCACAAGCTTCGACATTCGCTGCGACTCGGTCCGTATCTTGCCCGCGAAGAGTCTGCGGGACTCCTCGGTGGGGACCATACCGCTCTCAAGAAGCTCTGCGTAGCCTGAGATGACGTGCAGGGGCGTCTTGAGTTCGTGGGACGCGTTGGCGGTGAATTCCTGGCGGATCAGCGAGGTCTTCTCCAGTTCCTCGCGGTCTTTGGCCAGCTGCTTGTGCTGGTCGTCGAGGCGCCGCAGCAGCGGCAGAATCTCGGTATAGGCTTCGTGGTCCGCGTTCTCCAGCGGTGAATCCAGGTTCAGCTCATTGAGCGGCTCGACGATGCGCCGCGAGAGGCTGGAAGCCAGCACAAAAGACAAAATGACTTCGATCACCAAAATAGCGCCCAGAGGCAGAAGGAAACGCAGGAAGAGGTCCCAGATCGTCGTCTGTGTGATAGAAAGGCGCAGGATCGTCCCGTCCGGGAGTTTCTGCGCGGTATAAAGCTGCTGCTCTAACAGTGTGGAGGAGTAGCGTCGGCTCTCGCCGTATCCGTTTTGCAGCGCATCGCGGATCTCCTCCCTCTCCAGGTGATTTTCCATGGCCTGCTCGTCCGCTTCGTTGTCATAGAGAACTTTTCCGTCCGCAGTGATCCAGGTGATGCGGAAGTCCGTGGTTCCGAGCTTGTCAAAAAAGTCCAGGCCGTTAAGTACGACCGCCTGTGAGACGAGTTTGGTCTCATTGCGCAGCTGCGCCAGCTGCTCATCCGTAAAGTGATTGTACAAAAGCCCTACGATCAAGGCGTAGGAGATGAGCAGAGCGGAGACAAGCACAAGCCAAATGGAACGGAATATTTTGGTACGCATAGTTGTCCTGTGTTATCCCAGTCGATAGCCCACACCGCGTATGGTATGGATCGCCTCGCCGCTCTCGCCAAGCTTGGTGCGGAGCGTGCCGATGTGGACATCAACGGTTCTGGTCTCGCCGGAATAGTCCTGGTTCCAGACGGAGCTCAGGAGCTGGTCGCGGGTAAAGACCATGCCGATGTGTTCCAGAAAGAGCCTGAGCAGCTCGTATTCCTTGAGCGTGAGGTAGATCTCCCGCCCGTCCACCATGACGACGTGTCTCGCCTGGTCCATGGTAATCGCACCGTAGGAAAGGATCTCCCTGTGCTTACTTGCGGAAGTGCGCCGCAGGACTGCCCGGATCCTTGAGACCATTTCCATCATGCCGAAGGGCTTACAGAGATAGTCATCGGCGCCCAGATCGAGGCCGATGACCCTGTCGTATTCGCTGCCTTTGGCGGTGGCCATGATGACAGGGATCTCCGCTGTCGCAGAGGCAGACCGCAGTTTCCGGAGAATGGAGATGCCGTCTTCACCGGGGAGCATGATGTCGAGCAGGATCAGTTCCGGCTTTCCGGAGGTCTGCATAGCCTCCCAGAACTGCCCACTGTCGGCAAAGCCCAGGGCCTCAAAGCCGGCGATCGTCAGCGTATAGATCATGAGATCCCGTATGCTGTGGTCATCTTCCACACAATAAACCATTCTTTCCTCCAAATAAAAAGCGCAAACCGTTCAAGTCATGCACTGCGGGCGACTGATGTCCGCTGACGGTAATACAGCAGTTTTTCCGTACGCACGACAATCGACGAAACCATTTTCGCAGATTCATGTAAGCGCTTCCATCCCGGCATTGTAAAAACGGTGTAAAGCGAGCAGTCACTTTTACTATTATAACATGGCGCACAGGGCGGCGCCTCATTGTAACTGAGATATTTATGGAGAAAAATGAGTATTTTCGTATTACAATAGATTACAGATTCGAACAATAAAGAACATATAAGAATAAAGGAGCGGATCGTACACTCTATGAATAAAGCGGGAACGGAAAAACCTATGGGCGGCAGGAGAAAGAGCGGGGGAGAAGGTGCCCCTGTTTCGGAGAAAAAGCTGCGCCGAATGCAGAGCAGGCAGAAAAAAATGAGGGCAAACAGTGTAAAAGCGCTGCTGCTCGCAGTAGTGCTGCTCGCAGCCTCGATCCTCGGCGGCAAGGTGACATCCGACCGGGAGCAGGAGATCCGCCTTGCCCTCGGACAGAAGAATTATGTGCAGGCCGGAGAAGAGGGCCCGCAATATTTTGAAACGGAGTACAGCGATCCGGAGGAGCTGGCGCAGGAAAGCGCCGAACTGGGCCTTCGGATCCAGCGGGAGGGGATCGTTTTGCTGCGCAACGAGGACGGCGCGCTGCCCCTGAGCAAAGGGGCGTCGGTCAGCATTTTCGGCAAAAACGCGGTGGATCCGATCTACAGCCGCGCGGACGCGGCGGAAGGCTCCCTTTCTTTAAAAGAAGCTTTGGAGCAGGAGAAGATCCGGGTCAATGACAAGCTCTGGAATTTCATCGACAGGGGAGGAAGAAATAATTTTTCCTCCAGCGTGGAGAAGAGCATGGAGGAATACGCCGAGGCGGCGCTGGTCGTGATCGGGCGCAGCAGCGGCGGACAGGACCTGTATGAGCCGGCCTATTCGCAGGCCGAAGAGGGCGAAGAGGCGCAGGTCACCGGAGCGGCGGCGCTGCAGCTGACGCAGGACGAGCGGGAACTTCTGTCGTATGTCTCGGAGCGCTTCGACAAGGTCATTGTAGTGCTGAATACCGAGAATCCCATGGAAATGGGATTTCTGGACGAGTTCGGGGTCGACGCCTGCCTGTGGACCGGGGCGCTGGGACACGGCGGCATGCAGGCGGTCGCGGAAGTACTGAGCGGCTCCGTGAACCCTTCCGGACGGCTCCCGGATACCTTCGTTTACAACAGCCTGCGCGCGCCGGCGGCGGCAAATCTGGGCGATTATACGATCAAAAACAGCACGGAAGAGTTCGGTGACAGGTACCTGGTCTACACAGAGGGGATCTATGTCGGTTACCGCTATTACGAGACGCGTTACGAGGACGCGGTGCTGGGCACATCCTCGGGAGCGCCCTTCAGTTACGGCGAGGAAGTGGCTTTTCCTTTCGGATACGGCCTCTCCTACACGGAGTTTGCGCTGCAGAATATGAAGATGGAACTGGGAAAGAAAGGCTATGAGGTCACGGCCGAGGTTCACAATACCGGCGAGCGCGCCGGCAGGGAGGTCGTGCAGTTCTACATCCAGAAACCTTATTCGCAGTACGCCTCCAAGAACGGCCTGGAAGTCCCTGCCGTGGAGCTTGTCGGCTTTGCCAAGACGGCGGAGATCGAGCCGGGAGAGTCCGCCAAGGTCAAAATAGTGATCCCCGAGGAGTCCTTCAAGTCCTTCGACGCGGGCGGCAAAGGTACCTATATCATCGACGGCGGCACTTATCTGGTCACGGCCGCGCAGAATGCGCACGCGGCGGTCAACAACATCCTCATGTACAAGAGCAAGGGCGGCTCTCCCGCTTTTACGGGCACGGGGGACGGCGGCCTTGTGGAGAAAGCGGAGCTGGTCAGGGACTATAAGACCTATGCGCAGTCGGCGCAGACCGGTGGGGAGATCGGCCGCCGGTTCAAGGAAGCGGACCCCGCGGCCTATGAATCGGACTATCAGGGGCTCACAAGGAGCCTGTGGGGGAGCACATGGCCCGCGGCCTGGAACGGCGGGAGCTATTCGGCGCCTTCTTCTTTCCAGGAGCTGCTCAAGGTGAGCAGCAAGGACGATGGGGGCGCGTCCTCGCCGGTCTACAACACTTCGCACGGCGAAAAAAACGCGGGTCTCGCACAGCTGCGGGAGACGGAGTTTGACGATTACAGGTGGAACGCGGTCCTGGACCAGCTGACCTGGAGAGAGACTTATTCCCTCGTGCGAAAAGGCGGCGGAGTGATCAATGAAGTGATCTCCTGCATCTCACCGCAGGCGCTGATCAGCGGAGACGGAGCCGGCATCAGGACCGGATACAGTAAGACAAAGGGCTTTGTCTACCCTTCGGCGACAGTTCTTTCGGCGACCTGGAACACGGACCTGCTCACGC
Source organism: Lachnospiraceae bacterium UBA4260 (assembly GCA_002395235.1). Classification (GTDB taxonomy): domain Bacteria; phylum Bacillota; class Clostridia; order Lachnospirales; family Lachnospiraceae; genus CAG-791. The sequence goes on along the minus strand of DGWK01000032.1, from coordinate 187,742 downwards.
AGATGGGACAGCTGGTCGGCGAAGAGGCGCTGCACGCGGGCATCTCCTTCTGGAAGATCCCTTCGCTGAATCTGCACCGAACGACCATGGGCGGCGCGAACGCCGACAGCTTCTCGGAAGACAGCTGCCTGACAGGTAAAATGGCGGCGGCTCTGTGCCGGGGCCTTAGCGGAAAGGGCGTCATTCCCGTTCTGGGAAGACTGGTCCTGGCAGACCAGGAGACGAACTATACGGGCGTCGTTGTCATGGCAAACGAACAGGCGATCCGTGAACTGTACCTGCGGCCTTTTGAGATCGCCTTGAGAGAAGGAGGATCCGGGATGAAAGCCGTCATGGCCGGCATGAACAGAGTCGGACCCAGGTGGTGCGGCGGGCACAGCGGTCTTCTGACAGGCGTACTGCGGTCCGAGTGGGGATTTGACGGGATCGTGATGACGGATACGATCACGGAAAAGACGGATTCCTACGCGGATATTCTGGAGGGGCTGGAGGCCGGGACGGACCTGTGGCAGAACGCCTCCAATAACTGCTATAAGCTGCGCGGCGGACAGCTGACTTACGGCGTGCGCACGCGCTTCAGGACGGCGGCAGGGCGTATCCTGCAGTCAGTCTCCCGAAGTGGCGCGATGAACGGCATCGGAAAAAAGACGACGCTGGAATACAAGTCGCCTGTCTGGAAGCTGATCCGAACGGGTCTGGCCGCTTTTTTGGTCGTTATAAGCCTCCTTGCTCTCTGGTTTGCTTTTGTGCAGTGGAGAAAGGCGGACCAGGTGAAGGCAAAGATCGCCCTGGAGAAGAGAAAAATAAACCGCAATTGAGAGGGGTCGAGATGATAACAATTAAAGAGATCGCGGCGAGACTGGGAATGAGTACCACCACCGTGTCAAACGTCATCCATGGAAAGACGAGAGAAGTATCTGCGGAGACAATCGAGCGGGTACAGAAATTTCTCGAGGAAGTGGAATATGTGCCCAATATCAACGCGCGCAACCTGGCGCAGGGGCAGTCCAAGATCATCGGCGTGGTCCTCAAGTCGCTGGACTTCCGCCTGTGGCACAGCAGCAATATTCTGAACGACCCTTTCGTCTCGGAAATGATCGGAGGAATCGAGAGCGCCGTCCGCGAAGCGGGATACTACATGATGCTCTATATCTCCGACGACATCGCGGAGATCATCCAGCGCATATCCATCTGGAATGTGGACGGCCTGATCCTTTTCTGCATGATGGACGACGACGGAAACCGTGTCGCGGCAAAATATCACAAACCCATGGTCTGCATCGACACATACAGCTCGGAGAAAAAAGACGATTTCGTCAACGTAGGGCTGGACGATGAGAAGAGCACCTGCGAGGCGGTGAACTATCTCATAGACAACGGGCACAGGAAGATCGGATTTGTCACCGACAACCGCGTCGGCGTCGACAGGGCCAGGTTCTGGGGATACCGGAAAGCGCTGGCGGAGGCGGGGATCGAGTACAGCGACAGGGATTTCTTCTTATTAGAACCGGCGGAGGAAGCCCATGGCAGAAATATTGAGAAGCTCTGCAGGAGAGCGAGAGATTACACGGCGCTTTTTTGCTGTTCGGACATTTACGCTGCGATCATGATGTCGGCGCTCAAGGAGAGGGGGCTGCGCGTCCCGGAGGATATTTCCATCATCGGATTTGACGATAATCTCTTCTCCAGAGTCTGCACGCCCCGGCTCACGACGGTCCACCAGGACGCGGACCGGAAAGGGCGCGTCGCGGTGCAGACGCTGATCGGTATGATTACGGGCAAAGCACCGGCTACAAAGAAGATCCGGCTTGAGACCCGCCTTGTGATCAGGGACAGTGTGCGAAAGATCGAATAAGGGAAAGACTGCCGCCGACGGGCGGCAGTCTTTTTTCGCAGATGTACCCTGCTTAAACGTTCTAGTGAATCGGTCTGCGTCCGGCTGCTGCACGAGAATTACAAAATGCATTGTGAAAAATGACGAAAATAGGTTAATTTATTCTTTTTTTTGCCATGTGCCCCAAAAAATACTTGTCAAATACGGCGGAAATGATACAATTCTAGTGTAAACTTATGCGCTAAAGTATCTAAGTCAGATCAAAGCGCAGGAAACAATGGTTTATCTTACAAGGAGGAAACTATGAAAAAGAAACTCTTAGCATTGGCACTTGTTGCCGCAATGGCAATGGGTCTCGTGGCATGCGGCGGCGGCAGCGCATCCGGCAGCAGCGATGCAGCAGCCGATGACGCGGCGAAGACTGAGGAAGCAGCAGCTCCCGCAGCTTCCGGCGAAGGCGACATCCGTCTTGTCAACGGCAAGATCGAAGTTGATGCTGCTCTGAAGGCAGCAGCTGAGGCTTACAAGGCCGAGACCGGCGTTACCGTGGCGATCGAGTCCATGGGCGGCGGCGTCAACATTCAGGATACCCTCAAGGGCTATTTCCAGGCTGACAACATGCCCGACATCTTTGTTTGCGGTTCCGACGCGGACTTCGGCAACTGGACCGGCAAGCTTGCTGACCTGAGTAATGAGCCCTGGGCAGCTGACACAGATGCAGGCTATAAGGATGCAGACGGCAAGATCATCGGCTTCCCTTACACAACAGAAGCCATCGGCCTTGCTTACAATGCTGATATCCTCGAGAAAGCCGGCATCGATCCCGCTTCCATCACAGGCCCCGAGAGCATGAAGGCAGCTTTCGAGACTCTTGATGCCAAGAAGGATGAGCTCGGACTCACAGCAGTTATCGGCTGGTGCTGCGAGGCGAAGGATCTGTACTGGTCCACCGGCTCCCACAGCTTTGCTAACTACCTTGATGCAGGTCTCGCAAGAGACGACACCACATACAGCGATCTGCTCGCTGAAGGCAAGATCGATGAGGCACGTTTCCAGAAATATGCTGAGATGATCGCACTGTTCAACCAGTATTCCGATCCCGCTCTTCTTACTTCCGGAACCTATGACCAGCAGATCCTCGGTTTCGCTTCCGGCAAGTATGCGTTCGTTACCCAGGGTTCCTGGATCGGCGCTACAATGACCAGCGATGACGCTGAGCAGTATGCGGCAGCAGGCAACTTCAAGGTCGGTATGATCCCTTACGCATTCGACGAAGGCATCGACACCATCCTGACCAACTCCCCTTCCTGGTGGGCAGTATTCGAGAACGACAACACTCAGAAAGCTAAGGACTTCCTTACATGGCTCGCAGGCGACGCCGGCCAGAAGTTCCTTGTAGAAGACGCCGGTTTCATCAGCCCCTTCAAGAGCTGCAAGTATGTTGCTAACGATCCTTTCGCACAGACCATCACAGACTTCACGGCAGCAGGCAAGACCTCTTCCTGGCACTGGCTCAAGAACAAGGCTTCCCTGGACCAGAACGTCCTCGGCCAGCTCTATCTTGACTACGCTCTGGGCAACATCCCGGATGCAGCTACCTTCACACAGGTCGTTTCCCAGCAGATCGCTGCTTACTACGCACAGTAATTTCATGATCTGACCCCGCAGACGAACAGATCTGCAAGGCAGGAAACGTTGAACAAGCAGGGGCGGCGCCTGTCGCCGCCCCTAAATTGCTATTTACAGGGGGAATCATTTTATGAAAACGAACACCGCAGGCTCCAAAGGTCTTTCAGTGATCCTTATGGCTGCCGGCGCAATCATGACGATTGCCGCACTTGCACTCGATTTCATGGGAAATAAGGCATCCTTCAGAGGCCCGCTGCTGGTGATCGGCGTGCTGGCTTTTGTGCTCGGCGTATACCTGTTCCCGACTTTGAAGCACCACAGAAAGATCGTCTACGTCATCTTCCTGTTCCCGCTTCTCTTCGCTTTTGTTGTCACAGTCATCATCCCGCTGGTCCTCGGTATCTTCTATTCCATGACGGACTGGACGGGCATCCAGTTCACGAAGTTCGTAGGACTCGCGAACTACGCGGCCATGTTCAAGGACCCCGCTTTCATCTGGTCCGTACTGATGACCTTCGTATTCGTTGTCATCAACATGGTCCTTGTAAACCTCGTCGCTTTCCTTCTGGCGTTGCTGTGCACGTCCGGACTTAAGGGCGACGGATTCTTCAGAGCGGCTTACTTCCTGCCCAACCTGATCGGCGGTATCGTCCTGGGTTACATCTGGCAGTTCGTATTTAACAACGTTCTGATCAATATCACGAAGATCTCCTGGCTGGTCCAGACCAAGACCGCGATGCTCGCCATCGTCATCGTCTATGTCTGGCAGTACGCCGGTTATATCATGCTGATCTACATCACCGGACTTACCCAGGTCCCGAAGGATGTCCTGGAAGCGGCTTCCATCGACGGCGCGGACGCCAAACAGACACTGTTCCAGATCAAGATCCCGATGATCGCTTCCACGATCACGATCTGCACATTCCTGACTCTGACAAGCGCGTTCAAGCAGTTCGATGTCAACCTGGCACTGACTGGCGGTACCGGATCTGTCCCGAACTTCATGGGCGCATACCTGACCAACGGTACCCAGATGCTCGCCCTGAACATCTACAACACGGCAGTATCCAAGAACAACTACTCCCTCGGTCAGGCCAAGGCAGTGCTTTTCTTCATCATCCTGGCATGCGTATCCCTCGTCCAGGTGCGTATCTCTAACTCGAAGGAGGTGGAACTGTAATGGTAGGAAAGGAAAAAAGAACAAAATCCTATATTCTGACAGGCGTCGGTGTCATCATCGCCCTGTACGTCCTGTTCCCGTTCTTCCTGGTAGTGCTCAACTCCTTCAAAGCGCAGGCTTCCATCGTTGAGAGCCCCGTAGCGTTTAAGGGAGCGTCCTTCGGACAGCTGATCAAGAACCTGAACGCTGTTATCAACAACTCGAACTTCCAGTTCTGGTATGCTTTCGGGACAAGTGCGGTCATCACGATCATCTCGCTGGTGCTGCTGGCAGTTCTCGGCGCCATGGCCGCATGGGTCATCAGCCGCAACAACAAGACCACCTGGGCCACTGTGATCTACATGGTATTCATCGCGTCCATGATCATCCCTTTCCAGGTCGTCATGCTGCCCCTGATCTCCACGTTCAGAGATGTCGGCAAGTTCATCGGCATCAGCATGCTGCAGTCGATCCCCGGCATCGTATTCGCATACTGCGGATTCGGCGGAGCCATGACTGTATTCATCCTGACCGGTTTCATCAAGGGCGTACCGTATGACCTTGAAGAAGCGGCGGCTATTGACGGATGCTCACCGGAGGGAACCTTCTTCAAGATCATCCTTCCGCTGCTGACTCCCGTCATCACGACAGTCACGATCCTGAACGGTATGTGGATCTGGAACGACTATCTGCTTCCTTCGCTGATGCTGGGCCAGAACGGCAAGGTCAAGACCCTGCCCGTGGCAGTTCAGGCTTTCGTCGGCTCCTACGTCAAACAGTGGGATCTGATCCTGACGGCAGCCCTTTTGGCGATCATCCCCATGGTTGTCGTCTTCCTGATCGGGCAGAAGCAGATCATGAACGGCATGGTCGAAGGCGCGGTCAAGGGCTGATGCCTTTTGTGCCTGTACCGGGTATGCGAATTCATTGAAATGTATGAGAGAGGCTGTGCCGAAACAGGGTACAGCCTCTTTTTTAGAAAAGCCCCGGTCGCAGGGGCAAAGTATTGCGATAGTAAGGTTAAAAGACATATGAGGAATCTGTTCGGACAGGAAGGACCGGTGATGCGCGCGATCAGCGATCTGAGCACGCTGGTGTTTCTCAATATTTTGACAATGATCTTCTGCATCCCGATCGTGACGGCGGGCGCCTCTCTTGCGGCCATGCACTATGTGATCATGGAGATGATCGAGGAGAGGGGCGGCGGGATTGCCTCTGAGTTTTGGAAGAGGTTTAAGGAAAACCTCAGAAACGCCACGCCGGTTTGGCTGATCCTTCTGGCGGCCGCGGTGTTTCTGTACGCGGACCAGCGGATCATCGAAAGCGGGCAGCTCGGCCTTCCCCGCGCGATGCTGATCCCGATCTATGTGGGAGCCTTCGCGGTGACGGCGATCTATGTGTACGCGATCCCTCTGACAGCGAGGTTCGTGTACTCCACGGGCGCTGTGTTTAAAAATGCGGCGATCCTGGCCACGGCCTATTTGCCGCGGACGATTCTGATGGCTGCCATCACGGTGGCGATTCCGTACCTTTTCGCGAATGTATCCAGGCTTATGCCGCTGTTCTTTCTGCTCGGATTCTCGCTGCCGGCCTATTTTAATGCGCTGCTTTACATGCCGGTATTTGAAAAGATGATCGGGAAGAGAGAGGACGAGGACAGGCCCTGGGTCCTTCCGGAGGATGATACAGAGGAAAATGAAAAGTAAGTTTCAACAAGGAGGAGTTATGCGTACAAGCGGAATTCTGTTTCCGATTTTCAGTCTGCCCGGCAAATACGGGATCGGCTGCTTTTCGGAGGAAGCGTATAAGTTTGTGGATTTTCTCGTGGAAGCCAGACAGACCTACTGGCAGATTCTGCCTCTCGGGCCTACCGGCTACGGGGATTCACCTTATCAGTCTTTCTCTACCTTTGCCGGGAATCCTTACCTGATCAGTCTCGAGGAACTGATCGCGCAGGGACTGCTCACCGAAAAGGAATGTGACGAGGTGGACTTCGGCGACGGAAGGGAAGTGGACTACGGAAAGCTCTACGAGGGGCGCTGGGGCCTTCTGAAGAAGGCGTATCTCAGAAGCAGACACGGGGATACACAGGAATTTGCCGATTTCCGGAAAGAAAACGAATTCTGGCTGCGCGACTACGCTCTCTTCATGTCGGTCAAAAAAGCGCACGCCGGCGCCGGCCTGAGCGGGTGGGAGCCGAAAATCCGCGACTATAAAGCCGATGCAGTGAAAGAGTGGTCGGAAAAGCTTCAGGACGACATCGGCTTTTATGAATATCTGCAGTTTGAATTTGCAAGGCAGTGGAAGAAACTCAAGGACTATGCCAACGGACAGGGAATTTCCATCATCGGAGACATCCCGATCTACGTCTCCGCGGACAGCTCGGATTTCTGGGCACACAGGGAACTTTTCCAGCTCGATGAGAGGGGCCGCATCCGCATGATCGCGGGCGTGCCTCCGGATGGGTTCTCCGCTACAGGGCAGGTGTGGGGAAATCCTCTATACAACTGGGCAAAACATAAAGAGACCGGTTACGACTGGTGGATCCGCCGCATTGCCAAGTGCAAGGAGCTGTACGATGTCATCCGGATCGACCATTTTCGCGGATTTGATGAATATTTTGCCATCCCTGCGGAGTCGGATACAGCAGCTTCCGGACACTGGGAAAAGGGACCCGGCACAGATCTGTTTGACGCGATAAAGGCCGCACTGGGAGAGACTCCGATCATCGCGGAGGATCTGGGGTACGTTACCGAGACAGTGCGCCAACTGGTGCGCGACACGGGATTCCCGAACATGAAGGTGCTGGAGTTCGCGTTCGACTCCAGAGACTCCTCGGGTGCAATGGAATACCTGCCTTTTCGCTACAAGAATAACTGTGTCGTCTACACAGGGACGCACGACAACGAGACTCTGCGAGGCTGGATCGACAGCATTCTGCCCGTCGAGAGAAAACAGGTTATCGAATATCTGGACGTCCGGACCAAGGATCCGCAGGAGATCGTGGAGAAGATGATCATTGCCGCTTTTTCTTCCGTGGCGGATTACTGTATCATCCCGATCCAGGATTATCTGGGGCTGGATAACAGCGCCAGGATCAATCAGCCCTCTACCAACGGCGCAAATTGGAAGTGGAGAGTAAACAAAAAAGATCTGAACGGCGCTCTGGCCGGCCGGATCGCGGATCTGACGGCGTTGTACGGAAGAATTCCGGAGTAAGGTGTTTTGAAAAGGAGATACTTATGAAAAAGACCTGGTGGAAAGAAAGTGTTATTTATCAGATCTATCCCCGCAGTTTCGCTGACAGTAACGGTGACGGAATCGGAGACCTGAACGGGATCACCTCCAAACTGGATTACCTTAAGAACCTGGGGATCGATGTCATCTGGCTCTCTCCCGTTTATAAATCGCCCAACGACGACAATGGATATGACATCAGCGATTACGAGGCGATCATGGACGAGTTCGGGACGATGGAGGATTTTGACCGGATGCTGGCGGCAGCCCACGAGCGCGGGATTAAAATAGTGATGGACCTGGTCGTCAACCACACCTCCGACGAGCACAAATGGTTTATCGAGAGCCGCTCCTCTAAGGACAATCCCAAGAGGGACTACTATTTCTGGCGGGAAGGCAGGGACGGCAAAGAGCCCAACAACTGGGGCTCATGGTTCTCCGGCTCCGCATGGAAGTACGACGAGACTACGGACATGTACTATCTGCATCTGTTCTCCCCCAAGCAGCCCGACCTCAACTGGGACAACCCTGCGGTGAGAAAGGATGTATTCGATATGATGACCCGCTGGTGCGAGAAGGGCATCGACGGATTCCGAATGGACGTCATCAGCCTGATCTCCAAGCCGGAGGGGCTGCCCGACGCGCCGCTCATGAACGATCTGTACGGTGACTGCGGCTGCACTGCCAACGGGGCTCATGTTCACGAGTACCTTCAGGAAATGAACCGCGAAGTCCTCTCAAAATACGACATCATGACAGTCGGTGAGACTGCCTGCGTCACACTGGAGGAGGCCAAAAAGTACGCGAACAGTGAGGGCACTGAGCTGAACATGGTGTTCCAATTCGAGCATGTCGGTCTCGACGGTGACGCACAGTTTAAGTGGTCTACAAGGAAAATGCCTCTTGTTCCCCTCAAGGAGAACCTGACCAAGTGGCAGAAGGGCCTCGACGGGGTCGCCTGGAACAGCCTTTTCTTCTGCAACCATGACCAGCCTCGCGTTGTCAACCGCCTGGGGAACCCTTCCGACGAGTACCGCGAGCGCTCGGCCAAATGTATCGCGACCTGCCTGCACATGATGCAGGGGACGCCTTACGTTTACCAGGGGGAAGAGCTCGGCATGACCAACTATCCCTTCAGGTCGGTGAAGGATTTCAATGACCTGGAGTCCATCAACGCCTACTATGAGCTGACGGAGAAAATGGGCTGGGCGCCCTCGGAGATCTTTCCCAAGATCGCGAACAAGAGCCGTGACAACGCCCGCACGCCCATGCAGTGGGATGATTCACCTAATGCCGGCTTTACGACCGGAAAGCCCTGGCTTGCCGTGAACCCCAATTATGTAAAGATCAATGCGGCGGAGCAGGTGGTTCGTGAAGATTCTGTATTCAACTACTATAAGAAGCTGATCGAACTGCGCCACAGCTGCGATATTATCGTATACGGACATTACGATCTTCTCGAGCCTGAAGATCCGGATCTCTTCGTATATACCAGAGAGCTGGATGGTAAGAAGCTTCTGGTCGTCTGCAATTTCTCGGAGCATGAGAGAGAGTACATGCCCGACGAAGAGTTCCGCGAGGCAAAGGTCCTGATCCGGAACCTGGACAACGACAAGTATCTGGATGGGATTCTGGAGCCCTATGAGGCGTATGTGATTTATAAAGAGTGAGTTGCACCAGATTTGCCAGAAATAAGGGAGCGGCCTCCATTTGCCGTGCTGATCAAGCCGGCCGATGGGGGGCGCTCCTTTTGATTTCCTGTCTGTGACTAACGACGGCATATTTCGACTCGATTTCTGCTATAATACAGAAAATATGAGCAGAAGGGAAACATCATCTGTGAAAAGATTTCAGCGTTTTTATCTCGACAAAGAGAAAGATATAATTGTTGATCTGTATATGGAAGGCGACGCTGAGGCAGCGCTCGCAGCCGCCGCACCCGGAGAGGCCGCCCCAGCCGGCGAACCCGCCCCCATGCACTTCATCCTGTCTACGCCCAACCACGGCACGGGAAACCTGATCCGCAACCTTGCCGCACTGTGCGACCTGCCGCTGTCGGAAGGGAAGGACGGACTTCTGGTAATAAGGGGAGTGGTGCCCAGCTATATAGACGGGTATAACAAGCTGGTCTATATTTTCAGGCTGGGGGACACCAAGGTCGCCAATATTTATCCGGACGGGCGGATCGAGACCAAGGCGCATATTCCGGCGATTTCCAAGACTCTGATGAGCCAGACCAAGGACTACAGGCTGGATGAAAAGCGCACGATCGTGAAGACTTATATAAGAAGCGAGAACAAGTTCCGCACGGATCTGCACACGCATATGAACGCGAACCTGCACCCGGATCTTCTGATCGCGCTGGGGATCTGCCATCAGATCCGGTATCCGCTCTATTACATCAAGAAACTGGGGCTTAAGGTGTCCGAGAAGCAGAAGGCGAAGCTGGCCGAGCGCAGGGAGAAGTCCGCAGAGGCCCAGAAAGACTGCGGCCTGCAGGGAAAGTATCTGACGAGAAGGATCGATGACAATACGTTTCTGAATTTTGCCGATCTGATATTGAATGATCCGGAGGACGCCGCCTACAATATTCCGAGGATCAGAAGGTCGCTCGCTATTTTGAAGGACGGGCAGGCGGTGTTTACAAATCTTGAGAAGGTGTATCTGTACAGATATGTCTTTACAAAGGGGCAGAAGGCGGAAGATTTCGTGGAGCCCGCGCCGGACAAGATCGCGCAGATCCCGGACGCGGACATCCGCAGAGCTGTGCTGCAGATCCTGAAGGATCGGGAGAATCCGGCTTACAAGAACAATACGCTCTTTCAGGACAAGCTGCTGTGGGTGGCCCGCAGCTACGCGAGGCAAGGGGTGTGCTACGCGGAGATCTCGGACACGACCCTTGTCAAAAAAGAGGGCGCCCCTGCGATGCTGGAGCAGGTACACGCCGTCATGCCGGCCATCACTGAGGAGACGGGAGTTCTGCTGCGGTTTCTGGCGGCCATCCGACGGATCCCTCTGACCATCGTGAAGGATCAGGTGGAGACGGGAGACTATTTCAGGGAGAATCTGGAGACGCTGCAGAGCATTGCCGCGGACCCTTACGTGGCGGGCAGCGACATTATCGGAGAAGAGCTCAATGATATCAGGGATATCGCGCCGGTGATCCATGAGCTGGTCCGGATCGCGCAGAAGAACCCGGGATTTGTGCTCAGGATACACGCGGGCGAGAACGACGGCCTGCGCGATAATATTGCCAACAGCCTGAAATGCATCCGGGAGGCGCTGGAGCCGGGAGAGGAGATGCCTTATGTGAGGATCGGGCACGGACTCTACACGCCGGACCTGCGCCACGCCAAGGGTAAAGCGCTGATCGAGGCGCTTAAGGAGAGCGGCGCGGTGCTGGAGTTCCAGATCACCTCGAATGTGCGGCTCAACAACCTGAGCGGCATGAAAAACCATCCGCTCAGGCGTTATCTGGCCAGCGGGATCGGATGCGTGCAGGGGACGGACGGAGCGGCGCTCTACGGCAGCGATTCCATCGATGAGCAGCTCTCCCTGGAGAAAATGCTGGGCCTGAGCGATGAAGAGATGCACAGAATGAGAGAGTGCGAGGACAGGGTCCTTTCGAGGAGCCTGCAGACTTTTGAAGATAAGAAAGCGGCCTACGAGAAGGAAAAGCAGGCCTCGGATCCGATTCCCGAGCACATCTCGCTGATCGGAAAGAGGTCGCTGAGGGCGGCAGAAGTGCTGGCGGACCGGATCTGCGAGATGCCGGCGGACAAAAAGCCGATCGTGATCGTCGGAGGGAGCTTCAGCCACGACAACCACAAAGTGAGGATGACGAAAGAGAATAAAAGGCGGATCGATGCGCTGCTTGAGAGAGAAGACCCGGAGAAGACTTTCTTTGTGGTCGGGCACACGCTGCGCGGCTACGAACAGTACCTGGTGGAGAAAAACGCCGGGCGCTTTCAGATTTTTGCCATAGTTCCGTCTATGATCACGGAAGGGGAGTACAAGAAGCTCGCAAGGAGCGGCGCGGGCATCCGGGTTTCGATCGAGCCGGTGCCCATGGGCACTTACAAGAGCTTCGCGTATGAGATCTTCAAGCGGCGGCCGTCGACGCTGGTGGCGTTTGACGGCAACATAGCGGGCGCCAATATGATCCAGGAGGCCAAGAACAGCAAGTATCCTTGCGCCATCTATGTGAACAGCCGGTGCAAGGCGCTGAAAATTAAAGCGGATTCGCTGGGCGGATATGTTAGACTGTTCTGAGGAGTGAGCTCCCCGGCCCTTATCATGATCTTTTCCGGGGGCTGAATAATTACAAAAAGCAGAAAACAATGTAAGGTTCTCCGATCAGGACCGTCATTAGGAGTATAAGCGGTTCATTCAAGCCGCTTGCAAAAGGGAAAATCCATGGAAGATACCGAAATCATCGATCTGTACTGGAAGAGGGACGAACGCGCCATCGAAGAGACGGATCACAAATATGGGAAATATTGTCATACAGTTGCGTACAATGTACTGGGCGACCACGAGGACTCCCGGGAGTGCGTAAACGACACGTGGCTTCGCGCGTGGAAATCAATGCCGCCGCAAAGACCGTCCGTTCTGCGCGCTTTTCTGGCTAAAATAGCGAGAAATCTGGCTTTTGACCGGTACAGGGCAAGGTCTGCCTCCAAGCGCGGCGGCGGAGCAATGGAAGCTGTGCTCGATGAGCTGGCGGAGTGCGCGGACCTGTCCGGAAAGTGGAACGGAGAGGCGCTTTACGCGGCCTCGGAACTGAAAGAAGCGATCAACCGGTTTGTCGGGGAGCTGCCCGAGAGGGAGGGAGATCTGTTTATCAGGAGGTACTTTTTTGCCGAGGAGATTTCTGACATCGCGAAGAGGTATCATATGACGGAGAACAACGTCACCGTGATCCTGAGCAGGACGAGAAAGAAGCTTCGCAAGTATCTTACAGAGGGGGGATTTATAGAATGAAGGCGGAGGATCTGTTCGAAGCGATGGGGGAACTCGACGAGGAGCTGATCGCGAGAAGTGAGCGGAGAGTGCGCTCCGGAACGAGGAGGAAGCGCGAGCAAAACAGTTTGTATCGGTTTGCGGTCATCGCGCTCTCTACGGCAGCAGCTGTTTTCATACTGCTCATGGCGAGAGATTTAATAGGAACACGGGGCACGAACGGCACAAAGGGCAGCCAGCTGGTATCCCAGGAGGCGGACGGCGCGCAGGAAGAGAACGCTTTAGTCAGTGAGGCTGCTGCGGAGGACGCCGACGGGGAGGCGGAAGGCTCTGCTGCGGATGCCGGCGATCGGGAGACGGAAGCCGGCGCAGTCATGCAGGAGGAAGACCGGAAAAATGAGGCGCCCGAAGAGGCGCAGAGCGCAGAGGGAACCGAGGCTGATTCCGGAACGAAAGCTGCAGGGAATATTGCCGCAGAAGCCGGTTCGCCGGACGGCGAAAAGCAAGCCGTTGATCTCATGGGCGACAAAAAGGGCGACTATGTCTCTCTCGAGTATATCTCGGCGGAGGATCAGGCTGAAGGAAAGAGCACTACAGTTCCGGAGTACACGCCGGAAGGCGAAGAGATTCTGTCAAGGGCGTTTGATAACGGAAAGCCCGTTCCTTCTCTGATGGCCAAAACAGGAGACCCTGTTTACTACGTCTTTCTGACCAGGGAGAACGGCAAAGTAGATACGATCACTTTCTATGAGAATACTTATGTGAGCATGGACAATTATCCCGGAGTAGTGATGAGGATTTCACAGGCGGATTATGAGGACGTGATGACCCTCTTCCGCTGAAGGGAGGACCAGGATGAAAAAGAGGAAACTGATGGTTATTGCTGTTTTGGCGACGGCACTTTGCCTGAGCGGCTGCGGCGCGTCTTCGAGTAACAGCGCGCCGGCGTCCGGTTCCTATAAGGAGGAGACGACCAGCGGCTCTTACAGCAACTATGCCAGTGAAGAAGCTGTGGCAGATACGGAAGATGCAGATTACGCAGCAGAAGCGGGAAAAGCGGGCGAACCGGGCGACGCTGGGACGAGCGAGTCGGCGCTGCGGGAGCAGGACGGCCAGAAGATCGTCTACACCGGAAGAATGCAGATTCAGACACTGGAGTACGAGAAGTCTGCCGCTGCGATCAGAGCCAAGATCAAAGCGGCCGGGGGCTTTTCGGAGTCGGAGAGCGAGAGCGACAACAATTACGACTGGTACAGAAATTCCGGTTCCGGCAGCAGGCGGTATCTGAGCATTACCGCAAGGATTCCTTCCGAAAAGTTTGAGGAATTCATGGATTCTCTGGGCGGAGACGGCAAAGTCATGAGCCGCTCGGTGAGCGCGGAGAATATCAGCCAGGTCTACGCCAACAAGGAGACCTACAAGAAAGCTCTGGAAAAGGAGCAGGAAAGACTCCTGGCAATGATGGACAAGGCGGAGACCATTGATGAGATGATCCTCGTGGAGCAGAGGCTGTCGGAAGTGGAGCGGCAGCTCAACGCCTACAAGACCGACCTGTCGGCTATGGACAAGGACGTGCAGTTCTCCACGGTCTACATTGAACTGGAGGAAGTAAAGCGCTACACGGAAGAAGTGGTGCAGACTCCATTCGGCGAAGAGATCAAATATGCTTTTGAAGACGCGATCGAGAGTTTCACGGATTTCTGTAAGGGAGTCATCCTGTTTGTCGTGAGGTACTTCCCGTTCCTGATCATTCTGGCAGCAGTGGTCATCCTGATCATCAGGGCGTCAGCCAGGGACAGGGCCAGAAGGATCGCGATGATGTCGGACCCCGAGTACGCGAAGATGATGAGCGCCAAGGCGCGCGAAAAGGCGGAGGCCAAGGCCAGAAAGCAGGCGGCGAAGAATGCAAAGCGCGGGAAGCTTTTTGTGAGAAAGCGGGCCGGGGCGGCGCAGACGGGCGAAGCTGCCGGGGCGGCGGAGCAGAATGGAGCCGGTCAGCCGGAGGCTGGGGCGGCGCAGGGACCGGAGCAGAATGGTGGCGGTCAGCCGGAGGCTGGGGCGCCGGCAGGGGAGTCCGCAGGCGATACAGATAAGAAATAATATGTAATTTTTCAGCACCCCAAGTCCCAAATGCTGCGCATTCGGGACTTGAGGCGTCCAGAGGCGCTCCGCGCCTTGTCCGCCCCGGGAAAAAGATCAAAAACGTTCCGGTGAGCTAGCTCCCCGTATCTTATTTTGATCTTTTTCCCGGGGTGCTGAATAATTACAAAAAAACGCAGCGACAGTGCCGCCGGAGGGAACTCCGGCGGCACTTAGTTTATCGTGCGCCCTGCGGCAGTGATGTTTTAGGCATAACCGGTCAGATTTGAGAAAACATCTCCCAAGGAAATTAGAGAAAGGGCATTTTACAGCACAAAAATGAGGACTTTTTCCATGATTCTGGGCATAGAGATGCTCTGTGGACAATATATAACCTAATCACAGCAATTGGAGCGAGCGGCAGAGAAATAATTGGGAGATAGAAGCAGCAAATATTGAGTTTATGCCTAATTGATACTGTCTGCTCCTTTTTGGGCCAATGCAGGCCGGCGCCTCAGTCATGTCTCTGCGAGAAGTCGCTGTAAACTTCCGTGAACAGGGCGGAGTGGGGCAGGCGCTGCGTCCGCAGTCCTGCCATGGTCAGGTGCGATGTGTCGCCGATCCTCGTCGCGCGGAAATTCGCGTAGCCTTTCTGGCGCTCCTCTGTGAACAGCTCCGTGACGGAAGAGGTGGGCATGCAGAAAGACTGCAGCGGCACAAAGGGAGAGACGTTCCACAGGTGGGAGAGAAGGACGCAGGTGATGCCGAAATGGCAGAAGAATGTCAGCGTCTCAGTGCTCTCTCCTTCCACGCGGTAATGCCGGCCATCGCGAACATAGCCGTGCTCGGCCAAAAGCGCGTCGAAGGAAGAAGTGACATATTCGTAGACGGTAATCATGTTGGAGCAGTGGGCGACCAATGTGGTGCGCCAGTCGTCATAGTCCGAGTAGGCCTCGTGCTCCATGTAGTAGGAGGGATACATATCCCAGACGATCCGGGGCTTGCAGGTCCCGTCGGGAAGCAGATTCTGATAGTACGCGTCATGCAAAAGCGGCGTGTCATTTACATCTACCAGCGCCGGAAATTCGCGCAGCCAGTCGAGGGTGGTGAGAATGTCGCCGCAATCGACAGCGGCCGCGACGCCGTGCGCGCCCTCCACAGCCCGGCCCAGCGCGATTGCGGCAGTTTCTTGTGCCCGGCCCAGGGGGGAAGCGTAGCAGGTGCCCAGTCCGAGCTGCGGGCAAAGCATAGAAAGCGCCTTGGCCTCACTCAGGCCGATCGCGTTCAGGCAGTCATTTGCATAGTCAGGGTCACCATGCCTTATAAATAGTAATCTCATAAATCTCCGTTCTGCCGCTGTAGGGCGGCATGCATTTGTTCTTTGTAGGAATGCGGTGTTTGTGCGATAATGTATTTACATTTATTTTACTTGATACAAGTACAAATTGCACATACAACACGAAGCAGGAAGCAGGCAAATGAATAATCAGACAAAAAGTGCATGGCCTTCTCTTCGGGCCAAACTCTTCAGAATGGTCTCGGTCGGTGTGGTCGACGAGCCGATCAATCAGGCTTACGACGTGATCAGCACAGGAGCTGTGATCGCGAACCTGGTGGTCGCCGTAATGTCTACCTTTGATAATCTGACTGCGGTTTACGGCAATATCTTTAACGGCATTGAGCATATTACGGTGCTCTTTTTTGCTGTTGACTATGTGCTGCGCATACTGACGGCGCCGGAACTGTACCCGGGGGAGGAAAACTGGGTCGCCCGGCTCAAATATTGTAAATCATTTGCGGGACTTGTGGATCTGTTCTCTTTTTTGCCCTATTATCTGCCGGTGTTCTTCCCGACGGGCGTCGCAGTCTTCCGAATGTTCCGTGTGGTCAGGATCCTGAGGCTGTTCCGGATCAACGCTTACTACGACTCGCTCAATGTCATTGCGGAAGTTATCAAGAGCAAAAAGCAGCAGCTCCTGTCTTCGGTCTTTATCATATCGCTCCTGATGTTGGGCTCGAGTTTGTGCATGTACAGCCTGGAGCACGAGGCGCAGCCTAAGGTGTTCGCCAACGCTTTCTCCGGCATCTGGTGGGCGGCGTCAACGCTCCTGACGGTAGGGTACGGCGACATCTATCCGATCACGCCGGCGGGAAAATTTTTCAGTATTATCATCACTTTTCTGGGCGTAGGAATGGTGGCGATCCCAACCGGTATCATCAGTGCCGGATTCGTTGAACAGTACACGCAGTTCAAGCTCCTGGGGGAATACAAAAATGACGAGGAGCTCAGCTTTCTCAGGATCCGGATCGCCCCCGGCGACGTCTGGACCGGGAAAAGGATCGGCGATCTGGTGTTCCCTGCAGGGATGATCGCCGCGATCGTCGTAAGGGACCACGAGTCGATCGTGCCGCACGAAGACGTCGTTCTGGAAGCTGACGACATCCTGGTCATCGGAGCCGAGCCGCTGCGCGGCGCGGACGCCATGGAGCTCAAGGAGATCTCGGTAGGAGAAAATCACAACTGGAATGGGTTTGCGGTCAAAGAACTCGATATCTCGAGGCAGTCCTATATCGTCCTGGTCAGGCGCGCCGATCAGATGATCGTGCCCTACGGGTCGCTGGTCCTGAAGGCCGGGGACAAGGTCTATATGTACAAGAAGGTCGCGAAGAGAGATTGGGGAAGCTGAAAAAGAGAGGGGCGCGCCGTGTGGCGTGCCCCTCTTTTCTCATAGCGGTAAAATGCAGGTAGGCTTGTTCGCCTGCATTTTCATATTCAGAAGCGTCAGGTTCTCAGTTCCCCTGTCAAATCGCAAAGCCGTGATCAGGTCGGAGTCCTGGTTGGCGACCAGGATATAGTCGACCCCGTTCCCTTCAAATACGTTAAAGTCTCTGGGTGTAATCCCGCCGCAGAGGCAGCGGCTGCAGAAGCGAAGCTGCCCGTCATGGCCGCAGCGGAAGGCGGAAATGCTCTGGTACCCCAGTCGGCTCGATACAAAGAGATATTCCCCGTCCGAAGAAAAGCGGATCGCGCAGCCGATACTTCCGTTGTCGGCGGTAGGAGGGAGCATCAGTTCCCGGTCGGAAGGCGTGATTTCGTCGCTGTCAGGACCTGAGGGGACAGCAG
This sequence comes from Lachnospiraceae bacterium UBA4260, assembly GCA_002395235.1. Classification (GTDB taxonomy): domain Bacteria; phylum Bacillota; class Clostridia; order Lachnospirales; family Lachnospiraceae; genus CAG-791. Next base: position 169,718 of record DGWK01000032.1, on the reverse strand, counting down.
AGATGGACTGCACCAAAAGGCATTGACGGCTGGCCTCGTCGAAGCGGTATGCAAAGATCGTATTGGCCATTTCCGCGATCACGAACAGCATTCCGGGGTGGCTGCTGTGGAAGGCGAGATGTCTGGGCCCGGCGCCGTCAGGAAGACGGATGCTGCGGTCTGTGTCCAGAAGTTTCCCGCCGGCTCGGTCGAGTTCATAGACGCAGACCATGTCGAGTCCCAGGTCGCAGACGAGCACTTCATTTCGCTCACTGTGAAACGTCGCGAAATGAGCATGGGGTCCCTTCTGGCGGTCGGAAGAATCATAGCCGACGCCGCTGTACTGGCGAAAATCGCTGAGTGCGTTTATGCTCCCGTCGCTGCCGAGTGTAAACAGAGCGACACTTCCGCTTCCGTAGTTGGCGCAGAGAAGGTATTCGCCACGCGGATCCAGGCTGATGTGGCAGGGCCCCTGGCCGGCGCTCAGAAGGCTGTTCATAATGGTCAGAGCGATGCGGCTGTCCGATTCGGCGCCGAGGCCGGAACCGGAGTCTGCTCCGTCTGTACAATCTGCCCCGGACTTCTGCCGGAGCGCATATACGGCCCCTCCCTCCGGAGTCTTGCCCAAGGCGTATAAAACGTCATTTGCGGGGCCCGCCAGATAAGTGGGATCCGGGATACCTTGCATCGTGTAGAGAGTGGAAAACGTAAGGTTTTCGAAGTCAGCTTCGCAGCGATAGATGCAGGTCTTGGAAGCGGGGGCATGAGTGCCGATATAGAAGGAATAAGTGCTCATAGGTTTTCTCCTTATAGGTAATCGCCTTTGGAAAGAGAGCGGCTTACAGGTTCAATGTTCGAATCATAAACAGTTATCGCGTTTCGGGCGTCACACCGCCGCCAGCAAAATCAGCAACTCCGCGCACTTCTCAATCTCCTGGACAGAAGCATATTCGCAGCGGCCGTGGAAGTTGTAACCGCCGGTGCACAGGTTGGGGCAGGGAATGCCGCGGTAAGTGAGGGCGGCGCCGTCGGTGCCTCCGCGGATGGGCTGCACGATCGGCGTGATACCCAGCTGCCGCATGGCTTTTTGAGCGTCAGTAATCAGTTCCATGTGGTCTTTCATCGGAATGGCCATGTTGTAATACTGGTCTTTAATCGTGATCCTGAGAACGTCGGTTCCCGCCAAAGCCCGGTATTTGTCGTTGATGAAGGCGGCGGACCGGAGCAGGAACTCCTTCCTGGCGGCAAATTTGGCGCTGTCGTGGTCGCGGACAATGTATTTGAGAACGGCGCGCTCGACGTCGCCTTCCATGCCGGTCAAATGATAGAAGCCTTCGTACCCTTCGGTGTGCTCGGGCCGGTCGGAGGGAGGCAATAGCGCAATGAATTCCATGCCCACCAGGGCGGCGTTGATCATGGCGTTCTTGGCGTCGCCCGGGTGGACGCTGCGTCCGGTGATCTCCACCGCGGCGGAGGCGGCGTTGAAGCATTCGTATTCGATCTCGCCGAGCTTTCCGCCGTCGACGGTATAGGCCTGTTTTGCGCCGAAGGCTTCTGTGTCAAAATTCTCCGTCCCCCGGCCTATTTCCTCGTCCGGCGTGAAGGCGGCGCAGATCGTGCAGTGAGGAATCTCGGGATGCGAGGTATAGTACTCGAAAAGGTTCATGATCTCGGCGACGCCGGATTTGTCGTCCGAGCCGAGAAGGGTGGTCCCGTCGGTGACGATCAGGTCCTCCCCTATATGGGAGAGCAGTTCCGGGAAATCGGAAGTACGCATAACGACGGGGGCCGCAGCGGGCTGTTCACTCAGGACTATATTTTGGCCCTGATAGTTCTCTACAATGCGAGGGCGGACGTCCCGGCCGCTGCAGGCGGGAGATGTGTCCATATGGGCGACAAAGCCGATGGCGGGTTCATTGCCGGGAAGCTTTGCGTAGACGTAGCAGTGCTGCGTATCGTAGTGGGCCGAGACGCCCATGTCACAGAACTCTTTATAGAGAAGACGGGCGAGGTCGTGCTGCTTCTGTGTGGATGGCTGGGAAACCGCTTCCTCGTCAGATTGGGTGTCGATCTTTACGTAGCGCAAAAGGCGCTCGATCAGTGCTGTGTTTGTGATCATTGTTGTCCTCCTTATCAATCTGTAATACTTATGATAGCATCCGGACGCGGGTCGGTGTTATACTAAAGACCACAAAATTGTCTTATGACGCGAATGCGGGACGGAGTAAGGAAGAAACGTATGACCTATAACTTTTTTGCCACACTGTCGAGGATGAAATATATAGACCGCTGGGCGCTGATGCGAAACGCCCGGACGGAGACGCTCAGCGAGCACGCGCTGGACGTCGCGATGATCGCGCACGCGCTGTGTGTGATCGGGAATGTGCGGTTCGGGCACTCGCTGAACGCGGACAGAGCCGCTCTGATCGGGCTCTACCACGACGCGTCGGAGATCATAACCGGCGATATGCCGACGCCGGTCAAGTACTTTAACAGGGATATCAGGGACGCCTACAAGGAGGTGGAGCATGTCGCCGAGATGAGGCTTCTGCGGCAGCTCCCGGAGGATATGCGGGCAGTTTACGCCGAGATCTTCGGAGAGGCGCAGGCAGAAGAGGAGCACTACATGCGCCGGCTGGTCAAGGCGGCGGACAAGATCTCCGCCCTGATCAAGTGCATGGAGGAGACGGGAGCCGGAAACGGCGAGTTCAGGACCGCGCAGATATCCACGCAGAAGGCTGTGGATGAACTGGCCTGGGAGCTTCCGGAGGTGAAGGTTTTTGTGGAGGAATTCCTTCCTCCTTACGGCAGCACATTGGACGAGCTCCTGGGGAGGGGGTAAAGAGCGAAAAATCACTCTGATGAGCTGATTTTTCGCTCGCAAGGTTTGCGTCGAGGCGCCGCAAACCTTGGGATCGCATCGGAGAAATCGCCTTCGCGAAATTCTCCTCGCGGTCTCAGCGCAAAGCGCTTCGACTTGGAGGTAAGCATGAAGATTCTGGTAGTGAGCGATTCCCACGGAAGGCATGACCTTCTGCGCAAGGCGATCGGGCAGGAGGCGCCCATTGACATGCTGATCCATGCGGGCGATGTCGAGGGCAATCTTGACAAAATATTGGGACCAAAGCGCGAATACGAGATCCACGCGGTGGCCGGAAATATGGACTGGGGCGATTCCATGCCCCCTTCGGATCTGTTCGAAATAAGCGGGCACAAAGTGTTTCTGACACACGGTCACGGCTATGGCGTGTCCTACACGCTGGCGAACCTGAGGCAGGCCGCAGAGGAGCGCGGCGCGGATGTGGCGATCTACGGACACACGCACATGCCGGCTATGGATGAGCAGAACGACATTTTGCTGCTCAATCCCGGAAGCGTGGCAAAGCCCAGGCAGGCCGGGCTCAAGAAGACGTATGCGGTGATCATGGTCGACAATCAGACCGGAAGGATGACCGTCAGGTTTAAGAGCCTGCGGGGAATCGGATGGAGCTAGAAAGGCGGCTCGCGGAGCGAGTCTTGAAGGAATAATTGATGACTTATATAAGCTTGGAGTATTACATTCTCGTTATCGTATCCCTGATCGTATATTATTTCCTCCCTGTCGGAAGGAGATGGATTGCACTGCTGACGGGAAGTGCAGTATTTTACTGTTTTGCTGCATCAGACATCAGGCAGTACGTGCTCTTTGTCTGCACGATCGCGCTGAGCTTTGCGGGGGCTCTGTGGATCGAGGCCGTACCTGAGCCAAAAAAGAGAAAAGCGGTCTTGTGGTCTGTCATTCTTATCTCGGCGGCGCCACTTCTGATCATGAAAGTGACAGGCATACTGCAAGGACATCTTCGGGAGGGGGTTGAGAGGATCCCGCTCATTGTGCCGGTCGGCCTGTCTTTTTATACGCTTCAAATCATTTCCTATCTTGCGGATGTTTACAGAGGAAAGATCAGGGCACAGCGAAATCCCCTAAAATACGCACTGTTTATTTCCTTTTTCCCACAGATCGTACAGGGACCTATTCCCCGCTATGAGCAGCTAGGCTGGCAATTGTTCGAAGGCAGGAACTTCAATATTGATAATATAGTTCGCGGGAGCCAGAGAATCCTGTGGGGCTTTTTCCTGAAGTTGATGATCGCCGACAAGGCGGCAGTCGCGGTCAATGAGATCTTCAATAACTATCGGGACTATGAGGGCGCCTATGTGTGGGTGGCCGGCATCCTGTACAGCATTCAGCTCTATACAGACTTTCTGGCCTGCACAACGATCGCGCAGGGAGTGGCTGAGCTCTTCGGGATCGAGATCGTCGACAACTTCCGCCATCCCTATTTTGCTGTCTCCGTGCAGGACTTCTGGCGCAGATGGCACCGGTCCCTGAGCGAGTGGCTCAGAGATTACGTATATATTCCGCTGGGAGGAAACCGCAAGGGAACGGTAAGAAAATATATCAACCTGTGCATCACCTTCCTGGTCAGCGGGCTCTGGCACGGAGAGGGGATCCGATTCCTGTTCTGGGGAGGCCTGCACGCCTTCTATCAGATTTTTGGCACATGTACGGCGCCGCTCAGAAACAGAGTGTGCGAAATTGTAAAGCTGTCCGAGGGAACGTTTTCCCGCAGGCTCTATCAGACGCTGGGAACGTGCTTCTGGGTCATGACGGCCTGGATCATATTCCGGGCGAACAGCCTCAGGAGCGGATTGCACATGATCCGGTCCATGCTGACGGTAGTCAATCCGTGGGTCCTTTTAAACGGATCGTTAGATTCCATCATGCCTTATCAGGAATGGGTGCTGCTCTCTGCATCGATCCTGGTATTGTTTTTTGTCAGCCGCGCCCAGGAAAAGGGATCTGTCCGGGAGTGGATCTCGGAGCAGCATCTCACGGTCCGATGGGGACTCGCTTTGGCCTGCATTGCGATCATAATGATCTTCGGTACCTACGGGTTCGGATATGACGCGCAGGCGTTTATTTACGGAGGCTTCTGAGCGGGATGAAAAATACTTCTGAAAAAAGCGCGTTGAAAGTGCTGAAATGCCTGATTTTCTGCCTCCTGGCGGCCCTGATGGCGCACGGGATTAACCGCGTGCTGAAGATCAAGGGGCAGGAATACGGAGTGTACAGCTCGTACGCGCAATACGGCGGCTTTTATGAGATGGAGAAGAAGACGGTGGATGTGCTCTTTCTGGGGAGCAGCCACTGCTACTGCGGCTTTTCCCCGCAGGAGTTTTACGACCGGTACGGGATCCGAAGTTACAACCTGGGAAGCAGCAGGCAGAGCACCTGGCTCAGTTACTACTGGCTCAGGGAAGCGCTCAAGACGCAGGCCCCGCAGGCGGTCGTGATGGATGTCTACTACACGAGGGTCAGCAGCGGCGATGAGTCGTCCGTTCAGAAAGCCCTGTCCTATATGAAGTGGTCGCCCAATAAAGCGGAAGCAGTGCGGACCGCCGTGAAGGAGTTTCCCGAGCTGACCTTTAAGAGCTTTCTGCTGCCCAACATACGGTTTCATGACCGCTGGAAGGAGCTCGACAGGGAAGACTTTATGCTCTCCGAGCTCGAACCGTACAAAGCCCTGAAAGGCTACGTGCCGCTCCCGGATAGGTACGGCAAGAACGACTTCAAGATGATCGGGGAGAGCGAAGAAGATTTCGTCGCCGCATCAAAGGCGGGGATCGAGCTGCAGCCCAAGACAGATGAGTATGCAGAGTGGCCCGACACTTCCAAGGATTATATGGGCAGGATCGCAGATCTCTGCAAAGAGAAGGGGATCGATCTGATCCTTGTCAAGACGCCGACCGTCAGATGGACGGCGGAAGATCACAACGCCGCCGTGAAATTCGCAGAGGAATACGGGCTTACGTTTTACGATTTTAATGCCTGCAGGTACTACGAGGCGCTGAACTACGACTACGCGCAGGACAATGCGGATGAAGGGCACGCCAATGTTCGAGGGGCGGAGAAGATCTGCGGGTTTATCGGAGAGCTGCTGGCGGGCGAATACAATGTCGAGGCGGTTCGTGATGATCAGTGGGAGAAAACTGCCCACTTTATGGAAAAAATAAAAAAGGAGTTCGAAAACGGAGAGACAGGCGAGGCGGCGGAGAGTCTCTCGGACTGAATGAGAACTGTAACGGAAAAACAGCAGAAGGCGTTGTAATGACAGTGGGGAAGAGATGAGCGGAAGTCTATACTTTATACTGCGATAAACGAAAAATAACGAAGCGGTCAATCTTAGAGGCCGCCGCACTGAGAATTGTCTGAGTGCGGCGGCCTTTTCTGCGCGGCAATGTGCCATGGTTTTTGTATGTTCACTTTTTCCGGGAGCGCCCGCGCGCGGTACCGCCGCTGTGACCCGGGGCGCTATGGCGGGAGCGCTCCTTGTTCCCGGAGGATTTAGCGCTTTTTCCCCTGGCGTCATCGGCTTTCCCATTTGCGCTGCCGGCCTTTCCCCTGGCGGGCTTAACGCTCTTGCCATTGACGGCGCCGGCCTTGCCTTTGGAAGCGCCCGCGCCGCTCCTGTTCCCGGAAGGCACGCCTGCTCCTGTGCGCGGCGCCCTGGGCGGGATCAGGAACTTTTCCCCGAAGCCGATCAGGTCCGCGCGCCCCTCACGAAGGAGAGCTTCCTTTACAAGGGCGTAATTGGCGGGATCGCGGTACTGGATGAGCGCGCGCTGCATGGCCTTTTCGTGCGGGTCGCGCGCGACGTAGACCTTCTGCATGGTGGTCGGGTCGTTGCTTTTCAAGGTCGTCGGGTCGAGGCCCGTGTAGTACATGCAGGTCGAGATGGTCCCCGGCGTCGGGTAGAAGTCCTGGACCTGCTCGGGCATGTAGCCCAGGTCGCGGATATACTCGGCCAGCGCGATCGCGTCCTTCATGGTGCTGCCCGGATGGGAGGACATCAGGTAAGGGACGATGTACTGGTTCTTGTGGAGCTTCTCGTTCATCTTCTCGAATTCGCGGCAGAAAGCGTTGTAGGTGCCCACGTCCGGCTTGCCCATCTTGGAGAGCACATTGTCCGAGATGTGCTCGGGCGCGACGCGGAGCTGCCCGCTGACGTGGTACTCGCACAGTTCCCGCAGAAAGGTCCGGTCCTTGTCTGCCAAAAGATAGTCAAACCGGAATCCCGACCGGACAAACACTTTTTTGACGCCCGGGAGAGCGCGGAGCTTTCGAAGGAGCGAGAGGTAGTCGCTGTGGTCCACTTTCAGGTTGGGGCAGGGCTTGGGATACAGGCAGCGGCGGTGTTTGCAGGCGCCTTTGGTGAGCTGCTTGTCGCAGGCCGGGCGCCGGAATTCCGCGGTGGGTCCGCCGACGTCGTGGATGTAGCCCTTGAAATCGGGATCCTTCAGGCAGGTTTTGGCCTCTGCCAGGATGGACGCATGGCTCCGCGCCTGCACGATGCGGCCTTCGTGGAAGGTCAGCGCGCAGAAATTGCAGTCGCCGAAGCACCCCCGATTGGAAGTCAGGCTGAACTTGATCTCGCTCAGGGCGGGGATGCCGCCGTCCTTCTCATAGGAAGGGTGATAGGCCCGCATGAAAGGCAGGGCGTAGACGTCGTCCATCTCCTGCGTGGTCAGGGGCTTTGCGGGCGGATTCTGCACTACGAAGAGTTTGCCGTCGTAGGCTTCGTACAATCTTTTGGCCTGGAAGGGGTCGGTGTTGCCGTGCTGGATCGAAAAGCTGTAAGCATATTGTCTTTTGTCACTGCGGACCTGCTCGAAGTCGGGGAGCCTTATGGCGTCGTAGATGTTCTCCTCGTCGCGGGTCTTGTAGACGGTCCCATCAATATAGGTGATGTCGCGGATGTCTATGCCGGAGGCGAGTGCGTCGGCGATCTCGGGAATGCTGTGCTCGCCCATGCCGTAGGAGATCAGGTCGGCGCCGGAGTCGAGAAGGATCGAGCGGCGTACCCGGTCGGACCAGTAGTCGTAGTGGCTGAGCCTGCGAAGGCTCGCTTCGATCCCTCCGATGATGATGGGCGTGTGCTTGTACGTCTGCCGGATCAGGTTGCAGTAGACGATGACCGCGTAGTCGGGACGCTTGCCGATGACGCCGCCGGGGGAGTAGGCGTCCTGATGGCGGCGCTTTTTGGCGACTGTGTAGTGGTTGACCATGGAGTCCATGTTGCCGGAGGAGACGAGAAAGCCCAGGCGGGGCTCGCCGTATTCCTGCACGCTCTGCGGGTCGCACCAGTCGGGCTGGCAGATCAGGGCGACGCTGTAGCCGCGCGACTGCAGCAGCCGGCAGATGATGGCGGTGCCAAAACTCGAGTGGTCCACGTAGGCGTCGCCGCTTACATAGACAAAGTCCGGCTGTGTGACGCCTTGCTCTATTAGTTCCTGTCTGGAAAGAGGTAAAAAGCCGTTGGGCATGGGAGGCTCCTTGATAGATAGGTTTAGGGTGCTGAATATTGGTTATTATACCATGCTTGCGCGCATGTAATTTCCTGAAAACACCTCGCAGTGCCAAATTTCCGTTTCTTTGAGATCTTTTGTGCATCGGCATCTTCCGTTCCGCATGCGTACACATGGAATAACGCAGGGGGATACACCCTTTCCTATGTTATAATGAGTACATATCAGGCTGGAAAGTCTCCGGACCTGCAGACGAAAGAAGCTTACGACAGAATATGCGACAGGAGGCATATCTATGAAAAAAAGAATTGCGGCAGTATTGTTGACAGCTTTAGTCGCGGGAGTTTTCTCCGGATGCGACGCAGGTGCAGCGGGGGAGTCGGCTGCGCAGGATACAGCGCAGGGCGAAGCCGTGCAGGAGCAGAAAGCGTCAGGCGCGCAGGAGCAGACACAGGAAGAGACTGCTCAGACACAGGATACGGCGCAGCCCGCACAGGCGCAGGGGGAAAGCGCGCAGGACGGGGAGGCGCAAAGCGGCGGGCGCCCCGTATTTGTGCTGCGGAACCACTCGCGTATGGCAGAGCAGGGGCTCACGCTGATCGCCAGCGGTTTCTACGATACGGTCAGGCTCACGGAAGAAGCGGCTATAGACTATCCTCAGCTGAACAAAGCCATTGAAGCAGAGAATGACCGGATCAAAGAGGAGTATGAAAAGACATTCACAGAGGTCAAAGAGGCGGCAGAGAGCGCGCTCGCGAATAAGAGAGAGGATACGGAAGAGTTTCCCCAGGGAAATGTGGAAGGAAGGATCGTGCCGGTCAGGTGCGACGAGTCGGTCCTGAGCTTCTATGATGTGACCTCCCTGTATTATCCCGGAGCGGCGCACGGCTCCGTGGGGTACACCGGATATAATTACAGGCCCGAAAACGGGGAGCAGATCACACTTGCTGATGTCTTTAAGGACCCGGCTGCCCTTAAGCCGGTCGTGGCAAAATATCTCCGGGCACAGGCGGACGGATCAACCCTGGACGATGCGGAAGATATGCTGCAGTACTATTTTGACGAGGGGCTGGATGACCTGAAGTGGGTGATCGATCAGGAGGGCGTAACCTTCCTGTTCGCACCGTCCGATATCGCACCTTACGCGATGGGAACACTGGAATCCAGGATTCCTTTTGACGAAGAGGCAGCCCTGTTTACGGGCAATTTCGGGCCTTCCGAAGACGGCTTTGTGAGAACGATGAGTCCGTTTACGGAGATGAACTTCGACCTGGACGGAGACGGCAGCGGCGAGAAACTGTCGGTGACCGGCATCTACAAAGAGGGGAACGAGATCTACGAGTACTCCGGCATCAAGGTCAGCGTAGGGGACCAGGTCTGCGAGACGGAGCTGAACTGCTACAGCATTCAGCCGTACTTCGTGCACACCGGGGACGGAAGAAACTATGTATACGTGATAACGGGAACGGACAGCGATTATCCGGAACTGAGCGTATTCGAGATCAAGGACGGGGTCCCGGCGTCCGTGGGCAAAATGGGAGGAACCGGCCTCGCGTCTGCCTTCTATCCGGCCTATGTGGACGGAGAGTACAAGCCGGAAGAGAGCTATAGCGAGCGCTATTCCCTGATCGATCCCTCGAAGTTCGCACTGGGCACGAGAATGCAGCTCATGAGTTCCTACAGCGGACGCCGCTTCTATGAGGTGGGAGAGGACGGAATGCCTGCTCCCCTGACGGATTATTATGAGATCGAGGCGGACATTACGCTGACCAGCCTGGTGTCTCTGAAGGCAGAGGCGGTGGACCTTATGACACAGGAGCCGACCGGGGAGGAGAAGGAGATCCCGGTGGGAACGAAACTGCGCTTCTGGAGGACAAACGGAGTTGATACCGTTGATTTGCGGACTGAGGACATGGAGGCGGGGAAGGCTTTCCGCTTCAAAGTAGAGACTGGGGACGGACAGACGGTGAATGGCGTTAAGCTGGAAGAGGCTTTTGACGGGACTATGTTTGGAGGATGAGATTCTCGACAGGCAGGTACACGGACAGAAAAGAAGAGAGGCGAAGAAGATGACAGATCTTGAAAAAATCGAAGTGGCAAAACTGATCGCAACGATCGCGCATCGCGGACAGAAAGACAAGTCCGGCGTACCTTACATCACGCATCCGGAAAAGGTAGCTTCTCTGCTCGATACGCCTCAGGAGAAGATCGTCGGCTATCTGCACGATACGGTGGAAGATACGGCTGTCGAGATCGAAGATATCAGAGGCTTCTTCGGAGACGAGATCGCGGACGCGGTGGCACTCATGACGCATGCAGATGGTGAAAAATATATGGACTACGTGAGGCGGCTTGCAAAGAATCCTCTGGCCCGCAGAGTAAAGATGGCTGATCTCACACATAACATGGATATAAGCAGGATCAGGAATCCCAAGCAGAGGGATTATGACAGGATCAGGCTGAAATATAAGCCGGCTTACGAGTATTTGAAGAGCCTGGATACCTGAACCGCAGACAGAAACCGAAAAATTTCATACGATCTGAAACTTCACGGGGATTTTGCATTAATTGATTGATTAATGCGAAATCCCCGTGTTTTTTGTTATGTCGGGAAGATTTGCAGAGACCTGGAGGAAGATTATGTCGTGCACTTAGCGGCAGGCGTGGAAGATTAGGCATAAACAGCCAAATTTGGCGGAAGAGATCCCAAAGGCTTCAGAAAAAGCCATGATTTCTGTCAAATCAGGAAGACTTTTTCCATGGCTATAGGCATAGCAGCACCTCTATTGAAAAAATATCTCCCAATTGCTTGCTTCAGCACAACTTTCAGGCAAGAAATTGGGAGATGAAATTGTCAAAATAGCGTTTTTTGCCTAAACCATCGAATCACCGCACATCATACCCCCCGCCGCGCATCTCCGAGCATCGAATCGCCGCACGTCGTATCACCGCGCCGCGCCCGCACGCAGCTGTATCACAAGGATGCCGCGCCGCACACTTCCCGCCATCCTTGTGATACCGCCGCATTCCATGTATAATAGCAGGAAATCAGTTTCCTAAAAGCGCAAATAAATTCAAGAGGTTAAACGAATGAAAAATGTCAGACTCGGCCGCACAGAAATCGTCGTCCCCCAGAACGCCTTCGGATGTCTTCCCATCCAGCGCGACACCACCGAAGTGGCCGTCGGCCTCCTGAGGCAGGCCTACGAAGGGGGCATGCGCTTTTTTGACACCGCCAGGGCTTACACCGACAGCGAGGAGAAGGTCGGCGAAGCTTTCGACGGCATGCGCGAAAAAGTGTATATCGCCACCAAGACCGCAGCCAAAACGCAGGAAGGATTTTGGAAAGACCTGGAGACGTCTCTGAAAAACCTTCGCACCGACTACATCGACATCTACCAGCTGCATATGGTGAACCAGTGCTACCGGCCCGGCGACGGCACCGGAATGTACGAATGTCTTGTGGAGGCCAAGGAGAAAGGACTGATCCGCCACATCGGCATCACGACCCACAAGCTGGCCGTGGCGCAGGAGATCATCGAGTCGGGGCTCTACGAGACCCTGCAGTATCCTTTCAGCTACCTCTCTTCGGAAAAAGAGATCGCCCTGGTGCGCGCCTGCGTGGAAAAAGATATGGGCTTCATCTGCATGAAAGCGCTGGCGGGCGGCCTGATCACCCGCTCCGACGCCGCCATGGCTTACATGACGCAGTTCGACAACCTTGTGCCCATCTGGGGCGTCCAGCGCGAGCGCGAGCTGAAGGAATGGCTCTCCTATATGGACGAGACGCCGTCCATGACCGGCGAGATCGCCGCCTACATCAAGGGCGAGCAGGACGAACTCGCGGGCGACTTCTGCCGCGGCTGCGGCTACTGCCTGCCCTGCCCCATGGGGATCGAGATCAACAACTGCGCCCGCATGTCCCTGATGCTGCGCCGCGCGCCCTCCGCTTCTTGGCTCTCCGAGACCTGGCAGGAGAAAATGGCCAAAATAGAGACCTGCATAAACTGCCGCCAGTGCACAAAGCGCTGTCCCTACGAGCTGGATACTCCCGAGCTTCTGCGCAAGAATCTCGCCGATTACAAGAAGATCCTCGCCGGGGAAGTCAGCGTAAGCTGACGAGGCAAATGTGACAGGGGGACGTATCAGGTGACACATTCAAAATGTGTCACCTGATACGTCCCCCTGTCACATTTGGCCATCGCAGAATATTGGGCGCGTTGGATCATATACTTGCTTTTTTCTTCTCCGGCCTCCATGCCTTTTGCGGCCTGCATGCTTATTTCTATGGAAATCAGAAGATATTTTTCCTGAGTTGGACCAGTGACAAGATTTCTCCCCGGATGGCCCCCATCGCGCAGCTTGCCGCCGCATTGAAATGGAGGCCGCGGGCCTTATAATGTGTGTTTTAATCCAACCACACAGTGAAAAGCTTCCAAAACAGCTGTTTTTCACTAATCTGCAGTTTTCCCATGGGGGCAGGCCGATCATAAAGGGCCTGTATGGTCCAACCAAGCCAAACACCAGCTTG
>DGWK01000032.1:149970-156761 GCA_002395235.1 Lachnospiraceae bacterium UBA4260 | reverse complement strand
AACACCAGCTTGTTCCAACCAGGCCGGGCAACAACCGACTCCAACCAAGCCAAACACCAGCCAGGTTCAATCCGGCCGGGCAACAAACGCCTCCAACCAGGCCAAAACAGCAACCGATTCCAATCAAGCCAAGACAGCAACAGGTTCCAACCGGACTGCTTAATGATTACCAACCCAGAAAGCCATAAACTATGCACTACCTCTCCTTTAACGAAGCCATGCGCTCCCGCTTCGGCACCAAAGTCTACCGCCTGTCCCTGCAGAGCGGCTGCACCTGCCCGAATCGCGACGGGACCATAGGAACCGGCGGATGCACCTTCTGCTCGGAAGGCGGCTCCGGCGATTTCGCCGCGCCGCTTTTGCCCATAAGCGAGCAGATCAAAGAAGCCCGAAAGCGAGTGGATTCCAAGATCCCGGCTTCCATCGCCGCGCAGGACCGCCGCTATATCGCCTATTTCCAGTCCTATACCAACACCTACGGAAATGTCGACCGTCTCCGCGCTCTCTACGCGGAGGCGCTTTCCCATCCGCAAATCGCCGCCCTGGACATCGGTACACGCCCGGACTGCCTGCCCGATGAAATGGTGCAGATGCTCCGGGGTCTTCAGATTTCCTCCGGCAAGCCCGTCTGGGTGGAACTGGGCCTGCAGACGATTCACGAAAAAACGGCGCGCTGTGTTCATCGAGGGTATGAACTGCCGGTATTTGAAGATGCTTACCGCAGGCTCAAGGAGCCGTTTGGCGCCTCAACCACCGGCCTCGAAGTCATCGTCCATGTCATCCTGGGCCTTCCCGGCGAGACGCGCGAAGACATGCTGGAAACCGTCCGTTATCTCTCGCACTTGAACCTGCCCCTTGACGGCATCAAGCTCCAGCTCCTGCACATATTAAAAGGGACGCAGCTCGCCCGCGAATATGAGGCTGAGCCCTTCCCGCTGCCCACACTTGATTCCTACTGCGACCTGATCGTTGACTGCCTAAAGCTTCTTCCGCCTGAGACGGTTGTCCACCGGATCACGGGAGACGGGCCAAAAAAGCTTCTCATCGCACCCCTGTGGAGCGCCGACAAGAAGCATGTCCTCAATACACTGAATAAGAAGATATATGAACAGAATTAAGAATAATAATAAAAACGACAACACCATCCGCAGCACAAAAAAAGATGCCTCCGTCACCGGACGCACCCTTTACTATTTTGGCAAGGCAACATTGGGCCACTGGCCCTATTTCCTGCTGGATCTTCTCACTTCCACGGGGTATGCTTACTTTCTGACCTTCGGCAATCCCCTGATTATCGCGAGGATCATCGACAGGATCAATACTTCGCATGTCACGGCCGACCAGGTCTTTCCCGTTTTCGGGCCCCACATCCTCGCGCTGATTCTGTGCAACGTGCTGGGACAGGTCTGCAGCAAGCTCCAGGACTACAGCCTGTGGAAGCTGCAGATCCTGGTCTACTATGATCTGTCTTCCATGTGCTTCGACGTTCTGGCCAACCAGTCCATGACGTTCCACAACAACCGCTACGGCGGCTCCCTCGTCAGCCAGACCAGCAAGTTCACGAGCGCCTACAACCAGCTCATGCAGACCCTGACCTATTCCGTCATTCCCGCGGCCGCGACCGTGGTGTTCATCATCGCCATCCTGCTGCCGCTGGTCCCGCTGTACGTGCTCATTGTCGCCGTCTTTCTTTTCATTTACTGTATTGTGGTCTACCACCTGTTCAAAAAATTGCAGAAACTGGGCGCTGAGACCGCCGGCGCGCAGAACCGCCTCTCCGGCGAGCTCTCCGACAGCATCACCAACATTCTCGCCGTCAAGACCTCCGGGCGCGAGCAGTACGAGCGCGACCTGTTCGGGCAGATCAACAAAGAAGTCTATGTCAATGACTCCCGCCGCATGCGCGGGACGCTCTTCTCCGGCGCCGTCGCCTCCTCGATGATCGTTGTGATCATGGCCATCCTGACCTTCTTTCTGGCGGGCGGAAACGCCTGGTTCGGCATCAGCGCGGGCACTCTGGTCATGATGTTCAGCTACACCAACAACCTGACCCTGCGCTTTAACATGCTGACTTCTGTCATGCAAAGTATCAACCACGCCCTGGGAGACGCCCACGACATGACGGTGATCCTGGACGAGCCCCGCCTTGTCGCCGACCTTCCGGACGCGCCTGCCCTGGTAGTGGAGAAGGGCGACATCGATTTCTCCGACCTGAGCTTCTGGTACACCGACGGCGGGCATCCCACTGCCGTGTTCGAGCACTTTGACCTGCATATACCGGCCGGCCAGCGGATCGGGCTGGTCGGAAAATCCGGCTCCGGAAAGACTACCCTAACCCGCCTTCTGCTGCGCCTGGTGGACATCCAGGAAGGCCGGATCCTTGTCGACGGCCAGGAGATCTCCAAAGTGTCGCAGGTGAGCCTGCGCCGCCGGATCGCCTATGTGCCCCAGGAGCCGCTCCTCTTCCACAGGACCATCTCCGAAAATATCGCCTACGGACGCCCAGAAGCCACCCCGGAAGAGATCCGGCAGGCGGCGGCCGACGCCAACGCGCTGGAGTTCATCGAGCGGCTGCCGGACGGGTTCGATACCATCACCGGCGAGCGCGGCGTAAAGCTCTCCGGCGGGCAGCGCCAGCGAATTGCTATTGCGCGCGCTATTTTGACGGATGCGCCGATCCTGGTACTGGACGAGGCCACCAGTGCGCTGGATTCCGAGAGCGAACAGCTGATCCAGGCCGCCCTGCAGAATCTCATGAAGGGGCGCACCTCCATCGTGATCGCCCATCGCCTCTCCACGGTCGCGAGCCTTGACCGGATCGTGGTCCTGCGGGAAGGCGAGATCGTCGAGGACGGCACCCACGCCGAGCTCATCGCCGCGGACGGCGAGTACGCGGACCTCTGGGCGCGGCAGACCGGCGGCGGGATCGGAGATCCCGACGGGCTGATGGAGTGAGGTGAGGGGCGAAATCCGAATTAGCGGCGCCGGGCGCCGCGGCGGATCCCCGCGGGATGATGGCGTGAGAGAGCCGCGCCGCGGCGGATCCCCGCGAGATGATGGCCTGAAAGCGGCCGAGCTATTATTCTTCCGCTTTTTTGGCACAAATTCATTATTTTGCAATTTTATAGACAAAAATTTCCTTGTGCCGCGCGCCGAGAGCTGCGATTAGAAGATATTTTTTCCATAAAGCCTCACTATGCCCAAATCTATGGAAAAAGCTCTCTTGTTTTAATCAAAAAAAGCCATTTTCCGAAAGTCATTGGGAGATGATTCTGCAAATATAGCCGATTATGCCTAATTCCTGCGCCACGTAATTCCCTGAGCTGCACTATCCCTGCGCCACACAAATCTCCGCGCCACGCTATTCCCTGCGCCGCACAATTCCCTGCGCCACACAAATCTCTGCGCTACGCGATT
The DNA here is from genome assembly GCA_002395235.1 of Lachnospiraceae bacterium UBA4260. Lineage (GTDB taxonomy): Bacteria > Bacillota > Clostridia > Lachnospirales > Lachnospiraceae > CAG-791. Next base: position 153,344 of record DGWK01000032.1, on the reverse strand, counting down.
CCCTAAGCAGCACAAATCCCTTGTCTCCTCCACTTTTTCTCCCTTCAAAAATGAGTGATACAGTTCTGTCAAACAGTCAGAAGTCCATCGTATGACAGGAATTCCCTGATTTTATCGAGGGCAATCTTAATATCAAGGGGATGGCCGTCGCTTTCATAGGTGAGAATCAGATTGTGGTCCGGAAGCAGACCGTTATTGATATATTTGTGGAGCTTGTTAAGAAAATCCGAGCGATAGGAGGGATCGTCGAGCATACCGACGTGTTCCCAGTAAAAGATTTCACCTGTATAGGGATGGCGTATTGTAAAGTCCGGATAATATGCCTTGCGGTCGATATCCAGCCTGCATTCGTAACGGTACGGGATGCCGGAATATTCAAGAAGCATCAGGATCATTGCTTCTGACTTCGAGCGGACCATTTCTCCGGTTACTGTAGGGACGACCAGCTTTTCGGGATGATTGGGATTTTTTTCGTAAACCGCATGTACCCAGTTATTGAGTTCCTCGGCCAGCGAGGCTTCCGGAGCAGGAAGCTCCTTTTTCAAAATATTCACAAGCGAGGCATCATCTAAAAAGGAATCGAGAGCGGTGGGAGGGCGATGTTTTGAAAGATATGTGTTCAGAGCATCCAGTTCATTGTCGACTTCCTCAATTTGCTTGAGGTAAAAATGTCTGCGGGCGAGGCCGGCGGCAAGCGGTTTGTCTGCTTTGGGGATATACTTATGGACTTTTTTGCCGCTGTCTGCGGAGATTGTGGAAGAGTACCACTTGTGATAAGTTTTGCCGCCAATATTGGATTTTGTGATGATCAGGCCGCCCTCGGGCAATTCCCGCAGAAGATTCTCAAGGCGGACTTTTTCATTAAGAAGACGGGTGATTTCAGTTTGTACGATTTGTTGAATTTCCATGACTTGTCCTTTCCTCCTGAACGGAGATGAAATGTGATTAGAATAGAAGTACAGATAAGATAGCCGGGAGCAGTTTCTGCGGTCCGACTGCCAGAATTATATAACTTCATGAATGGATAGACAAGAGGGGCGGCCGGATTCGCGAGACGAAGGCGGACTTTAGGCATAAACAGCCAAATCGGCGGAATCATATCCTAAAGGCTTCTGAGAAAACGTGGTTTTGGTCCAATTTATGAAGACTTTTTCCATGGGACTAGGCATGAGAGTGCTTTGTGGAAAAAACAGATTCCAATCGGAGACATCAGAGCAACGGGGGAGATAAAAATTGGGAGGCAAAATAGCGAAAAATCAAGTTTGTGCCTAAAGGCGGTTTGCGGCCCCGGCGAAGCCGCGCCAAGCAGCCGCCAAGCCGCGGCCATGCCTCCGGCTCCGCCGTCAAGCCGCGGCGAAGCCCCCCGGCGCCCCGCCAAACCGCCGCGAAGCCTCCGGCGCCGCGCAAAACCGCCGCCCGGCCTGCAGCCGGGCGGCGGTATCACCATAAAGCAATCTATTTCACCCATTTCACCCGCCCGCTGACGGCCGGCGTCTCGTAGAAGCGCGCCGTGCGGTCGCGGTCGGTGTCGTTCCACTTGTCAAAGCCCAGAGGGCTGATGTGGCTTCCGTAAGCGCAGTCCTCGAAGCGGCACAGGCCGTAGTCGCGCCAGGGCCTTGCCAGGTAGATGGAGCCGTCCCGGACGGAGGGCTCCGCCGTGAAGCAGCAGTTTTTGAACGTGAAGCCCTCAGTCTGCTCGAGGGCGTGGGCGGGCGCCGCGGCGTAGCCCACTTCGCGGACATCGTAGAGGGAGCGGATCTCGCAACTGCGAAACAGTGTCTCCCCGCAGCCGAAAATGAAATCCACGGTGCCTTCGATCAGGCAGCCGTCAAAATATTGCCTGCAGCGCATGTCGCGGCGCAGGTGGTCGGGAAGAAACCCGTCGTAGCGCTCGATGAGATCAGCGGGGAGGGGCCCCAGGAAAAGCGTGTCCTGGGTGGAGGTAAGGCGGCAGTTCCTCATGTGGAAATCGTCCGCGTAGACGGTGAGAGCGACTTCCTGTCCCTTGGTCTCCGGGTGCAGGGCATCATTCACGACCGCCAGATCCTCCATTGTGACGTGGTCGGCGCAGACCGCCAGCGTCCAGGTGCGGAAGGTGTTGTACTCCTTTCCGTCGGCGTGGATCTTGTTCGCGTAGTCGTCCCAGACAATTATCGTCTTGTCGCTGCCGGCGCCGCAAATTGTGAGGCCGGGCACGAAAATAGTCGCTTTAATACGAAACACGCCTTCCGAAAGTTGAATTTTGTCACCGGGACATGCGCGATCAAATACCTCTTGGAGATTGTCAAAAGGGGTGATAGTGTTGTATGATTTCGCCATAAAATCTCCTTTTCTATTGGAAAATTTGTGAAATTGATCAAAAGTACTCGCCAAAATCGATTATACGTCCTGTCTCGAAGTTTTTTAAGGAAATATCCGAAAAAGTCTGTTTTGTATATAAATAACCTTGTTCTGTCCATGTACTTTTGACATTTCAATATTTTATAATTTATACACTTGTTTTAGGGATTTTTAACAATTTTTAACAAATTTTCGTTTTCGAGTGAAAGGAATGAACCGGATTTAACGTGAGAAAACAGCGAAGTTGGAAACAATATCGGGCGATCGACCTCACGATGTTTGCCGTCATGCTGGTCATCTTCGAGTTTATCATAGTGATGGCGGCCAGGTTCTGGTTCCCGGGACAGCCTTTTACGGTGTCACTTGTGGCGGCGATCACAACGATTGTTTATATGCGGTGGGGATACTGGGGAGTCATCCACGCCGCGCTGGGGGGAGTTGTCTATTGCTTCATGTCCGGAGCGGCAGCTCATCAGTATCTGATCTATATAGTGGGTAACATCTTCTCACTGATTTCTGTTTATATTTTGATAAAGGTCGGCAAAGAAAAGGTTCGGACAAATACATGGGGTATGTTGTATCCGATCCTTGTTCTGCTGCTCATGCAGACCGGAAGGGCAATTGTGGCTCTTCTCCTGGGCGCAGAACCGGCGAACATTGTGGGCTTCTATACGACAGACAGCCTCTCAATGCTCTTTACATTCGTGATCATCTGGATAGCCCGTAGGCTGGACGGGGTCTATGAAGATCAAATACATTACCTGCTCCGCATAAACGCGAAGGAGGGAACGGAAAAGGAGGTAAATTATGAAAGCTAAGGCGGCGGATTTCCTCGTCTACGACCAAGAGTCGGGGACATATCGGGAAGATCCGGAACAGGCCGTCCGCGACGACGTGGAAAAGCATTATTGGCAGCACGTAGGTCAGACCGTTCTTAAAGACTGGCGTCTGTATCTGATGCTGGTCCCCATGCTGCTGGTATTCCTGTTCTGGCGCTATTTTCCGATGTATGAACTCCTGGGGTGCTTCAAGGT
>DGWK01000032.1:49658-149827 GCA_002395235.1 Lachnospiraceae bacterium UBA4260 | reverse complement strand
TTGTTTGCAGGCGACGGCCTTTCCACAGACTTCTGGAGGGCGCTGCGCAACACGTTCCTGCTCAGTTTTTACGGCCTGTGTTTCGGCTTCCCTATGCCGATCATTCTGGCACTGTTTTTCAACGAGGTGCGCTCCAACGCGGCGAGAAGCGTCTATCAGGTGCTCACCTATCTGCCTAAGTTCATGTCCACCGTTGTCATGACATCCCTGGTGACCATGCTTGTAAAGCAGGGTTCCCTCACCACCGGAATGGGCATTGTCAGCCAGTTCCTGGCAAACATTGGCGCGATCAGCCCTGCGGTTGCCAATGCGGGACTTCTGAACAATCCGGCCTTCTTCCGGTCGATCTACCAGATCAGTGGTATCTGGGAGAGTGCAGGTTACGACAGTATCGTTTTCTTTGCAGCCATCATCGCCATTTCACCTACCAGCTACGAAGCGGCACAGATTGACGGCGCAGACAAATGGGCGCAGATGAGATACGTAGTTCTGCCCAGTATACTGTCGACCATCGTAATCATGCTCATCACCAGAATCGGTTCTCTGTTGAACATCGGTTATGAGAAAGTTTTGCTGTTGTACAATCCCAATACTTATGTGACGGCGGACGTTGTTTCCACCTTCGCAAACAGAAATGGTATGGGTACCGGCGCCGGTATCGGAATAGCGGCGGCTGCTGAAATGATGAACAACGTCATCGGTATGCTGCTGGTCATCGGTGCCAACACAATCGCCCGTAAGGCATCCAACACATCACTATACTAATAAGGAGGGACTATGAAGAGGAAACTGGAAATCTCTGAGTTGATCTTTAAAGTCATCAGCTACACCCTTCTTACGGTATTTGCCCTCTGCTGCCTGTATCCGTTCGTATACGCGATCAGCGCTTCCATAAGCGGCAGGTCGGCAGTTGAGTACGGTTCTATCGTGCTCTTCCCCAAGGACATTCAGTTTGATGCCTTTAAGCTCATGTTCAACGACAACATGTTCTGGAACGCGTATTCCAACACGCTGTTCCTGACTCTGTTCGGTACTCTCTGGGCAATGTTCGTCGCCATCCTCGGCGGCTACGCTCTGTCCAAAAAGAGACTGCTGTTCAGAAAAGCATTTAACTTCTTCCTGGTCTTCACCATGTGGTTCTCTGCAGGTATCGTACCGCAGTACCTGAACTACCTGGCAACCAAAGAAGTGTTTAATTCCATGGGAATCATGGATGACAAATGGCTTGTAGTTATCGCCATGGGTATGGCGGCCATGAACATCATCCTGCTTCGTAACGCTTTTGAGGGAGTTCCTTCCGAGATCGAGGAAGCTGCGATCGTCGACGGTGCGACGGAAATGCAGGTCCTGACACAGGTTTACATCCCGATGAGCAAATCCACGATCGCGACGGTAGCATTGTTCTTTGCGATTTCGCGCTGGAATGGATATTTCTGGGCGCGCCAGATGATCTCCAACCAGAACGAGCACCCGCTGCAGGTATTTATCCGTCTGAGACTGGAACAGTACACCGATCCCGAGCAGATGGCCGGCTGGAACAGAGCGTTTGCTTCTGACTCCGTTATCTACGCTCTGATCGTGTGCTCGATTGTACCGATCCTTATTATTTATCCTTTCATTCAGAAATACTTCGCCAAGGGCACAAACGTCGGCGGCGTTAAGGAGTAATTGAGAAGCCGATAACGGTAAAAACGAGAATTAACAGGCAACGATTCATATTCAGGAGGAATAATATGAAAAAGATGAAAAAGGTTCTTGCACTGGCACTTGCAGCAGCAATGAGCACAATGATGCTTGCAGGCTGCGGCCCCAGCATCCAGGTTCAGCAGAACGGCAGCTCCAGCGGAAGCGCAGGCCAGGATACACAGCAGGCTGCCTCCGACACAGGCGCGGCAACAACTGAGGGAACAGGCGACGCAGCGGCAGCTCCCGCAGCGGCTCTGACCTATGCTCCCGGAACAGTCCTTCGCATGGCGACAGGTTACAACAGTGAGAAGACCGGTCTCTTCTTTGACGCAGAGACAGCAGGAAGCGGAATCACACTGGCAGACGGCAAGACCTACAACGCAGGCGACCTCAAGCCCACATGGGTAGAAGTTGAGAATCAGCTGGGCGTTAAGTTCGAGAACAAATACCAGGGCAACAGCGCCAGCAAAGAGTTCGAGTACTGGAAAGAGCGTCTCGCAGACGTAGATATGGTCTCCGGTACCGCAGCACTCCTTACCGAGAACGGTCTTGCAGGCGATATGGTAAACATCGGCCAGTATCTTGACCAGATGCCCAACTTCAAGGCATATCTGGACGCTAACCCGATCGTACGTCTCTCTATCACAGGCGACACCTCCACAGGCGCGATCTACTTCAGCCCTTACTTCGACGGTGTTAACGATATCGAGCGTATGCCCCTTATGCGTATTGACTGGGTTCAGAAGCTTCTGGACGGCGAAGGCGAGTTCACGGCTGACGCCAGCGGCACGACTTCCGCTCCCGTTTATCAGCCTTACATGCCCACAGAGGGCAAGGTCGAAGTTGACGTAGTAAGCGCCGACGGAACCAAGGCTGAGAAGGTCACAAAGGATTATGACACAGCAGGCAACATCGTAGCGAAGATGAACGAAGCGGGCGAGATGGACGGCGTTACAGCTGTCAACATGCTCCGCACCTACATCGACGAAGCTTACGGCGGATACTACGGAACACAGCGCTCTGACCTGTTCGTAGGCCAGAATGCGGCATGGGATGCAGACGAGCTGGTAGCTCTTCTCCGCTGCGTAGTTTCCAACCCTCAGACACTCAACGGAACAGATTCCATCCAGGGCCTGTTCACACGTGAAGACAACAACAACCAGAGACGTGTAGATATGTTCCGCTTTGCAGGATCTCTGTTCGGCGTTCGCGGTCTTGAGTCCCGTCAGGATTACCTCTATGTAGGCAACGACGGCGCTATGCACGACGCCCGCCAGGAAGCTGATACTTATGAAGCACTTAACAGAGTACACAACATGGTAGAAGAAGGCCTGATCTCCAAGGCATTCGTTGACAAGTCCGAAGAGAATTCCGGAACATATCTGGAGAACGACCTCGGCTTCATGCACTATGACTACAACCAGACACAGACCATCCTTAACGAGACCAAGCTCGACAAGGATGCCGGCGAGAAGTACATGGCTGTTATGGTCCCTGTAGCGCGCTGGTATGACGGCACAAGCGAAGACGGCGTTTACATGCACTTCACAGAGTCCTGGCGTTCCGTTAAGACAGACGGTTGGGGAATCTCCGTCAAGGGCGTAGGCAATGACCAGGATAAGCTCAATGCGGCACTCGCTCTGATCGACTTCGCATACACGGATAAGGGCATGATCCTTCTCAGCTATGGTCCCGACGCATTCATCAAGCAGGGTGAGACATTCGATTTCAACGGCAAGCAGATGCCCGTCATCGCTGACGCTACCAAGGCAGAGCTTTGGGAGAAGGCAGACGGTAACTACACCAACTATGCTCGTTACTATCTCGGCTCCACTCTTTCCTTCGTAAAGAACCAGGCATTCGAGTATCAGTGCACAACTGACATCGGACAGGAAGGCGCAGGCCACATCTCCAAGGCCATCGCTCTCGGCGTTATCAAGCACCCTGCTCTGGAAGTTGCTGAGAACCAGTGGTACACATCCGTTCCTACCGTTCTTCCTACAAGTACGGTTGACAACAACACTCTGAGCGGATACACAGAACTGACTGAGAAGTTCAGCCAGCAAAAGGACGGCGACAACGTTCTGGTCAACATGATCGTGAACGGCTACGGCGCTCTTGATTCTTCCGTCAACGACGCGGAAGGCGCAGCTGCATTCGTTTCCGGCAACTGGAGCGGCAAGCAGTATCTGGCAATCAAGGAATCCGCTTGGCAGAACGACCTTTCTTACTATCAGAGCTCCAAGTGATCTGAAACTGTCCGGAATCAATCCGTACACTAAATGCCATACATAGTCGCGCCGGGCGCACAGGCGCCCGGCCGGCTGAAACAGTAACTTTCAATTGGTGGAGGTCATCATGTATAAAAAACAGTTGACAGTGCAAAAGATCCTTTGTCTGGCAGCTATCATCGTGAGTGCGATGGTATTCCTCTATGCACTTGGTATTATGACCGACCTGTATGACGCGTTATACGACACGATGCGTAATCCTAATGATGTATTCCAGACGGATGTTCCCGGTTCTGTAGTGTATTACAACATGCAGGAGTTCAACCGGGTCTTCCTCAAATACAGCATCGGGCTGATTCTGCTGGCCGTATTCTTGTTCGTCACAAATACGCATGTGCGCAGGAAATACTATATCGGCAACTATGTCGCGACAGGACTCTTTGCAGCAGCAAGCGTTGCAATCTCCATTTTCGGACACACCTATATTGAAATCTTCAAGGGGCAGTTCCTTCAGGTGGATTTTGCCGCGCTCAAAGAACACGCGGAGATGTGGGGCACGCTTTATACGGAGTCTACTTTCTGGTTCGATCTGCATTACTTTGTCTTTGCGCTGCTGATCATTGTGGCCGCACTGCTGGTAGCGAATGCAGTTTGGAAAGCAAGACTCATGAAAGAAGAGCAGCAGCTTCTTCGCGGAGAAAAGGGGGTGCAGGCGTGAATATGAACGATGATAACTTTATCAAACGCGACCGGATGCGTTTCATAAAGAATTCCCAGTCCGCAAACCTTTGCTATCTCGCGATCCTGTTCAACGTCTTCTATTTTGTGAGTATTTACAAATCGGACGTTGGAACTTACTATTACAATATTTTGATCGGTATCTCAATTGTGTATAACCTGATCTTCATGCTGGCAGTATTCCTTTCCTCGGAATCGGTAAAGAATTACGACAAGAAGTATTCTTATGTACTGGCGGTAGTAGGAGCTCTTCAGATCGCAAGAATTTTCATTATTCCCATGCGCGCTCATACCGCGAAGATCATGGTGAATAACGCGGAAGTGCTGGTCATGCACAGCGGCCAGTTCATGAGAGTCTGCATCTATCTTATTATCTCTGCAGTATGCCTTCTCGCGGCTGCGGCGATCAACTATAAGAAGTGCGCAGAACTGAGCGAGCATATGAAATCAATCGGTGTCCAGAATTAAGTAAGGAGAAAAGACATGGCAACGTTGAACTTACAGCATATCGATAAGATATATGATAATAACGTTCAGGCAGTCTTTGACTTCAATCTGGACGTGAAAGACGGAGAACTGATCGTTCTGGTCGGTCCCTCCGGCTGTGGAAAGTCCACGACCCTTCGTATGGTGGCAGGCCTTGAAGATATCTCCAACGGTAAACTCATACTGGACGGCAAAGACATCACAGCAGCACCGGCCAAGGACAGAGATATGGCGATGGTATTCCAGAGCTATGCCCTGTACGGCCACATGACAATTTACGAGAACATGGCATTCTCTCTGACACTGCGCAAAGAGAATCCGAATGTTATTCACAAGAAGGTTCTGGCGGCTGCGGAGATCCTCGGACTCACCAGCCAGCTGAACAAGAAACCGGCACAGCTTTCCGGTGGTCAGAGACAGCGTGTGGCGATGGGCCGTTCCATCGTCCGTAACCCCAAGGTCTTCCTCTTCGACGAGCCGCTTTCCAACCTGGACGCCAAGCTCAGAGGCGCGACAAGACGTGAGATCCTGCTGCTGCATAAGCGTCTGCAGGCGACCATGATGTATGTCACGCACGACCAGACGGAAGCTCTGACACTGGCAGACCGCATCGTGTGCATGTCCATGGGCCATGTACAGCAGGTGGGTACGCCTCTCGAGCTGTACGATGATCCCGACAACATCTTCGTAGCAAGCTTTATCGGACTTCCTCCGATGAACTTCTTCGACGTGACGGTAGGCGACGGCGTTCTGAATGGCCAGGGCTTTACAGTCAAACTGACCGCGGAAGAGAAGAACACACTCGCTGCCTACAAGGGCAAAGAGATCGTTCTGGGTGTCCGCCCCGAGAATATCGAGGAAGGCCCCGAAGTACACGTGGATGTACAGAACAACGAGAACCTCGGCATGAACACGCTGGTTCACGGCTATGTCGCGAACGGTGGTCCCAGGATTGTCGCCAAACTCAAAGGCTGGAAGGTTCTGAAAGCCGGTGACGCGATTTCCTTCTCCTTCAAACGGAAGCATTTCTTCGACAAGGAGACAACAAATGCGATCAGAGGAGGTAAGTGAAGATGGAAAAGAAACAACCCAGAGGACTGAGCGAAGTTTGGCGTAAGTTTCTGGTAGCGCTCAAGCGCAGACCTCAGAACATCGCGTTGGTATCGCTGGTGATCACTTTCCTGTTCTATGCACTCAATCTGATGTACATTTCGGATACGACAGCTAAGATTCAGGGAAGCGGAATGGGATTATGCGGTTTCTGCGTAATGCTCTTCTCCATGCTGTCCTTCATGTGCTTTATCAACGCGTTTCCGTACCGCAAAAAGCCGAACGTTCCGATGATCATCCTTATGTTCATCATGTTCGCGATCATCATCGGCGCCGATTATCTGTATCTGCAGCAGATCTACGCGGCTGTTAACCGCCCGGACAATCCGATCGTGGTAACAATGTCGACGATCTATGTCGCATATGCGGAGTGGTACCTGAGAATTCATATTATGCTGATGCTCATCACAGCCGCGCTGGTCATCCTGCTCCCTGTTTACAGCAAGATGATCCGCAAGATCAAGACCTCCATCGAGGTTGAAGACAACGGCGAGATGGAAGCGATCGACCTTTCCGGCGAAACATAAGGCAGAGGGGATTCCCCGCTGAGTTATTCGATGCAGACGCGAGGAAAGAAAGATCCTGCCATCCGTGCAGCCCGCGCGTCGCAGCGGCTCGCAGTGAGTGAGCCCTAAATCGAATCCTATTGGGCGGAAGCGCCCGGCTTTCTGCCGGAGCTTCTGCCCGCTTTAGAGCAGAGAACATGAGTAAAAGAACTGATAAAAACAAAAACCGCAAGCCGGACGTCTCCAAGGAAGCAAACTATTACAAGCTAAAGACCAAGGCGGTCCAGGATCTGGTGGAAGCGGATGAGAGCAATTCCCCGGAAGTTTCGGAGGAAGAGCTCAATAAGTACCGGTCCGGTCCCAAGATTAAAGTGGCGGACTGGGTCAAGATCCTGCTTCTTAAATGGTGGTTTGCGGGCGCCGTGTGCTTCTTCTTCATATGGGGACTGAGCGGATATATGTCAAATATGCTGGATACGCTTTTCGTGACGGGCTTCGCCATGGGAGTCGTGACCGACCTTCTGACAAATAACGCGCTGCGCTTTTTTGAACCGACGCCGGGCGCCAACGACCGCTATATCATGGTCACAAAGCGGGGCTATGTCAGTTTCTTTCTCAACATTCTCTACGCGTTTATAGTGCTTTTTTTTGTCTACTGTATCTATGCGGTCATCAACTATACGCTGACCCGCATCAGTGGCAACACAGATACGATTCCGCTGGGCGTGGAACCGATCCTGTTCGGCCTTTTCTATCTGGGCGTCGATCAGCTGCTGATTTGGTGCAAGCTGACAATAGTGGACATTTTCCGAAAGGCAAGGAATGTAAACGGCTCGCGAAGCGAGTCATAAAGAGGAGTCGTTATGATCAGGATCCTCCATTTAGGAAGCAGTTCCGTCTGTATGGAACTGCAGGGTGACAGCCCATACTACGCATCTGAAGAATATACCGTCTCGATGGGAGGCAGGCCTGTTCTCAGAGGCAATACGAACGTATTTTCGCTGTTTGAACTGAGTCCGGACACGGAGTATACCGCCGTGGTCGAGTTCAAGGGACAGACAGAGGAAGTCGTTTTTAAGACGAAAGCGGAGACATGCTGTGTCAGCGTCAAAGATTTCGGCGCGGTCGGAGACGGCGTTCACGATGATACGCAGTCGATCCAGGCCGCAGTGAACTTTGTGCCTGAGGGCGGCAGAGTCTATTTCCCGGCGGGAACTTATCTGTCCCTTCCCATCGCGCTCAGAAGCCACATCACATTGGAACTGAGCGAGAAAGCGGTACTTCTGGGATCTACGGACAGAGAGAGCTACCCGATTCTGGCAGAAGTCGCAAAGGATCCCTTTACGGGGAAGGAGACGCCTCTGTCTTCTTTTGAAGGCAACGAAGTGCCCGCCTATATGTCTCTTCTGCACGGCGCTTACGCAAAGGATATCACCGTTGTGGGGCGCGGTCGGATCGACGGAAACGGACAGAACGGAGACTGGTGGAAGGACTTTGAAAACTTCCCGGCCATGCGGCCCAGAGTAGTCTTTCTCAACCGCTGCGAGGATGTGACCTTCCACGGCGTGACTGTCGCGAACGGTCCCTCCTGGCACATGCACCCTTTCTTCTCCAAAAATATCGGCCTGTACGATCTGTATATCGAGGCGCCCAAGGACAGCCCCAATACGGATGCGATCGATCCCGAGAGCTGCGATCAGGTCGAGATCATCGGCTGCCGTTTCTCGGTGGGAGATGACTGCATTGCCATCAAATCGAACAAAATAGAGATGGCCCGCAAATATCGCACACCGGCTGATCACCACACGATCCGCAACTGCCTGATGGACTTCGGACACGGCGCTCTTACGCTGGGAAGCGAACTGGCAGGCGGAATCAGGAATGTGAGTGTTACAAAATGCCTTTTCCACGCGACCGACAGAGGGCTTCGCATCAAGTCCCGCAGAGGAAGAGGAAAAGACAGCATCATAACGAATGTATTATTTGACAATATCCGCATGGATGGGGTTTTAACGCCCATCGTCATCAACTTGTGGTATAACTGCTGCGATCCGGACAGATTCACGGAGTATGTGTGGTCGAGAGAGCACCTTCCCGTGGACGACCGCACGCCTCATCTGGGAACTTTCTGTTTCCGGAACATGGTATGCACGGACGCGGAAGCGGCGGCCTGCTATATAGACGGTCTGCCGGAGAGCCCGATTGACAAGGTAATTCTGGAGAACATCTCTATTTCCTTCGCGGAAGACGCGAAGCCGCACGTGCCGGCCATGCAGAATTTTGCCAAGGAGAGATGCAAACTCGGCCTGTATCTGGACAACGTCAGAGAGATCGAGATCCGGAACGTGAAGATGAAAGGGCAGGTCGGAGAGATGGTGGTCGCGGACCACTACGAAAAGATTATTACGGAAGGATTTGAACAGGTATGACGGATTTTAGCAGAATCGACGCCTATGTGCTGCGACTGATCGAGGAGTCCGAGCCCGAACGCACCGCCTGGAATCTTGAGAAGATCAGGGAGGGCAAGAAGGTCACCTGGAACTATATCGACGGCTGCATGCTGACGGCACTGATGGAAATGACTTCCATTACGGGAGACGAGAGATATGCCGCTTTCGCCGAGCAGGTCATCGACCACTTTGTGGAAGAAGACGGCACGATCAAGACTTTGCAGCCCGAGAAGGCAAATCTTGACGATATCAATGAAGGAAGAGTGCTCTTCGCGCTCTACAAAAAGACCGGAAACGAGAAGTACCGCCTGGCAGCGGACCGTCTTATGGATCAGCTTAAAGCGCAGCCCAGGACGTTCGAGGGGAATTTCTGGCACAAGGCCATTTATCCCAACCAGGTCTGGCTGGACGGCATCTACATGGCGCAGCCGTTCTACGCGCTGTACGTCAAGAACTTCGGAGACGGAGACTACTCGGATACGGTAAACCAGATCAAAAATGTACATGACAAAATGCGCTCCGAGGAGAAAGGCCTCTATTTCCACGGATACGACGCCTCAAGGAAAGCTTTCTGGGCTGACCCTGTGACGGGCTGTTCGAAGAACTTCTGGCTCCGTTCTCTGGGATGGTTTGCGGTGGCGCTCGCCGATCTCGTCGAGATCCTCCCCGAGGGAGAGAGCAGAGACGAACTCATATCCATCTTCAGGGAGCTCATGGAGAGCATGATTTCTTACGCCGACCCGGTCTCCGGTATGTACTGGCAGGTCCCGGACATGCAGGGGCGGGAAGGAAACTATGAGGAGACCAGCGGAAGCGCTATGATGGCTTACGCCATGCTCAAGGGCGCGAGAGAAGGTGTCCTGCCTCAGAGTTTTGCCGAGCAGGGTGAAAAGACATTTACCGGTATTATGGACCGCTACCTTACATTTACCGAGACAGGGCTCAACCTTGGCGGAATCTGCCTGGTCGCGGGGCTGGGACCGGAAAACAACAGGCGCAGGGACGGATCTTACGCCTACTATGTTTCTGAACCCATTGTAGAAAATGATGCGAAAGGAGTTGCGCCTTTCGTCCTGGCATACACGGAGATCAAGAGAAAAAAGGAAGCAGATTGATGAATGACATCATTTATGTGGGAAGGCATTCGCTTACATTGCGTGTATCGAATCACGCACATGAGAGCTGGGAACTCATCTATTGCACAAGCGGCAGCGGTGAGATCCGCTTTAACGACCGGACTCTTACCTATGGCAAAGACAGTGTCGTCATTATTCCACCCATGGTTTCCCATTCGAATTGGAGTGATTCGGGTTTTACGAATATACATGTAAACATTGTGGATTCGACCCTTAATTTCAAAGAGCCGGTCATTTTGTCCTGCTCCTCCAATGATTTCCTCAGGCAGGCGTTTGAAGCGGCATTCTATTATTACTCAAATAACGGAATCGGCAGAACAACGCTGCTCCCTGTTTATGGTCAGCTGATCGCCGCTACGGCGCACATGCTCGCGTCGGATATCGCGCACAGCGAAGTAGTGCAGCAGATCATAAATGACATACTAAAAAATTATCCCGATGCGGATTACGACCTGAACGCGTATCTGCAGAGCCTGCCTTTCAGCTTTGAATATCTCAAAAAGATGTTCAAGAATGAGGTGGGGATGACCCCCAGGCAGTACCTGACAGATAAGAGACTGGAAAATGCAGCCAATAATCTGGCACTTTCCGGCTGCGGATCCAGCATCTCACAGATCGCAAGGCAGAGCGGGTTTCAGGAGCCCCTGTATTTTTCCCGTCTGTTCAAGAAGAAATACGGCGTCTCGCCGAAAAACTACACACCTGACAAACTGGTTCCGCCGACAACGGATTCGGACAGCACGAAGATCATTTTGTAGGCGGCGGCAGACAGGGGCGAAAGAAGCCAGCAGATAAAAGCCATCAATGTGTGAGGAGGCAGTAAAATGGCATATTTAACGCTGAAGAACATCAACAAGATCTATCCGAACGGATACCACGCCGTTCACAACTTCAATCTTGATATTGATAAGGGCGAGTTCATCGTCTTTGTCGGACCCTCCGGATGCGGTAAGTCCACAACGCTTCGCATGATCGCAGGCCTTGAGGACATCTCCAATGGCGACTTCCTGATCAACGGAAACCGCGCCAACGAGTGGGGCCCCAGACAGAGAGAGGTGGCAATGGTTTTCCAGAGCTACGCTCTGTATCCGCAGATGACGGTCTTTGACAATATCGCATTCGGCCTCACGCTCCAGGGCGTCGATGAAGAGGTCATCGAAGAAAAGGTTAAGCACACCGCTGAGATCCTTGGCCTGACCGACTATCTGGATCGTCTTCCCAGGGCTCTTTCCGGCGGTCAGAGACAGCGTGTTGCCATCGGCCGCGCCATCATCCGTAAGGTCGGCGTTTTCCTGATGGACGAGCCGCTCTCCAACCTGGACGCCAAGCAGCGTGTTACCATGCGCTCCGAGATCGCGCAGATCCATAAATCCACGGGTGCTACGACAATTTACGTAACCCACGACCAGACAGAGGCTATGACGCTGGCTGACCGCATCGTCGTCATGAAGGACGGCTATGTGCAGCAGATCGGCACTCCTTACGAACTCTACTACAATCCGGTCAACGTGTTCGTTGCGGGATTCATCGGAGAGCCGCCCATGAACTTCATCCGCGGCACAGTCCAAGGCGGCACGCTGGGGTTCGGCGACAATGTTCTGGCACTCGACAAGAAACTCGGCAATAAGGTCAAGGATTACGAGGGCAAGGAGATCATCTTCGGTTTCCGTCCCGAGCATATCGAACTGGGCAAAGCCGACGGCGCCTATCAGCTTGAGACAGTTGTTGAGCTCACGGAGATGCTCGGCGACAACACAAACGTTTACATCACAGCCGGAGAAGACAAGGCGATCCTCAAGGTCGATCCTCATGACACACCGGAAATTGACGAGAAGATCACATTCTCGATCCCCGTTGAGAACGTATACCTCTTCGACGGAGAGACAGAGATGGTGATTAAATAAGAGCAGCTGCTCTAAATCAGGAGGAACTTATGGATATTCGTTATTCTGCAAGCCCTAACGATGTCAAGAGATACACGACCGAGGAACTGCGTAAGGAGTTCCTGATCACGGATCTCTATGTACCGGACACCGTTAAGGCGACCTATTCTCACGTTGACCGCGTGGTGATCCTCGGGATCATGCCCGTCAGCGAAGAGGTGCCGATCGACAAAGGCATCGACATCTGGCACAATTTCGGCACGGATTACTTCCTTGAGCGCCGCGAAGCGGGCGTCTTCAACATCGGAGGCAAGGGATATATCGTGGCAGACGGCGTGCGCTATGATATGGGATATGAGGACTGCCTCTATATCACCAAGGGCGTAAAAGAAGTGTACTTCGGAAGCATCGACGGCTCTGATCCGGCGCGCTTCTACCTCGCCTCTTATCCGGCTCACAAAGCCTGCAAGACGACATTCCTCTCTTTTGACAAAGCCAATCACCGTCCCTGCGGCGATGAGAAGAACGCCAACAAGAGAGTGATCAACCAGTTCATCCATCCCGATGTGCTGGAGACCTGCCAGCTCTCCATGGGCCTCACACAGCTGGCTCCCGGCAGTGTCTGGAACACCATGCCCAGCCACACGCACGAGAGAAGAATGGAAGTTTACACCTACTTTGAGATTCCCGAAAATGAAGCGGTCATGCACTTCATGGGACAGCCTCAGCAGACCAGAAACATTGTCATGCAGAATTATGAGGCGGTCATTTCCCCTTCCTGGTCCATCCACAGCGGCTGCGGCACCTCCAACTACACCTTTATCTGGGCAATGGGCGGAGAGAATCAGGCCTTTGACGACATGGACAATCTCAAGGCAAACGAGCTGAGATAAAGAAGCAGAAGGATATACAATAAGTTAATCGGATCCGCAAAAGGGTTCGCATAAAGGAGGTTTATACTATGGATATGAACAATTTCCGTCTCGACGGCAAAGTAGCACTGATCACGGGTGCTGTCTATGGAATCGGCTTTGCAATCGCTGAAGCCTATGCGGCAGCGGGCGCCAAGATCGTTTTCAACTGCCTCAGTGAAGATGCAAAGGAAAAAGCTCTTGCTTCTTATGCTGAGAAAGGCATTGACGCATTAGGCTATGTGGCAGACGTAACAAAGGAAGATGAAGTCCAGGCTATGATCGCCGATATCGAGGAGAAACTCGGCGGCGTTGACATCCTTGTCAACAACGCAGGCATCATCAAGAGGATTCCTATGTGCGAGATGTCCGCAGCTGATTTCCGTGCTGTTGTCGACGTCGACCTGAACGCTCCTTTCATCGTGTCCAAGGCTGTTATTCCGGGCATGATCAAGAAGGGCCACGGCAAGATCATCAACATCTGCTCCATGATGAGTGAGCTGGGCAGAGAGACCGTTTCCGCTTACGCGGCAGCCAAGGGCGGCCTCAAGATGCTGACCAGAAACATCTGCTCCGAGTACGGCGAGCACAACATCCAGTGCAACGGCATCGGACCCGGCTACATCGCCACTCCTCAGACGGCTCCTCTTCGCGAGAGACAGCCCGACGGATCCAGACATCCTTTCGATCAGTTCATCATCGCCAAGACTCCGGCCGCTCGCTGGGGCACACCAGAAGATCTTCAGGGACCTGCGGTATTCCTTGCATCCGACGCATCCAACTTCGTAAACGGCCACATCCTTTACGTTGACGGCGGAATCCTGGCTTACATCGGCAAGCAGCCCGGCTGATCAAAAGAACAGAGGTAGAAGGAACATGATCCGGCGAAATGTGAAAATAGCATATATCGGCGGAGGCTCGAAGGAGCGGATTTTGTGATCATCTCCATTCTTCCCGGCACTTTTGAGGATATGCGCGTCGACGTCCATGTTCCGGAAGCATACGGTATATTGCAGTCCGTTGGCGATACGGTAAGACCCGGTGGTGTCTTTCGTGCGCTGCGGACTGTTCCTGTTTATGAAGAGTTCGCGGAGGCAATCCGGAAATGCTGCCCCGATGCCTGGGTGCTCAACCTGACCAACCCTATGAGCATCTGTGTGAAGACGCTTTACCGGTGTTTTCCTCAGATCAGGACGTTCGCGTACTTTAATGAAACTTTACATTTAACCGTTTCTGAAATACTATATATGTGTAGCGATCATTTATATTTACAGAATTTGGGGAGATAAAAATTATGGAAACTCTGAATTATGCAGTACTGGAAAAGTCAGGTTATGACGGTTATATCCTGAAAGACGCTCCTGAGAAGGTTATGCAGTTTGGCGAAGGCAATTTCCTCCGCGCATTCGTGCAGTACTGGTTTGATGTATCCAACGAGAGAGTCGGCTGGAACGGCAAGTGCGTTCTGGTTCAGCCCATCAAGCCCGGCCTTGCGGAGCTGATCAACAAGCAGGAAGGTCTGTACACTCTGTATCTTCGCGGCCGCGAGAACGGCGAGAAGGTTGACCTCAGACGTGTCATCTCCTGCGTATCCAGATGCCTCAATCCCTATGAGGAAGCTGACTATGCATCCATGATGGATCTGGCCCGCTCTGACGATCTGGAGTACATCGTATCCAATACAACGGAAGCCGGTATCGTCTATGATCCCGCCTGCCAGATCGATGACAAGCCCGCAAGCTCCTTCCCCGGCAAGCTCACACAGGTTCTCCTTGAGCGCTACAAAGCCGGCAAGAGCGGCCTTGTGATCCTTTCCTGCGAGCTGATCGACAACAACGGCAAAGAGCTGCTTAAGTGCGTGAACAAGTACATCGAGCAGTGGGGCCTTGACGAGGGCTTCAAGAACTATGTCAACAATGACTGCACATTCTGCTCCACTCTGGTAGACAGAATCGTTCCCGGCCGCATCCGCGACGCAGAAGAGGTCGCACGCCTCGAGAAGATTCACGGCTATGCCGATCCGCTCCTTGACGTCGGCGAGATCTTCGGCGTATGGAACATTGAAGGACCCGCATGGCTTGAGGAGAAGCTTCCTTTCAAGAAAGCCGGCGTCAACTGCCCTGTAGTTCCGGACGTAACTCCTTATAAGAAGAGAAAGGTCCGCATCCTCAACGGCGCGCACACCGGATTTGTTCTGGGCGCGTATCTGGCAGGATTCGACATCGTTCGCGACTGCATGGAGAACGAGACAATCCTCGGCTTCATGAACAAGATGCTCTATGACGAAGTCATCCCGACCCTTCCTCTGGACAAGGACGATCTGATGAGCTTCGCGGCAGCCGTTCAGGACAGATTCAACAATCCTTTCGTAAACCACGAGCTCATGAGCATTTCCCTCAACTCCACTTCCAAGTGGAGAGCAAGAAACTTCCCGAGCTTCGAGGAGTATGTTGAGAAATACGGCAAGCTCCCGGCATGCCTGACCACAAGCTTCGCGGCTTACATGGCTTTCTATTCCAACGAGATCCAGGAGCTGACAGACGCAGGTCTTGTCTGCAAGAGAGCTAAGGGCAACACCTATACTGTATCCGATGACCGCTGGGTACTTGAGTTCTACTATGATCACAAGGATGATGACGCAGCAGCTCTGACTCACGCCGTTATGACCAACGAAAAGATGTGGGGCCAGGATCTTACCAAGATCGAAGGCTTTGAGGCTGAGGCCGCAAGGATTCTCGGCGAGATCCGTGAGAAAGGATCCCTTGCCGCATACGCTGCCTGCCTGTAATCAGTTTTTTGCCCGGTAGTGCAAAACAGTGCACTGCGGAAAAGAGAGGTACCTATGCCTATATTCATTCAAATCAATGATATTGATAATGTAGCAGTAGCCCTCCATCCCGCACCCGTCGGCACCGCTTTCGGCGGTGCCGCGGCAGTGGAGGAAATCCCTCAGGGCCACAAGATGGCGCTCAGGGACATTGCGAAAGGCGACATGATCATGAAATACGGCCTGCCCATCGGGCACGCCACAAAGGACATCCAAGCCGGCCAGTGGGTCCACACCCACAACATGATGACCAACCTCAAGGGCGAGGTGGAGTACACCTATGAGCCCGCTGTTCCCTGCGTCAATCCTCTTAAGCCCAAGACCTTTATGGGCTACAGGAGAAAAGACGGAAGAGCGGCCATCCGCAACGAGATCTGGATCATCCCTACCGTCGGCTGCGTAAATGATGTCGCAAAGACTTTGGTCCGTGACAACCAGGACCTGGTAAAGGGAAGCATCGACGGCCTTTACACCTTCACACATCCTTTCGGATGCTCTCAGACCGGCCATGACCACGCCCAGACCAGAAGACTTCTGGCAGCGCTGACCAGACACCCCAATGCAGGCGCTGTTCTGGTCCTGCACCTGGGATGTGAGAACCTGACCCACGATCAGTTCGTGGCAGAACTGGGCGACTACGATCCCGACAGAGTCAAATTCCTCACCTGCCAGCAGGTAGAGGACGAGCTGGAGGCGGGTTCCGCGCTCCTCAAGGAACTGGCTGAGTACGCTTCTCAGTTCAAGCGCGAGGAGATGCCCGTCAGCGAGCTGGTAGTCGGCATGAAGTGCGGCGGGTCCGACGGACTCTCCGGCATCACGGCCAACCCGACAGTCGGAAGATTCTCCGACCTGATGACCGCCATGGGCGGCACCACGATCCTGACGGAAGTGCCCGAGATGTTCGGCGCGGAGAACTTCCTGATGAGCCGCTGCGTGAACGAGCAGGTCTTCGAGAAAGCCTCCAACATGCTCAACGGCTTCAAGGATTACTTCATCAGCCACAACGAAGTCGTCTATGACAATCCCAGCCCCGGCAACAAGCAGGGCGGCATCACCACTCTCGAGGACAAGTCCTGCGGATGTGTCCAGAAGGGCGGAAGAGCGCCGATCATGGACGTCATTAATTACGGCGAGCAGGTTAAGACCAAAGGACTCAACCTTCTGTACGGACCCGGCAACGATCTGGTATCCTGCACAGCGCTTACCGCTGCGGGATGTAATATGATCCTGTTCACCACCGGCAGAGGAACGCCTTTCGGAGCACCCGTTCCGACCATGAAGATCGCCACCAACACACCCCTCGCGACCAAGAAGGCCAACTGGATCGACTTCAACGCGGGCGTTGTGGCGGACGGCGTCAAGACCCTCGATGAGGCGGGCGCGGATCTTCTTGACCTTGTCTGTGAAGTCGCTTCCGGCAAGCAGACGAGCACCGAGCGCAAGGGCTTCAGAGAGATCTCCATCTTTAAGGACGGGGTAGTTCTGTAATACCTTTGATGCACACGCGTGCGAGCCTTGAATACTAATTCAGCCCCCCGCAGCCCCGAATGCGGACATTTGGGACTGCGGGGTTTTAAACAATTACCGGTTATTTTGGGCGGGATGGCTCATGGGGGTGGGTACATTGCTACAGGAATCTGCTCCGCGCTCGTCGTGATCCCCGTGATCAGACAGATCCGGAGAATGTCGGAAGAATATGAAAAAGACAGGAGGTAAGGTATGCAGCTGGGAATTCGCCTGCATGATATCCACACAGGTCTCGGCCCCGAGTTCCAGACGATGGAAAAGCGGGCACAGACAGCGAGAGAGGAAGGGTTTACCTGTGTCCATCTCGCCTATTCGAAAGTGATAAAAGGATATACCTTTGATGATTGCGCACTGACGGAAGGACTGGCAAAATATACAAAGAGGATATTTGACGGCCAGGGCCTGGATGTGGCGGTCCTCGGGTGCTATCTGAACCTCGCCCATCCGGATCCGGAAAAACTCAGGGAGATCCAGAGCAGATATTACGGACACCTTCGCGTGGCATCCCTTCTGGGGGCGGGCGTTGTGGGAACCGAGACGGGCGCGCCCAACGCACAGTACAAGATGGACGCCAATACGCACTCCGAGGAGGCGCTCGATTCCTTCATCCGAGGCCTGGAACCTGTCGTCGAGAGAGCCGAGAAATGCGGTGTGACCATGGCCATCGAGCCCGTATGGAAGCATATCGTGTACAACCCCGACAGGGCGGTCAAAGTGCTGGAGGCCATTCCGAGCCCCAACCTGCGGATCATCTTCGACCCGGTAAACATTCTGTATCCCGGAAACCTGGATGATCGCGACAAGGTGATCGGAGAGGCCATGGAGAAGCTGTGCGACCACATTGCGGTAGTGCATTTAAAGGACTGTGTCCTTAATGGGGACGACCTCAAGAGCATAGCGGCGGGAACAGGCGTCATGGATTACACGGAGATCCTCCGGTTCATAAAGGCGAGGAAGCCGTATATCCACACAACGCTGGAGAATACCACCGACGAGAACGCGGTGAGTTCCAGAAAATTCCTGCAGGAGCTCTACGACAGTCTTTAACGGTGCGGGTCCCGGTCTGCGGCAGGGACAAAGAACATAGCACAAAGGAGGAGAATTATGATTCACAAAAATCCGCTTTTAAGTGAAGTCGGCGGACAGAAATTTATTACTTTCGGCGAGATCATGCTCCGCCTTACGCCGCCCAACTATGGCAAGATCCGTGTGGCGAACAGCTTCGAGGCAAGCTACGGCGGAAGTGAGGCCAACATCGCACTGGCTCTTGCGAACCTGGGAGTGGACAGTACTTTCTTTACCGTAGTGCCCAACAATTCTCTGGGCAAGAGCGCCGTGCGTATGCTCCGAAGCAACGATGTGCACTGCACGCCGGTGATCCTTTCCACCAAAGAGGAGACCCCGACCCACAGGCTGGGGACCTACTATCTGGAGACCGGCTACGGAATCCGCCCCAGTAAGGTCACGTATGACCGCAAGCACAGCGCGATCACGGAATTCGACTTCTCCGGGATTGATCCGAAGGAGCTGCTGGAAGGATTTGACTGGCTGCACCTGAGCGGCATCACGCCGGCCCTGAGCGAGAGCTGCGCGGATTTCATGCTCCGACTGATGCAGACGGCCAAGGATATGGGCCTGACGGTGAGCTTCGACGGCAACTTCCGAAGCCTTCTGTGGACCTGGGAGGAGGCGCGCGACTTCTGCACAAAGTGCCTGCCCTATGTGGATGTGCTCTTCGGCATCGAACCCTATCATCTCTATAAAGACGACGAGGATCCCTCTAAGGGAGACTACAAGGACGGCGTTCCGCTGCAGCCTTCTTATGAGCAGCAGGATGAGATCTTCCAGGCCTTTGTGGATAAATATCCCAACATCCGCTGCATCGCCAGGCATGTCCGCTACGCGCATTCCGGCAGCGAGAACAGCCTGATGGCCTACATGTGGTATAAGGGACACACCTTTGAGAGCCGCCTGTTCACATTCAACATTCTGGACAGAGTCGGCGGCGGCGACGCCTTCGCCAGCGGCCTGATCTATGCGTATATGCATAATTTCAAACCTATGGATATGGTGAACTTCGCGGTGGCATCGAGCGTCATCAAACACACGATCCACGGCGACGGAAATATCACAGATGATGTGGACAGCATCATCAACCTCATGAACATGAACTATGATATCAAGCGCTGAGAGCCGTGCGGATGAACCGGGAAGCCCGCGCAGCAGAGGCGGCCCGGCCCGGAAGTACCCGAGGCGATTGACACCACAACAAGAAAAGGAGAAAAAAAGACCATGAAAGCATTTATGGACAAAGATTTCCTGCTGGAGACAGAGACAGCGAAGCATCTGTTCCACGACTACTCGGATCCGATGCCCCTTGTGGACTATCACTGCCACATCTCGCCCAAAGAGATCTATGAGGACCGCCGCTTCAACAACATCGCGGAAGTATGGCTTGGCGGTGAAAACCCGGACGGCACCTATTTCGGTGACCACTACAAATGGCGCGTCATGCGCTCCAACGGAACACCGGAAGAGTATATCACAGGCCACAAGCCGGACTTCGAGAGATTCGTAAAGTTCGCTGAGGCTCTGGAGATGGCCATCGGCAACCCCATGTATCACTGGTCCAACGCTGAGCTGCATAAATATTTTGGCATCACAGAGCCCCTGACGGTCGAAAACGCCAAGGAGATCTGGGACAAGACCAGCGATATGTTGCAGAACGATCCTAATATGTCGGTCCGCGGCCTGATCAAGCAGTCCAACGTAGCTTTCATCGGCACGACAGACGACCCGATCGACTCCCTGGAGTGGCACGAGAAGATCGCCGCAGATCCTTCCATCGAAGTAAAGGTCTGCCCTTCCTACCGTCCCGACAAGGCCATCAACATCAACAAGGAAGGCTTCGCTGAGTATATCGGCAAGCTCGCCGCATCCGTCGGCAAGGACAAACTGGAGTCCGCACAGGAAGTCATCGACGCCCTGATTGAGCGCCTTGAGTTCTTCGCAAAGCTGGGCTGCCGCGCATCTGACCACGGCCTGGATTACATTCCTTTCCGTCCCGCTCCGATGGAAGAAGTGGACGCGGTTTACAAGAAAGTCATGGCCGGCGAGAGCATCACCGTCGAAGAGGCGGAGAAGTATCAGACCGCAGTCCTGATGGCTCTGGCCAAGGCTTATCACCGCCTGAACATTGCCATGCAGATCCACTACAGCTGCTACCGCAACGCCAACGAGCGGATCTTCCGCAAGATGGGTCCCGATACCGGCGTAGATATGATCGCGCAGAACACCTGCGGCGAGGATATCGCCCGCATGCTGTCCGCACTGGATATGACGAACGAGTGCCCCAAGACCATCATCTATTCCCTCAATCCCGCTGACAACGAGCAGATCGGCACCATGCTTGGCTGCTTCCAGTCCGATGAGGTTCCCGGAAAGATCCAGCACGGCAGTGCATGGTGGTTCAACGACACCAAGAGCGGCATGGAAGATCAGATGAGGTCCCTCGCAAACCTCGGCCTTCTGGGCAACTTCGTAGGAATGCTGACCGACTCCAGATCCTTCCTGTCCTATGCGAGACATGACTACTTCCGCCGCATCATGTGCAACCTGATCGGCAACTGGGTAGAGAATGGCGAGTATCCCAACAACGAGGCTTCCCTTAAGAAGATCGTCGAGGGTATCTCCTATAAGAACGCAGCCAGGTATTTCGGACTTTGATCGGACCGGCCGGACCGGGCAGCGGATCGCTCCGCAGACCCTGAAGGAAGGTGCCCGAAGTGCGGGCCTCGACCGTATATTACTACAGAGACCGTCGCAGAAATGCGGCGGTCTTTTTTGCACAAAAATATAAACAAGTTGACACAAATATTTTTAGAAAAATAGACAATGGTTTAAAAACAGTTTTTATTAGCTTAGTTATTTTTTAGATTTTTCTTTCAATTATGCGAAGTGCATTGTATAATTTTACTGAGATACTCCGGTGAAGGAGTTTTGCTCAGAAAGGAAGGGAACTATGTTTTCCAGTCATGTAAGTATTGCTGAAAAGTACAATTATCTGGAGGAAAAATTTACTGTGGCCTACAAGTGGCTGGCACAGACCAACATCAAGGATCTTCCGGAAGGCTCCTATCCTCTGATGGGGGATGACGTCATTGCCGGCGTACAGGAGTACACGACTTCTCCCTGGGAAGAACGGAGATTCGAGACGCACGACAAGTATTTCGATATCCAGTTCATGGTGACGGGAGATGAGATGTTCGGTGTATGCAGGCGCGACGGACTTAAGGAGATCGACAGGATTGAAGAGAATGACGTCGTCTTTTATGAGGATCCCGAGCTGTACGGGCAGGTACTGCTTAAGGAAGGCGATCTCATTGTCGTAGCTCCCGAAGATGCTCATAAGCCGCGCTGCGCGGCAGGAGCGCCGGCACCGGTCAAGAAAGTTGTGGTGAAAGTAAAGATCTGAGGAGGAAACGGATCACTTTTGCCGTCAGCAAGGGGTATCAGTAACAAATCACACTATGTAAGGAGGAGAAAAATGCAAGTTGTATATGATATGGGGAATGGAATGAGAATGGTCGACCTCTCCAAGCTCGTCGATCCGGCGACAGAGACCAGAAGGTGCAAACTGTACCGCTTCAACACAGGCGGCCCGATCCCGGATTTCCACACCAATTTCGACATCATGAGCCATCTGGGAACTCACGCGGAGTGCCCTTATCACCACGATGACAATTGGCCGGATGTCACAGCGCTTCCGCTGACAACATTCGTAGGGCGCGGCGTCTATGTGGATTTCAAGGATACTGTGGCACCTTACACACACATCACAAAGGCCGATCTGGACAGAGTAGCTTACAAGGTAAAGGAAGGCGATATCGTTATCATCGATTCCTCCTATAAGCTTGAGCCCTTCACAAAGGCGACCAACACAGAAGTCGACAAGAGACTCCTGGTCAACGCAGAGTCCGCAGAGTGGTTCCGCGATCACAAGGTCAAGGCAGTAGGATTCGGCGACGGCGTCTCCATCGAGAACTGCAACGAAGATGTCAAGCCTTTCCACGACATCCTTCTGGCAGAGAACATCATTTTCATCGAAGTTCTCAAGAACCTCGAATATCTTGAAAAGGACGTATTCTTCATGTCCTTCTCCCCGCTTCCGATCGTCGGCCTCGATTCCAGCCCGGTTCACGCATATGCGATCGAAGGCATCAAGGAGTTCTCGGAATAAGGTTTTCGAAAAACAGGGGATCTTAAGAAAACGGGTATTTGTAAATTAGGGGATTTCACAATAAAGGAGTTTTCACAGTATGAGAATAGCAGTTATTGGCGCCGGCGCCATGGGCTCCATTTACGGAGGACATCTTTCATTACACAACGATGTTTACCTGGTAGATACAAATCCGAATGTAGTCGCGGCTGTTAACGAAAACGGACTCAAACTGCAGGAATACGGAACAGATAATCTGTATCATCCCAAGGCGGTCACTTCGACAGAGGGGATCGAGCCGGTGGATCTGATCATCCTGTTCGTAAAGGCGCTGTTCTCGAAGGCTGCGCTTGCAGGCAACAAGGCTCTGATCGGGCCTGACACCTATGTGCTGACACTTCAGAACGGCTCCGGACACGAGGATATCCTCGGAGAGTTTGTTGACCAGGACCACATCATCATCGGAACCACCGAAGACAACGGCGCAGTGCTCGGCATGGGTTACATCCGCCACGGCGGAGAGGGCAACACCAACGTCGGTATGCTGGTGGAGGACAAGAACAATTTCCTTCCCAAACTCAAGGAGTCCTTCGACGCATGCGGTTTCAACGTCCGCATCCACTCCGTGATCCAGCAGCTGATCTGGGACAAGCTGTTCACGAACGTATCGCTCAGTGCCGTAACCGGCGTCCTGCAGTGCAACATCGGCTATATCGCCGGCAACGAGTACGCCTGGAAGATGACGACAGCGCTGATTCATGAAGCCGTCGAAGTCGCCCATGCCATGGGACTGAAGGCGGATGAGGAAGAGATCACCGAGAAGGTCCGCAAGACCTCCGTCGGATCTCCGGAAGGCGTGACTTCCATCTGCGCGGACATTCGCGCGGGAAGAAGAACGGAAGTCGACACCATCAGCGGCTCTGTTGTGAGAGCTGCAGCGAAAGTCGGTGTCAGTGTGCCGACACATGAATTTGTCGTCAACACGATTCATGCACTGGAGGGCAGACCGAAGGAATAAGGAAATGGTCTCGCGGTAAAGAGAGGCCGGGAGTAATGTGACGGCCACCACTCAAATCAGAAATAGTAGGAAAGTTTTTTCACTATTTTGACTTATTTATTTCAAAGGAGGGTAACAAATGAAAAAGAGAGCTATTGCGCTTATGCTCACAGCTGTTATGGCACTGAGCCTTGCAGCATGCGGCGGAGGAGCAACAACAACGAGAGAGGACACGGCAGCATCCTCTGGCGCAGCGGCAGGCGGCAGCAGCGCAAAGGTCAAGGTCGATCCTTACGCAGGTGATGAGGTCAAGATCGCTTACATCGCACACGATATCGGAACTCCCAACAACCAGGGCTGGAAAGAGGGTATCGAGAGAGAATGTGCATCCTGGTCCAACATCAAAGTCGATTCCTACGGCGCGGAAGAGTCCGCTGAGACCCAGGTTCAGATCATGACAGACTGCATCAACCAGGGCTACAACGCGATCATCCTTCAGTGCTCCGACGGAACAGCTCTTGCTCCCAGCGTAAAACAGGCTGAGGAAGCAGGCATCCCGGTCATCACCGTCAACCTTGACTGCTCCAGCGACACCATCCACAGCGCGCTGGTCATGGCTGTTGACTACGACGCAGGCCGTATGGCAGCGGACAAGATGGCTGAGCAGATGGGCGGCAGCGGCAAGATCGCGATCATCCAGGGTGTTCCCGGACTTGAGCGTACCGACAACCTTGAGAAAGGTTTCCGTGACACAATCGCAAATTATTCCGGCATCGAGATCGTAGACGCACAGTCCGCTTCCTTCCAGAAGGATACAGCTATGACTGTTATGAACTCCTTCCTGCAGTCCTATCCGGACCTGAAGGGCGTTTTCGCTATCAACGACGCAATGGCAGAAGGTGCCGCTCTTGCAGCACAGTCCGCTAACAAGAAGGGCCAGATCGTAATCTGGGGCGCTGACGGTGAGAAAGATGCACTTGCAATGATCGAGAGCGGCGACATGGCCGGCACGATCTACACCAACAGCTGGGACGAAGGATCTACAGCAGCGAAGATCGCTCTGCTCATGATCGGTTCCGAGTATGATTACACATGCCTGACCGCAACTCCTAAGGTCATCATGGAGCCCATCGTTGTAACGAAAGAAAACGTTGGCACTATTGCTGAGGAAGATCGCTGGTAAGCTGTTTTTTCAGTGAGAAAGAATGGGCGGGGATCATTTGATACCCGCCCTTATGCACTCTCCCGAAGTCAGCATGCCAGAATAAGCATGCCAGGATAGGCACGCCAAAATAGTGTCCGGACCGGTCAGCGAGGCGCTGTCGCAGGACGGGACGGTATGTACGGGAATGTGTACGAGAGGAGGAAATAACAAGTGAAACGGATGAATCAGACAACGATGCGACGCCTGATCTCGATCGGTATGCTGCTGATACTTGTTGTGTTGTTTACCATCCTTGCAGGAGCGGGCAAAGGCAAGTTCTTCAATTTCGATAACCTGATCGAAGTAGTCAGAGACGCATCCATACCGGCGATCATCGGCGTTGGTGTTACATTTATTATCATTACTGCTGGTATCGACCTTTCAACAGGAAGTATGATGGCGCTGGTCGGAATGACAATGGCCAACATCTATGCGTACACGCTGCTTCCCTTCTCGGTCATGATGCTCGCGGGTATCCTGGTCGGTCTGCTCTGCGGACTTTGCAACGGTATTATTGTCGCCAAGTTTAACGTTCCCGAGTTCATTGGAACACTGGCAACAATGAGTATCTTCAGAGCTCTCACCTATATTATCGCGATCAGGGACGCCAACGGCGTTATCAAGAGCCAGCCGATGAATCACTCCCAGTATACATGGCTGGGAACCGGAATCGGCAAATTCTACTATGTTATTATCGCGATGATCATCATCGTGGCGGCAGGCCAGATCACTCTGAAGTATACCCGCTTCGGAACCAATCTGTATTCCGTAGGTGCCAGCAAAAAAGCGGCTACCCTTTCCGGTATCGATGTCGCCAAGACCAGGCTGATCGCTTACGTGATCACCGGATTTACCGTGGCAATCGGCGCTATTTTCACAACGGCGAGACTGCAGAGTGCTACCACGGCAATCGGTATGGACTTTGAATTCAACCCGATCGCAGCGGCGGTCGTCGGCGGCGTGGCGCTGTCCGGCGGAAGCGGCGATGTAATCGGAACACTGATCGGTGCTCTGTTCATGGCGACACTGGAGAACGGTGTCCGCAAGCTGTCCATCAACACAGCCTATCAGTATGTCATTAAAGGAGCTATCATCATTGCGGTCGTCATCTTCGACGCTACTTACAAGGCACGCATGGACCGCAAGGCAAGAGAAGAAGGAGCTAAGGAGGGGCTTGAATAATGGCAGGAAATACATTAATTGAAGCCAAAGGCATTTATAAGAGCTTTTCCGGCGTTCCGGTTCTTCAGGATGTTCACTTTGAAGTAAAGGCCGGTGAAGTACACGCTCTGATGGGAGAGAACGGCGCGGGCAAGTCCACGCTGATCAAGATCATCACCGGCGTTTATACCAAAGATGACGGACAGATCTACTGGGAAGGAAAGCCCGTAGAGATCAACAGCTACCAGGACTGCCAGAAGCTCGGCGTAGCATGTATCTATCAGGAACTTTCCGTTATCCCTCCGCTGACGGTAGCGCAGAACGTGTACCTCGGCAGAGAGCCCCGCAAGGGTCCCTTCATCGACTACGCCAAGATGAACCAGATGACACAGGAACTGATCGACAAGTACCAGTTCCCGTTAAAGCCCACGACCGTCGTGGAGAATCTGGGTATCGGACAGAGACAGCTGATCGAGATCCTCAAGGGACTTTCCCAGGATTCCAAGCTTCTGATCATGGATGAGCCTACCGCATCCCTTTCCGGTAAAGAAGCGGAGATGCTGTTCAAGATCATCCAGAAGCTGCGCAGTGAAGGCGTTTCGATCATCTACATTTCTCACAGACTTGAGGAAGTTTATATGCTTTCCGACCGTCTTACCATCCTGCGCGACGGTAAGAACGCAGCAGTCCTTGAGAAAGAAGATATCATCCCCGCCAAGGTCATCGAGACCATGATCGGCAAGGTAGTCGACGAGTCCGCCGGCTCCCGCAAGATGCTGCACTCTGATGACAACGCGGAAGTCAGACTGGATGTCAAGAATCTCACTGACAAGACCGACCGCTACCGCAATATCAGCTTCCAGGTCCACAGAGGCGAGATCCTGGGTCTGGGCGGCCTGATCGGTGCCGGCAGAACAGAAGTTGTCCGTGCGATCTACGGCGTGGACAAGGCTGCATCCGGCGAAGTGTGGCTGGACGGCAAGAAGCTTAATCCTTCCCCGAAGGCAAGCATCCTCGAAGGAATCGGATTCGTTCCGGAGGACAGAAGAAACCAGGGATTCATCCCGCTCCTGTCCACAACCAAGAACGTCGCACTCACCAACTACGATATCGTCAAGATCAACGGCACATCCATTTCGGATGCGGACGAGCTGGCGATGAGTAAGAGAGCGATCCAGGCGATCGATATCCGTCCTTCTGATCCCAACAAGCAGGTCGGCGTTATGTCCGGCGGTAACCAGCAGAAGGTTGTTCTGGGCAAGTGGCTGATGAGAGATCTTAAGCTCCTGATCGTCGACGAGCCTACGGCAGGTATCGACGTCGGCGCCAAGGACGAGATCTACTCGATCCTCGAAGACCTTGCCAAGCAGGGCGTCGCGGTCATCGTAGTTACTTCTGACCTTCAGGAGCTGCTGCGCGTATCGCACAGGATCATCGTCATGCGCAAGGGCGATATTGTAAAAGAGTTTAAGAATGTTGAGGTCACGCAGTCCAAGGTTCTCTCCGCTGGACAGGGTGTAGAAGAGGAGGCGGAATGATGAAGAATTTTAACTGGAGCAAATACAGTAAACCGATCATCCTCGTCGCGTTCATAGTGGTACTGTCAATCCTTCGTCCGAAGGCTTTTCTGTCACTGGACAACTTCAGTAACGTGCTGTGGTCTGTAGCCGTTATCGGCATCATGGTCAGCGGATCCATCTTCGTATTCCTGATCGGTGGTATCGACCTTTCCATCGCGACGTTGTGCGCGTTCTCCGCGGTTGTAGTCGTCTCTGTCACGCACATGCTGGGCGATACGCCCGTCGCTGTGATCGCAGGCGTACTTGCAGCCCTGGTCGTAGGCGCACTGGCAGGCGCGATTCACGGTATTATCATAACGACGTTTAAGATCCCGGCCTTCCTGGTAACCTTTGCGACACAGAGTATCTTCCTGGGGCTGGCAATGGTCTTCACCAACAACAAGATCATCAGCTGCACGGTTCCCGCTTTCACGGCAATCGGCGCATTCAAGATCCTGGGATTCCCGCTTCCTGTATACTTCATGGTGATCATCGCACTGATCAGCTGGTATATCCTCCGGAAGACGGTTTACGGCAGATACGTCTATGCAGTGGGCGGCAACCCTACAGCATCCGAGATCTCCGGTATCAACGTTAAGCTTGCTTCCATCGTCTGCTATGTACTTTCCGGTCTGACAACAGCTCTGGGCGGCATCGTACTTGCTTCCATGACACAGCAGGCTTCCTCCGGCACCGGTGCAGGTTACACCAACGATGTTATCACGGCAGCGGTTATCGGCGGCGTTTCCCTTCTGGGAGGCGAAGGTACGGTTCCCGGCGCTATTTTCGGTGCAGTCCTGATGGGACTTCTGAACAACGGCCTGAACCTGATGTCCGTTCCGTCCACACACGCCGGTCTGGTCAAAGGTCTCGTTATCGTAGTAGCAGTCGCATTCGACGCTATGCAGCACGCGGACCAGTCCAGAAAGAAAGTCAAAAAGGTCAAAAAAGCGAGCGCCTGATCGCAATCGAGACAGACGTGTGCTTTTGAAGGGAGCAGTCTCCCGATGAATTTGTGATGAAAACGCGTGCGGGCTGCCTTACAAGGTGACCCGCACGCGTCGCAACGGTTCGCAGTGCGAACCTTAACAACATCTGAATGAGGATTACTTATGAAAAAAATTGATGCACACTTACATCTGGCAAAGATCGTAGCCGGATACTGCAGACGCGGCGAGCTTCGCGCCATCGGCGGCGGAAAGTGCCAGTGGGGCAGCGGCGAAGTATTCCAGCTCTTCCCCCAGACGGGTGAGTACGGCGAAGACTGCTTTACCGCAGAGCAGGCCCTGGCGATCATGGACCGCAACAATGTAGAAAAAGCGGTTCTGATGAACGGCAGCATGTACGGCTTCCAGAACATTTACCACGAGGAACTTCTTGAGAAGTATCCCGATCGTTTCTGCCCTTCCTGTGAGGTGGAGCCTTTCGCCACCAACCACATGGAAACTCTGCAGAGATTCCTCGAGGAGAAGCACTTCCGTCTTGTCAAATTCGAAGTCAGCTCCGGCGGCGGCCTCATGGGCTGCCACGATCCCTTCGATCTGTCCGGCGACAGAATGATGGAGATCTACAAGATGATCGAGAAGAATCACGGTGTGGTAGCGCTGGACGTCGGCGACATCCTGATGGAGAGCCATCAGACCACCGCTCTGATGCGCATCGCGGACAGATGCCCGGACCTCAAGGTCGTGATCTGCCACCTTCTTGCCCCTATGCGCGAGAAGAAGAAAGAGTGGAAGGCAGAGCTGCAGATGCTCACCCAGGCCAACGTCTGGTTTGACATCGCCGCAATGCCCAAGATCATGGCTCCCGATGTCTATCCTTATCCCGAGACAGTCGATACCCTGGCAGAAGCCAGAGATATCATCGGCGCGGACAGGATGATGTGGGGCACAGATGCTCCGTTCGCTGCTACGCAGGATACCTACGAGCACCTCACGGACTATCTTGAGAAATCCAACGTCTTTACGCAGAAAGAGCTGGAGGATATTTACTACAACAATGCACAGCTTGTGTACTTCAGCTGAATGAAATGAAAAAGGGAGGCCGTCGGCGGGAGCCGGCGGCCTTTTGTTGTGGGCAGGGGTGCTTTTGGGGGCACTGCGAGGGCTCTGGGGTGTCGTGCGGGGTGAGCTTGCGGGGCCGGGGGGCCTGTGGCGAGGGAATTGCTCTTGTTTGTGGCTTGGGATGTCTTGCGGAGGGAGCTCGCGGGGCCGGGGTGTGCCTTGTGGCGAGGGAAAAAAGCGTGGTTGGATTATATGAGCTTGCTTTTGACCGCCTGCCCCCATGGAAAATGGGCAGGCAGTTGAATCAGACGCTTATTCAGGCTCTTTTCTTGTCGGGTTGGACTATAATGCACAAGCTGAAGCGGGTTGCCCCCATTTGCCCACGGCATCGCAATGCCGTGTGGGGGCCACAGCCGAAAAGAAGCCGGCTATGGTCCAACGCCGGCAGAATATTCCTTATTTTTAGTGAAAATAGCCGGCAGGAGAAAAAGTGCATGGGGGCAGAAGGAAGAAAAATTGCTGCTATGATCCAACAAACGATCTGAATTGGACCGAACGCTCTTCTTCCTGTTTTTGACATGGGAAAGAATTCATTCAGATGCCTTCAACAAGTAAATTGGCTTCCCAGGCAACAAAAAAACAGGATACATCGTGCCTGTCAATCAACAAAATGTACCCTGTTATTGTGTTGCTGCCGCGCAGAACTTCACTTAATAAGTCTTGAATAATGCCGCAGCGCAGAAATTTGCTTACCGAGTCTTAACTGTTAATGGAACTCAGGTCGTGTAAAGAATCAGCGCAATCATCTCAATCGGCTCGCCGATCGCCTCGATGGAATGACACTCGCCGTCGCCGCAGTAATAGACATCGCCGGGCTGTACATCGACAATTGTGCCGTTGTCGTTGTATTTGCCGCTGCCGGAGAGAATGTAATAAGTCTCTGCGTCGCTATTGTGGGTGTGGAGGCCGATCTTGCTTCCGGGATAAACCGTCGTGTGCGCGAAAACACGCCCCTTATTTTCCATTTCATCAGGACCGTTCAAAAGACTTCTTACAGTAATCTCACCAACGCCATTAAAGGGAGCCGGCTTTGTGATGCTTTCCTTATCCTTGCTTCTTCTGATCATAAGATAACCCTCCTGTTAGTGCCTGCCGCACTGCTTAGTTTAGAAATAGTTTAGATAAATTATACTATAGTCGGGCGGGTTTGTGGTGAAGTTTGTGGATCGCATCTGAAGAATCGGTGCTCAAAAAAGTGCAAGGACAAACTTTTCACGCTGGCATTGGCTCAGTTTAAAGCCTGCTTGTTGCAGAAGAAGAATTCTCTGAACTTATCCATGACAATGGAAATGTCCAAGGGATGACCTTTACTCTCAAAGGTGAGGATCAGGTTATGATCGGGAAGAATGCCGTTATTGTAATAGATGCGGGTCTTTGTGAGAAATTCGGATCGGTAGGCCGGGTCATCCATTTTTCCGGCATGTTCCCAGTATATTATTTCGCCGGTGAGAGGATGGCGGATTGTGAAATCCGGATAATAAACATGATCGTCGACGTCGAGCCTGCATTCATAACGAAAAGGAATGCGGTACATAACGAGAAGCATAAGAATGATGGCTTCTGATTTGGAGCGGACGAAAATACCGTAATCTGTCGGAACATTTAGTTCTTCAGGGTGCTTGGGATTGGACTCGAATTTCTCATGTGCCCATTTCTCGAGCTCGTCTTCTAATTTAGCATTTGTCGGGATTATATCATCGGCGTAGAGCTCTCCGTAGCCGGGAGAAGTGATCAGTTTGTTCCAGAAAGAACTGTCACAGTGCTTACGCAGGTAAGCGTCCAACGCTTTCAGTTCCCGATTGATATCGTCGAGGCGTGCCTGGCGAAGGCCTTTTTCTGCCAGTCTTTTGGCATATGGTCTTTTCTTTCGCGGAAGATAGGTTTTGGTGCGGCGAGAACCGGCATTCTCGTTTCTCACATACCATTTGTAGTAGGTTCTGTTTTTTGATCTGTTTTTGACAAAGGTGAGAGTACCGGGAGGAGCAGCATGAATTTGTTGCTCAAGATCCGCTTTTTCCTGGAGGAGACGAGACTGCTCCCTTGTTACAAGTTGATAGATTGTCATACGGGCTCCTTTCTTCCGAGTTGGAAATAGAAATGAAGTAAGAATTGTTTCCGGAATCTGTCGGGCGGCCGCTTGCATGAATAGCGCGGGATCTGCCCGAGCGATGGATTCGATAGTATTTTACGCCTTCATGATTTTAATGGCAAGTTGGTTGCCTTTTTTCAGGCAGCCAATGCTTTCGGGTAACTCACTCGCAGGAAGATAGTTGGCAGTGTGCGCGGAACTTTGATGAGTTGGACTATTTGACATAGCTTTGTTCCTGTGGCCCCATGTCCAAAATAAGAAAAGTCGAAAATGCCACTATCTGGGGGTGATTTCCTGCCTGGTTGGATCAGACTGCAGATTTTTCAGGAGGTGGCCCCCATTAACATTGCTTCATGAGCAGCGCGATGGAGGCCACCTCCAAAACAACTTGCTATATATTCCAACCGGGCATGATTCTTGCGTCAAATTAACAGGAATAAGCTTTTTCAGAAATTCTTCATGGAGGCCGAGGCACTAAAAAATGCGGCTATAGTCCAACCGGCTCAAAAAGAGGAAGCCAAAGAGCAACAACAAGCCGCCGAAAGAGCAAAAGAGCAAGGACAGGCCGCCGGTTCCCCCATCACCCTGCTGCCAATCACCCACAAAAAATGCCTCAAAATTAATTTCTCAACCAACTATATATGAATAAGTAATCATAATGCCGAAAAAACTTGCATTTCTGGGAACAAGTGCTAAAATAATTCGTCTGTAAAGGAGGCTTATTATGCGCTTATTACTGGAAACTGCATTGGCATTGTTTGCGGGCCTTATGATGACCCGTGTGTTTAAGTATTTGAAGCTGAATTTCCCGGATGTGACGGCGTTTCTGATCGCCGGCGTCCTGGTAGGACCGTTTGTGCTGGGAAAACTGGGCATTCACGGAATCGGATTTAACAGTATGGCGGATCTGGAGAGCGTCAGCGCTCTCAGCAATGTCGCTCTGGGATTCATTGCCTTTGATATCGGCAATGAGTTCAGACTGGCACAGCTGAAGGAGACAGGAAAAACGGCGACTGTGATCGGAGTGATCCAGGCGCTTATGGCAACACTTCTTGTAGACGCAGTTCTGATTCTGCTGCACTTTGTGCTGGGGCCGGAAGTGCTGCCGCTGCCTGTGGCGATCACGCTCGGCGCTATAGCTTCGGCAACGGCTCCCGCCGCGACACTGATGGTTGTAAGGCAGTACAAGGCAAAAGGTCCGGTGACGGACCTTCTTCTGCCGATCGTCGCGCTCGATGACGCGGTCGGACTGGTCGTGTTCTCTGTCTCCTTCGGCATTGCGCAGGCCATGGTCGGCGGCAGGCTGGACATAATTTCGGTCATTGTCAATCCGCTTTTGGAGATCGTGTTCTCGCTGATTCTGGGCGCGATCATGGGAACGCTGCTGACGGTTCTGGAGAAGATTTTCTTTTCCAACTCCAACCGCCTGTCCCTCACAATATCTTTTGTCATTATGACGATCGCGATGGCCTCGAGAGAGTTTGAACTGGGTGGCGGCGTCAGGATCGGGTTTTCCTCGCTCCTTGTGTGCATGATGCTGGGAACGGTGTTTTGCAACTTCAGTGAGTATTCCGTAGATATCATGAACCGCTCCTCCAAGTGGACGGCCCCGCTCTACGCACTCTTTTTTGTGCTCTCGGGCGCGGAGCTGGATCTGAGCGTCTTCCGCTATCCCGCGATCATCCTGATCGGAATCGTCTATATTCTGGTGCGCTGCATCGGCAAGTATTCAGGAGCCCGGCTCAGCAGTTCGCTGATGCACTGCAGTGAGACGGTCCGCAAATATCTGGGCATCACACTGTTCCCGCAAGCCGGCGTGGCGCTCGGAATGGTCGTCACGGCACAGGCGCTGGGAGTGGAGATGGGCAGTATGGTCCGCAACATCGTTCTCTTCAGTGTGCTGGTCTATGAGCTGGTCGGCCCTCAGCTGACAAGGATGGCACTTGCAAGCGCGGGCGAGATCAAAGCCGGCGCCGGCGAAGCAGCCAACAGAGCCCGCTTCGAGAAGAAGGACAAAATAGCGTAACAATTCAGCACCACAAGCCCCAAATTTGTGCGTGGCAGATTTAATGAGTCTGCGTATATGTATTCAGTAACCAACAAAACAAAAGTTTGAAAATAATAAAAGGATAAAGCGTTATGAAAAAGACAAAGTTATTTACAGCAGCAGTTGCGATGGCCATGGCACTCGGACTGGCTGCGTGCTCTTCGAGTTCAGAATCAGATTCTTACACACTCTCTTTTGAAATTCTGAACGGCAAAGAGGGCGAAGTTACGATCGAAAATGCAGGCAAGGACGAATCCACCACTTCCGGTGCACTGGAAGTCGGAGAAGGCGAAGAGATCCTGTTCGGCGCCGAGCTTGAGAAGGGCAAAGTACTGATCCAGCTCCAGAAGAGTGAGCAGGTGGAAGACCTGGATACCGCGACGCCGCCCGCGTTTGAGAATCCGGATCATGAGATTACTCTGGAGGGAGATGACATTGCGCACTGCGCTCCGCTTCCCGGCTCTTATGATGTAAAAGTTGTCATGCTCGACAAGACGACAGGTAAGATCACTATGAGTGTGCAGCCTACTACTGTAATCACCGAGACAGAAGGTGAGGAAGCCGGCGCGGCAGAAGGAACAGCGACTGAGGAGACCGGCGAAGCCGGCGGCCACACAAATTGGACCCAGGCAGCTACGGCTGAGGAAGCCGCGAAGGGCGCGGGCTTTGACTCCATGGCTGATCTGAACGGAACAGTGATCTCTCTGGGTGAGCTCGGAAAAATGGGCGACATCACTTACAGATACATGGACGGCGTTGTTCAGGAGTTCTGCCCTGCGGCAGCTGTTGAGATGAGCGTGATCAAGGGCAAGGTTCCCGCAGGTGACGGCGATGTATCTTTTGACTCCACAGCTTACGCGCATGAGTGGACGCAGGATGTGAACGGACAGGAAGTCAAGTGCTTTGGCAACCGTGAAGGCGAAGCTACGAAGACGATCTGGACGGACGGCGAATACAATTACGCAGTTCTGGCATACGGCGCAGGCGGTGACGATGACTACGGTCTTGGAGCCGAAGATGTCGCGATCATGGTAAACGCAGTCAAGTGAGGAAATATAGAAAATCCGCTTTGCGGATGTAACAGAAAAGACCGTTGCAGCATCTGCTGCAGCGGTCTTTTTAGTGATGAACCGCGGCCGTATATGATAAAATAAAAGTAACTTTCAGCTCCCCACGTCTCCAAGGCTTCGCATTCGGGCGGGAGGCGCTGCATGTTCCGGTCGAGGAGGAAGTAAGGCCATGATCGATAAGATAAAAAAACTGCGCAGCAATATGGCGTTCAATATTACGGCGGTGATTATGCTGCTTTTGATTGCTTTCGGAACTTTTGTATGCGTGGCCGGTATCTGGAAGTTTTCGAGTGCCTTCGACGACGAATATTCTAACACAACCTATCATATTGCGGATACGGCGGCTTCGCTGGTGAACGGCGATCATATCAAGGACTACCTGGCCGGGCAGCAGGAAGAAGAATATAACAGGACCAAGAGGATCATCAATGCCTACTGCACCAGGATGAGCGTCTCCCTTGTCTATGTCATTGATGTGGACCGGAGCGATTACGGGAGAGTTGTCTCCGTCTTTAATGCCGTAGACAATTCCGTAGATGATTCCAATTACACGGAGTGGGAGAGAGGGTACGAGCGCGAGACCACAAACGACACCTATCGCAGCGCTTATAAAGATATTTATGAAGAAGAGACGCCCTATGAGATCATATACCGGTTTAATCCCGGGCCCGGCCTGCACCAGCACATTACAATGATCGTTCCCGTCAGGAATTCCGAGGGCAAAGTGGCCGCTCTTTTGTGCGTGCAGCGCCCGATCAGCGAGCTGGCATCCGCAATAGGAAGTTTTGTGACTTATATCGTTGTAGCCGCGCTGATTTTGTCTGTAATCGTAGTGCAGTTCGTGGCGCGCTTTTTGAGAAAGTGGGTGGTCGGCCCGATCAGGAAGATCTCCAAAGAGGCGACCCGTTTTGCCAAAGAGAACACTAAAGGCGAGGAACTGGGGGACGTCAGCAAATATGAGGAGATTTACAATCTCTCGCGCTCCATCGATAAGATGGAGACGGATATGGTGAAGTACGTGGACAATCTGACGCTGGTCACCGCGGAGCGGGAGAGAATCGGAACGGAGCTCTCTTTTGCCAAGCAGATCCAGTACAGCTCCCTGCCCACCAAATTCCCGGCCTTCCCGGACAGGGGAGAATTTGACGTCTACGCCTACATGAGACCCGCCAAAGAAGTGGGCGGCGACTTCTATAACTTCATACTGGTGGACAACGACCATTTGGCCATGTGGATCGGCGACGTGTCGGACAAGGGCGTCCCGGCGGCGCTGTTCATGATGGCGATCAACATCATGATCAGCCTTCGGACAAGCATGGGGGGGACGCCGGCGCAGATCATGGCGTATGTAAATGACAGAGTATGCGAGCACAACGGCGAGAACCTGTTTGTCACGATCTGGCTGGGAATCCTTGAGCTCTCGACGGGAAAACTCACCTTTGTCAATGCAGGCCACGAAGACCCGGCTGTCTGTCACAAGGGCGGCGAGTTCGAACTTTACAAGACCAGGCACAATATCGCAGTGGGTATACAGCCGGGGATGGTCTACAAGGATTTTGAACTGCAGCTCGGAAAGGGTGACAAAATATTCATTTACACGGATGGCGTGCCCGAGGCCACGGACCCGTATGACAAGCTTTTCTCGACAGACAGGATGACGCAGGCCCTGAATGAGTGCAGGGACGGCTCGCCCCAGGAACTTCTTGAGAATATAAATAAAAGGGTAAAGGAATTTGTGGGTGACAGAACGCAGTTCGACGACCTGACCATGCTGGGGCTGGAGCTGAAGTGAGCAGAGCGGATCGTGCCGCGGCTGGTGATGGGCACAGGGGAAGAGAAGCGGATAGATAATATCCGCTTTTTCCTTATCGGGGAGGTTACCATGAAAAGTTCTGCAGCAGAAAGACTTACAGCAGTATTGCTCTCAATCTTACTGGCGCTCTCTGCGTGTGCCGGCCCCTCGGGCGGCGCCGGCAGCAGCGACGGGACGGAAGGCCGGACAGGCAGCGATGGGACAGAAGGCCGGACAGACGCGCAGAGTCAGACTGACAGTGGTGAGGGATTTGTGCCTGCCGGAGAGCCGGAGCCGAACGCCGTCTCTGACCAATCCGGGGACGGCAGCGCCGAACAGTCTCAGGATGCCGCCTCCGGGGGCTCCGAAGAAGGGGGACAGTCCGGCCTGGTCATCATCGAAGAGAAGGAAGGAAACTACCGGTCGGCCGCGGGCAGAAAGAAGACAAAGACAGAAGACGCGTCGAACAGCGTGCTCAAAGCGGCAGATGAAAGCGGGGAGAGAGCCCCGAAGGTTTCGCGGGAAAAAGACTATACGGTCATGGTCTACATTGTGGGCTCCAACCTGGAGAGCCGCTATGGGAGCGCGACAAATGACATTGAAGAGATGAGGCAGGCGGGCCTGGACTTCGAGAAGAACAACCTCCTGGTGTATACAGGGGGGAGCAAGAGGTGGGTCAGCGACATACCGAGTACCAGCAACAATGTGCTGGACATGTCAAGAGACCCGGAGGAGCAGGAAGCGGGGAATAAGATCATCGCCCGCACGGATGCGAGCGCCAACATGGGAATTCCGCAGACGCTGGCCGAGTTTGTCAATTACTGCACAGATAATTATCCGGCTGCGCACTACGGACTGATCCTGTGGGATCATGGAGGAGGCCCCTTGTGGGGATATGGGAGCGACGAGCTGTTCCGAAATGACAGCCTCCTCATGGAAGAGATGCGCAGCGCCATGGACGCGACCGTGTTCGGACAGGGGCAGACAGGAGCCGCACAGAGCGCCAAAGGGAGCTCCAGGCTGGACTGGGTGGGCTTTGACGCCTGCCTGATGGGAGGCCTCGAGAGCGCCAATCTGTGGAAGAATTACGCGGACTACCTGGTGGGATCGGAGGAGCTCGAGCCCGGCAGAGGCTGGGACTATACATTCCTGCGCGTCCTCAACGAGACTACGGACGCAAGGGAGATCGTTAGCGTGATTGTGGACGCCTACGGCGCTTATTATGAGAAAAATCGGTCGACCTTCTTTAATCCCGATGTGACGCTGTCGGCCCTGGATCTGTCGAGGACGGAACGGGTGGTCGACGCGGCAGACGAGCTCTTTGCCGTCATGAGGGCGGAAATCGGGAAGGGAAACTATGCACTGCTCAATCAGGCGAGAGGGAAGGCCAAGGCATTTGGCCTGAATGCCTCTGATACCAAGGCACAGGCCTATGACCTGATCGATCTGCGGGACCTTGCGGCCGGGACTGCCGGTATGTTTCCGCAGGAGAGCGGCGAGTTGGAGAAGGCAGTCGGGGAAATGGTGGTCAGAGCGACCTCCAACGTGGAAGGGGCCGGAGGCGTCTCCGTCTATCTGCCCGGGGACAACCGAGAGCTGTATGAGACGGCGCAGGAGCTTTACACGAAGGAGGATCTGCTCTCCGACGAGTATGAGGCGTTTATAGACGCTTATACAAAGGAGTGGTTTGCCGGAACCGATGCGGACTGGACGCTGGCGGACCTGCAGAAGGGAGAGGCAGAGTGGACGCTGCAGCTGACCCCTGAACAAGCCAGGTATGCCTCGGAGTGCTGTTATACTGTGCTGTTCAGAAACGGATGGGGAGACTATCAGATCGCGACCTGCAACAAGAGGATCTACGCGGATCCGGACAATATTTTGCACGTTCCGCAGGACCCGCTCCTGCTGACAGCCCAGACGGATCTGCAGGAGTCGGCAAGGCCCTGGGCCTGCTATCAGGTTTCGGACAGCGGAGGCGAGAGTGTCTATAAGACCGCCGGCACCATCCTGTCGAGCGGGCACGAATTCAGTGGCTTTGACAAGAATGTGGACGAGGAGGTCTCCGTCTCTCTCAGAAACGTGGGCGGAGAGCGGGAGACGACGATTCAGGACGTTGTCGCCGACGCCGGCGGCATTTCCCTGAGCGGCAAAGGTTCCGTGGACGTGTCGGGTTACCGGTCCATCGTCGACGCAGGCGGAGACACGATCTGCCCGGTCAGAGATGAGAACGGGCAGATGAAGCCCTATACGGACTGGGAGTACAAGGGGTATCTCTTCTACCAGCTGGCCATCGACGACTCTTTACGCTTCTTCATGAAGCCGGCGTCGGAATTTGAGGTCGACTGCATCTGCCAGGTGACGGTGAAAGACGTGAACGGAAATCTCCACGGGACGAACTATGTGGAGCTGGACCTTGAAGGCGAGAGGGAGACGGCAGAGATCGGGACAGAGAAGGGGACACTGTATTTTGACCTGAAGGAAGACGGCGCGCAGCTGACAAAATATACAGGGCAGGACACTTCACTGGCCGTGCCGGACAGAGTCTTGGGAAAGCCGGTGACAGCGATCGGGCAGAGCGCCTTTTCGGGAATCGGGACGCTGGAGTCCGTGACGCTCCCGGACAGCGTCACGCAGATCGGGAAGAGCGCATTCTACGGCACGGAAGGACTGCGGCAGATCAGGCTCCCGGCGCGGCTGGAGACGATAGGCGTGTCCGCCTTCCGAAAATCCGGCATTGAAGAGATTCAGCTGCCGGAGGGCCTGAGTAAGATCGGCAGAGCGGCATTTATCTACAGCGGGCTGAAAGCGGTGAAAATACCGGACTCGGTGTGGGAGATCGGCGGGGCGCCTTTTGCGGGCTGCAAAAATCTTGCGGAGATCACAGTGAGCGGGAACCCGCACTACAGATCAGTGGACGGCGTGCTCTATTCAGCGGACGGAAAGGCCCTTGTCCAGTATCCCGCGGGGAGAGCCGGCGGAGAATACACAGTGGAGGAAGGAACGGAGGAGATCGGCTATGGCGCGTTTGCGCAGGCGGGGCTTGAAAAGGTGGAATTCCCGCAGACGCTGCGGACGATTGACAATGACGCTTTCTTCGAGTGCTATGGGCTGACGGAGCTGCAGTTCCCGGACTCCCTGCAGCGGATCGGGAGCATGGC
This sequence comes from Lachnospiraceae bacterium UBA4260, assembly GCA_002395235.1. Taxonomy (GTDB): domain Bacteria; phylum Bacillota; class Clostridia; order Lachnospirales; family Lachnospiraceae; genus CAG-791. Next base: position 109,975 of record DGWK01000032.1, on the reverse strand, counting down.
CTTTGGCAGGGACAGGGCGGCCGAGGAGGTCCCTGAAGGGCAGGTGCCCCTGGGCAGCGTCCGGATCGGCCCCGCTGTCACTTCGATCGGCACAGACGCCTTTACGGCACTGCAGATCGCGGCCTTTGAAGTCGACGGAGCCAATCCTGTTTACGCGTCTTCCGGCGGCTTTATCACAAACAAAGCGGGGGATATGATCCAGACAGTTCCGATGATGAGAGGCAGTTCGCTGGTGATCCCCGAGGGGATCACCACACTCCAGAGCGGCCTGTTCACGGCGATGGACGAGACTATGGGATTCTATGTCCCCGACAGTGTCTTTCGCTTTTCTGAAAATGTCTTTCCGAGAGGAAAGGAGACCTCGCGGGAGACGGGAAAACTCGAGGAGATCTACCGCTGCACGCTGCACTGCTCTAAGGACAGCGCGGCCCGGCAGTATGCGGACAAATACGGCATCGCCTGGGACAGTGTCATCGATCCGGAGTCGGAAAAGTTCGAGAAGGCCATCGAAAAAGGCGCCCACGGGACATTCTATTACAGGGTCTTCAGCGACCGCGCAGAGCTCTACGCCTACAAGGAGGCGAAAGGGGAGGAGACGGGAACGCTGCAGATTCCGTCCGCCTATGAGGGACTCCCTGTGACGGCGCTGCGTTTTGACCCGGAAGCCAAGGAGGATAAGCTCAATTACAGCATCGGGGTCGACAAAATAGTGGTTTCCGGGGCGGTCAGGGAGATTGATATCGACTTTCTGAGAGGGCACTCTTTCATCAGCGGGATCGAGGTCTCTTCGGACAATGCCGATTACAGCAGCGCAGACGGTGTCCTCTTTACCGGTGATAAAAAGACGCTGGTCTGTTATCCGGTCCGCAGAGAAGGCGCGGACTACGAGATCCCGGAGGGCGTGGAGACGCTCGGAGACAGGGCGTTTGCCCTGAACACCGAGATTGAGAAAGTGACCATGCCGCGGTCCCTGCGCGTGATCGGCAAGGAGTGCTTTGTGACCTGCAGAAGCCTTCGGAGCGCGGTCTTTAACAAAGGGCTTAAGGAGATCGGCGACCAGGCTTTCCTGTATACGGCGCTCGAAAATGTACAGCTGCCTTCTTCCGTGGAGTGGATCGGCAGCGGCGCCTTCCTGCTGCATGACGCGTTCGGGGAGATCGTGCTGCCCGAGAAACTCAGGAAGATGGGATACGCCGCCTTCGAGGCGGACTACGGCAAAACATTCACGCAGGAAGTGATCCGCATTCCCGCCCGGCTTCAGATCGAGCTGTGTTTTCTGGAGAGAGTCCTCTTTGCGCGGTACGAAGTCGATCCCGAGAGCACCTTTTATAAGGAAGAGGACGGGATCCTGATGAGCCTGGACGGAAGTGCGCTGATCTCTGTTCCCACGCTGCGGGAAGGGACGCTCCATGTCCCCGAGGGCACGCTGGCAATAGGGTACTACGCACTAAACGGGTGCGACCGGATCACGGATATCTATCTGCCGGATTCGCTGCTGGACGTCGGCAATATAGGTGTCAAGGATAAAGAGAGCGGGGAATACAAATATGTGATCCACTGCCATGAGGGATCGGAAGCAGGCAAAAAACTCGACGCGGCGAAGATCCCCTGGCAGGTGATCGAAGACTGAAAAACCGGGCGCAGCGGCCCTGCCGAATCAAAGACCGAGGGGCCTGCGCACAGCAAAACGCCGTGTTTTAGAGCCCGTAAAGGCACAAGGTGGACAATTGTCAAAGTTAGGATTTACAAACTAGCGGCGCGTTGCCTATACTTGAAGGTGCGGCTGAAGACTGTGCGCCGGGGATCAGCGGGAATCCGCGGATCGGCCGGAAGGCATGGTGCCGCAGCAAAATGACGTAACAATATATCATAACTAACAGTAGACATGCAGCGAAGGAGACCATAGAATGCTGGAACTGAAAAATATTCGTTTTGACGTCCGGGAAGGGACAGAAGACATCGGCATCATCCGCGACGTCAGTTTCACGATTCCGGACAATAAGTTCGTTGTCGTCACCGGCCCCAACGGCGGCGGCAAATCCACACTGGCGAGACTGATCGCCGGCATTGAGAAACCTACCGAGGGCAGGATCCTGCTCGACGGCGTAGATATCACAGACAAGTCCATCACAGACCGCGCGCGCATGGGCATTTCCTATGCCATGCAGCAGCCTGTCCGCTTCAAGGGCATCCAGGTCCTGGACCTTCTGCGCCTTGCCTCCGGCAAAGGCACCAGAGTGACGGTCGCCGAGGCCTGCCAGTATCTGTCCAGGGTCGGACTGTGCGCCAAGGATTACATCATGCGCGAAGTGAACGCGAGCCTTTCCGGCGGCGAGCTCAAGAGAATTGAGATCGCGACGGTCCTTGCCCGCGGCACCAAGCTCTCCGTCTTTGACGAACCGGAGGCCGGCATCGACCTGTGGAGCTTCCAGAACCTGATCGAGGTCTTCGAGCAGATGAGAGATTCCATCAAGGACAGCTCTATTTTGATCATATCCCACCAGGAGAGGATCCTGGAGATCGCGGACGAGATCATCGTTGTCGCGGACGGAAAGATCGACCGCATGGGACCGCGCGAGGAGATCCTGCCGTCCCTGATCGGAACGACTTCCGCAGTGGGCGTCTGTGTACCGCTGGGCGGAAAGCCCGCCGCAGTGCCGCAGGTTCCCACGGATGAGAATGGCAATCCCATTCCCAAAAGTCAGGCGAAAGGAGGAGAAATCTGATGGAATTTAAGAAAATGGACGAGATTCAGAAGAGGATCCTCATGGAAGTGGCCGGTCTGCACACGGTTCCGGAGGGAGCCTTCAATATCCGAAGCGACGGACAGCTGGCCGGGCGCGCCAGTTCCGCCAACATCGAGATCGTCTCCAAGGAGGACGGAAGCGGCATTGATATCCACATCAAGCCCGGCACGAAGAACGAGAGCGTGCACATTCCCGTCATCATGAGCAAGAGCGGCCTGCACGATGTCGTTTACAACGACTTCTATGTGGGCGAGGACTGCGACGTAGTCATCGTCGCCGGCTGCGGCATCAGCAACTGCGGCGGCATGGACTCCGAGCATGACGGCATCCACCGCTTCTATGTGGGAAAGAACTCCAATGTCAAGTACGTCGAGAAGCACTACGGGGAAGGCGACGGCACCGGCAAGAGGATTCTCAATCCGGTGACGGAAGTCTACATGGAAGAGGGCAGTCACGTGGAGATGGAGATGGTTCAGATCAAGGGCGTCGACTCCACGGACAGAAGCACGGTTGCCAAAGTAGCGGCCGGCGCGAGCCTTGTCGTCAAGGAGAGACTGATGACCCACGGCGAGCAGTACGCCGCAAGCGCTTATCTGGTCGACCTGGACGGCGACGGATCCAGCGCGGACATCGTATCCCGGTCTGTGGCCAGGGACAAGTCCTACCAGAAACTGGATCTTCGCGTAAACGGCAACGCAGCCTGCAGCGGGCACACGGAGTGCGACTCCATCATCATGGATGAGGGAAGGATCCTGGCGGTCCCGCAGCTGGAAGCCAACTGCACGGACTCCGCGCTGATCCACGAGGCGGCTATCGGCAAGATTGCGGGCGATCAGCTGATCAAGCTCATGACGCTGGGCCTGACCGAGGCGGAAGCCGAGGAGCAGATCGTCAACGGATTTTTGAAATAACACGGAAGAATAATGAAAAAGATTCCGAGCGGCTGAGGCTGTTCGGAATCTTTTTTATAGAAGTGTATAGAATTTTCAAACAACACCAAAGTATATTCAATGTTATGAAAAAACTATCCTTCCTATAATGCTTATTGTAACAGGCGCGGAGTCACCGCGCGAAACCTTTAACATTATTCGCAGGAGGATGAATATGTTTAAGAAAGTTATTGCTATTATGACAGCGACCGTCCTTGCAGCTTCCATGCTGGTAGCTTGCGGCGGAAGCACAGGCGCAAGCTCTTCCGAGCCTGCAGCACAGGAAGCGGCTGAGCCCGCTGCTGAAGAAGCAGCTGAGCCCGCAGCAGAGCCCGCAGCTGATGCGGCAGGTGAGGCTGCAGCAGCAACCGACGGCGATCTTTCCACAAAGAAAGTCGGCGTCTGCATCTATCAGTTCTCCGATAACTTCATGACCCTGTTCAGAACAGAGCTCGAGAAGTATCTCATCGAGAAGGGCTTCGCAAAAGAGAACATCACCATCGTTGACGGCGCGAACGATCAGGCTACACAGTCCGGCCAGATCGACAGCTTCATCGCTGACGGCGTTGATGTCCTGATCATCAATCTGGTTAACTCTTCTTCCGCTTCCACAGTTACCGACAAGGTCGTAGCTGCGAACATCCCGCTGGTTTACATCAACCGTGAGCCCGCTGCAGATGAGCAGCAGAGATGGGCAGACAACAACTGGAACGTCTGCTACGTTGGATGCGACGCTCGTCAGTCCGGCACATACCAGGGCGAGATCATCGCTGACCTCGGCCTTGACGCTGTTGACTTCAACAAGAACGGCAAGATCGACTACATCATGATCAAGGGCGATCCCGAGAACGTTGACGCTCAGTATCGTACAGAGTTCTCCATCAAGGCTCTGACAGACGCAGGCTTCGAAGTTAACAAGCTTGATGAGCAGGTTGGTATGTGGGATCAGGTTAAGGGCGCTGAGCTCGTAGCTAACTCCCTGTCCCAGTACGGCAACGACATCGAAGTTGTATTCTGCAACAACGACGCTATGGCACTTGGCGCTCTGCAGTCCATCCAGTCCGCAGGCCGCAAGGTTGGCACAGACATCTATCTGGTAGGCGTTGACGCTCTGACTGAGGTTGTTGAGTATGTTATCTCCGGCGACATCACCGGCACAGTCTTCAACGATCACTTCGCACAGTCCCACAACGCAGCTGATGCAGCGATCAACTACATCACAGGCGCTGGCAACGAGCACAACATCCAGTGCGACTACAAGAAGGTCACAAAGGATAACGCTCAGGAGATCCTTGATTCTCTGAAGTAATTAAAGCAATTTGAACAGTTTGTTCACAGTCTGAATTGACAGGTGCGGCGTGCCGCCGCACCTGTCTCTCTTTAGCGAAAACAAGCATCCTGTACATTCCGATGTGAATTGACGGGAATACAAAAAAGGAGATTAGCATGGCAGAATATTATCTTGAATTGAAAGGTGTATCCAAGTCTTTCCCCGGCGTTAAGGCTCTGGATAATGTTTCCCTTTCGGTCCGCCCGGGTACTGTCCATGCACTGATGGGGGAAAACGGCGCAGGTAAATCTACGTTAATGAAGTGCTTGTTCGGTATTTATAAAATGGATGCCGGAGAAGTCTATATAAACGGCGAGAAGGTCAACATCAACAATCCCGATGAAGCCATGAAGATGGGTATTGCCATGGTGCATCAGGAACTTCAGCCCGTACTCCCCAGAAGTGTTGCTGAGAATATGTATCTCGGCAGATTCCCTACCCACAATTACGGTCCTCTTAAGGTCATCGACCACAAGAAGATGTATGAAGACACTGCTTACTGGCTCAAAGAAGTAGGTATGGATTTTGATCCCAAGGCACCGCTTTCCGATCTTTCTATCGGCCAGATGCAGTCCATCGAAATTGCAAAGGCAGTTTCCCACGAGGCGAAGGTCATCATCTTCGACGAACCTACGTCCTCCCTTTCTGACAAAGAAGTTGAAGTACTGTTCCGTATCATGAATGACCTTCGTGATAAGGGCGTTGCTATGATCTATATTTCGCACAAGATGGATGAGATCAAGAGGATCTCCGATGACATCACCATCATGCGCGACGGCACGTATGTCGGCACATGGCCGGCAGCGGAAATGACAACGGACCAGATCATTGCGAAAATGGTCGGCCGCGAACTGACCAATGTATATCCTCCGCATCCCTGCACACCCGGGGATGTGATTCTGGAGGCAAAGAACGTCTGCTCGATCCACGAGAAATCTTTCCAGGACTGCTCTTTCAAGATCCGCAAGGGCGAGATCGTCGGATTCGGCGGCCTTGTCGGCGCGCAGAGAACAGAACTGATGGAAGCAATCTTCGGTATGCGCGGAATCCAGTCCGGAGAGATCTATGTCCATGGCAATAAGGTGGATACCAAGACTCCCCGCAAGGCAATGAACGCCGGCATCGGACTGATCACAGAAGACAGACGTGGTAATGGTATTCTGGGCTGCCTGTCCATCAAGGACAACACAGGCATTTCCATTTATGACAAGCACCTGAAAGCAGGTTTTGTTCTGGATCATCCTACGATCGACAAGATCGTGGACGAGAGCATTAAGAAGCTGTCCATCAAGACGCCTAATGCGCAGGAACACATCGCAAACCTTTCCGGTGGTAACCAGCAGAAGGTCATCATCGCAAGATGGCTCGCCAATGACCCGGATGTCCTGATCATGGACGAACCTACCCGAGGCATCGACGTCGGCGCCAAGCACGAGATCTATGAGATCATGGTTGAACTGCAGAAGCAGGGCAAAGCGATCATCATGATCTCCTCAGAAATGGCAGAACTGCTCGGTATGTCCGACAGGATCTATGTCATGTGCAACGGCCACATCCGCGGCGAGATCACCGATCCTGCAGAAATGACTCAGGAGAAGGTCATGAGTTACGCGACCATGTTCTGATCGGCACTATAGTCTGTTACTATGGTCAAAGCATTGACACAGATGCTCTTTGAAACGGAGGATTCTAATGAACAAAAAAGCTTTTAATATAAAGGATTTCCTGATCAACTACGGCGTTATCCTTATCATCATTATCCTGGTTGCATTTACAGGGATCAAATCGCCCAACTTCCTGTCCCCGTCCAACCTGCTGAACCTGCTCCTGAACATGTCCGCACGTCTGGTCATCGCGCTCGGCATCGCCGGCTGCGTTATCACCGCAGGGTGCGATCTGTCCGCAGGTCGTATTATCGGTCTGGGCGGCTGCCTTGCAGGTATTCTTCTGCAGAAGGCTGATTATTCTGGACGTTTTATCCAAGGCGGAAAGCCTATGAACGTTTTCCTCGCTGCCATCATCGTCATGGTAGTGTGTGCCGCTTTCGGTGCAGTGACAGGCTCTTTCATCGCGTTCCTGAGCGTGCCTCCCTTCATTTCCACACTGGCAATGATGGAGATCGTCTACGGTCTTAACCTGATCGTAACCAATGCGACTCCTCTGGGCGGCTATGTTACCGAGTACACAAATCTTGCTTCCGGCAGATTCCTCATGATCCCCTACCTGGTATGGATCGCAATTCTGATCGGAGCTATTTCATGGTTCATCTTCAACATGACCCGTCACGGAAAATATATGTACGCTATCGGCGCAAACCCGCAGGCAGCGGAAGTTGCCGGTGTTCCGGTCAAACTGACAATGGTCATGATCTATGCGAAGGCAGCTGCCTTCTATGGCCTTGCAGGCTTCATGCTGGGCGCCAAGTCCGGCGGTGCATCCGTTAACCTGGGCCTCGGCTACGAGATGGAAGCGATCGCAGCTTGTACGATCGGCGGCGTCTCCGTCACCGGCGGCCGCGGTAAAGTTTCTTCCGCCGTCATCGGTGTTGCGGTCTTCGAATTCCTGAAGGCAGCGCTGCAGTTCCTGGGCGTCAACGCAAACGCACAGTGGATCGCCCTCGGTATCATCATCTACATCGCGATCTCTCTGGATATCAGAAAGTACGTCGCAAAGAAGTAATTCTCGAAATAATTCTCGAAGTTATTCTCGAAGTTATTCTCGAGGCAATCTTCGAAGTAAATTTCAAAATACAGGCCGCCCGCTCTGTGAGCATTGAAATGGCGGCAGAGGTGCAGTAACATCAAAGCGAGTGACTGGCATCACGTGATTACAGGAATCCTGTACGGCACGGGATGCCGTCCCTCGCTTTTACTGTTTAAGGCCCGCATGCGGGCACAGCGCACAGAATACGGAAATATTCGGAACGGAAAGGATTGAATATGCTGGAACAGTTCTTACATTTTGCGGGCATTCCCACGCTGATCGGGCTGGTGGCGCTCTATTTTGCCTACAGGGTAATGGTTCTGAAGGATATAAAGGCCATCAGAGGGAAAGGAAAACCGGAGCCCAAGGACAAAGAGGGATACTGCAGAGACGCGGGAAGGCTGCTCATATTTTTCGCGGTGGGCACTTTTCTGATGGGAGTCCTGGAGTCGATCAACGCGGTCGCGGCTCTCGTGCAGATCGTTGTGTGGGTCGTGGTCCTGTTTGTGTTATGGAAGAAGCTCGAGGACAAGTACGAGTGAGATGAGGGACGGCACAATGAGTTTATACTCGGTTCTTTTGGTGGACGACGAGGAAGATGTCATCCGCACAATGCTTAAGAAAGTCGATTGGGAGGGGATCGGTTTTCGCGTAATGGGCTATGCCCACAACGGGATCGAGGCCCTTGATCTGGCGGAAGCAGAGGCGCCGGACGTCGTGCTGACGGATATTAAGATGCCCTATATGGACGGACTGGAGCTGGCCAGAAATCTCAAGATCATGTATCCGACGGTCCGGATCCTGATCTTTTCGGGGTTCGATGAGTTTGAGTACGCCAAGGAGGCGATCCGCCTTGAGGTGGAGGAGTATATCTTAAAGCCCGTGGACGCAGATGAGCTGCGCCGGATCTTTGCGAGGATCAAAGAATCCCTGGACCGGGAGATGGATGAAAAGCGCAATGTCCAGAAGCTTCGCGATTACTACATGGAGAGCCTGCCGCTGCTGCAGGAGAACTTCTACTCCACGCTTGTAGAAGGAAACGTTGCGGAGGACAGTATCCCCGGGTATCTGCGGGACTATCAGATCGAGATGGACAGCCCCATGTACACCGTGGTCGTGGTCCACACAAGTACCACGCAGCTGCCGGAAGGGATCAGCGCGGTGCTTCTGACGGAGTCTGTGCGGCGCCTTGCACGAGAGCGGCTGGCGGAGAAATGGGACGCCAAGATGTTTCCCCACGAAGGGAACATCGTTATGCTGGCCCCTTGCAGGACGCAGGAGGATGTGGTGCGGATCACGGATGAGGCGGAGAGCTTCTGCCGCCTTGCCAGGCATGTCAGCCAGGCGGTCGTGACGATCGGCATCGGAAAGGCCTGCACGGAGATCTCCCGGATCCCGGAATCCTATCAGGGGGCGAGAGAAGCGGTCTCTTACCGGTCTATCTACGGATCCGGAAGGGCGATCAATATCGCCGAGATCGAGCCCGGCGAAGGGAGGGCGGCGGATAATACCCAGAAGAAACTCCACGCCCTGTTCAAAGCCGTCAAAATGAATACGCAGGAGGCGGTCCGAAAGGAAGCGGACGCCTGTGTCGACGAGCTCACTTCCGGAGGCGTGTCCCTGAGCATTCATCGGTTTATGATCATGGAACTCGTAAGTTCCCTCTATCGGTTCGCGGTCAGCAACCGGATCGAGCCGGAGCCCATCTTCGGAGAGGACGAGAGCCTGTTCCGAAACGTGACGAACATGGACAGCCGGCAGCTCAGAGAGTGGCTGTACAAAGTGTCGCTGGCCATGTGGGAGCAGCTGCGCATCAGCAGGGAGAGCGGCGTGCAGACTTTCGTCGGCAAGGCCATCGACTATGTCCGCGACAATTACGGGGACCAGGATCTGACGATCGACAAGATCTGCGGAATTCTGGGCGTGAGTGCCGCGTATTTCTCCACCACGTTCAAAAAAGAGACGGGCAAGACTTTCATCGCTTTTTTGACCGATTACCGCATGGAGCAGGCGGTGCAGAGACTGGTCGAAGGGGACGACAAGACCTATGTGATCGCCGCGCAGGTCGGGTACGCGGACCCGGCTTACTTCAGCTACGTGTTTAAGAAGAGTTTCGGCGTGTCGCCGTCCAAGTATCGATCCGAGAGAAGATAAGGCCGGAGACAGAGCGGATGAATTCGGAATAAGAGCAATTTTGAGCGGGAGGAATCCTTGGAAGACAAGGGGAAGAAGCAGAAAGAGAAGAGAAGCCGTCTTTCGGACCGGAAGAGTCAGTGGAGGGAGAAAGTGGGCGGACTGGGGATCCAGGCCACCGTGCTGGTCTCCTTTACTGTCGTTTCAGTCCTTTTTATGCTGCTCATGGGTTTTTCTCTGTATCAGAGATTTATGATGCGCACGCGCGTGATGATGACGGAGAGCACGGAACAGCTGATGTCCCAGACGGAAGCCAACTTCGAGGACTATCTGACCTCCATGCGCAGAGTGAGCGACGCCCTGTATTACGGGGCCATAAAGGACAAAGACCTGGCCAGGGACAACCTGGACAGCGAGATGGCTCTCTTGTATGAGGCCAACAAGGATAACCTGATCAGTTTTGCGCTCTTTCGCAGGGACGGGAGCCTTGTCAGCGCGACGCCCGTGTCCACCCTCAAGGAGGGACTGGACGTGAGCGGGCAGCCGTGGTTCGAGCTGGCATTGAACAAACCGGAGAACCTGCATTTCTCTACGCCCCATGTGCAGAGCATTTTCGACGCTTCCTCCTTCCGCTACTACTGGGTCATCTCGCTGAGCAGGATCGTGGAGCTGACCAGCAGCGGCGTCCCCTTGCGCGGCGTGCTGCTCGTCGATATGAACTACAACACGATCGAGCAGATGATGGAGCGGGTCAACGGGAGCAGTTCCTATCAATATTTTTACCTGTGCGACGGAGACGGCGAGCTGATCTATCACCCCAGGATGATCCAGATCGGCGTCGGGAAGTACAAGGAGAACAATATCAGTGCCGCGGGCCTGGAGGACGGCGTTCACGAAGAGATCTTCGACGGCGAGCGACGGGTGGTCATCGTGAGGACGATCAGCTACACCGGGTGGAAATTGGTGGGCGTGATCCCCATGAGCGGCTTCCGGTTCGGGGCGGGCAGCACGCAGTACTTTACGATCCTGGTGCTCCTGACGGCCATTCTGGCCCTCCTTGTGATCAACCGCCTTGTGACGGGCCGGATCACGAGCCCGATCCTGCGCCTCAATAAATCGATCCAAAATATGGAAGGCGGCCGCGTGGATCCCGAGAGCGTCTACATCGGAGGGCCGGCGGAGATCGAGCATCTGGGAAGAAGTCTGCAGGGGAGCTTCCGGCAGGTCAATAAGCTGATGGACGACGTCGTGCGGGAGCAGGAGGAGCGCAGAAGGAGTGAGCTGGACGCGCTGCAGTCGCAGATTAACCCGCACTTCCTCTACAACACCCTGGACTCCATCGTCTGGATGATCGAGGGGGAGAGAAATGACGACGCCGTCTTTATGGTCACGCAGCTGGCAAGTCTTTTCAGGATCAGTCTGAGCAAAGGGCGGACAGTGATCAGCATTAAGGACGAGCTGGTCCACGCCCGCAACTATATGAATATCCAGAAAGTGCGCTACAAAGAAGCCTTTGAGATGAGCTGGAACATCGCGGAGGAGATCGAAAGCTACTGCACGGTCAAGCTGATCCTGCAGCCGATCCTGGAGAACGCTCTCTATTACGGGATCGACGCGCTGGGCGACGAGGGCGAGATTCTGGTCGAGGGAAGAAAAGAAGGGGACGATATTTTTATAAGCGTCAGGGACAACGGCCTGGGAATGCCGCCCGAGAAAGTCGCGCAGCTTCTCGAGGACGAAGAGCACGAGGAGAGAGAGAGCAGGCACGGCTCGGGTGTGGGGCTGATCAACGTCCACAAGAGAATCATGCTGCGGTTCGGAGCGCAGTACGGGCTCAGGATCGAGAGCGAGCCGGATGAAGGGACTACCGTGACGATCCATCTGCCTGCGGTGCCCTACACGGAGAAGAACCGCCGCGCGCTGGAGCACGGCACCTGGAACGGGGAGGCGCGGAATGAAGAAAAAGAATAATTATTTCGCCGCCCTGGTCGTGGCTATGCTGACAGCAATCGTGATCGTGACGGTAATCATGAGCCGAGAGAGCGGGCGCACGGCAGCGCCCAGGCAGATCCACGTGATCATCGACAACAGCAGCGACAACCGCTGGGTGCAGTTCATCGCCGGAATGCACCAGGCGGCGGAGGAACAGGGGATCAGCCTGACGATCATGCCGACCGGCAGACTGTCGGGGCTTCAGGATCAGGAGTCTCTGCTCGCCAGAGCCGTCGCAGGAGGATCGGACGGCGTGATCATACAGCTGATGTCCGGATCGGAGGCGGCCGGCATGCTGGAGACCTACAGCAGCAGTACAAATATCGAGATCGTGGACGGGGACGATTACGAGGTCATGAGCAATGTCGTGGGAATCGTGAGCCCCGATCACACCGCCATCGGGGAAGCGATCGCCCGGGAGGTCATGGTATTTGCTCAGAAGCCGCTGCAGGAGTGCAGCATCGGAGTGATCAAGGGGAACGAAGCCATGAGCTCCGCCGGGGAGCGCCTGGCGGGATTTGAGCAGACTCTTGAGAGCGGCGGCGGCAAAATATCCTGGATCCTGTACCAGAACGAGGAATCGGAGAACGTCATGGACCAGCTCGCGGAGTACCCGGTTCCGGACATTCTGGTCGCGCTGGACAACGCGGGAATGGAGGCGGCCGGCGAATATGCGGCCGGGCTCCCCGGGAAGATCATCCTGGTCGGGACAGGTACTTCCATGAAAGCGCTGTATTATCTGGACAGCGGCGTCGCGCAGAGCCTTGTGGTACCCGAGGACTACATGATGGGGTATCAGAGCGTGACCGATCTGGCGGATTATATCCACAAAAACCGGGTCATGCCTCTGGCGCGGACCGTTTTACACAGAGTGATCCACAGAGATACACTATTCGCAGAAGAAAATCAGGAGATCCTGTTTCCGCTGCAGAGATGACGGAGGGTCTGATGAAAATGGGGCTGAAGAAAAAGGGACTGAAGAAAAAGGATCCGGTGGAAGGAGTTCCGGGGAAAAGGGCTTCGATGAAAGAGGTTCCGGGCATGGACGGCATCTTTAAGAGGATGCGAAAAGCGGCGGCCGCGGGGAGCGTCGCCTTGGCCATCGCTGTTTTGACCGGCGCCTGCGGCAACGCGAACGCCGGGAGCGAAGAGAGATATGTCAGGATCGGCGTGAGCGTCTATGACCAGTACGACACCTTTCTCATGGAGCTCATGAATGACTTCAACAGCTTCGTGGACAGCCGCAAAGCACAGGGAATCGATATAGCGACCGTTGTGCAGGACGCCTCCCGATCCCAGGCCGCCCAGAACGAGGATGTGGCGGATATGATCGAGAACGACTGCGGCGTGATTTGCGTCAATCTCGTGGACCGCACCGCGCCCACGGAGATCATTGACCTGGCAAGGAAAAACGACGTCCCGGTCATCTTCTTCAACAGGGAACTGGTGGAGGAGGACCTGATGCAGTGGGACAAGCTCTATTACGTCGGCGCGGACGCCTTTGAGTCCGGCACCTTGCAGGGCGAGATGGCGACGGACTATTTCAAGGCGCATCCCGAGGCGGACCGAAACGGAGACGGCAGCATCCAGTATGTCGTGCTGGAGGGAGAGGCCGGTCACCAGGACGCCATCATCCGGACGGAATACTCCGTGGACACGATGATCATGCAGGGAATCATCCTGGACAAGGTGGGCTACGCCATCGCCAACTGGAACCGGGCCCAGTCCAGGAGCAAGATGGGACAGCTGATCGACAGCAGCGACACGCAGATCGAGCTGGTCCTGGCCAACAATGACGATATGGCGCTGGGCGCCATTGAGGCCTATCAGGACAGAGAGATCCCGCGGGATGAGTGGCCGGCGATCTTCGGCATCGACGGCACGCAGGTCGGGCTCAAAGCGGTGGAGGAGGGCCTTATGACTGGCACGGTCTACAACGACAGCGCAGGGCAGGCCAAAGCCATGGAGGCCCTGGCGTACGCCCTCGCGACGGGAGTTTCCCCCGCGGACATCGAGCTGCCCGAGGGAATCGAGATGACAGACAACAAGTATATCCGCCTTCCGTATGAAAAGGTCGACAGGGAGAAGGTACAGGAGTACTTGTCAAAATAGGAATAAAAGTAGTACAAATCGACCTGCGCAAAAAACAAAAACAGCTGTTCGAAGCGATTGAAACCGACCCGTTTTTGAACTATAATAGGCTTCTGCGCAGTGAGGAAACTGCCGCAGAAGTCTTTTTTATTGAAAAAAGACCATTGCATTTTTAACATTTACTAATTTTGTAACTATTCAGCACCACAAGTCCCAAATGCTGCGCATTCGGGACTGTGGGCGTCCAGAGGCGCTTCGCGCCTTGTCCGCCCCGGAAAAAAGATCAAAAACGTTCCGGTGAGCGAGCTCCCCGGCTCTTATTTTGATCTTTTTTCCGGGGTGCTGAATAATTACCCAAATTCAAGAAAGGAAAAGAAAATGAAACAGAAAGCAATACTACTGTTAATGGCTGTATGCATGGCTTTTCCGGGGACGGGATTTACCGCAGCAGGAAGAGAGCAGACCACAGTGATGGCGGCGCAGGAAGGCACCGCCGATGAAAATACAAAGAACAAAAATGAAAACGCACAGGAGTACTCCGATGTCAGCGTGCTGACCGGCGAGGCCATCGATCCTGAGCTGGCAAAACAGAGACCGATCGCGGTCATGTTCCCGATCGACAAGGAGGCCCAGCCCCAGTACGGACTCAGCAATGTCGACGTCTTCTATGAGATCAGCGAAGAAGGCAATATGAGCCGCCAGATGGGCATCATCCAGGACTGGCAGAAGCTGGAGCGCATCGGCAATATCCGCTCGATCCGCGCCTATTTCGTCTATGAGGCGCTGGAGTGGGATCCCATTATCATCCATTTCGGCGGACCTATCGACTACACGGATGACATCCTGACAAGAAAGGACGTCGACAACATCAACGGCGTCGGCGGACCCCTCGGACCGGATTACGGCTGCTTTTACAGAGTTCCTTCATGGAGCCGTTCGGAGCACACGGCTTACACGGACGCCGAGCACATCAAGGAGGCAATCAAGGAAGCGGGCTTCTCTGCGGAGCACAGAAGGGCTTACTACAACAAGAAGCACTTCACCTTTGCAAAAGAGAAAAACACCCTGAAACAGTACTCCGATTCCGTGAGCGCGGTCTATGTCGATATGAAGGAGAGCTTCCCGGCATCGAAATCGTCCCTCACCTACAATCCGGAGGACGGCAAGTACTACAAGACCCTTCACGGGGAGCCCCAGTGCGACGCTGTCACCAATGAGCAGATGGCCTTTGACAATATTTTGATCCAGAGGGCCTGCGCGGAGCCCAGAGAAGACGGTTCCGACTATCTGCGGATCCGCATCGAAGAGGACGGCAAGGACGGATTCTTCATCACCGGCGGCCGCATGATCCACGTCACCTGGGAGAAGGGCGAGGGCAACGATTACAAGCCCACCACTTTCTACGACGACAACGGCAAGGAGATCGAGCTCAACAAGGGCAAGACCATGATCTTTATCATCAAGGATGAGAACTCCTTCAGCGTGGACGGCGTGACCTACGAGCAGGATGATCACGAGACTATTCGATAAGAAGAAACAACTTGTAAATGGATCGCCACATTCAACAATAATTATGTAAAACTTACGAAATAAAGGATTTACAATTTGTTTGTTTCGCGGCTATAATAAAATTAATTATGAGCGTTTCGCGTGAGGAAAGGATTGTGGCGATATGAACAGTTGGCTGCGGGAAGCCGGAAAGAAGCTGTTGGCTCTTCTGGCTGTACTCACTCTGATGGGGCAGAGTGTACTCCCGGCTTATGCGGATACGGCGGACACAGGAAAAGAAAGCTCTTATACAGAAAATTCTTATTCAGATACTTCTTCTTCAGGCTATACCGTCTCGGAGAACAAGAAGAGTTATGCCCTGGAATATTTTGACAGGATCGCGGTAAACTCCGTCAAGGGGATGCTCACGATCCGTCCGGGCGAGGACTTTGCGATCGCCTTCCCGGCGGGATGGGACAACCTCCCTTCCTTCTCGGTGCAGGATGAGACCCTGGTCGTGAGCGGCAGGGGAAGCGCCGAAACGCAGGAGAAGGCCCGCAAGAGCGCCGACGGCTCGGTGGTCGTACTGGGCGAGGACGAGCCCGCGGAGGGCTACAGCGGCGCGGCAAAAGATTCAGGCGCTGTCAAGGACGTTGAAAAAGAGGCGGAAGCTGATACCGGAGCGGAAGCGGAGCCGGAGGAAACGGCCGAAGAAGCTGCGGAGCAGGAGACTGCAGCCGGGGAAGACTCGGAGTCGGAGAACGCTGCGGAGTCGGAGGACGCTGCGGAGTCGGATGACATCACCTCTGAAATCGTGATCACGATCCCTTCGGGCGTCGGCATCGACACGATGCGAATTGCAATGGAAGAAGGAACTTTTATCATGACAGGCATTACGGCGGGCACCGTGACGATCCAGTCCGGCGGCGGAGATCTTGTCATGAAGGATGTCTCCCTGGGAACGGTGGATATTTATTCGGATTCCGGCAATGTCTCCATGACGGAGTGCACCTTCAACAGCCTGAATATCGGAATGGGCGCGGGCAATGTCAAAGTACAGTCAGACGATATTCTCGTCCGCTGCAGGATGGAGATCGGGACCGAGAGCGGTGAGATCACCTATAACGGCGACTCCAAGGGCAAGCAGTATATGCAGCCCGGGAGCGGCAAGAGATTTCTGACGATCCAGATCGGAAGAGGAAATATAAGCATTGACGGATGATCCTTCGGGTCATCCGTTTTTCGTTTTTTGCTTAAGGGAGCATGCGGGAGTGGACGGAAAGGCCTTTTTAATGTAAATTAGTAATTGGACATTGGAGTGCGCGGAAGGGAGTTTTCCGGATGCGCGTCATAAGTTCACAATTACAGAAAAACAATATAATCATCAATAAAGGAGCGCGATATGAGAGTTACAGAAGATATCAAGTATGTCGGCGTCAATGACCATCAGGTCGATCTTTTCGAGGGACAGTATGAAGTGCCGCTCGGAATGGCCTACAATTCCTATGTGATCATGGACGAAAAGATCGTCGTCATGGATACGGTCGATCAGCACTTCGGCGAGGAGTGGCTTGCCAACCTGGCGGCGGTTCTGGGCGACAGAAAGCCGGATTATCTGGTAGTGCAGCACATGGAGCCCGACCACTCCGCTAATATTGAGAGCTTCCTCAAGGTCTATCCCGACGCGACCGTGATCGGAAACGCCAAGACTTTTACCTTCATGGAGCAGTTCTACGGAAAGAATGACGCCATGAAGAAGCAGATCGTGGGGAACGGCGAGGAGCTGTGCCTTGGCAAGCATGTCCTGAAATTTGTGTTTGCTCCCATGGTCCACTGGCCGGAGGTCATGTTCACATATGACAGCACGGACAAGGTCCTCTTCTCCGCGGACGGCTTCGGCAAGTTCGGTGCCAACGACGTGGAAGATCCCGAAGGATGGGCCTGCGAAGCGCGCAGATACTATTTTGGCATCGTAGGAAAATACGGCCTTCAGACACAGAAGGTCCTCAAGGCGGCGCAGGGCCTCGACATTCAGGTCATCTGCCCTCTGCACGGTCCCGTGCTGAGCGAGAACCTCGGCTACTATATCGACCTGTATGACAAGTGGTCCTCCTATACACCTGAGGAGCCCGGCGTCTGCATCGCATACACATCCGTCTACGGCCACACAAAGGCGGCTGTCGAGAAGCTGGCTGAGATGCTGCGCGCCAAGGGCGTCAAGGTCGCTGTCAGCGATCTGGCGAGAGATGACATGCCCGAGACCGTCGAGGACGCTTTCCGCTATGACAGACTGGTCCTTGCGACAACGACCTACAACAACGGCATTTTCCCGTTCATGCACACCTTTATCGAGCACCTGACAGAGCGCGAGTACCAGAACCGCACCATCGCTTTCATCGAGAACGGCACATGGGCGCCTGTCGCGGCCAAGCTTATGAAGGCCATGTTTGAGAAGTCCAAGAAGATCACCTTCGCCGAGAACACCGTCACGATCAAGTCCGCGCTGAACGCGGACAGCGAGGCGGCGTTGGAGAAGCTTGCTGAGGAGCTGGCGGGCTGAGAATTTATGGCCGGCAAACTGAGAACTCCGGGCGGGCTGTGACCGCCGAGGGGGCGCCCGGCGCAGATCAGACAGGCCGGGGATGTTTTGCAAGTAATGAAGTGAGAATATTTGAGGCCGCCGCACTGAGAAATACGTCTCGGTGCGGCGGCCTTGTTGTGTGATATGGAAGATTTGGGAAGATAGTGCTGAACAGGTGCCGGGAAAAGGGGGGCGGGCGGCATCAGTTTAGCAATCCAATCGGTCAGAGGAATGTGTTGGATTATTTGAATACTATTTTCTTCTGTGGCCCCCATCGGTTTTTCCGGTTGCCGGCACATAGTAAAGAAATCAAAGCAAGTTACATCTGAGTTGGACTATAAGCAAGATTTTTTCTCGATTGCCCCCATACCAGGCAGCTTGCTGCTGCACTGTATGGGGGCCACGGCACTTATAATCGGCCTTTTGATCCAACTTGCCGGGAAATACGCCGATATTTACAGATTTTTAGGCTCTTGCTTATTTTTCATGGGGGCAGGTTGGTCAAATTTTCTTCCTATGATCCAACCAAGGCTGAACACCCCTTCCGGATCACGGAATCCCATGACATAAAACACGGGGCGCTGTATTTTACAAATGCAGCAGCCCCGTTCTTTTCAAGACTATGGGTAAGGCTTCTCGGAGATTCAATCGCCGAGAAGCCGACAGCGTCATTATTCAACGATTTTATCAGTGATGCGCATTCGCATCCTCGCGGCCCGGCTTGAGCTTGCCGTAACGGATCTTCTGGTGGTGGTAGAGGCCGTAGTTGCCGGATACCGTGGAGGCAATGGCGATAGCCAACAGGTAATAGGGCCAGCCCTCGAAGCCGAACATCTCGAAGCAGATCAGGAGTGTTCCCAGAGGGCAGTTGGTGACGCAGCTGAAGAGGCATCCCATGCCGATGGCGGCCGCAAGGCCGGAGGGAATTCCCATGAGCGGGCCGACGACGGACCCGAAAGTGGCGCCGATAAAGAGCGAGGGAACGATCTCGCCGCCCTTGAAGCCGGCAGCTATGGAGACGGCGGTGAACAGGATTTTAAGCAGGAAAGCGTAGACCGGGACGGGCTCGCCCTGCAGGCATTCCGTGATGACATGGCCGCCGGCGCCGTTATAGAACTGGCCTCCGGAGAGAAGAGTCATGCCCAGAAGGACGGCAGACATAATGACGGCGCGGGGAATCGGCTTTGCCGGAATCTTTCGCGCCAGAGCCGGAATCTTTCCGAGGGCTACGACAAAGAGTACGCTCACCAGGGCGCACAGCACAGCCAGAAAAAAGGTGGCGACGGACATGGGAAGCGAGAAGGGTTTCACGCTTGCCAGCGCCCAAGGGTGTTTTTCTACGCCCATCATGCCGGAAATATAGTAGGCGGGAAGGGCGGCAATCACGCAGGGAACCAGCGCGTCGTACTGCAGAAGACCGACGTGGCTGATCTCCATGGCGATGACCGTTGCGGCCAGCGGCGTCCCGAAAAGGGCGGAAAAGGCCGCGCTCATACCGGACATGACCATGATGCGCCTTGCGCCCTCGGAGAAATGGAGGCGCTTGCCCATCTCATCGCCCAGGCACCCGCCGATCTGCAGGGCGGCGCCTTCGCGGCCCACAGAGGCGCCCAGAAAATGGGATGTGATGGTGGAGCAAAAAATCAACGGCGCCATGGTGCCGGGAACACTCTCATTTCTTGTGATCGCGAGGAGGACGGTGTCGGTTCCCTCGCTGTGGTCGAATTTCTGGTAGAAGAAGACGATCAGAGCGGCTCCCACAGGCATCAGGAAGATGACCCAAGGGTGCTGGGCCCTGAGCTGCGTGGCGCCGTCGATGCCGAGCGCGAACACGCTGGCCACGGCGCCGACAAGTGTACCGCACAACAGGCCATAGACCAGAAGTTTGATTACCTGGACGAAGCCCGTCCTGACCTTAAATACGATCGCCTCTAATTGATCTCTGAAATCTTCGCTGTTAAAATCCATAATTTCTCCCCCTGTGCAGGTTCATTTCGTCAGGACCGAACATGGTATGAAAACCGATCCGCTCATGCAAGACCCGCGCAGCATTTTTCTTGCTGCACTCCGATTGCCCACGAAATTTCCTCGATGTGATAACTCTAGCATTTTAGAAAAAAAACCACAAGGAATGCGGAGGTATTTATAGTACAATAGAAAGTAGCAGAATTCTTTTTGGGGGTTAATCGCCGTCTGTCAAGGCGGAGAAAATGAACTCAGGGGGACCAGTCCCCCGCTGAGTTCATCGATGCACACGCGTGCGGCAGGGTAGATGTTGCCTTACAGGCAACCCGCACGCGGCGCAGCGGCTCGCTTTGCGAACCTTAAATTCAAACGGGGGATTTTGAAATGTCAGAAAACGGAAAGGAAAACAAGAACGGACATGAGCAGAAGGGGGATCTGATCCACAACATTATCGCGCATATGGAGCATCTGATGGATATCTTCGAGATCGGAATCGCGATCATCGTCGCCTTCGGATTTTTGGCCAGCGTGTATCCGCTGCTCAGAGAGCTGCCGATGCTGGGTTCCATGAGCAACGGTACGACGGCCTACAGGCATTTCCTGGAGAGCGCCCTGGACCTGGTCATCGGTATTGAGTTTATCAAGATGTTGATCAAGCACACGCCGGGCAGTGTCGTGGAAGTGCTTCTGTTCGCACTTTCCAGACACATGGTTCTGGAGGGCGGCAATGCTATGGAGAATCTGCTGACAGTAGGCGCGATCGCTGTGATCTTCTTCATCCGCAAATTCCTCTTCATCGAGTCCTTCGAGTTCCTGGCGGATGGGCATACGGGACAGGACTGGCTCTCTGACTGGAAAGAGATCCGAAAGGGAGGCTCGTCCGGGAAGAAGTCAGGGAGCGGAACAGAAAAAGAGAGCGCGATGAAGAAAAGGGCAGAGGCGCGCCGGAAAAAGTCGGAGCCGATCTCCGGCGACTACAGAGAAGTGAACGCGGACGAGTCAGTGACAGCAAGTGAAGGCAATCAGGAATGAGAGAGACAAAAATAACGCGTAAAAACATAACAATCGTAAAACTTGCGGCATTAATGACGGCCTGTGTGATCGCCCTTTCGGCGCTCACAGGATGCTCTTCTCCCAAGGAGAACGCAGAGCGGCCGGCGCAGACGGAGCAGGAGACGGGATCCGAGAAGGAGGAACCTTCGGCTTCTCAGGGGAAGCAGGATGCGTCGTCCGACCAGGCGGCGCCTGCAGACCAGACGGCATCGTCCGATCAGGTGACGCCTACAGAGCAGACGGCGTCGGAAGAGAATTCTTCCCTGAATCCGCTTACCTTGCAGGTCCTGAAGGTCGGAAAGGCGGACGCCATGGTGCTCACCTGCGGCGACGCAGTGATGGTCATTGACTGCGGGGAGAAGGAAGACGGAGAAGAAGTACTGGACTATCTGGCGCAGAAAGGCGCCGGGAAGGTCCATATTTTGCTGATCACGCACTTTGACAAGGATCATGTGGGAGGCGCGGACACGGTAGTGGAAGGCATTCCGGTAGACAGGATCCTGATGCCGGACTACGAGGGAACCGGCAAGCAGTACAAGGAATTTGTGGACGCATTGGATGACCTCGGGATGGAACCCGAGCGGGTCGCAGAGGTCCTGAATCTGCAGCTGGGGGACGCAGCGATCAAGGTCGAGCCGCCCGCGTCCTACGAGATTCCGGACACCGACGATGAATATGACAATAATTTCTCGCTGATCACGACGGTGGACCTCGGGAAAAACCGGCTGGTCTTCACCGGCGATATCGAGGAGGAGCGGATCACGGAGTGGCTGGACGGAGGAACCGTGCAGAAATGTGATGTGCTCAAGATTCCTCATCACGGCTTTTACAATGAGCCCCTCGAAGAGATGGTCGGCATCATGCAGCCTTCCTATGCGGTCATCTGCGACTCTGAAAAGAATCCGGCAGAAAAGAAGACGGTCTCGATGCTGGAGGAAAAGGGCGCACAGTGTCTGCAGACCAAGGACGGCGATATCACGATCGTATGTGACGGAGAAAATATTGAGGTCAGCCGTTAACTAATGTAATAAGGGTAACGAAGTGGGGCGGCCGCATTTGTAAAAATGCGGCCGCCCCGTGATTTTAGGCATAATAGTCATATCAGAAGGTAACAGATTCCAATGCCATCGAGAAAACGGCGATTTCCGTTCAAATTCGGAGGTCTTTTTCTATAGCTCTAGGTGTTAAGGCGCTCCATGGACAATTTTACTCCCAATCTCGCTTGTAAACACTTGTGCCAGAGAAAAAATTAGGAGCTGAAATTGTCAATAATTGCGGTTATGCCTAAAGAGAGCACCGGCAGTACCTTTCGCTCAAGGCGGCATCCCCACTAATATGCTTTCCTGTAAGTCTTCACTCCCGGTCGCCAAGGAATTCCCTGAGCGCGGGCAGCAGTCTCTCCATTTCGGCGCGGCCGATGTCGTAGACTCTGCGGAGCTCCGCCGGGTCGCTCTCCGTGCGGCTGATGCCGAGGGCATGGGATGGCCGGATGACAAAGACATTGCCGGCAAGTTCCTGCTCGCGGACGTAGGCGGTCTGCTTATTGTAGCGGATGTGGCGCACATCCATGGCCTTGATGACATTGGGATAATTGTGCATGGCGAGGTGAATGAGCGGCAGTGTGCTGCTCTTTTCTTTTACGAATCCCAGAGGCTGCGTGAGGACGACGACGTTTCTACCATACCCGCGGCGCTCCATGGCGGCCAGCGGAATGCTGTCCGTGATGCCTCCGTCAAGAAGCTTGTAGCCGTCCACTTCCACGATGCGGGAGACGAGCGGCATGGACGCGGAGGCGCGGAAGTACTCCATATCCTTCTTGTCGCCGTTGTCCAGGCGCTTATGGATGGCCTTTCCGGTCTCTACGTTGGTGCAGACCGCATAGAAGACCATAGGGTTGTTTTTATAGGTCTCCACATCGAAGGGATCCAGCTTGTTGGGAATCTCGTCGTAGCAGAACTCAGCGCCGTAGAGGTCGCCGGTCTTGATGAGGGACTCAACGCTGCAGTATCTGGGATCTCCACAGAACCGCATGTTGTAGCGCAGAGAGCGGCCGATCTGCCGGGACTTGAAGTTGCAGCCGAATACGGCACCGGCGGAGACGCCCATGGCGCCGTCAAACGTGACGCCGTTTTCCATCATCACATCTAAAACGCCTGCGGTGAACATTCCGCGCATGGCGCCGCCTTCGAGGACCAGTCCGGTTTTCTGATACATATTTTCAATACTCCTATGAAACGTAAGTATGTGGTAGGATACAAGTAACTTACCGTGCGGCACTCCGCGTCCCGGGGACTTCTCATTCGGGACTATGGACGTCCGGAGGCGCGGGAAATTAACTCCAGTATGTATTCTATCGCATGACGGGTCGTAAACCAATTTACAAAATAATGAATATGTCAATTTTGGAGGAGAATATGACGATCTTTCGCTATGTCTTTCTGAGTATATGTGCTGTGGCGGAACTGCTGCTGTTTCTCTTTGGCCTGACAGGGTTCTCGGTCGGGGAGAGCGCGCCGCTGGGTATGGTGCTGGCTATAACCGTCGGCGCAGCCGTGATGCTCCTGATCACGCTGGTGAGTTTTTACAAGGTCAGTAAGGGCAGTAAGTTTCCGGTCCTGCAAGGATTTTTGCTCAAGCTCTCGGTGCTCATTATGGCACTGGGGATCAGCTGGTTTGCCCTGGACATTCCGGAAGCAGGGTGGATCGGGGTAATTGTCTCGATCCCGCTGGCGGCACTGAGCCTTCTTTTGCCGAGGCTCAGCGAGGGAAACAACGTGAAGAAGAACGTCATAAGGCCTGCGGAGATTCCGGCTTTTGACAAGGACAAGGCGGAGTGGGCCTTCGATGACGCGGCGGCGGAATATCTGCGCCTTCAAGGAGAGGGAATCCGCCTTGATACACAGGAGGGCAAAAAAGCGTTTGCAGATCGCATTGCATCGATGTCCGAGAGCGAGGTGGGCACGATCTATGACTACGCCGGCACTCCCGCCGCTTATTTTCTGGGCTGGCTGATTCGAAGAGAGCTTGTCAGCGATGAGTATCTGGCCATCCACGGGACGGGGGAATCGCAGGCTCTTGCGAGCGGAAGCGTGACGCCGATCGAGATCTTCCGGAACATGGACTATGTCCTGGCCAGAGAGGATATCAAACTGGGAGCGCGATCCTTCGTGGATCAGTATTACAGATATGAAAAAGGCATCATGCCTTTCAGTCACAGCACGCACAGGTACTTTTTTGACTACTACAGAGTGTTCTGCAGCGGAAGCGACGTGCCGCGCTATTACTGTGTGGATTTTGATCGAAACGGTTTTGAGGAATTGATGGGAATTCTGGATCGCCGGTACCGCGATTATAATGACTGTATCCTGGACGAGGAAGAGATGGTGCCGGATGAAAGAAAGTTGAAGTGTCGCTATTTTGACACAGAAGCGGAGCTGTGGCATGAACCCGGAACGCCGGCGGACTACGTGCAGATGTGCGCCGATTCCTTCGAGAACATGGGGGACCATCTCTGCAGGGATATGAGCGAGTGCCTCGTCGAGTACTGCACGGAGGAGCTGTCCGACGCGGAACTGCGTCCGGAGAACGTCATCCGCAAGTTTGAGCCTTCCAAATTGGTCGTCTTAAGGCCGGAGACCTCGATTATGAGGCAGGACGCCGCGTCTGTCCCCGCTTATGTGATTCTGGGCGGCAGCGAGTGGGAGGAGGAGCACGGAATCTCCTTCACCGTGATCGGCGAGTATGCGACAGGCTGCGCCTATTATGCGGACGCGCAGTCGCCCTGGGAAGAGGATATGCAGTGGAATTATATGATCCGGCGCGACCGGGAAAACGGGCGTCTGTGTGCCGTCAGCGTGATCCCCGAGAGGTTCGGGGGTTCGAGCGCGGCGGACAACCAGGTCACGGTGCCGGTCGCCGCAGCGCGGCGCAAGAACGAAGCCGACATTATGGTCGAGGCGCTCTTCACACTGGGACAGGTGCAGAAATACGACTGCAAGTTCACGTATCACGAAGGAAAGCCCAATTATCTGTTCATGGTCGCGCGAAACGGACAGGAGACGGTGTTTGCGGATTCCATAAGATTACTTTAAGGCTGGTTTGGCCGCATTTGCGGCCGTCGGGCGAAGGAAGCGCTCAGCGCTGCCCGTTCACCTTCACGATACCGCGGATCCAGTCGCAGATCGCGTCCACGCCTTCCCCGGTCCTGGCGCTGGCCGGCAGGATCACGGCGTTTGGATTGAGGCGCAGGATCCGTTTTTTGGCGGCCTCCAGATCGAAGTCAAAATAGTCCAAAGTGTCAATCTTGTTGATCACCACCAAGTCGCTGACGCTGAACATGAGAGGGTATTTGAGGGGCTTGTCGTCGCCTTCGGGGACACTCAGGATCATCATGTTCCTGTGGGCGCCGGTGTCAAATTCCGCGGGACAGACGAGGTTGCCGATGTTCTCGAGGATCAGCAGGTCCGTCTGCTCCAGGACGCCCGAGCCCTCCGGCGCGAACTGCTCCAGGGCGCGGGTCACCATGTCCGCGTCGATGTGGCACAGGCCGCCGTTGTGGATCTGCAGCGCCTCGACGCCCGTCGCGTCCGCGACGCGCTGCGCGTCCAGCGTGGACTCGATGTCCACGTCCATCACGCGGATGCGCATCTCGCTTCCGAGCCTCTTTACGATCTGCGTCAGCAGGGTGGTCTTGCCGCTGCCCGGGCTGGACATGACGTTGATCATAGTTGTCTTTTTCTCAGTGAGTTTTCTGCGGATAGACTCCGCCGCGGTGTCGTTGTCGGCAAAGACACTTTCTTCTATTTTGATGGTTTTAACGGTTGCCATTGATACCTCCATGTCGAAGCACTCTGCGCTCACGCATTGTGAGCCTGTACTCTTGCGATAATTTCTTCGGCCAGTTCTTTTACGCCTTCGCCGGTCTTGGCGGAAATATAGAATATTTTGATATCGGGATTGCGGAGCCTTGCATAGCGCTCCGCTTTTTCTTTGTCAAAATCGAAGACCGGCAGGGCGTCGATCTTGTTGACCGCCATGATGTCGCACTCCTCGTACATGAGGGGGTATTTGGCCGGCTTGTCGTCGCCTTCGGGGACGCTCAGTATGGTCATCTTGATGGCGGCGCCGGTGTCGAACTCGGCGGGGCAGACCAGGTTGCCGATATTCTCCAGAACGACCAGGTCGAGAGGACGGTCAGCGACTTCCGAGAGGGCGCGCAGTCCCTGCCTTGTCATGTCCGCGTCCAGGTGGCACATGCCGCCGGTGTGGAGCTGTACGGAAGGGATGCCGGCCGCCAGGATGGTCCTGGCGTCGACGTCGGAGTCGATATCTGCCTCCATGACGCCCCAGTCCAGGCGCCCTTTGAAATATTTGGCCAGCGCGAGGAGCGTAGTGGTCTTGCCGCTTCCAGGGCCGGACATGAGGTTGAGAAGGCAGGTCTTATGCGCCTTCAGCTGATCGCGCAGATCCTGCGCGTCTTTGTTATTGTCCTCGAGGATTGACTCCTTGAGTTCGATGATCTTGACGGGATCGGTGTAATCGGGAGATTTGGTATTCATGTTTTTTATCCTTATTTAAATTATGTAATTATTCAGCACTCTGTGCCCGCTCCAGCCGCGTGCAGGGCTAACAGGTTCCCTTCATTCTAACCGAACACGGCGGAGAGGGCAAGGTTGCCTGCGCAATAGACGCAAGAACACTGAAATGGTAGAATATAATTTAACCCAAAAAGAAACCTCAGGAGGAACCCCATGGAAACCAGAAAAAGAGCGATCCGCGGAATCAGCACAACCGATATTGTCTATTGCGGGATGTTCGCCTCACTCATGGCGGTCGGCGCCTTTATAAAGATCATGATTCCCATCGGAATCTGGGAAGTGACCTTCTCCCTGCAGTTTTTCTTCGCCCTGCTGGCCGGATTTCTTCTCGGCGCCAAGCGCGGACTCGCGGCGGTCGGCTGTTATCTGCTGATCGGGCTGGCCGGCGTGCCAGTTTTCGCCCACGGCGGCGGGCTCATGTATCTGATGAAGCCCACCTTCGGCTTTCTGATCGGCTTTGCGGCAGCGGCCTATGTGGCGGGCAAAATATCGGAGACTCTGCCGGGAAACGGCTATCTGAAACTTCTTTTCGCGGCCTTCTGGGGAGAGATGGCGTATTATCTGTGCGGCCTGGTCTATTACTATCTGATGTTTAACCTGGTGGTATCGAAGGACATAGGGATCGGCTTTGCAGAGCTTATTTCCGTGTGGTTTTTGTCCACGGTAGTGCCGGACTTTATACTGTGTGTCCTGGCAGCGGGCGCCGCGCTTCGCCTGCGGCCCGTGATCCTCAAGGAGAAGGCGCTGACGAGAGGGTGACAGAGGGCGCCGGACCCGATTGGACGGCAAAGCGCGGAAATGATAAAATACAGTATAGATACGCAAGACTTATTCACAGGCAAGAAGGCTTTTAATGAGTTATTTTCCTTTTTATCTTGATATAACAAATAAGACGTTCCTGATCATCGGCGGAGGACCGGTCGCACACGAGAAAGTGAACCGGCTCCGCCGTTTTACGCAGGAGATCATTGTGATCGCCCCGGAGACAGAGATCGAGGGGACCCGCGCGGAAAACCCGCAGAGGGGAGCCGGAGAGGTGCAGATTCTCTGCAAGGAGTACGAGGAGAAGGACCTGGAGCTGGGCGACTATGTGGTTGCGGCTACGGGAATCTGCGAGGTGGACAGAAAAGTCGCCGGCGACTGCCGCAGCCGGGGCATTCCGGTCAACGTGGTGGACGACCAGGAATACTGCGACTTTATTTTCCCGAGCATTGTCAAAAGAGACAGCCTCACCGTGGCAATCTCAACCTCCGGAACCAGTCCCGCTTACGCGAGGCAGCTGCGGGGGGAGATTGAGATGATCCTCCCCGACCAGATCGGCCCGATCCTGACCCGGATGGGGAACCTGCGCAGCGAAGTTTCGGAGCGGATCCCGGACCAGAAAGTGCGCGCAACTGCGTACAGAATCATTCTCGCGGCGCTCATAGAGAGTGAGAACAAGCTCACGGATCAGGAGATCGAAGTCATGATCGATGAGATGGAGCACAGCGCCCCGTGACCTTTTCAGAGAAATGGTATTGCATTTCCTCCGAAAAGGTCTGTGGAGGAGGCAATTCGACATAGAGGAAAAAAATGAGAGAACTATGTATTGCGGGCAGAGGGAGCCGCCTGGCCATGGCGCAGAACGAACTTGTCAAAAAACTGCTCGAAAAGGAAGGATACAGAGTCCGCATTCTGACGGTGAGCACGCAGGGAGACAGGGATCGAAAGAGCAGCGTCACCGCGCTCGGCGGAAACGGGCCTTTTGTGCGGGACGTGGAGAAGGCACTGCTGTTGGGAGAGGCCGACATCGCGGTTCACTGCGTCAAGGACCTGCCCTATGAGATGGCGCCGGGACTCTGCATAGCGGGCATGCCGGATGCGGCGGACCCCAGGGACTGCCTGATCCTGCGCAAGGGGGCCGGAAAGCCTGTGCTCGCCGCCGCAGATATCTCTGAGGTGGTCGTCACTCCCGCCGCCGCAGATACCTCTGAGGTGGTCGTCACCGGAAAAAAATTGACCATCGGAACGGGAAGCCCGCGCCGTATGAGCCAGCTGCGGGCGCTGGGAGAACGATGGGGCACAGAGTTCGAATTTAAGGATATTCGCGGCAATATCACGACGAGACTGGAGAAGCTGCGCCGGGGCGAGTACGACGGAATCGTGCTCGCAAAAGCGGGACTGGACCGCATTGAGGCGGACCTGCGCGATTTTGGCGTGAGGGTGCTCGAGCCGGAGGAGATGATCCCGGCGGTGGGCCAGGGAATGCTGGCCTGCGAGTGCAGAGAGTCGGATACGGAAATGAGAACGCTTCTGGACAGGATCACGCCGCCGGAGAATTACCTGCGCTATGAGATTGAGAGAGGGATTTTCTGCCGGTTTCGCTGTGACTGCCGGTCGGCGGTGGGAATTCACGCCCGGGTCGGCGGCATCGGCGCAGAGCTTTACGTGATGCAGGGCGTTTCGACACGGAGGCAGATATGACGGGAAAAGTGTGGATCACCGGCGCGGGAAGCGAGGCCGGCCTGATCACCGTGAAAGGACTGGAGGCCCTGCGAAGGGCACAGGTCGTGGTATATGACGATCTTCTGGACCACGCGCTGCTCGGGGAAGCGCCCGAGGGGTGTGAACTGGTCTGTGTGGGAAAGCGGAAGAACGCGCACAAAAAGGAGCAGGAGGAGATCCAGGCGCTCCTGATCGACCGCGCGCGCAGGGGCCTGCAGGTCGTGCGGCTCAAGGGCGGCGACCCGACGGTCTTTGGCAGGGGCGGAGAGGAAGCGATAGCACTGGAAGAAGCGGGCGTACCCTATGAGATGATTCCCGGCGTCAGTTCCTGCATTTCGGCTCTCGAACACTTTGGAATCCCGATCACGCACAGGGGGATGGCCTCCTCTTTTACGGTGGCGACGGGACACGGAGCCGGGGAGACAGCGGAATCCTTCTCTGTTTTGGCGGGGATCAAGGGGACACTTGTATATATGATGGGACTGAGCAGGGCGGGAGAGATCGCGGACGGGCTTCTGGAGGCCGGAATGGACCCGGAGACGCCGGCGAGCGTGCTGTCCTGTGCCTTTATGCCCGGTGAAAAGCGCGTGGACGGGAAGCTGGGAAACCTTGCGCAGATTGCGGGGGAAGTGAAGGCGCCGGCCATCCTTGTGATCGGGAAAACAGCTGCCATGCACCTTAAGTCCCCCGTGAGCGCCGCGCCCCATCAGACCGCCCTGATCGTGGGCACAAGCTCTTTTACGGAGAGAATGGCGGCCGCCCTCGCGGAGGACGGCATCCGCGCGGCGCAGTTTCCCTGCATGGAGATTGTCCCGCAGAGGGAAGAAATCCCACAGGAAGAGGAGATGAAGGAGTACGACTGGCTGGTGTTTACCAGCGTCAACGGCGTGCGGATCTTTCTGGAAGAGATGGCGGGACGGAGGACGGACATCCGGCGCCTTGCGCACTTAAAGATCGCCTGCATCGGGAGAGGCACGGCGGCGGAGCTGAAAAAAGCTTATCTGTATGCGGACCTGGTCCCGGCGTCCTTTACCACGCAGGACCTCGCTGCGGAATTGTCCCGAAAAGTCGGCGCGAATGAAAAAGTTCTGATCCTGCGGGCGGCGGAGGGAAATCCGCTACTGACAAATATGCTGAAAAATGAGAAAATTCTATATAGAAACTGCAGGATCTATCGGACGCAGTACCGTGAGCCGGAGATGGCGGCGGCACTGTATTTTGGCAAAAAAGAGAGCGGCCCTCCTTTTGAATATGTAATATTCGCAAGTGCCGGGGGCGTGCGGGAGTTTCTTGAGAGAAACAGGCTTCCCGAGAAAGCGCGCGCGATCTGCATCGGCTCGCTTACGGCCGCGGAATATGCGAGACTGACCGGAAGAGAGGCTGTTATTGCCGGGGAGTGCAGCGTGGAAGGAATTCGCCGCGCGCTTCACGGACTATAAGCACAGGGGACCGCATTCGGGGAAGCCGCGCAAGTCGTTTCGACATAGAGGTAAAGATGAAAAAAACAAAGCAGACCGTAATTGTAAATCCTGTCCGGAAACTTGTGGGCGGCAGTATACTTGCCCTGATTCTGACCGGCATCCTGTGGGTCTTCATGATCGTGAACAATATAATGATGACACAGCAGTTCAAGGATTTGTTTTACAGCAATAATAACGGGGAGCAGACAGGAACGGAAAATATTGGCACAAGGTTCAACAGCATTGTGAGCACTTGTGATGAGATCTCGGTGAATCTCCAGGAGGCGTCGGAAGAATTTAACAACCAGTGGCAGTGCAAGGCGGATCTGGCTGCGAGAGCCTGTTTTGAGCTTGTCTCCGAGCAGGGAGACGCGGCAATCGGAAAGCTGGGCAAAGGAGCAATCATTAAGGTCGAGAACGGAACAGTCATTCTGAGTGACGGGATCAGGAACGGTCTTTTGGCATACCCGCAAATAGCCGAAAGAGCGAACGGCAGACTGGATTACAATACGCCGACAATGAGTGGGAGCAGGCGGGACTCGCTGTTTTACAGCCGCATAAAAGGCCCTTACTATTATGTGGAGATCGTCAACGGAAAGGAGATGCTCCAATATCTGGACAAGTACGTCAATTATGATGAGATACTTGCCGGAATAGAGATCGCCTATGGAGTAAGCATTTACCTTGTGTGCCCGGATAGGGAGAAGAGCCAGTATTTTTACAACCTGAACGGGGATCTCATCTATTATTACGGGAAAGCCATTGAAGACCGAGGCATCGAAACGAATAACGCAGCTGACTACGATCTGCCGTCAAGCCGGGAGGAGCTGCTGCAGCTGGACGGACATGTGATCGCGGACAGTACCGGAGCACTGACATATATAGTAAGGGAAGTGCCGTCACTGGACGCCGTCCTCCTTATTCAGGCGGACAGCATGGACACATTTAAACAGGCCGTCAGCGAGACGCGGGCCGGCGTTATTGTCATCCTGATCCTGACCTTTACCTTTATTATATGGGTGACTTCTGTATACAGGGAGATGACGCACGGACTTATCACCGAAAAGAAAAAGGAAATGTATGCTCCGGGCAGAATGAGATTTATCGCCCTCTCCTGCGGGATCCTGGGAGCGATCATTGTATTTGGGGCCAGCGTCTTCTTCCGTTCGCTGAACAGTATTTATCAGCAGATCATAGACAACCAGTTTAAACTGGAGGTCATCAATGAGCGGATGTCCAACAATGCGGATCATCTGGAGAAGAGGAAAAACGCGAGAATATCCCTTTATCTGGAGTACGGCAGACGCACGGCAGAGCTGATCGAGAAAAATCCGCAGCTCAATAACAAGGAAGACCTGGAGGCGATCAACAAGATCATCGGGTCAGAGTATATCATTCTCTTTGACTCAGAGGGCAGGCAGAGTGGGACCAGCTCAGATTATATCGGCATGGAGCTGGGAAAAGAAGACGCGGATCATCCTGTTTCCAGCGCAGATTTCAGGCGGCTTCTGAAGGGCGTTCCCGGCATAGCGCACAGCGCTTTCAAAGACGAAGTGACGGGACGAAAGCTGGAACAGTACGGCGTCCGAATGAAAGAAGAATCCACCGGCAAATACGGAGCTCTTATCATTGCGGTAAAGCCGGTAGAGGATGACAAGACGGAGGACGCGATCAACGGAATCCTCAGGAGCCTCACGCCGACAGGTATGTTCAGCTTCACGGTCAATCCCAAAAACTCAGTTATACAGAATTCTATAAGCGAAGAGTTCCTGAGCTTTTATTACAACGTAGATGAACTGGGCATGAGCGGTTCCATGGTCCGTGACGGTGTAGCTGATTTCGCGAGAATCGAGGGAATCAAATACCTGGTTGTTTCCAAAAAAGCAGAGAGCGGCGATATTGTCTATCTGTGCACTCCGAATGATATGCTTCTGCGAAGCGGCTATCGGTATGGCTTTGTATGCGGCCTGGGTTTCCTGATCGTTTTTGCGCTGCTGTCTCTTTACCTGATGAGACGCTACACGAACAAGATGATCGAGGAGGTCGAGAGTAGGGCGAAGGAAAATGCCGCAGAGAAGGGGAGCGAGAATAAAACCTTCAGACCCGTAGGACGGATCACATCGATGATCACGCATCTTACGGAAAACGCCACGCCCGAGAGAAAGGCGGCTGTTGCCTTTGAGATCATGCTGGCGCTGTCATTTGTCAATATGTTTGTCAATGTGCGGTCCGGTAAAGCGTCCAGGGAAAGTCTTCTGCTCGACTATGTTTTGACCGGAAAATGGAACAAGGGATTGAATGTTTTCTCCCTGACCAGTATCGTGCTCCTTCTGTGCGTATTGATCCTGGCGATGATGTTCGTCCGCTTCTTCATGAACACTTTGGGAAGAATGCTCAACTCCAGAGGAAAGACGATCTGCAGGCTGATCTCCAATCTGATCATCTACATCGGAGGTCTGGTATTTATCTATTACGCCCTGTCTTACCTGGGCGTGGATACGAACGCGATCCTGGCCTCCGTAGGAGTCATCGGTATCGGCGTTTCCATGGGCGCGAGAGACCTCATCGCGGATATCTTCGCCGGCGTCTCCATGATTTTCGAGGGCGAGTATCAGGTCGGCGATATTGTCAATATCGACGGATACAGGGGAATGGTTCAGGAAGTCGGTGTCCGCAGTACAAGGCTGATTGGCAGAGGAGGCAATATCAAGGTCATCGGCAATAAGGATATAAAGAGTGTGACCAACCTCACCAAGATGAATTCCTGGGTCGCCATTACGATCAAGGTAGATGTAAATTATGCGATCAGAGACGCGGAAGAGATCATTAACAAGACGCTTCCCCAGATCGCGGCAAAGCATCCGGAAATCATAAGCGGTCCCTATTATAAAGGCATATTGTCCGTGGAGATGGGGTTTGCCGTGCTGTCGATCATCGCGGAGTGCAACGAGGATAATTACCACAAGGTTGAGCGGTTCCTCGTAAGAGAAATACTGCTGGCGCTTCGGGAAAACAATGTGCCGGTGAGATAAGAGCACTACAGAGGCAAATCGAGCTGTCGCGCTGCGAGTTCGTGTATATCAGAAAACGGAAAAACCCGCATGGCTGTAAATGGCCATGCGGGTTTTGTAATGCGGGGTGACAGGCGGGCGGCTCAGATCCGAGCCGCACCTTCGGCGACCAGGGTATAGATCTCATCGGCGCTCTTCACGATCGATGTGGCGCCCAGCGCCTTCTGGTAGGAGACAGGCCGAAAGCCCCAGCTGACCATGATCAGGTCCATCCCCGTGTTGCGGGCGGTGGCGATGTCGATCTCGGTGTCGCCGACATAGACGGCGTCCGCCACATCGACGCCCAGCTTGTCCAGGATCAGGAAATTCATGTCCGGCGCGGGCTTGCGCGCGATGCCTTCCGTCTCTCCGATGGCCAGGTCGAACAGCCCGCCAAAATAGTCCTGAGCCAGCTGCGTCACAGAATTATCCGGTTTGTTGGACACCACTGCGGTTCGCAGGCCGGCGCCGCGCAGTCTCTTCAGAAGATCCGCGATTCCCGGATAAGCACATGTCCGAACAGCGTTGTGAGCTTTGTAATAGGGCTGATAGACCTCGAGGATCCTGCACACCTCCTCCTCGTCGATGCCGGGCACCGCGCCGTTTTGGGCCGAACCAATCTGAAGAATTTCGTCCAGGCTCATGCCGGCTTCCCTGGCCAGCGCCCGCTGAATGGCCGTGTGCGCCCCACTGCCAAAAAAGTGACATCCCTCCACCGTTGTAAAGTCACTGCGGTGTCCGAACTTCGCCATGGCGTAGTTGACCGCCGCCGTCAGGTCCTCGGATGTGTCCAGGATCGTTCCGTCCATATCGAAGATTACTGCTTTATAATGCATAGTTGTCATTTCTCCGTCTCATCAGGATTTTCTCATAAAGAATATTAGTAATTATTCAGCACCCCGGAAAAAAGATCAAAATAAGGGCCGGGGAGCTCACTCACCGGAACGTTTTTGATCTTTTTTCCGGGGCGGACAAGGCGCGGAGCGCCTCTGGACGACCACAGTCCCAAATGCGCAGCCTTTGGGACTTGGGTGCTGAATAGTTACGAATATTATAAAGAATACCATAAGAAAAGGCCGCACACGACCCTTCCGTTCGCACACAGCCCTTCTGCCGATTTAATAAAAATTTTATCTTCAGCCTTACCTTACAATACTTTTACATTTAGTGCAACTAACTTTTTTGACAATTTTAAACAAATTTAGGACCGTTTTCCCGTGAATCTGACAATTCCGGCCCGGCCCTTCGGGTGGTGGGGGTGATCGGTGGCATGCTTCTTGGCAGGCGAAGGCTGGCGGGGGCCGAAGCTGAGCGGCGGCCTGCCTCTTGGCAGGCGAAGACTGACGGGTGGCGAAGCTGAGCGGCGGCCTGCCTCTTGGCAGGCTCGGCTATTAGGCATAAACTTGCTTTTTCGCTGTTTTGGCTCCCAATTTTCAACGAACTCGTCTCGCTGATGACATAGATTAGGTTCTTTTTTTGGCATAAAGCATTCTCGTACCTAATCCTATGGAAAAAGTCTTCTCAAAATGGTCAATTACCACGTTTTTTCAGCAACCTTTAGAATATGATTTTGCAGAATTGGCTGTTTATGCCTAATCTGCCGGAATGCTGAACGAGCCAAAGCAGTATCCGGCTTCGGCACCTGATTAACTTTCCTTTCTCTGCGCCAGAAGCCAGGCCATGATGTGCATGGCCTGCTGGAATTTGCCTGCGGCGATCAACTCTTCAATCTCGTCGGGGCTGTATTTTCTTACCCGCAGAAATTCCGTGCTGTCGGTGTGCTGCTCATGCGTGCGCCGGCAGTTTTTCGCCCTGTAGATATAGGCATAGTTGTCCGCCATCGTGGCGGCGGAAGGGACGGTGATGAGATGCTCCCACTCGTCGCTGCTGTAGCCGGTCTCTTCCTCGAGCTCGCGCTTGGCGGCGGCCAGCGCGTCCTCCCTGGTGGTTATGGTGTCTGCCTTGGTGATGTACTCTCTGCCGTTTTCGCATTCGATGCCGCCGGCCACAAATTCTGTGGTCACTTCGCCGATGCCGTGGCGGTATTGGCGCACGCACAGATACTTGCCATCCTCGTCGGAGGCGACGATCACGACGTAGCTGCGGCGGCTGTAATTGTAGTAAGGAGAGAATGTAGTTCCGTCCGGGAAGCGGTACTCGACCTTGCGCAGGTCGATCCATTTGTCCTGAATGACGTGCTCGACGCTGACGGGTTCCCAGATCAGGTCGGCGTCACGGAGGTCAGCTGTTATATTAGTCTCTTTGTTGTTCATTTTTTCTACCTCAATAACATTGAATGAAATACCAGCCTATCATAGCACAAGAAATTCTTTTTTTGTAATTATTCAGCACACCGGAAAAAAGATCAAAATAAGGTCCGGGGAGCTTGCTCACCGGAACGTTTTTGATCTTTTTTCCGGGGCGGACAAGGCGCGGAGCGCCTCTGGACGCCACAGTCCCGAATGCGCAGCATTTGGGACGTGGGGTGCTGAATAGTTACTTTCTTTTTCAGAAATTTGTAACTCTAAGTTTCGGCTAAGCTTGCCGAACTATACTTCTTACATACCGAACGGAAAACGGTATGAAGAAGTTCTCCGAAAAAGGCACAAAAATAGCGAGGTAGATAGCAATGAAAAAAGAGAACAAAATGAAGAAAGAAAACAAGACTATGATAAAGAAGACAACGGCAATGGTAGCAGCGAGCCTGATGATCATGAGCCTGGTGCTCGGCGGATGCGGCAGCACAGCCGCCGCTTCCTCAGACACTGCGAAGATCCCGTCAAAAGAGGAGATTGAGATCACCGATACTTATGAGAACAGCACAGACGAGGAGCACGCGATTACGGCGGACGGAGAAGAAGCTTCTTACTCCAACGTTGCCGTCGTCAAGACAGGAGAGGCCTCCGGCGACGAAGCGGATTTCTACGGAGCCAACGCGGCGGTCTTTGCGACAAACGGAGCGACGCTGACGCTGAGCGAGATCACGGTTGACACCGACGGCACCCATGCAAACGGCGTATTCAGCTATGGGGAAGGGACGACAGTCAATATCTCCGATTCTGTGATCGAGACCTCCGGCAATTGCTCCGGCGGCCTGATGACGACGGGAGGCGGCACGATGAATGCCTCCAACCTCCTGATCCATACCACCGGCAACAGCTCTGCTGCGATTCGTTCCGACAGAGGCGGCGGCACCGTGAATGTGACGGGCGGAAGCTATACCACAGAGGGAACCGGTTCTCCGGTCATCTACTCTACGGCAGATATCACGGTCAGTGATGCGCAGATGGAGTCCACGGCTTCTCAGGGCGTAGTCGTAGAAGGCCAAAATTCTGTCACACTCAACAATGTGACCCTTACAGCCAGCAATGTGAAAAAGAACGGTGACAAATCCGACTGGTACCAGGCGGTCATGATCTATCAGTCCATGTCCGGCGACGCGGATGAGGGCCTTGCCTCTTTTGCCATGAACGGCGGGACATTGACGAACCTTAACGGCGATGTATTTTTTGTCAACAATACGACGGCGACCGTCGACCTGACAGGGGCGGCTATTGTAAACGAAGATGAGGAAGGCGTATTCCTGAGAGCGGCCGCAGCAGGCTGGGGAAGTGAAGGCAGCAACGGCGGCCATGTGACGATGACGGCGTCGCAGCAGACCATTGACGGCGACATGATCGTGGATGAAGTTTCTTCGCTGAATCTGTACCTCAAGGAAAGCAGCAGTTTCAGCGGCGCGATCAACAGCGACGGCCAGGCGGGCGACGTCTATGTGGAGATCGAGGACGGATCCACCTGGACTCTGACCGGTGACAGCTATATCACGAGCCTGACCTGCAGTGCGGGCAGCATAAATCTGAACGGTCACAAGCTGTATGTTAACGGCGAGGAGTACACGGAAGGTACGGCTTCGGAAGGCGAGGCCATCGAGATGGAGACAAGCTCCGGCTCTTCTCACGGTGACGGCGGCCAGGGCAGAGCCGGCCATGGAGACGGAAACACACCGCCTGAGAAGCCGAGCGGAGACGGAAGCGGTCATGGAGACGGGAGCACACCGCCCGAGAGGCCGAGCGGAGACGGGGAGCGGCACTGACTAGTGACACAACCCTTTGGGACATGCTATTATTACTTCAGAACATACCGCCATTTTCTGTGACGAAAGTGGTATGTTCCTGTCACCGGAATGCCGGCGCGGGGAAAGGAGTAATGATGACAAACAATAAGTATTTCTGGATCCTTATCGGGTTTATATTGATTATGCAGATT
Organism: Lachnospiraceae bacterium UBA4260; assembly: GCA_002395235.1. GTDB lineage: Bacteria > Bacillota > Clostridia > Lachnospirales > Lachnospiraceae > CAG-791. The sequence continues at coordinate 72,106 of DGWK01000032.1, read as the reverse complement.
CCGATCTTTCTCATGATGAAATAACTTATGATGATGTGACTATGGACGGGATCAGGAGGCGTGAGAAGGGCGCAGGGAGAGCGTGCCGGGTCACGTCTCCTTTTCATTATGCACACGCGTGCGGAGAGGAAGAAGCCGCCCTCCGGGACAGCCCGCACGCGGCGCAGCGGTTCGCTCCGCGAGCCTTGAACAGATGGCAGGATTTCCACTGAAACAGATGATGTAAGGAGACCAACCACACATGGCAGAAACGAAAAAGATCCTGCCCCGCTGCATGCAGGTGCGCGGCGCCAGGGTACACAACTTGAAGAATATAGATGTGGATATTCCGCTCCACAAGATTGTCGCAGTCGCGGGCGTATCCGGCTCCGGGAAGTCCTCTCTGGCGCTGGGCGTCCTCTATGCGGAAGGGTCCAGGCGCTACCTGGAATCCCTGTCGACCTACACCCGCCGGCGCATGACGCAGGCGGCGCGCGCCCACGTCGACGACGTCCGCTACGTCCCGGCTGCGCTGGCCCTGCACCAGAGACCTGGCGTGCCCGGCATCCGGAGCACTTTCGGGACGATGACAGAGCTTCTGAACAGCCTGAGGCTGATCTATTCCAGGCTTGCCAGCCACAGATGCCCCAACGGGCACTATTTGGCCCCGTCCTTTGATGTGGCGACCATGAACGAGCAGGTGTGTCCGGTCTGCGGGGTTCACTTTTTTGGCCCCGGGGCGGAGGACCTGGCCTTCAACAGCGCCGGCGCCTGCCCGACCTGCGGGGGAACCGGCATCACGCGCACCGTGGACGAATCCACTTTGGTGCCTAATGAGGAACTGACCATCGACGAAGGCGCGGTGGTGGTGTGGGGAACGCTCATGTGGTCCCTGATGAAAGACGTGTGCCGCGAGATGGGCGTCCGCACGGACGTCCCCTTCAAAGACCTGACGCCCGAAGAGAAGGAAATCGTCTACCACGGGCCGGCCGAGAAGAAGCATATCTTCTATCTGAACCCCCAGACGGGGCAGACGGCGGAGATGGATTTCACTTACTACAGCGCGGTCCACACGGTGGAGAACGCCCTGTCCAAGGTCAAAGACGAGAAGGGCATGAAGCGCATCGAGCGGTTTCTCGCGGAGGGGACCTGCCCGGACTGCCGCGGAAGCAGGCTCTCGGAGGCCGCCCGCGCTCCCAAAGTGCAGGGCATCGGACTCGACGAGGCCGCCGCTATGACGCTGTCGGAACTCATCCCCTGGGTCAAAAAAGTGCCCGATTCACTTCCCGAGTCCATGCGCCCGATGGCGGTCAACATCTGCGAGTCTTTCCTTGACACCTCGGTGCGCCTGATGGACCTCGGACTGGGCTACCTGGCCTTGGACCGGGCAGCTTCCACGCTCTCCACCGGAGAGCGGCAGCGCGTACAGCTGGCGAGAGCGGTGCGAAACCGGACGACGGGCGTCCTCTATGTGCTGGACGAGCCCTCGATCGGCCTGCATCCCCACAATCTCAAAGGGCTGACGGGAGTCATGGACGACCTGGCGGCGGACGGCAATACGGTGGTCCTTGTGGACCATGACACGCAGGTCCTGACGCACGCGGACTGGATGATCGAAATGGGGCCCGATGCCGGCGCGGCCGGCGGAACGGTGATCGCGGAGGGAACGGTAGAAGATCTGGAGAAAAATCCGCAGTCGGTGATCGGACCGTATCTGTCCGGAGAAGCGTCCATGAGAGTACGGCCCCGAATCGGACAGGAAGAGCTGTTCTCCAGGGGAACGATTCACATGGAGACTGCGCAGCTCCACACCGTCCACCCGCTCAGTGTGGACATACCGATGGGCAGAATGACAGCCGTCACCGGAGTCTCGGGATCAGGAAAGACGACCCTCATCCTGGAGAGCCTTGTGCCCGCTCTGGCAGCAGTCTGCGGCGGAAAGAAACTGCCGCTCCATGTGGTGAAGATCGAGGCGCCCGGTATTACGCAGGTCAAGCTGATCGACGCGACGCCCATCGGCATCAACGTGCGCTCCACAGTGGCGACCTACGCCAATGTGCACGATGAACTGCGAAAGCTGTATGCGAAGACACCCGGGGCAAAGGCCGGCAAATACAAGGCGGGCGATTTTTCCTACAACACCGGGAAACTGCGCTGCCCCACCTGCGACGGAACGGGAGAGATCTCTCTGGACGTGCAGTTCCTGCCGGATGTGGATATCCCGTGCCCGGACTGCCGCGGGACCAGATACCGCAGGGAGGCGTTTGAGATCCGGCGCCGCACAGGGAACGGCCGCGAGTACAGCCTGCCGGATCTCATGGCCATGAGCGTCGACGAGGCGTTGGAGGCCTGCGCGGATCTTCCCACGCTGCACAGAAGGCTGCAGGTCCTGCATGACCTGGGCCTGGGATACCTGACACTGGGCGAGGAGACGCCCGGCCTTTCAGGCGGAGAAGCCCAGCGCCTCAAACTGGCCAGCGAGATGGGAAGAGGGCAGGAGGACTCCGTATTTGTCTTTGACGAGCCCACAATAGGACTGCACCCGCAGGATGTGCGGGTCCTTCTGGACGTATTCCAGACACTGATCGCACATGGGGCGACCGTCATCGTCATTGAGCACGACCTGGATGTGATCCGAAATTCGGACTATGTCATCGATATGGGACCCGGCGGCGGGACAGAAGGCGGCAGGATTGTCGCCTGCGGGACGCCGGAGGAGATCCGGAAGTGCGCTGAGAGCCTTACAGGGCAGAATCTGTGAGGAAGGCTTTTTCAGGAAAGAAGGTTCAAGGCTTGCGAGGCAAGTCTTGAACTTTTTATAGTTGCGGGCGGTAGGATGAAGTATAATACAGGGGAGAGATGTCCCCCGCCTCCGGGCGGTGGGAATTAACAAGTTTTCTCAGTGGCGGGAGGCAATCTTTAAATGAACACTGTAGTGAGTGGAGGCGACGCAGAGGCGCCGGTTTCTGTCCGGGAAGCGACGGTCGAAGACGCCCCGCGCCTGCTGGAGATCTATTCCTATTACGTAGAGAATACGGCCATCACCTTTGAATATGATGTGCCGACGCCGGAGGAGTTCCGGGGACGGATCGAGCGGATCAAGACGCGCTATCCGTATCTGGTCATCGAGAAAGACGGCGTTATAAAAGGATATGCCTACGCCGGCGTTTTCAAGGACCGGGCGGCCTATGACCGCTCCTGCGAGATGTCGATCTATCTGGAGCGCGGCGCGGCCGGACAAGGGCTGGGACGGATGCTCTATGAGGCGCTGGAAGAAGCCCTGCGAAAGCAGGGAATCCTGAACCTGTACGCATGTATCGGATATCCGAACACGCCGGACGAATACCTGGATTATAACAGCGCCCGGTTCCATGAGCACATGGGATACAGCAAAGTCGGGACCTTCCACCAGTGCGGGTACAAGTTCGGGCGCTGGTACAGCATGATCTGGATGGAGAAGATGATCGGCGAACATACATGAACAGAAATTAAATTGAAATGGACAAAAATGACCTGCAGCGCGGGTCTGATAAAGGAGGCAGTGGATTATGAAAGTATTGATTTTGAACGGCAGTCCCAGAAAAGGCGGAAACACCAGCATAGCACTCGATGAAATGGTGGCGGTCTTTGAGGAGCAGGGAATCGAGACAGAGGTGATCAGGGTCGGCAACAAAGCGGTCAGAGGCTGTATCGCGTGCAACGCCTGCGCGGAGAACGGACAGTGTGTATTTGACGACATTGTGAACGAGATCGCTCCCAAATTCGAGGAGGCGGACGGCCTTGTGGTCGCATCGCCCGTCTATTACGCGTCCGCCAACGCGACGCTGGTCGCATGTCTTGACCGTCTCTTCTACAGCACGCATTTTGACAAGACCATGAAGGTCGGGGCAAGCGTGGTAGTTGCGAGAAGAGGGGGATGTTCCGCCACATTTGATGAGCTGAACAAGTACTTCACGATCTGCGGCATGCCCGTGGCCTCCAGCCAGTACTGGAACAGCGTGCACGGCAGGATGAAAGGCGAGGCAGCCCAGGACCTTGAGGGCATGCAGACGGTGCGCGTGCTGGCGCGCAACATGAGCTTCCTCATGAAGAGCATCGCGCTGGGCAAGGAGAAATACGGCCTGCCCGAGACGGAGGAGTGGCAGGCGACGAACTTCATCCGCTGATCAAAAAAGAGAAGAGCGCGGGCCTTTCAAGGCTCGCGAAGCGAGCCGCTGCGCCGCGTGCGGGCTGCCCGAAGGGCAGCATCTACCTTTCCGCACGCGTGTGCATCATATAACTCAGAGGGGGATATCACCCGCCGCTGAGAAAGTTTGTTACTTCCCACCGCCTGTAGAGGCGGGGGACATCTCCCCTGAGTTATACAGAGGAAACAGATGAGTGAGATTGAAAGACTGAAAGAGATCGTGCAGGAGCTGCGGGTGAAATGCCCATGGGACCGCGTCCAGACCCATGAGAGCCTCAAACCGGAGTGCATAGAAGAAGCGGCGGAGGTGATCTGCGGGATCAATATTTTGACACAGACAGGAGACGCCGAGAACCTGCGGGAAGAACTGGGAGATCTGCTCCTTCAGGTGATGTTTCACGCCTGCATAGCGGAGGAAGAAGGCCTTTTTACGCTGGACGATGTGGCGCGCACAGTCTCTGAGAAAATGATCAGGAGACATCCTCACGTCTTCGGCGGAGCTGAAAATCCCGCTGCGGGCAGAGAGAGTGCCGCCTGGGAGGAGATCAAGCGGGCGGAGAAGGAAGGCAGCGAGTGGCAGAAGCCTTATCTGGCGGCTGCCATGGAAGAAGCAAGGGAACTGATCGGTGCCGCCGAGAGGCGCAAGGGATTCAAACACTGATAAAGTGTTATAGAAAGGGGAGAAAATGGGAGATTACAATGTTTTGGCGGATTATGAACAGGCTCTGGCGGCAGTGCGCGAGCGCACAGACTTTGTACCGAAGATCGGAATCGTGCTCGGATCGGGTCTGGGCGGACTGGCTGATGACATCGAGGTGGTGACCAGGATCTCCTATTCCGACCTCGACGGGTTCCCGCACTCTACGGTGGAAGGCCATAAAGGAGAGTATATTTTCGGCTATATCGATTCCGTGCCGGTAGTGCTGATGAACGGGCGCGTGCACTTCTATGAGGGTTATCCCATGCAGAAGGTCGTTCTGCCGGTGCGCGTCATGGCGCTGATGGGCGTGGAGGCGATCATCCTGACCAACGCGGCGGGCGGTCTCAATCCGAATTTCCATCCCGGCACTTTGATGTGTATCAGCGATGTGAACACCGCCTTTGTGCCGTCTCCGCTGATCGGCCCTAACGACAGCAGGCTCGGCGTGCGTTTCCCGGATGTGAGCGCGGTCTTCGACAAAGAGCTGCAGGGGCTGCTCCACAAATGCGCCGATGATCTGGGCATAGAGCTGGCGGACGGCGTCTATCTGCAGATCACGGGTCCCGCCTATGAGACGCCCAATGAAGTGAAAATGTATGCGATGTTCGGCGCGGACGCCGTCGGCATGAGCACCGGATGCGAAGGAATTGCTCTTCGTCACATGGGCATGAAAATCCTGGGCATCACCTGCATCACGGATATGGCGATCGTCAACACGACTTTTGAGACTTCTCACGAGGAGATCCAGAAGGTCGCAAACCGCGCGGGCAAAGATCTGCAGAAGCTGGTGAAGGAAGTTGTGAGAAGGATCTGACGGTAAGACCGGGGATTTACTCCGGCGCTTTGAATTTATCTCGGCTGTTAGATGAATCGGGCTCGCTTTGCGGGCCCTTGTTTTTAGCTCAAAGAGGATCTTTCCTCGAGAGCGGGAGGAATTTTCGATGGAAAATTATCGATTTCGATTTGCAAATGAAAAGGACTGCCGCCTGATCCTGAAGTTCATCAGATCTCTGGCAAAATATGAAAAGATGGAAGACGAGGTCGTCGCCACGCAGGAACTGCTGCGCGAGCAGCTGTTTGAGAAGAAAAAGGCGGAAGTGCTCTTTGTCATGGACGGAGAGAAAGAAGTAGGTTTTGCCCTCTTCTTCCATAATTTCTCGACTTTCCTGGGACGCGCGGGCATCTATCTGGAGGATCTCTATGTGCGGCCCGCCTACCGCGGCAGAGGATATGGCAAAGCGCTTCTGCAGGAGCTGGCGCACATCGCGGTAAACCGCGGCTGCGGCCGGCTGGAGTGGTCCTGCCTGGACTGGAATCAGCCGAGCATCGATTTCTACAAGTCTCTCGGGGCGATCCCGATGGACGAGTGGACCGTGTACCGGGCGACCGGCGATACGCTGCTGGAGATGGCGGGAAGGAAAAAAGAGTGAACGGGCATCGCATCGCAGTAATCTCTGACACACACAACCTGCTACGCCCGGAAGTGGCGGAGGTCATAAAGACCTGCGAAGTCGTCCTGCACGGCGGGGATATAAGCGGGCCCCAGACGCTGGAAATGATTCGCGGTGCGTGCGGCAGCGGCGCGTCCGGTCAGGTCGGCGGAACCGGAAACTTCTATGTCGTCCGGGGCAACAATGACCGGGACTGGGCGGCGGACATTCCTTACACGCTTGAAGTGACGCTCTTCGGTCGCAGGTTTTTCATGACGCACAAGAAAAAAGATATTCCGGCGAACGTGGACGCGGATGTGGTCATCTACGGCCACAGCCACAGGTACGCGCAGGAGTATAAGGACGGAACCCTTTTCCTCAATCCGGGCAGCTGCGGGCCCAGACGCTTTAATCAGGCGATCACGATGGCGGTGCTCACGATTCCGGATCCGGTCGAGGGCGATTCGGTGGATTCGGAGCATTTCAGCCCCGAGGGCGGTAATCTGCCATCGGAGAGGAAATCGGGCGAGAGGCCGGGATGCTATGGTATCACGGTTGAAAAGATTGAGATTCCTCACAGCTCGCTTAAGACTTCCGCGGCGGTGACGGCAAAAGAACAAGTCTCTGCAGACCTCATTCGAAAGATTGGCTCAGATCTTGCAAAAAATCGCACGGTAGCGGAAATTGCGGCGCGCCGGGGCGTCAGCCGAGAACTCACGGAGCAGATCGTGCGGCTGTATGTCACACATCCGGGCGTGACGGCGGAACAGATCATGAGCAAGATGGGACTTTAAGGCGTACAGAGCTGCGGGGCCGGTGAAAAAGTCTGCGGTTTTGGAAAAGTGGCCTTTTCGGGAGGGATAGGATCATGTGCGGAAGATACTTCTGGACGGATGAAGCGGAAGATGCTTTTGAAAAAGATTTTCCTGAGCTTGATGGAGATAGCCTCGGGATGCGAGCGGGCGACTATACGCCCGGGATGAGAGCACTCGCGATAATCGGCGGCGCAGAGGCCGCCGGGCCGGTTGTGCAAAACAAAGGGGTTGGGCGAGAGTACCCGGCTTCGGGGGATAGTACAGAGAGCCGGACTTCGAGGGCCAGGCAAGTGCATCCGACTTCGGGGGATAGGCAAGAGTACTTGTTTTCTGGGGATAGGACAGATAATCCGGTTGCGGGACTCAGGACAGAACCTCTGCTGTGGGGATTTCCCGGCTTCAAAGGAAAACTTCTGATCAATGCGCGGGCGGAGAGTGTGAAGGACAGGCCTGCTTTTGCGGACAGTTTTGCAGAAAGGCGGTGTGTGCTGCCGGCAGCGGGATTCTATGAGTGGGACAGGAAGAAAGAAAAGGTGATCTTTACTGTCCCGGAGAGCAAAATCCTGTACCTGGCGGGAATCTACAGGCCCTATGGGCAAGAAAACAGATTTGTGATCCTGACAAGAGAGGCGAACGCCTCGATGGCGCCCGTACATGACCGGATGCCGCTCATCCTTTCGCGCGGTGAAATCGGACCATGGGTCAGGGGGAGGAATGAGGCGGACGATATTTTGGCAAAGGGATTGCCGATGCTCAGGGCTGAGAGGCCTTATGAGCAGTTGACATTTGAGTGGTGAAGATAGGAGATAGAATGGAATTATTGCATGGAGCACCCGACAGTATGGAAGGAAGGCAGGACAGAGAGGTCAGGGCCTATAAGCTGCTCAACGAATTGGGCGTGGATTTTGTGCGGACAGACCACCCGGAAGAGCCTGCGACATCGATGGAGGTCTGCGAAAAAGTAGATGCAATCCTGGGCGTGAAGATCTGCAAGAATCTGTTTCTCTGCAATCGGCAGAAGACGAATTTTTACTTGCTGGTAATGCCGGGCGACAAACCTTTCAAGACCAAGGAGTTGTCCGGGCAGCTGGGGATCAGCCGGCTGTCTTTTGGCGAGCCTCATTTTATGGAGGAATTTCTGGACATCACGCCGGGCAGCGTCTCCGTGCTGGGGCTGATGAACGACCGCGACCACAGGGTGCGCCTGCTCATCGACGAAGATGTGCTCGAGGAAGAGCAGTTCGGGTGCCATCCGTGTATGAATACCAGTTCCATTCGCTTTGCGACGAAAGATCTGATTGATAAGATTCTGCCTGCCATTGGCGTAGATTACACGACGGTGAAGTTGGTGGGAATCTGATTGGTGGATTAGTGGTGTTGCGGAGTTGCAGACTGCGCAGCGGGGCGTAGGAGCGTGACGGGCCGCGCAGCGGACTTGTAGGAGCGATAAGCAGAAAACTGTAAGTTGGAAAACTTTCTTGCGGGCAGGCATAATGGCCTGGTGCCGGAAGGGAGTTTTTTTTCTTGGGGCAGTTGGGGTCACGGTACCCCAGAGGTCGTTCCCAAAATTCCTCTTTACAAGCACATGGAACCATGCTATATTCTTACTACGACAGATATACTACGACAGACGTTGTAACGACAGTCGATACATTGACAGTCGTAGGCGAACAGCTCGCGCAGCGAGCCCTGAACAGGAAAGGAGGAAGGCGGTTTGACTACGATCAGCAGCGACGTGATCCGCGGCTATAACGACACGTTTATTTTGTACCTTTTGCTTGACAGGCCTTCCTATGGTTATGAGATCTCCAGGATGATCCGATCCCTGTCGGAGGGGAAATATGTGATCAAGGAGACGACGCTTTACTCAGCTTTTACGCGTATGGAGAAGAACGGTTTTATCACATCCTTTTCCCAGAACGCGGAGAACGGCAAGCGCCGCACCTATTACAGCATAACCGAGGCGGGAAGAGAGTATTATAAAGAAAAGTGCGAGGAGTGGAATGTGACCAAGGACGTGGTCGAGAACTTCATTTCTCCGATGGGAACCTGCGCACTGCCGGCAGGCAGCGGCAGATAGAAAGGAGACGTCATGGAAACGATCAGAAATTATCTGAATGCAATGTTTGCAGGTCTTCCTGACACACCGGAAGTCCGCCGGGCTTACGAGGAGCTCGCCGCGATGATGGAAGACAAATATACGGAGCTGATGGAAGAAGGCGTCAGTGAGAACGAAGCTGTAGGCACGGTGATCTCAGAATTCGGAAACCTCGAGGAGCTGGCGCAGACCCTTGGCATTGAAGACTGCATCAATGCCCGCGCCTCCCGTGCGCAGAACGGAGAAGCGGAAGCAGCCAAGGAAGCTTCCAATGAAACTTTTAATGAAGCTTTCAAAGAGAATGCCCGGAGCCGTGAAGAACAATTCCGCGGATCACAATTCGAGAATGCAGCCGGCAGCGCGGCAGGCGGCCGGTACACCGACAGTGTCGGTAATGACCGGGGAACAGCTTCCTATCAGGCCGACAGCAATGAATTCTATGGAGCAGACGCTTTCAACGCATCCTATGAGGAAAGCCGCAGGCTGATCTCGGCGGAAGAACTGTGCGACTACCTGAGCGTCGGAGGGTTCTCAGCACTGCTCAGATCATTTGGCGTCCTGCTTTGCGTCACGTCCGTGAGCGGTCCTATTTTGCTGAGCGGCCTGGGCAGCGGGTGGTTTGCCAGAAAGCTTGAATCTTTTGGCGTAGCTCTGTTCTTCGTATTTATCGCGGCAGCAGTAGCAAGCTTTTTGATCGCGGACGCTTATATGAAACCTTGGAAGTTTTTCAAGAAAGAGGCACTGGATTTTGACAGCGAGGCCAAGGAGATCATTAAAGATCAGGAGCGGATCCTCGACGAAGAGAACACAAAGCGGAGAATCCTCGGAATCGTGCTGATCATTCTCAGTATTGTTCCGAATATCATCTTTGACTCCAACATGGCGGTGGCGATGATATTCGTGTTTGTAGGAGTCGGCGTTTTTCTGTTCGTTTACAACGGAGAAAAGAAAAGGCTGTTCAAACACATCAAAAAAGCAGAGAGCAGGGCGCAGGCCAGCAGCGCGGCCAGAAGGCGCTACGTGAGCACGGGCGGAAAACGCTATGTGAGGACCGACAAGCACGCCAGAAAGGAAAAGTATCACTACAGCGATCCCAATCTCAATGCGCTGATGCCGATCTATTGGGAAATTGCTATTTGCGTTTACTTTGCATTCAGCTTCCTGACGGGACTGTGGCCGATCTCCTGGCTGCTCCTTGTTGCCGCCGGCGCTGTCAAAAAAGTGATAGAGAACAAATACGGCGAACCGGTCAGCGCATGAAGGCCAAAATATAGGAAAGAATATGCGGGGGTGTTGCATTGGTGCAGCACCCTTCGTTTATGTCAGGGGATTTGACGACCTTGCGTGAGCGACCACTCATGAGGAGTTACAACAAAGGCAAATGACGGTATAATATAGGACATAAGAGTGACATTACTGCCGTTGTATATACAGGAGACACACTATGTTTAAAAAGCAGATAGCAGCCGTTCTGGCATTGGTCCTCACGCTGAATATGATGACCGCATGCACAGGAAACGGTCCGAGGACAGAATCGGCGACAGGAAATTCAGAAGACGCGGCGCTTGTCGCGGGAACGCAGGAAGAGGAAATTCCTGACACGACGCCGTCTGCGCCCGGGGCAGAAGAGGACGCCTCGGACGGGGCTCATGCGGGAGCCAGGCCGGAGGATCAAACCGGGACAGACGGGAAGCAGCCGGGGGCCGGCAGCGACCAGGCGGCCGGCGCGGGAAGTACACAACAGCCCGGAACGGGTCAGCCGCAGCAACCGGGGACCGGGAGTACGCAGCAGCCCGGCGCGGGCAGTAGCCAGGCAGCCGGAACCGGTCAAACCCAGCAGCCCGGCGCGGGCAGCAGCCAGGCGGCCGGGACCGGCCAAACCCAGCAGCCCGGCACAGGCAGCAGCCAGCCAACTGACGCAAGCGGCAAGCCAAAGACCGCTCCCCACACAGTGGCAGGGCGGCAGGAGAGCAACACCAGCGTGATCCTGCCCGGATTTACCTATGTGCGCGAGACGGCGCAGGACGTCGGCGGACGGCAGGGAGTCGCCTGTGAAAACGGGGAGTACTGGGTCAGTGGGAGCGATGTTTTGGCCCATTATGGCAAGGACTGGAAACTGATCGCGACGAACGCGGCCCCTTTTGCGGATCTTTCGGGCAAGCCGGACCGATTGGGCGACATTGATGTCTATAAGGGAGAGGTCTACGCCTGCGCGCAGGCGGGGAGCGGCGCGGCGGCGTCGGATCTGCAGATCGCCGTGTATGACGGGCAGACGCTGAAGCTCACGCGGACCTACGCGATCGATGCGCAGAGCGGGCAGAAGGACTGCGCGGGCATCGCGGTGGATCCCGACACCCAGTCCATCTGGACCTGTTCGTGGACCGGCGACGAGAGCGGGAGCTATCTCTACCGCTACAGCATGGAGACCGGCGAATACATCGGCAAAATACACCTGCAGGCACCCCCTCAGCGGAAGCGGGGAATTGCCTGTTACAAGGGATATCTGTACATGGCGGCGGATGACGGCACGGCCGAACTGGGAGAGCCGGACCACATCTACCGCTGGCGGGTGGACACGGACAGCACGGACGCCTGCGTCACCTTAGAGAGGACGCTCGATGACGCGGAGGTGGTCGGTGAAGCCAGCGGGCTATCTTTTGACAAAACAGAGAAAAAGCTGCTCGTTCTCGAAAACACCGGAGCACTGATCGAGCAGGGCGTGCAGAAAGAGCTCTACGAAGGGTATGAGCGGGAGATCCACGAGGTCTGCGTGTACGGGATGACCCGCAATGCGTGGCCGCTCGACTATGGCAGGGCGGACCTGTGGATCACGAAGCCGGACGCGGAAAAGGCGGAGAGTGCAAAGGCGGATGTTTTTGCGGTGATGCCGACCGTCAACATGAATATGTGGACGCCGGACAACGAAGATGTCACCAGCCTGCGGGATGCGCTCCGATTTGCCAAAACATTCAATATGGAGAAGGGAATCTTCAGCCAGGATACGGCAATCTATTCGCCCTATTACAGGCAGTGCACGATGGGTGTCTACACGCTTCCGGAGGCGGAGAAAGAGCCCTACAGCAAAGTTGCCAAAGAAGACGTCATGGCGGCCTTCAGCTGGTACCTGGACAACTGCCACAAAGAGGGCAGGCCGATCATTTTGTTCGGGTTCTCGCAGGGAGGCAAAGAAGTCTACGACATTCTGGTGGAATTCGGACAGGACAAGAGGCTGGCGGATCACCTGGCGGCCGCGTATGTGATCGGCCATGGCATCACGCAGGCCGACCTGGACGCGAGCCCTTGGCTCAAGATGGCGAAGGGAGAGACGGATACCGGTGTGATCGTGAGCTATGAGTGCATGGACGAGTCTGCGGCAAAGCCCGATGTCAAAATATTGTCCATCAACCCGCTGAATTGGAAGACGGACTCCACACCTGCGCCGGCCGAGGCCAACAGGGGGTACGTCGCGACGGATACTTACGGGAATGTCAGACAGGAGATCTCGGCTTTCTGCGGCGGATATCTGGATGAAAAATCGGGCATTTTGATCCCGACGGGAATTGAGAGCCCGCAGAATTTTGCCGCCAAGGACGTGAAGGTCGTCCCGGACGGAAGCTATCATTTCTATGACCTGATCTTCTTCTACAACAATCTGAAGGAGAACGTCGGCAAGAGGATCAAGGCATTTGAAGACGCAAAGGCGGCGTCAAAAGGGACACAGGGGCAGGAGCCGGCACAGAAAGGCCAGGCAGGGGCGGCCGAGACAGGACAGCCTGTGACGCCGCAGCCGGATAATGCCGGCGGGCAGGCCACCACGGTCCCCGAAGCGAAACCGGAAACCAATACCAATGAGCAGCCGGGAACTGAAAAGGAATCGGGTGCAGATACTGCGCCGGAAGCGGACGAAGAAATCGGAGAAGGGATACTATGATGAAAAAGACGGCTTCAGCAGCAGTGCTGTTCCCGGGGATCGGCTATACTTGTGACAAGCCGCTCCTCTATTACAGTGAAAAGATTGCCCGGGAGAGGGGATACGAGGTTATCCGGGTGCCCTACGGGGGCTTTCCCGCGGGCGTCAAGGGCGACGCGGCAAAGATGTATCAATGTTTTGTCAGTGCGAGGGAGCAGGCGGAGAATATTTTGGCAGAAGTTGATTGGTCTGCCTACAGTGATATCCTGTTCTTCTCCAAAAGCGTGGGGACAGTGGTGGCCCTGTCTTATGCGGCCGAACATGGGATCGGCGCGCGCCAGGTGCTGTACACGCCTTTGGCAGAGACTTTCCGCTTTCCGGTGGATCCGGCGGGGGTGATCGCTTTTCACGGGACAGCGGACCCGTGGGCCAAAACAGAGGAGATCACGCGCATCTGTGAAGAGAAGGGGATTTCCCTGTATCTGACGGAGGGCGCTAATCACTCGCTGGAGTGCGGAAAGGCGGAACAAGACATCCGGACGATCAGCGATGTGATGAGGACGGTGGAGTCGTTCCTGAGTTAACAGAACGGAAAAAGGCTGAGAGGAAAGAGGTCACAACTCTTTCTTCTCAGCCTTTTATTGTGCGGCAGGTCCAAAGGGTCCCGCTTATTGCTTCTCGTATTTGTAGATCGATCTCGCGAGGTTGGAGGTATTCACTTCGCACTCTGCACCGGCTATGTAAGTGCCGTTCTGGTAGAAGCCGACGTCGGCAATGTTTATTTCGGCCTCTTCCCAGACATACTGTTCGCTGATATAGACAGATACTTCCGTTTTGTCCGGGATGCCCAGCTTCTGGGCTATTTCCTGAACCTGCCCGTCTGTAAAGTATGGGCTGAAAGTATTGCCGCGCGGCTTTCCGAGGAAGGACATGGAAGATTGATAATTCGTTATGGTCGTGATCTTCGTGTCCTCAAGGATAAGAGTTCCTCCGGCGTTTGCGTTGAGAGCCGGCGTTCCGCCTTCGGTCGTGCTGCCTATGACAGCAACGCCGCTGAGACCGGCCGAAGCGGTCTCGGAAGAAGACGGATTAGTGCAGGCGATCGCCAGGACGCCGATGAGCCCAAATAGCAGCAGGGCTCTGAATATATACTTAATGTGCATTCTCATTTCTCTATTTTCTCTATTTTCTCTTTATAGGATAACGCTTGCCTGTTGAAGGCGGCAGGCAGTAACAGACTTTGGTGGAGGCGGGAGTGGGGCTCTCGCTGATTTATAGAAATTATACTACAGGTTGAATGCAAATTTGTGGAGAGCGAGAGGAATCGGTACCCCAAAAATCGGTACCCCAAAAATCGGTACCCCAGAGGTCACGGTACCCCGGAGGTCGCGGTACCCCAGAGGTCGCGATACCCCAGAGGTCGTGGGGCGGCAGGCCGGGTTCACCTTTTCCTCAGGTTATAGTACAGGATGCCGCAGATGACGATTACCGCGCCGACAAGGGACCACTTGCCGAGCATCTCTCCGTAGAAGATGGCTACGAGGACCGGATTGAGGATGGGCTCCAAAGCATTGATGATGGAAGCCGTGACCGGATCTGTATATTTTGTCCCCGTAGTAAAGAAGATGTAGGCCAGGCCGACCTGGACGGCGCCGAGCAGGAAGACCGCGAGCAGCACCGGCGCGGTGAAATTTGTCTCCCTGAGCGCCAGCGGCGACAGCAGCACGCCGCATGCCAGCTGTCCGAAGAAGACAGAGGAGAGCGCGTCGCCCTTCTCGAAGCTGTTCAGCATGAACACGCCCGCGTAGAAGATGCCGGAGATCAGAGCCAGAAGGTCGCCCAGCCATTTGCCCGTGGACAGGCCCTCGAAGAAGAAGCACAGGATTCCGACGAATACGATCAGGATTGAGATCAGTTCCGTGCGGTCCGGCTTCCTGCCGAAGAGCAGATAGGTCAGAACTACGATCCAGATCGGTGCGGTGTACTGCAGGATGATCGTGTTGCCGGCCGTGGTCAGCTTGTTGGCGACGGAATAGAGCGTCGTGACGCCTGCCATGGAGATGGCGCCGACCAGTACGGTCGGATTGAACACAAGCTTATGACGGGTGGCCAGAATATAGATTCCGATCACGATACAGGCGATCAGGTTGCGAACACCGTTGATGGCGAGCGGATTCCACGGGATCACCTTCATGAGGAGGCCGCCCGTTGAGAAACAGAGGGATGCGGCCAGCACAAAAGCCGTTCCAAGACGGCGGTTCTTTTCATTTACAGGGGTTGGGGAAGTGTTGCTCTTTTTCATAACGCAATTACTATAGCATAAAATGTGTCACGGGGACGTATCAACTGACACATTTTGTGTCAGTTGATACGTCCCCGTGACACACTTTCCGTGACACACTTAAGCGGTCGGATACTTCACCGGGTCATTGCTCTCCTCCCAGATGCGGCGCATATGCGCGGCGCACTCCTCGTCGGCAGGAACGCCTTTGTAATAGGTGTATCTGTCGTCTTCCGTGATTTTGCGGATCACTCGGCAGGGATTGCCGGCGGCGACCGTCCAGGCAGGAATGTCCTTAGTTACGATGCTTCCCGCTCCAATCACGACGTTGTCGCCGATGTGGATGCCCGGCATGATCACGGAATTGCCGCCAATCCATACATTGTTGCCGATGGTGATGTCGATCCCGTACTCATAGGCCGTGTTGCGCGCGGCGGGATGGACCGGGTGGCCCGCAGTGTAGATGGAGACATTGGGGGCGATCTGGCAGTAGTCGCCGATCACTACCTTGCCGACGTCGATGATCGTGCAGTTGTAGTTGATAAAAGTGTTCTTGCCGACTTCGATATTGTGGCCGTAGTCGCAGTAGAAGGGCGGATTGACCCATGCGTCCTCGCATTTTCCGAAGAGCTCTTTGATCACGGCCTGGATTCCTTCAAAGTCCGCGCGGTCCATGGTGTTGAGTTTCTGCGTGAGCCGGCGGGCTCTCTTTTGCTCGTTCATTACAGAAGGATCGGAGATATAAAGGATCCCTTTGTCTCTGCGTTCCTGATTGGTCATTGCTATGCCTCCTCATAATCGTTGTCACATGTAATTGAAAAATACATCTCATTTTATCATAAAGAAGGGGAGCGGCAATGTAGTAATGGAGAGAAAACGAAAAGGCACGCGATGAGCGTGCCTTTCCTGTTACGTGTTAATACTGAATGTGTTCAGAGTCCTTGAAGTGTTCGATGAGGTCTGAAACTCTGACAAAATAGAACTCATCCGGCGACTGCTTGACGCCCTTCTTGGTGGTCAGGACGTCGGCGTACAGATCGTCGATCTGGTAGAATTCGCCTGTCTCGTCAATCTCATCTTTCTTCTGGTCCGAGATGTCTTTGTCGATCGCGAGGACCAGGCCGTCGTAGTCGGCCGGGACGCGGAAAGTAAAAGTGGTATCGACAGATCCCGGGCAGGAGAAGGTGAAATAATCGTCTGTGTAATCGGTTGACCAGCCGCCGCTGGAGGAATTGCGGATGTCGGACTTGGCAAAGAGCCTGTAGGTGCGCCCATTATAGGTTATATCCGATTCCACCATGGAAGTGGCTGTTGCCTGGCCGGGGCTTATATCCTGCGGCTCATCGTCGTCAGAGCCGGAGTAATTGAGCAGGGAAGTTCCGGTGTAGGCGTCGCACGGGTAAGGCGTGTTCTCCTGCCAGCGGATCATCCAGCTCGGGACATGCCCGGACAGGCTTTCCTTGCCGTTCATTGTTCCGGTCCATCGAAGCTCGACCGTGATATCCACATATCCGCCGGAGCGCAGCTTCATTTCTCCGCCCACCGGCTCTGCCTTGCAGTCGATGATCTCAAGCTTGCCGTCTTCAATAGCCTCCGGATCCTGGATCAGATCGTAGTCGGAGACCTTGGAGTGATTGTACATGACAAAGGTCCAGTAGGTCTTTACGTCAAATTCGGTCTGGTCCGTGTACTGGAATCCCTTCCACTCATCATAGCGCTGTCCGTCCGGGGGAGTATCCGGTTTTACCATGACACTGGCCGGATTTTCTTTTTCTTCCGGATCGGGCTGGCCGCCGTAGGCGGCGACACCGAGTCCGAAGAGAAGAGATATACTAAGCGCCGCAGCAAGGGCGTGAAGCAGTTTTGTTTTCGTCTTTACCATAGCGTTCCGTCTCCATATCCCTGTGCGTCTCCCCCCTCGATATACTCATAGTCATAAGGGGAGGAGGACTGACTCTTGTCTTTGAGGTCCTGCTTCTGGTTTTCAAGCTGTTCCTTGACATTTTCCTGGCGGGCCTGCTCTTCTTCCTTTTCCTTATCGCTCTGGGACTGCTGGCTTTCCTGCTGCTGGTCCTGAGACTGATCCTGCTGATCCTGGTTCTCGTCCTGGCTCTGGCTCTCATCCTGGTCCTGACCGCCGCCGCCGCCCTGACTCTGGTCATTGGAATCCGAAGAAGACTGACTCTGGAGTTTTTCGAGCATCTCGTCAATGTCATGTTTGAGGCTGTCGGCGTCCGGGAAGTGTCCGTCGTTGCTGCCGACGGGTTCACTTGCGCACCCGCACTCCGTGAGGTACTGGCGGGCCGTCAGAAGAACATTGATCGCATCGGCAACTGCCTGCTGATCGTCGAGATCAAGGTTGTCAAAATCGATCGTGTGGCACAGCGCCAGGGCCAGATTCGTGCGGATCATGCACTCCTCGTCCTGTTCGGGCGGATCTTTGGTCAGCGCCGTCGCGTAGTAGGAGACCGCCTGGTCATAGTGGCCGTTAATGTACTCCACATTTCCCAGGTTGTAGTAAGCTACATAGTTCTCGCCAAAGGGAAGATGCGGCAGCACGCCCTCCAGCAGGGTGGGGTATTTGCCCTTGTTGTAGTTGCTGAGGAAATTCGCGTTTATAAGGTTCCTTGCGATGATGAGCACGCCGATCACAGTGATGACGGTGCACAGAACAAGGAGTACTTTTTCAATAAAGGAGAGGACTTTTTTGAACTTTTCGAACTTCGGATTCATTACGCCACCCCCCCTCGGTAAATCGTGAGAAACAGCCAGATCAGAAGGATCACGGCAAGGATCGCGGAGCTGTAGAAATAGGTCTCCTCAAATCCTTCCCGGTCGCCGTCCGCAAAGGCGGCGTCCCGGCTCATCAGCCGGATGGACTGAAGCCTTGCGATGAGGGATCCGCCCTGGTCGCTGGTCTCATTTATGTAAGGTATTCCGAGATCGCTCGCAATCGCCCGGAGCGTGGATTCGTCGATCTTGGACAGCGCGTCTTTTCCCGTGGATACGTTCTGAATATATCCGCGTCCGGGATAGTACATTCTGCCGCCGCGCGAAGTGCCGTAACCCAGGACGGAGCCGTTGCTGATCATCTTTTCCAGATCGTTAAAGCTGATCAGGCTCGATCCGTCCGTCGTCTCGCCGTCGCTGAAGAGGAATACGACCGTCTTGCGGTTTCCTTTCTTCTTGCCGGCGGACTCCAGCATCATGCGGAGCGCTTCGTGGGACGTGTTGAGCGAGGAACCCTGGGACGTGGTATACGAAGGCATCTCAAGATGATTTACCAGGTCGCTGATCACGTTTATATCCTGCGTGTAGGGCGCAAGGATGTTGGCGCCGTTGTCGAAGCTGATCAGGGCGAAGCAGCTGCCGGGCAGCTGGTCCATGATCGTCTGGATATCCCTTCTGACGCCGTCCATACGCTTCTGGCCTCCGTGATCTTCCGCCCACATGCTGATCGTGGTGTCGACCACAAAGGCGACGTCCAGGTTGTTCGTCTTGGTGATCTTGCTCGGATCCTGGTACATGGGCCTTATGCCGATGTACACGGCGCCGGCGATCATGGCTGCCAGCATGACGCCTGCCGTCGCAAGGCGCGCGGGGCGTCCTCTCTTAAGTCCTCTGCGGAAGACAAAAAAGAGAGTAGTCAGTATGATCAGGACAATTCCGACAGCCAGCACGATGAACCAGGGCGTCGGCATATCCATGTCTCTGGTGGAGGTGGTGGTCTTGGTGATCTTGTTCTCGGTGGCCTGAATATCCGCGAGGATGGCTTCTGCGGTGAGCGTTGTGTCCGGTCCGTAGAACTTTCCGCCGGTCAGCTCCACAGCGCCTTTCATCTCGCTGATATTTGCCGCGAACTGCGTGGGATCCTGCCCGGTGGCGGGATCGATGCCGAACACGATCACTTTGTCGAACTGGCACATCTTGGCCGCGTCATCCAGGGTCACCAGCGGCGCGTCGAGAAGCTCGGGCTGGTTGTCCGTCAGGAAGATGATGATTCTGGTGCGCTCCTCCGTGGTCAGCTCCGGAAAGCTGAACAGGCAGGAGGCAAGGCCTTCTCCGATCGCAGAGGTCCCCTTGAGCTCGTATCCGGCCGTTATGCCGGCGTCAAAAGTCGCCAGGATCTTGTTCAGCTCCTCGTATCTGCTTCTCTCGGCTGCCGGAATATCGTAGACGGATTCATAGTTTGCCGCGTAGGTCGTCATGAACTCTTCCTGGGCGGCCAGATAGGTCTCAAGCTCATCGAGCCTTCTCTGGACAAAATCATAGTCGTCCGTCATCGGGACATACTGGACGCTCGACGTGTTGAAAAGAGAGATTCCGATGCGGTCTCCGTCCAGGCCCGAAACGGTGTCTCTGAAAGCCTGCACCAGTTCCTTGACGCCTGCGTAGTTGGAAGAGGACAGGTCAATGCACAGAAAGATATCCCTGCGGTTGACCGTGTCCTTGACGACGTCCCTGCGGTAGGGTCTCGCCGTGAGGATCGTTGCTCCTATAAGAGCAACGATGATGCCGGAGTAGGACAGGATCCGGAATATTTTGGCTTCCAGAAGTTTTCTCTTGTAGATGGCGGTATTCTTAAGCCGCCCTGTGTTTGCGGCCCGCAGCCGAGCCGTCCTGTCTGACTTTCTTTTGAGGAAAAAGGCAGTGAGGCAGACGCCCGCTGTTAAGAGCACCCCGAGTATGAGGACCCAGGGATTATGAAAGCTTACACCCATGTCTCGATCAGCTCCTTACCTTTTGTTATTGCAAAACCCGGATTATAAGAAGAGCGGTACATAAAGTCGGAGTCATAAAAATCCCGGGCGCAGACTGCCGCCGCAGCCTGGGCGGGCTTTCCGCTCTTTCTTCTCGCTTCCAGAACTTTGAATCCTTCTGCGTCGGTGTGCGCGCCGGCCGCCGAGCGGACAAAGCTTCTGACTGCTTTGCTCATCTGCCCGCGGACGCTGTAAGAATCCAGATTTCCCTTTTCGGCGGCTTTTTCAATTCTCTGGACCCATGCGATGCTGTTGCCCTTGATCAGGTTCAGCACTGCCGGAGCGGCAAATTTCGGGGCAATGCGCAGGACTCTGCCCAGAACATCATTGATCCAGGTCTTGACGCGGCCGGCCCTGTTGATTCCCTTTTCCTTCAAGGTCCTCTGATAGAGCTCGTCGACCATTGCTTTTGCTTTCGCGACGGACGCCGCCGCGTCGGCCTGAGGAACGTAAGCGAACTCAGGGCCGTAATAGTCGCCGATCAGGTCGGCCAGGTCGGGCCTCGCCTTCTGGCACAGCTCATCGTAAACCATTGACTGCGCCCGCAGGCCGTCCATTTTCTGAACATACTGCCGGACCTCTTTACTCAGTTTCTGATGCAGGGTCCGCAGATCGAGTTGTCTGTCTCTGTAGGACTGGTCGGCGCCGTCAATCTGCTGCATGGTCTGCCGGTAAAGCTTGTCCGCCTTGAGAGGCGACTCCACTTTCCTTTTGAAGATCCAGTTGAACAGCCAGCGCAGCAGGATGGCCAATAAGATCAGCCCCAGGCCGATCGCGTACCAGTATGCGGAGTAAGCGAAAGGCGGCTCCAGGTCTATGGAATACTTCATGTGATTCCCTTTCTGCGTCTGAATAAATAAATGAGCGAATCGATGATCTCTTCTTCTTTCGAGATGCTCTTAAAGTAGATCCGGTGCGGGGTCAGGAGCTTTCTGGCCTCTTTGTCGAGATTCTCCTTGAGAGCCACTTCTTCGCGGTAAAGGTCCCGGCACATGGCCAGGAACGGATCCACGTATTCGTCGTCGTCGAGGTCGTAGACATCCGTATCCGTAAGGAGCGCGTCCTCGATCTTGAAAATATAGACGTCGTTGTAGTAAATGAGGCGCTTGACGAGGCTTGCGTCCATCTCGGCGAGACCTTCCGCGTCAGTGATGATAATCATGATCATATGGCGGGAGAAGATCGCCGCGGAACTGCGCAGCGTGTCATAGAAGCTATGTTTTGGCGCACCGCACTCGATCGCCTTCTTGTAAGTGGCGAGGAGCTCCTCGAGATGGGAGGAACCGGAGGTAAACGTGCTGATCCGGCTTCCTTCGTCCGAGCAGCAGGAGAGGGCGTAATTCACCCCCTGTTTGCCGAGAATGTAAGCTGACACGCCAAAAGTCATGAGAGCGAGGTGCTCCTTGGACTCGCCGGCGGGCGTATCGCCGGTCATCTTCTTTCCGGTGTCGCCGATGAAGAGAACGTCGTGCTTTCTGTCGGCAAAATAGCGCCGGACCAGGGGCTTTCCGACCCTGGAGGAGGACTTCCAGTCGATATAGTTGATGTCATCCCCGTAGCGGTATTCCCGCAGGTCGTCAAAATCGAGACTTCGGCCGTGCTGCATGGAACTGAAGTCTCCGTCGAGGAGATCCGACGTCTTTCTTTTTGTGTAGAGTGCGGCAATCCTTCGCACTCTGTCGAGATAATCGTAATTAAGATCTATGCTCATGGCGTCTGTACCGAATCAATAATTTTGTCAATTACCGTTTCTACTGATACATTGTCCGCGACTGCGGCGTAGTTGAGGCCGATCCTGTGGCGAAGGACCTGGTGCGCCATGCCCTTGACATCTTCCGGGATCGCGAAAGTGCGCCCGTGGATCAGTGCGGAGGCCTTCGCGATCTTGAGGAAGTTGATGGTCGCGCGGGGGCTGGCGCCGATCCGGATGTATTCGGCAAATTTCTTGTCGATGTGGGCGGCGGGCTCGCGGGTGGCGGTTACAATGTCGGCTATGTATTTTTTGACAGAGGGGTCCACGTAGACCATCTCGGCGATGTCCTGAACCTTGTCGACGTCTTCGAGCGTGAGAACAGCCGGCTTGACGGTGTTGATGGAGCCGTCTTCGATCTTGTTCATGATGAGGATCTCTTCCTCGGTGGTCGGATAAGTGATCTTCTCCTTGATCATGAAGCGGTCGGTCTGCGCCTCGGAGAGAGGGTAGGTTCCTTCCTGCTCGATGGGGTTCTGCGTCGCGATGACGATGAAGATGTCCTGCGGCATGTGATAGGTGACGCCGCCGATGGTGAC
>DGWK01000032.1:0-49596 GCA_002395235.1 Lachnospiraceae bacterium UBA4260 | reverse complement strand
TGGCGCTCCTGCATGGCCTCGAGCATGGCGCTCTGGGTCTTGGCGCTCGAGCGGTTTACTTCGTCAAGAAGGACGAAATTTGCGAAAACGGGGCCGAAGATGGTCTCGAACTTGCCGGTCTCCTGGTGGTAGATCTGCGTGCCGATGATGTCGCTGGGCAGAAGGTCCGGCGTGCACTGGATCCTGGAGAACTTGCCGTTGAGGGCGTCGGAGATGGCCTTGGCGGCGGTCGTCTTGGCCAGGCCGGGGACGGACTCGATCAGGATGTGGCCGTCCGCCACGATGGAGGTGATCAGGGAATTCCTGAGACCCGTCTGGCCCACTACTCTTTCGGAGAAATAGTCGGTCAGTTTGCGGATTACTTCCTGTGAAAATTCGAAATCTTTCTGCGGGACTGTGCTCATGTTCTTGTTTTCATTCATGGTGTATTCCTCTCATCCTTTCTGGAGAATTAACTGAGTGTAATTTTATCACGACAATTCGTGTAGTTCCATAGGGAAAGAGCGACCTCTGGGGTGGGGTGACCTGGTGGGGGGACCTCTGGGGTGGGACCTCTGGTGGGATGACCTCTGGGGTAGTTTTATTATATAATGTTCGAAATAGCATCAATTCCGTACAAAAGCAGGAGAAAGCATAATGCAGGACCACAATCATACTATTGATGTCGTTAAAGGAATTGCTATTTTGCTGATTATTTTCACGCATTTTGAGTGGACACCGGAGCAGCGAAAGAGCTTTTTCTTCCTTTTCGTCGTAAATATGGCAATTCCGGTTTTCATGATCATTACAGGGTATGTTTATTCTCTCTCGCTGGCTCGAAGCGGCATAAGGCACGCAGAGGATGCCTATCGAACCCCGCTGATCATAAAGAGGCTGATCCGTTATACGATTCCCATGATTGCTGTGATCATTTGGGAGATCGTCGACCCGCATTTCAATGTTTTGGCTATGACGCGTGGACAGCTTCTGGCCTGGGCGATTGACGGAACAGTCGGAAAAGGAAGCTATTACTATCCGGTCATGATGCAGCTGGTGTTTTTCTTTCCGGTCATCTACTTCATTATAAATGTCAAAAGAGAGACCGGCCTGATCATATGCATGGCATTCAATGCAGTTTATGAGCTGCTGGCCTGGGCCTACGGGATAAACCCGGAAAGCTACAGGCTGCTTGTATTTCGATATACTTTCGTGATCGCCGTCGGTGTGTTTGCCTGTAAAAAGTATAAGATCGGCAGAGCGTGCTCGGTCATGATGATGCTCACGGGGGCATCTTTCATTATAGCCGCAGGGCGTATGAATTTTGTCCCCCGGATTCTCAACAGAGATTGGGCAACTACGAATTTTCTTTCATCAATGCTGATTGTTCCAGCAATGGTCTGGGTTCTGCAGGAGGTCAGAATACGTTTTGCTCCGCTGGAAGTGCTGGGCCGCGCCTCGTATCATATTTTCCTTGCACAGATGATCTACTATGGAGGATATTATAGTATCTTGAAGGAGAAATTCGGCAGCCGACAGGGACTTTTGGCTGCGGGCATGGCATTATGCGTCGCGGCGGGGGTGCTTTTCTACTATGTTGAAAAGCCGGTGCAGGACCATGTCATCAGGCGAATAGCTGGAGGCCGGACCGCCCGGTGACTAACTTTTTCAGGAGACCTCTGGGGTAGGGAGACCTCTGGGGTAGGGAGACCTCTTCAGGAGACCTCTGGGGTAGCGGACCGCAGCGGCGGAGAGAGACCTCTGGGGTAGCGCAGTAGTTACAAGGTTAAAGGGCACACCAAAGGAAACTGTCTCGTGATCGTGGTGAAGGACGGACAGTTTTCGCGGAACAAAACAAAAAATCTTACAAACACAAATAAGAAGCCGCCTGGCATGGAGCCCAGTCAGGCAATCAGGCAATAACGGGCCCACTCCGGCTCCCTACGGATGCAGTTGCTTTTCTGATCACGCCATACGAGATTCCGGTAATCCTGCTGGTCTGTTTCATCGAGATTCCGGCCTCCCTGATTTTGCGCAGCATCTCATCTCTCACCTTGACGGCGAGAGCCTGGAATTCGGTCACTGTTTTGCATCCGGAGATCTTGTGCATGATCTTCGCGGCGTTTTTGTCATTCATGCGAGGCTTTTCGTCGTCGATATCCAGGCAGTGGTCGTTGTTTTTCTGGCAGTTAAAGCTGAAAAAATCGTCGCAGCTGACTATAGACCTCACATAAGTGTCATCGATCAGAGCGTTGTCAAAATAGTCTTTATAACTGCTGTACTTGTACTGCGCAGGGTGTTTGCAGATCCCTGCTTTGACCGGGTTCTGGTGGACGTAGCGGATGGCGATCAACAGCTGGTTCTCACTTTCAATCGGCGTGCTGTTAAAGCGGGGCTGAAAGAGACTTCCGACCCGCGAGTATTTTTTGTTGTACCAGGGAACGTAGCTGGGCGCGATGTACTGAAAGATCCGGCCGAGCGACATTTTCCCGGTTTTCATGATCACATGTACATGATTTGACATCAGGCAATAGCCAAGAATCTTGTAGTCGCATTTGGTCTGGAATCTCTGAAGAGTATCCAAAAACCTTTGGAAATCTTCATCATCTTCAAATATTCGCTGCTTGTTTATGCCGCGATAGACAACATGGTAGATACCTAAGGAACTGATTCTGCGAGGAATTGTAGGCATAGACGTGAACCTGTTTAACCTTTCTGCTTAGAAATGAATGGTTGTACTGTTTCTCTAAAAATGGTTCGGAGTTTTGCGGAGAAATCCGCAGAAGACTGAACGGATGTGAGGTGCCTTACAAGCAGATTGTGTAAGGACCTGAGAGATTCGGCGCCAGATGTGATAAATGGCGCCGGTCTGATTGATTGTATGTTACCACATGAGGGGGAAGAAGTTCAAGGTTTGATGGTAACCGATGGGGACTTTACGGTACGGTACCCCATACGGTACGGTACCCCAGAGGTAGCGGCACCCCAGAGGTAGCGGCACCCCAGAGGCTGCGGCACCCCAGAGGTCACATGGAAAGGAGGAAAAACATGAAGAAAAAATGGGAGTATAAGTATCCGGAACGGCTGGTCGAAGCAATGGTCTCAGAAGATTATGTGCTGTCAGGCGACGGGCTATATTTTGTCTACATGACAAACGGACGATACCCGAGGGCCGGGATATACTGCGTGAATGCAGATACAGGAGAAGCAAAAACTGTATTTGAAACGACAGACTTCCTCAGAGTTATAGGAGCCACTGACGGGAATTGCTTCTACTTCACATCGCTCAGAGGTACCGCGTACTGCGTCACGAAAGAGGGCGAGCCGGTCTGGAAAAAGCAGCTCGGAGAAAAAGCAGGCGCTGCAGACTTTAACGTTGTGCTGGAGGGAGACCGGCTGTATATGGCGCAGGACGCGCTCTATTGCCTGGACCCGAAGACCGGCGAGACGATCTGGGCGAACGACGAGAGAGGGCACGGCTCCAACTGCACAATTCTTGTGGAAGGCGACTGTATTTACCATGCCAAAAGCGGAAAGCACATCTACTGTGCAAGCAAATCCACAGGCGAGACCATCTGGACTTACGGAGAGGAAGAGTGGTGCAGAAGTGTGATCGCAGTGGATGCCGATACTTTGTGCTATCAAAGTACACACGGGAAGTACTTATTCCTGGACAAGAAGGATGGCCATCTGGTCAAAGAAGTGAAAGCGGGCGGAAAACTGATGAGGCAGCCCATTCTGGTTGACGGGGCAATTATTGTCGGCGAGAACACACAACCTTCCGGCGGACGAGTGGTCCGCTACGAAGTGGGAAAGAATTATGGACTGAAGGCGGCTTTTGAAGTGGCAGTACCCGCAGCCGTGACCTCTGGGGTGGTGGTCTGTGGGGACAGGCTGTATTTTGGCACGGAAGACGGTTCAGTTTACTGCGTAGACAGGAACTCCGGCGAGGAGATCGAGAAGAAGAAAAAAGTGAAAGGTGCCTGCCGCGGAATTGTTCCCTATGGAGAGGGGATCATCGCGTTGTCGGATAAGGGGCCGGCGGCTGCGTTCGTATAGGACGCGGTACCCCAGGACACGGTACCCCATAGGACGCGGTACCCCAGAGGTCGACGCAGCAGGACGGCGCATCATACGAGGATACTATTATGGGAAATCACATAACAACTTACACGGGAAAGCATTTTGAACCGACCAATCCGGATCCGGAGACGATCCTTATTGAGGATATTGCACATGCACTTTCCTTGATCTGCAGGGGCAATGGTCACATAAAAACTTTCTGGTCTGTCGGGCAGCATTGCATAAGCTGCGCAAACGAAGCGTGGGCAAGGGGGCTTTCCAATCGTATGACGCTGGCTTGTCTTCTTCATGATGCCAGCGAGTGCTATATGTCCGATATTCCGCGGCCGTTCAAGATGGAACTGCCGGAGTATAAAGCCCGGGAGGAGCGCCTGTTGGACATGATTTTCAATAAGTTCCTGGGGTCGTCTCTCACTCCTGAAGAACAGTTACAAATGAAAGAGATTGATGATGCGATGCTTTGGTACGATCTGAAGGAGTTGCTGGATGAGACGCCGTTAGGAGAAACCCCGGAACTGCATATCAATCTGGATTACTCGGTGCGCCCATTTCAGGATGTCGAGAAGGAATATCTGGAACTCTACTATCGATTTTCCGGGACAAGCAACACCACCCTAGAGGTCTCTGGTCCGGCCTAGCCACACCACCTCAGAGGTCTCTGGTCAGAGCGAGCAGTAGCGAGCAGTACCTCAGAGCTTGCCGGAACAGAGCACCGGAGCAGTACCCTGAGCTCGCCGGTGCAGGTCAAAATATCGACAATTGCAAATGGAGTCAAAATGAGAATTACACAAGCAAATCCCGGCGACTTTGAAATGGTAAGATCTTTTTACCATTCATTGATCGACGATATGAAAGAGCGAAAACAGACAATTAGATGGACTAAAGACGTATATCCCGCACCCGAATTTCTGAGGTCGTCGCTGGACAAAGGGGAACTGTATATATGTTGCGACGGCCCAAGTACAGCTGCTGCAATGGTCGTAAATCATGACTGCAATGAAGGATATCACAAGCTGGGAAAGCAGACGCCCCTGACAGACGTAGAGGTGCTGGTAATCCATGCACTCGGCGTTCATCCTGATTTCAGCGGCAGAGGAATAGGCAAAATGATGGTGGAAAAAGCCATAGACATTGCAAAAAGGGCAGGAGTAAAAGGCTTGCGACTGGATGTGCTAAAGGGCAACGATACAGCGAGCAGGCTTTACGTGCGGTGCGGATTCGAGTACGTCGGCTCTGTGCAGATGTATTACGAGAATACGGGCAATGCGGAATTTGGCATATACGAGTATGTGATTTAATTGGGCCAGGGAGCCCGGCACCCCAGAGGTCGCGCGGAGGCCCCAGAGAGCCCGGCACCCCAGAGGTCGCGCGGAGGCCCCAGGGAGCCCGGTACCCCAGAGGTCGCGCGAAGGCCCCAGGGAGCCCGGCACCCCAGAGGTCGCACGAAGGCCCCCAGGGAGCCCCAGACGCACACCACCCCAGAGGTCGTATGAAGATTGACAGAATATTAACGCAAAAAAATGTGACCCAGGCCGAGAAGGTCCGCCTTGTTCTCAGCATGAGCCTTCCGGCAATCCTGGCACAGCTTACATCGATCGCAATGCAGTATATTGACGCCGGAATGGTGGGCAGCCTCGGTGCTGAGGCAACAGCCTCAATAGGGCTGGTCTCTTCCACGACGTGGCTGATCGGCGGGAGCTGTATCGGCATTTCGGCCGGATTTTATGTCCAGATTGCACAACTCATCGGCGCCGGACGCGACCGCGAAGCAGAGGAAGTCCTCCGACAAGGCCTGAAAGCAGCGGCAGTGATCGGGATTCTGATAAGCGCAGTTTGTATGCTGATCAGCGGTAGTGTGCCGAGGTGGCTGGGCGGAGAAGAGGCAATCCTTGGAAATGCCACGGCATATTTTCGAATCTATAGTCTGGGGGTGCCGTTTATGCTCCTTCGCCAGCTTTCAAATGGGACGATGCAGAGTACAGGGGACATGAAGACACCGAGCATTTTGTCTGCGGTCGTATGCTTTCTGGATGTTGTGCTGAACATGCTGATGATCTTCCCGACAAGAACGCTGTCCGTACTCGGAATGCAAGTGGTGATCCCCGGCGCCGGACTTAAGGTGGCCGGCGCGGCGCTTGCTACCACTACCTCAGAGCTCATTATTTCGCTTGTGTCTCTGTTTTTGCTTGCTGCCGGGAACAAGAGAATCTCGCTGGCCAAAAAGGGAAGCTGGAAATGGCGCGGCCGAACCCTGGTCACTGCGGCCAAAATAGGGATCCCACTATCTTTTGACCAGATTTTCATGTGCAGTGCCTACGTGGCAGGAACCAAGATCGTCGCGGGATTGGGGACTGTGGCAATCGCAGCCAATTCGCTGGCAATCACGGCGGAAAGCTTGTGCTATATGCCGGGGTATGGAATCGGCGCGGCAGCGACGGCGATCATCGGGCAGACAATCGGGGCGGGCCGATTCGACCTGACCAAAAGCTTCTCGAGAGTGTCTGTTTATCTGGCAGTGGTCATGATGGGGCTGACGGGCGCGATTATGTATATTTGTGCGCCAATCGTGTTCTCGCTGTTGACAAGCAGCGCGGAAGTGGCGGCGCTGGGCACGCAGGTGCTGCGCCTCGAGCTGGTCGCGGAACCGCTGTACGGAGCGTCGATCGGCTGCGCGGGCGTCTTTCGGGGAGCGGGAGACACGCTTCGGCCGAGCATAATGAATCTGGTAAGTATGTGGTGTGTGCGCATCGTATTGGCGATGCTGCTGGTCCCGCGCCTGGGGCTGCGGGGATACTGGACAGCAATGGCGCTGGAGCTGTGTTTCCGCGGATTGATCTTCCTTATCAGGTTGTACCGAGGGGCGTGGATGAAAGCGGCGGTGGTGTAGGCAGACCTCTGGGGCGCCGCGACCTCTGGGGGGTACCATGACCTCTGGGGTACCGCGACCTCTGGGGTAGTTTGAATATGAGGGACAGAAAATGGGCAAAAAAGTGAAGCTGCAGAGAATCAGCGAACATGTGTGGATTTTTCCGTTTGACTCGCCAAAAGACCGACCGAATCTCGGCTATATATGCGGCACTAAGATGGCACTGGCGGTGGATGCGGGTCATTTTTCCAAACATGTAGAAGAGTTTTACGCTGCTATTTTGGCAGAAGGGCTCTCTCTTCCGGAGATCACAGTGATCACTCATTGGCATTGGGATCACACCTATGGAATGCACGCGGTAAGAGGGAAGACAATGGCCAGGGCGGAGACGAATTCAATACTCACTCAAATCCGTCAGGAAATGAGCAGTGATCCGGATAAAGTGCGGGAATTTCTGAACAGCGATCCTTCGATTCAAAGAGAATATGCCGGCGGCGTGCCGGTAATAGTCGTACCGGCGGAAGAATCTATTATGGGAGACTGCTCAATCGCCCTCGGGGGAGTGACAGCAGAGCTCATGCTGTCAGAATCACCGCATACAGACGATGCGCTGCTTGTGTATGTACCGGAAGATCGGGTCTTGTTTGTTGGAGATGCACAGCTCGGCGAATTTCCTTCCTGGAAGATGAACTGGAAAAAGCTGGCATCTTTTGCAAAAAAAGTGCAGGAAATAGATGCGGACGTGATCATCGATGGGCACTGGAAGCCGTATACAAAAGAAGAGTTCATGGCAGATATCATGTGAGCGCACTACCCCAGAGCGCACTACCCAGCGCACTACCCCACAGCGCACTACCCCAGAGGTCGTGGAACCCCAGAGGTCGCGTGGAGGCGCAGCAGGTAGTTTGTGTATGTGAGCGACCTCTGGGGTAGTATATGTTGGGGTAGTATATGGAAGAAAGAACAGGAGACACAGAGTGACTATCAGAATTGCATTTTTACAGATTCTGCCCGGGAAAAATCTTGAAGATAATCTTGCTTTGGGGATGAATGCATGCAGAGAGGCAAAAGAAAAAGGGGCGGATCTGGCTCTTTTTCCGGAAATGTGGAGCGACGGTTATTACCTTCCGCAGCATGATAATGTGATAAATAGTCTTGCGGTCAGAGAGGATAGTGAATTCATTAAGAAGTTTGCTGATCTTGCGGCTGACCTGCAGATGGCGATCGGTATTACTTTTCTGGAAGCACATGAACCAAAGCCGCGCAATTCCATAATTATTTTCAACAGGAGGGGGCAGGAAATCCTTCATTATTCGAAGGTACATACCTGTGCGTTTGACCTTGAAAAGATCTTAGACAGTGGTGAGGGCTATGCTGCTGCTGAGCTGGATTTTGGCAGAGGTACGGTAACGGTTGGGGCGATGATTTGTTTTGACAGAGAATTTCCCGAAAGTGCAAGGATACTGATGCTTAAGGGAGCTGAACTGATCCTGGTTCCGAATGCGTGCCCGATGGAGATCAACAGATTGTCCGCACTGAGAACGAGGGCTTATGAGAATATGGTCGCGGTGGCGACATGTAATTATCCGCAAGGACATCCGGATTGCAATGGAAAATCAACGCTGTTTGACGGTGTTCCATGGAATGAGAGCGGCGTAAGGGATATGTGCGTTTTCGAAGCACCGGATGCCTGTGGAATATATGTCGCTGACCTTGATCTGGACAGCCTCAGGAACCACAGAAGTAATGACATAATGGGGGATAAATATAGACACCCTGATAAATATGGTATTTTGGCGGATGAAAGTGTCCGCGGCGTCATTGGCGGGGAATTTGTACATTGGTGACTGTCCACTACCCCAGAGGTCGTGGAATCCCGGCCGCTCGATACCCCAGAGGTCACATGGAGCCATGTCGGGCTGCTCGTCACCCCAGAGATCACAGGACCCCAGAGGTCATATGGAGCCATGTCGGTCTGCTCGCCACCCCAGAGGTCACAGGACCCCAGAGGTCATTTGACCTCTGGGGTACCGTGACCTCCGGGGTACCGTGACCTCCGGGGTACCGCGCCCCGGGTACCGCACCTCCCGGGCTGCTCCCCCTACATCGTCTCCCGCCACAGACTCCGTGCGAAAAGCGCGACAGCCGCAGTGATAGCAGCGATGACCACCTCAATAACAATCACATTGACGCCCAGGCCAGACAGAACAACCGCCGCCGCATCCACAGCGAAGTGGAACAGGATGGCCAAAGGATACAGATAGAGCTTGCCCTCCCACTTGACGGCGAACCACACGAGCACGGAGAGCGAGATATGCAGAATGATGGCAAAGAGACGTTCCAAGCCGCCCATCAGGAACTGGTAGGAAGGCGTTGTGATCAGAAGGTTGATCGACTGCTGCGCCTGCGCCAGCTGCTCGCCGGTCAGAGCTGCGGTAAGCTCCGCGATGCGGCCGTTGTTGATCATAACGGACCATGCGATATTGTTGATCGATGTAACCCCGAGAATGACGGCAGCCTCGAACCCGCCGTGGCCGGCGCCGTACATGAGGGCGTTCACGTTTTTGGCGCGGTATTTTTTCAGGGCGAAGCTGAACGCCAGATAGCGTCCCGTCTCCTCGAAGAGCCCCGCCATGAATCCGCCGTAGAGCGCATACAGCCAGAGATTTCCCTTGATGACCGTCCCGGCCGGAGAGGAGAGCACCAGGCTGTGAGC
This sequence comes from Lachnospiraceae bacterium UBA4260, assembly GCA_002395235.1. Taxonomy (GTDB): domain Bacteria; phylum Bacillota; class Clostridia; order Lachnospirales; family Lachnospiraceae; genus CAG-791. Next base: position 39,955 of record DGWK01000032.1, on the reverse strand, counting down.
ACCTGATTCCAGAATAAAGGCGAAGAGCAGCATCACGGTACATCCGGCAAAAAAAGGATAGATATCCGCTTTTTTGACAAAGCGAAGGTAGAGGAAGAGCGCGATGGGCAGACAAAAGCTGAACGCGCAGGAAATTATCATAAAGACAATTGATAACACAGGAACAGTTCCGTTCATAGTGACCTCCTTAACAACACAAGAACCACCCCAGAGGTAGGTCAGCATGGATGCGCACGCCACCCCAGAGGTGACGCCACCCCAGAGGTTACGCCACCCCAGAGGCAGCCCCGCCCCCCTTGAAATACCAAAGGAATTAGCTAAAAATCAAATGATTTACCGATAAACAAAGAACATATTTGGGCCGTGAATACAGTATACTATAAATGGAAGGCTGCAAGAAAGAGTCCGGTCAGCCGGACGCAAAAAAGAGAAAAAGAGGAGCCGTAATCTGCTATGAACAAAAACAAAGACGGCAGTGGAAACCGAACAGTGGCTATTATTGTTTTTCTGATCATCACGCTCAGTGTCCCCTTCTTCATATATTTCATCAATATCATTCTGACAGCTATTACAGATTTTCTGAACACGCATCTGCCGTCGGCGCTGCGGACGGTGCTCGCTTTTTTGATCGATGGAGAGAGTATAGCGGATGAAATCCTCAATCCGCTGATCACTGCTTTGTTTCTCTATTTTCTGGTTGATGTGGTTGAAAGAATATGCCCGTCCCGGGAGGGGCTTCGCTACTTGTGCGGGATTTTACTGTCAGCGGCAATGCTGATCATTGAGATCAGGTATTTCCTGAGGACAAGTACTGATGACTCCACCGCTTCCATAGCGATGACCGTCATGATTTCACAAGGCATATATACCATAATGCTGGCGAGACTCTTCCACAGCAAAGGTACATTGTCAATGCTCCTCAGAAGGAAGAATATGGTTGTCTTTATGGCCGGTGACGACCTTTCCGCGATCAAAGGATATGCAGTGGTCAAATGCGCAAGACCGATCGTTAATTCAAAAGGGGAGGTCGATTGGAGTACGCTTGATAAGATGTTCGATGCGGTGTGGAAGTCTTCCGAGGAGTTTTACAAGTCGAAATATAAATTCGCATTTCCGTGCAGGAGAGAAGGAATTAATGCGATTTACAATTGTTATATTGAATTTGAAAAAGCATCCCAATGGGACTTTGATCACAGCATCAGGAATCTCCGTTATCCGCAAAACGGCAAAGCGGGGAGCTTCCCGCTGGATATTGTGAACACATTGAAACAGGTAAAAACAGAGAAATGAAAGGAGTAAGGGATGGGACTGCTGGATAAGCTGAAAAAAGAGCATTATACACTGATCGAGCTCGCTGACTTCAGCAAAGAAGAGCCGCTGGGGATTTTTGTCGCTTATCAATGTGATAACCGCGGTCTGATCAAAAAAGACAGGACCGTCGATATGGTCAATCTCGTCAGAATGCTGGAGTATACCACCAGGACCGTCGAGAAGGCGCGCGGATGCAGAAGCTTTGCCGTGTGGTGCGGCGTAAATGAGAAGGTCGGCGAAAAAAAACAGCCGGTATACTATGATCTGATCAAAATCCAAAATATCGATTTCGCGAGCGGAAAAACCGGATTCGGGCGCAGCGATTTAAGAAACCCGACAAACAGCGGTTTCACGTTTGACAGCAAGGTTTACGGCGTAGCCGTGAAAATTAATTATCAGTATATCTGACTGGCAGCCCCGAAGGCCGACAGGCCTCCGGGGCTGCTTTACACGCCGAAGCTGTACGTGCCCGGCATGGGCGACCTCATTCCGTTATATTGTACTGCCTCAGGACGAAATCCTTGAAAACCTGCGTCACCGGGTTGATGGAATTGTCCTTCCAGATGGCCATGATATCGACATGCTCGTGCTCCCCTTCCAGCGGAATATAAGAAAGATCCGTCGAGTTGCCGAAGGCGTGCACGATGGACTCGGGCAAAATAGTGATGCCGATTCCCGCAGAGACAAGGACCATCAGAGTCTCCGCGTCGGAGGACTTGCCGTTGATCTTGGGGATAAAGCCCGACTCCGCATATTTGTCGGGGATGACATGCCCGTATTTTCTGGCGGATGGATTCTCGTAGTATTTGGTCAGCAGAAAAGGCTCATCTCGCAGGTCGTACCGGCGGATCGAGGAGAGCTGCGCATAGGGGTGTCCGGGCGGCAGGACCGCATAGAGCCTGTCGCTGGCAATGCGGCGGTAGGAAAAATCCGTCAGATCCGTGTTCCCGTAGACAATGTTAAAGATAAAATCCAGTTTGCCCTGTTCAAGATTCATCAGAAGATCGAGATGTGCCTGACGGAATAACTGAAATTTGACGGAAGGGTTTTGGAGATAGAAATTCTTGATCAGCGGGCTGACCAGTGAGAAGGCCTGCCCCTTCACATAGCCGATATTGAGCGAACCCGAGATGCCGTCCGCGGCGTTTCGGGCTTTGTTGATGGCAATTTTGCTTCTCTCCAGAATGGCCTTGGCCTCCATATAGAAAATCTCGCCGGCGGGTGTCAGGTACACCCGCTTTTTGTTGCGGTCAAAAAGCTTGACGCCCAACTGCTCCTCAAGAGATTGTATGTGCTGCGTGATGGCAGTCTGCGAAATATAGTGCAGTTTTCCGGCCTCTGTAAAGCTGAGAGTTTCGGCAGCGGTGATGAAATATTTCAACTGGTTAGTGGTCATTCTGTATCCCTTTCCGGAAAGCTTATGAGCGGGAAAAGACAGGTTCCCCGCAGGATTCAAAAAACTGTCTTGCGATACTATTTTAACATTAAACCATAAGGAAAACGTTATGAATCTGTAAAAAAAGCCCGATTTAACGTCTGATTCAGACAAAATTTCGAGGAATCGGACGAAATCAATAAGCTTTTGCTTTTGAAATGATATGAAACCCTTATTGGAAGGATGTTTCAGCGGACTTTACAATATTGTTAAATAAAAAACACACCCTGCACAAAGCAGAGTGGCAAACACTCCGCAAAAGGGGCACGGAGCAGATCTTTTCTCAGGCTCGCAAGCGCGGAAGCATCAACCGGAAGGAGGAAACAGATGAGAAAGGCACTGGAAGGAATCAAAGTAATTCAGCTTGCAAACTTTATTGCAGCTGCAGCAACAGGACGTTATCTCGCAGACCACGGCGCAGATGTCATCCTGGTTGAGTCCCCTAAGGGCGACCCGATCCGCTACACACAGGAGCAGGAGGGACGTCCCCAGAACATCAAAGAGAATGTGGCATGGGAGTACCTCAACGGAAACAAGCGCTGCATCTCCATCAACACCAAGACAGAGGAAGGCAAAGAGGCTCTCTTTAAGCTTCTCGACGGCGCAGACGTTCTGCTTACAAACTGGAGACTGGGCGCTCTGCAGAGAGCGGGCCTTGACTATGAGACCCTCAAAGAGAGATATCCCAAGCTTGTTTACGCTATGATCCTCGGCTACGGCAAGACCGGTCCCGACAAGGATCTGCCCGGCTACGATTTCACCGCTTTCTTCGGAAGAGGCGGCTACACACAGAACCTTCGCCGCAGAGGGAATGACCCCATTACCATGATCCCCGGCCTGGGCGACAACAACGTGGGCCTGATGCTCGCTATGGGTATCATCACCGCTCTGTACAACAGACAGTTCACCGGCAAGGGTGACTTCGTCACAACGAGCCTTTACGAGACCGCGATCTTCAACATGTCCATGATGCTCCTCGGCGTTCAGTATGACGGCCAGGCTCACGACTATCCGATCTCGATCTACGACAACAAGAACCCCTTCAACGGCGCATACCGCACATCCGATGACCGTATCATCCAGTGCGCATGCCCTGACTACAACGTAAGATTCGAGCAGTTCCTTAAGACCATCGGCAGACAGGACCTGATCGACTGCGGCAAGTACTATCCTCAGTCTGACATGCTCGCAAAGGGCCTGATCAAGGAGTTTATGGATGAGATCCAGAAGACTTTCCTCGAGCACGACGTCAAGGAGATGGATGAGATCCTCAGAAAGGGCGACATCCCTCACAGCATCGCGTACAGCTGGGACGACATCATGAACGATCCTCAGGCACACGCCGTCGGCGCTTTCTACGATGTCACATGCCCCAACGGCGTAGTCCGCAAGGCAACCCACACGCCTGTCCGTCTTGAGTCCGAAGGCGAGATCGACGGCAGGACCGCTCCCATGATCGGCGAGCAGGGCCGCGAGATCCTTGAGGAGATCGGCTACTCCGAAGAGAAGATCAATCAGATGCTGGAAGACGGTTCCCTCTACATCTGGCAGGATAAGGAATAATCAGACAATGTATACATTCGGAATTGATATCGGATCGACCACTTCGAAATGCGTAGTCATGGAAGATGGTCAAAATATCGTCGGCTCCTCACTTCTTGTGGGGGGCATAGGGACGAAGAGCCCCGAGCTGGCAGTCAGCCAGGCCCTGGAGGCGGCAGGCGTCACATGGGACGACCTGTCGGCGACCGCGGCTACAGGCTACGGACGAAACCGCTATGAGAACGCGGATTATAACGTCAGCGAGCTGTCCTGCCACGGACTGGGCGCGCACCACACATTCCCTACTGTCCGCACGATCATCGACATCGGGGGTCAGGACGCTAAGGTGATCTCACTGGATGAAAAAGGCCGCATGAACAACTTCCTTATGAACGACAAGTGCGCGGCCGGAACCGGGAGATTCCTCGATGTGATGGCGAATATCCTGGTCGTACCGGTAGACGAATTCGCGGCCTACTGCGAGAAGTCCAATAACCCGGCACAGATCTCCAGCACCTGCACGGTGTTCGCGGAGAGCGAAGTGATCAGCCAGCTGGCCAACGGCGTGAATATGGAAGACCTGATCGCGGGCATCTGCAGCAGCGTGGCAGTCCGCGTGGGAAACCTGGCAAAGCGCATCAATATAGTTCCGGATGTCTGTATGAGCGGAGGCGTTGCGCAGAACGCAGGCGTCAGAAATGCTCTGTCGCAGAGTATCGGGCAGCCTATATTATTCTCTCCTGATGCCCAGTTATTCGGAGCGATCGGCGCAGCGCTTTATGCATACCAGAAACAAGTTAAGAAATAAGTAATCCTTCAGTACCCCGCGTCTCAAATACTTAGCTATTTGAGACGGTGGGCTGAATATTTACAGAAAGGAACGATCGATATGGCAGAAGAAGTTAAGAAAAAACGCCCGCCGCTGGATCCGAATTCAGCAAAGGCAAGACTTGGAAAGATCGCCGCAGAAGCTTATTCTTCAGCGCAGGCCGCTAAGGAGCGCGGTGAAATGGTAGGCTGGTGCTCCAGTAACTTCCCTGTAGAAATTCCCGAGACTCTCGGCCTGGCCGTAGTCTATCCCGAGAACCAGGCAGCAGGCATCGCGGCGCGCGGCGCCGGCGAGCGCATGTGCAACATCTCCGAGGCAGACGGCTACTCCAACGACATCTGCGCTTATGCGAGAATCAGCCTTGCATACGCCAAGATCAAGAGCGCTCCGGAGCAGGATATGCCCCAGCCCGATTTCCTCCTCTGTTGCAACAACATCTGCAACTGCATGATCAAGTGGTATGAGAACCTGGCAAAGGAACTGAACATCCCCATGATCATGATCGATATCCCCTTCAACCCCGACTATGAGGTATCCGACGCGCAGGTCGCTTACGTTCGTGACCAGTTCCGCGCGGCGATCGCCCAGCTCGAAGAGATCACAGGCAAGAAGTGGAGCGAAGAGAAGTACAACGAAGTCAGAGAGATCAGCGGCAGGACCAGCCGCGCATGGCTCAAGGCTACAGCCTGCGCGCACTATGAGCCCTCACCTTTCAACGGCTTTGACCTGCTCAACCACATGGCAGTCATGGTCACCGCCCGCGGCAAGCTTGAAGCGGCGGAAGCTATGGAGAAGCTCTATGAGGAGTATGAGGAGAACCACGCAAAGGGCGTCAGCACATTCCGCACAGAGGAAAAATACAGGATCATGTTCGAAGGCATCGCATGCTGGCCTTGGCTTCGCGTGACATCCACCGGTCTTAAGAGCAGAGGCATCAACATGGTCACGACCATTTATGCCGACGCTTTCGGATTCATTTATGACGACTTTGACGATATGTGCCGCGCGTACTGCAAGGTGCCTAACGCCATCAATCTCGAGTATGCACGCGACAAGCGCGTCGCGCTGTGCAAGAACAACAAGGTCGAGGGACTTTTGGTCCACACCAACCGCAGCTGCAAGCTCTGGAGCGGATTCATGTATGAGATGAGCCGCCAGATCGGCGAAGAGTGCGATATCCCTGTAGCAAGTTTCGACGGCGACCAGGCAGATCCCAGAAACTTCTCCGAGGCACAGTACGACACCCGCGTTCAGGGACTCATGGAGATTATGGAAGCACGGAAGTGATAAAAAGCTTATCGCATGCGCTGTTTTGACGGCTGCGCAGGCGTCCTGACAGCATTGTTTTACCGCTTTTAAACATCACTTTCCGTAAAAAGGAGGAATAAATGAACAAACAGGAATTACTCGCCTGCTTCCATGAGGCTGCGACAAGCCCCCGGAAGCTGATGGACAAATATTTGGCAGAGGGCCGCAAGGTGGTCCTGACCGCACCTGTCTACACACCCGAAGAGATCATCCACTCAATGGGAATGGTCCCCATGGGCGTATGGGGCGCTGACATTCAGATCAACGAGGCAAAAAAATACTTCCCGGCATTTATCTGCACCATCATGCAGAGCATTGTCGAGTTGGGCGTAAAGGGCGCATACGACGGGGCATCCGCGATCGTGATCCCCAGCCTCTGCGATTCCCTTAAGGTCATCGGACAGAACTGGAAATACGCGGTCAAGGGCATTCCCTTCATCGCCATGACCTATCCCCAGAACAGAAAGCCCGCTTTCGGCCACACTTTCACAAAGGCCGGTTACGAGTACGTGATCAAGGGCCTTGAGGATGCGACCGGACTTAAGTTTGAGGATGAGAAGCTCGCGGAGTCCATCGAAGTTTACAACGCCCACAACGCGGCGATGAGAGCTCTGGTTCCCGCTCTGGCAGCGCACGCCGAGATCACGAGCGCACAGAGAAGCGACATCTTCAAGAGCGCCTTCTTCATGAGAAAAGAAGAGCACACAGCTCTCGTAAATGAGCTGTTGGCAATCCTTGACGCAGAGGCAGCTGACGAAGGCAAGATCCGCATCATGACGACCGGTATTCTGGCTGACGCGCCCGGACTCCTTGAGATCCTGGACGACAACGGAATGCGCATCGTATGCGACGACGTCGCGGCCGAGAGCAGACAGTACCGCACAGACGCTCCCGCAGAGGGCGAGAGCGCACTGGATCGCCTTGCATCCAAGTTCTGCGCGATGGACAACTGCAGCCTTCTCTATGACGTAGAGAAAAAGCGCGTTGACAAGATCGTTGAGGACGCCAAGGCGGCAAAGGCGCAGGGCGTTCTGGTCCTGATGACCAAGTTCTGCGATCCCGAGGAATTTGACTATCCTCTGATCAAGCGCGCATGTGATCAGGCGCAGATCCCTTGCGTACTGATCGAGATCGACCGCCAGATGGTCAACTACGAGCAGGCCAGAACTGCGATCGAGACCTTTAAAGATCTGCTGTAAACAATCGATTCTATCTGTATTACTAATCTATTCAAAAGCGTCGGAGGCGGGCAGGCCATCCTGCCCGCGAGATCCGGCACAATGAGCTCACCGGAGGTACCGGAATGGAACTGGTTCAAAAGACAATCGGCGGATGCCTCAAGGAGACGGTATCGCGTATCGGACAGCAGACAGCAATTGAATTTGAGGATTGGACCTGCACATGGTCGGAATTTGACGAGGTGACGGATCTTCTGGCGGCGCGCTTTATGACGGCCTACGGCATCCGGAAAGGAACGCACGCGGGTATCTGGAGCCAGAATTCTCCGGCTTTTGCTCAGGCAGTACTTGCCCTTTACAAGATCGGTGCGGTCGTCGTCGTTCTCAATGCGGCCAACAGCATAGACGAGATGATCGACCAGCTGGACCGCGCGGACGTGGAAGTGGTGTTCTACGGGTCGGGGGCCAGAAACAGCATCTTTGACGAGATGATCCCGAAGATCCGCAGGAAAACGCCCAAGGTAAGGTATTTCCTTCACATCGAAGAGAGGGAGGCCGGCAAATGGCTTCGCCCGGGGGATTTCTCGGAGAGAAGCAGGGAGAACCTTCCGGTGGAGGAAGTTAGAAAGAATCTCGAGACTCTGTCGGCACAGACGCCCGCCTGCATCATTTTTACATCCGGCACGACGTCCAGGGCCAAGCCCGTTGTGCTGACGCACTACGGGATCGTAAATGTGAACCTGCATGTGCAGAAGTGCATGCGGTGGACCACGGATGACAAGACGGTCGTATCCGTCGCCATGTATCACGGATTCGGACTCAACACCGCGCTGGCGGGAAGCGTCATCGTCGGCATGACCATGCACATCGTCCCGTCCTTCAGGACACAGGCGGTCTGGGAGGCCATCAGCGATTACCGCTGCACAGTGATGCTGGGCGTTCCCAGCATGTACCTGGCGCTGGTCCGCAAGGAAGGAAACGAAGTATACGACGGAAGTTCCCTCAGGTCCGGCATCATCGGCGGAAGCGTCATCACGACCGAGGAGTTCAAGGAGATCTGCAGGCGGTTCCCGCAGGCGCACCTGATTCCCTCTTTTGGCATGACAGAAGCTTCCACGAGCGGCTCTTTCTCAGACTGGGACAACCCGCTTCGCAGCGGAGAAGTCACGGGCGGCGCCTTCTATGAGGACACGATGGCGAGAGTCCGCGACATTAACACCGGCGAGATCGTCGGATGGAGTTCGGAAGCGGATCCGGTGGTCAATCCCGACGGGACAAAAAAGAGAGAATTCGGAAAGCCCGGCGAGCTGGAGCTGGCGGGATTCAATATTTTCAAAGAGTATTACAAGATGCCCAAGGAGACGGCGGAGACCATGACCGAGGACGGATGGCTTAAGACCGGCGACATCGGGTATTTCAATGAATTTGACGAGATCTGCATCACAGGCAGAAGAAAAGAGATGATCATCCGGTCCGGGGAGAATATATCCCCCCGCGAGATCGAAAAAGCGATCATCGAGAGCGGAGTAACGAAAGAGGTCAAGGTCGTGGGCGTCCCTAACGTGTTCACACAGGAGGAGATCGCGGCTTGCATCGTCGTCGAGGACGGAAAACAGCTCGACGCCGAGGCGCTCCTCAAATTCCTGAGGTCAAGGCTTTCCTATTTCAAGATTCCGAAATATATTTTTACATTCCGGGAGCTGCCCATGACAGCGAGCGGAAAGGTACGCCTGGGCGAGCTCAAAGAGATCGCCGCGAAGAACGCAGCGGATGCGGACGGACTTAAGGCGGTAGGAACAACGGGTAACTATTTAAAGGCAATACAATAAAGGCATTTCAAAAAGGAAGGAAAAAAACTATGAAGAGTGCATTTTTTAACGAAGATCACGAGTCAATCCGCGAGATGGCCAAGCAGTTTGCGGAAGGCACACTGGCCGGCATCGCAGGCGAGATCGACAAGACCAACGTATTTCCGGAAGAAGTCGTCCAGGAGATGGCTGAGCTCGGATTCTACGGCCTGAAGATCCCGGAGGAGTACGGCGGACTGGGCCTTGATATGCGCAGCTATGTCTGTGTTATGGAAGAAGTCGCTAAGAAGTGCGCGACAGCTACTCTGTTCATCTCTTCCGCGAACTCTCTGTCCACACAGCCGATCCTTCTGTCCGGAACAGAAGAGCAGAAGGCAAAATATCTTCCCGGCGTAGCTGACGGCAGCATTAAGATCTCCTTCGCTCTGACCGAGCCCAACGCAGGTTCCGATGCGGGCTCCCTCAAGACAAAGGCAGTCAAGGACGGCGACAGCTACATCCTCAACGGCGTAAAGTGCTTCATCACAATGGCTCCCATCGCGGATTATCACATCGTCTATGCTAAGACGGATCCGGATAAGGGCACAAAGGGCATCAGCGCTTTCATCGTCTCCAAGGATCTGCCCGGCGTATCCGTAGGCAAGCACGAGGAGAAGATGGGCCAGCACGGCGTTCCGGTCAGCGATCTGGTACTGGAAGATGTCCGCGTTCCCGCAGACTGCCTGCTCGGAAAGGAGAACATGGGCTTCATCAACGCTATGAAGACTCTGAACGTAGGCCGTGTCGGCGTCGCTTCCATGGCACTGGGCATCGCGCAGGAAGCTCTGGACCTGGCTGTTGAGCACACCAAGAACCGCATCCAGTTCGGCAAGCCTCTTTGCAAGAACCAGGCTCTGGCATTCATGATGGCGGATATGGAGACCAAGCTCAACGCGGCAAGAAACCTTGTCTACAACGCAGCATGGCTCATGGACAACAAGGAAGACGCCACCAAGGCTGCTTCCATGGCAAAATATTTCACAACCGAAGCTGCGATCGAGATCGTCAACAAGTCTCTGCAGCTGCACGGCGGCTATGGCTATTCTCAGGAGTACGAGATCGAGCGTCTGTATCGTGACGTCCGCATCACTTCCATCTATGAAGGAAGCTCCCAGGTACAGCAGATGGTCATTTCCGGAGCACTGCTTCGCTGACAGGCATAAGCCACTACCTTAAGAATGTTGCTGCTTACGGTCAGGGGAAACCGTAAGCAGTGATAGATATGCGTAAAAGCACATATATAAGGAGGAAAAAATGAATAAGAAACAGTCAAATTTATCAATCGCGATCGGAATGGCCTGCGTATGGATGGGCACACACTTCGGTCCCGGCGTAGCATCCGGTACACAGATCCTCGTTTACTGGGTCAAGTACGGAATTTGGGGCGCTCTCGCAAGCATTCTGGCCATGGGCCTGCTCGGCTACTGCATTTACTGCGCAGCAGAGTTTTCGAGAATCTACAAGACTTACAACTACGCAGACTGGACCAAGAAAGTCTGGGGAATCGATTGGATCGTGTATCTTCTTGACTTCTCCTTCATCGTCGTTATGCTGACCGCTCTCGGCGGATCCCTCAGCGCAATCGGAAACCTGCTCAACAGCCAGTTCGGCCTGAACTACTGGGTAGGTGTAGGCGCCGTTATTATCTGCGCAGGTCTTCTTTGCGCATACGGTGCAAAGCTTGTTGCCCGTGCATCTTCTTACATGATGTATCTTGTTATCGCAGTTCTTGCGATCATCATCATCATGTGCGCGACCACAGGCAAGCTTCACCTCGGCCAGGCACTCTCGAACGTAAGCGCCGGAAAAGTTGCCGGTATCAACCCCAGCTTCTTAGGAGCTATCTGGAGCGGCATCATCTATGCTTCCTTCCAGGCTAACGTTATCGGTAATATTTCTTCCATCGCTCCGACTCTTCCTGATCGCAAGACCACAAGACTCGGCGCTATCATCGGTGTCTGCGGAAATGCTCTCATGCTCGTCGTACTGACCCTGTTCTTCCTTTCCGCCACAACACTTGAGAATTACGATGTTCTCGACACAGCAACCAACCCGCTTCCTTTCTACGGCACACTGCACGCGCTCGGATTCTCCGGCCTGAAGCTCGTGTATGTTATCACAGTTTTCATCGCTGTTCTTTCCACTGCTGTAGGATTCAGCTTCGGTGCCGTTGCAAGATACTCCAAGCTCTATCGCAAGCCTACGGAAGAAGCTCCTCTTAAGGACGGCCTTCTTGTAGTCGTACTGCTGCTCGCATGCGCAGCTGCTTCCAAGATCGGTATCGTTAAGCTTGTATCCACAGGTTACACCATCCTCGGATACCTCAACCTGCCTCTGCTGATCTTCCCTGCTATTTATCTTGCAAACAAGAAGATCCAGAAGAAATATCTGAAAGAAAACAATATTGAGGCGCCTGGAGTCGACGAGTAATCTATACTGCCAATAACATATTATATTCCTCATCATTGCGGGGGAGGCTCTGACCGGGCTTCCTCCGTAAATGAACAGGACATGGAGAACAATATGAGAAAAAGCACACTTCCCCAGTGGGGGATCCGAGTACTGTTCTATTGCATAGCTTTGTTCTTTATGGCATTGGGCGTGGCGTTTTCCGCCAATTCCGACCTGGGTATTTCCCCGGTCAACTCTCTTCCGTATGTCATCAGCGACATTGTGAAAATGCAGCCCGGAACCTGCGTGACTATCGTTTTCTGTATTTACATCCTTGTGCAGGTCATTCTTCTGGGAAAAGAGTTTAACCCGATTAACCTGACCCAGATCATCTTCTCCACGATTTTTGGCTATTTTGTCAATTTCACCAAGTGGATGGTTGGCGATTTCCTTCTCCCCGGAGGGTACATCGGTCGTCTGGGCATGCAGTGTATCGGTATTGTTTTAGTGGCATTTGGTGTCTTCCTGTATCTGGACGTGGAGCTCGTCCCCATGCCTATGGAAGGTATGACGATGGCCATTGCCAAGAAAGTCGGGAAGCCCTTCCCGCAGGTCAAGACAGTCGTTGACTGCGCGGTCGTTCTGATCGGCGTTCTGCTGACAATCTTTTGCCTGCACCTGATCCCCTTCAGGGATCCGGGCGTCCGCATCAGAGAGGGCACGATTCTCGCGGCCCTGGTCACCGGCAAGGTGATCGAGATCATGAGAAAACCGCTCTCGCCGATCGTCAAGAAGATCTGCTTTGGTGAGAGCAACTGAATATAGGTAAATCAGTGATAAGGCACTGCCTGAGACACTGTTTTCCATTTCCTTCCGGGAGACCTTCTTCCGCATCGGCGCCGATGCAGGGGGAGGTCTTTCCATTTGTGGAGGTGCGTCACGTGACCCCAGAGGTCACGGAACCCCAGAGGTCGATTAAAATGGGGGTGCTATCTGCGCCGCCGTGGTATAAAATAGAGTTAGGGTAATACGCAGAAACAGAGCGGACCCCGCGTTCGCTTTACAAGGTGCAACAGCAGGAGGGGAGCATATGTTTGAAGGACTGACTAAATATATTCCTAATCTGGAAAATGGAGAGGATATTGAGAGAACTCTGAGCAAAATAGAGGATGCCATTTACGGTTTTAACCACGAGCATCCTGAATGCGGACTCAAGTATTACAGGGACATATTAAAGAGCAGGGGAGTGAATCTTGATAAGATGACGCTCTCGGAAGTCGACGCGACCAGTGTCGGCTGGCTTGGCGTTATGGGACTTCTTACTGCGGCTGTCAGTGAAGAGAGACGGAGCTTCGGAAAGATGAAAGCTCTTTACGAGAACGGAGGTCTTGTGAAATGGCTGAAGGAATTGAAGAAGGCCGACGAGAAGAGATGAGTGCAGAAAATGAAATAGGAGAGGTGTTGCATTTGCAACACCTCTCGTTAGTTTAGGCATAATGCCTCATATTCAGGGTTAATAAATTCCAAAGCCATCGGGGAAATGGAAACCTTTCGCTTAACGCGGCGTCCCCCTTTCGTCATTATCCGAGCAGCTGATCAATCGTTTCGAACAGCGCGCGCGCATCCTCAGATGGCGCCTGGCTGCCTTCGCTGCCGGTGTTCTCTTCCTCGGTCGTCTTGGGCGGGATGACGGGAATGCCGAAGATGTAGAGCGAAGTGTCTCCGGTCATCATCCGCGTTATGATCCCGTAGAGCAGCATCAGGACCACGATTCCGATTAAGATGAAATTGCTGCGGCGCAGCTTGTCGTTGCGATTCATAATACTTTACCCCCTTTAAGAAGAACCCCGGTTCAGATTTCGATCATAAACTCTGATTTAAGAGTCGAGCACAATCCGACGCACCGGGCTCTGACCATTACCATAATACCATGATATACGGCCGGTTGGAACTACAAAACAGGCCGGGAGAGGAGAAACGAGATGAACTACTCTGAGCAGACGATCCGCGAGCACTATCGAGCTCTGACCAGGCTTCTCATAGAGAAGAACCTGACCATCACCACGATGGAGAGCGCGACCTCAGGCCAGATCGCATCCCTGATCACGGATACGGAAGGTTCCTCGGCGGTCTTGAAGGGCGCCTTCATCACCTATTGCAATGAGGCCAAAATATTGCAGGGCGTACCCTCAGAAATACTCGAAAGGTACACGGTTTACTCCAGGGAGACGGCGGAAGCCATGGCGGCTGCCTGCATGAGAGCCTATAAAGCGGATATCGGGATCGGGGTGACCGGCACCATGGGCAATGTGGACCCCGCCAATCCGGAGGCGTCGAAGCCGGGGCAGGTATTTTTTGCCATAGGGGTGAGAGAGGGCGGCGAGCCTGTCATCAAGTCTTACCACATCGAGCTGGAGCCGCAGCCATCGCGGCTCATGTACAAGCTGGCGGTGGCCGAAGAGGTATATCAGAAGCTGATCGGAAGGATTTGACGGGACCGGCAGATCTTGCCAAAGCAGAGGCAGGCCGAACGTGCATTAAGTTTGGCAAAGCAGGACGGGCAATATTTTGGCGCACTGTGCATGGATGCTTGCGCGCAGGTGCGTATATCGAAATATAGATCAAACAAAGTTAATCAATTTCAACACACATATTATTAATAAATAAAGAGAAAACAGAAATGAAAAAGATGGTAAGCCTTGTACTTGTTCTTGCAATGGTGGCAGTGATCGCGACCGGATGCGGCGGTTCTTCGGACAATAAAAGCAATGCTCAGCAGGCGCAGGCCGCTGAGAACGCGGGAGACTCCGGGAACGCCGGGGGCAAAGAAGCTGAGGTGACGCCTCTTAATGACGGCTATCTGATCCTGGTCACGGACACGGAAGGCGCGCCGGTCGTCGGTGCGGCCGTGCAGTTCTGCTCCGATACGCAGTGCATGATGCAGAAGACAGACGACACGGGATGCGCCGCCTTCAAGGTTGACCCCGGCAAATATACAGTTCACATTCTCAAGGCGGCGGGCTATGTGGTCCCCGAGGAAGAGTTTGCGGTTCCTGAGCAGTACGACGTTGTCAGGATCACGCTTGAGAAGCAGTGAGGTTTTCGGACTGAACAGAGGTGACAGGAAGGCCCCTCGCCATTATGGCGGGGGCCTTTTGTGTCACGGGGACGTATCTACTGACACATTTTGATGTGACACACTTAATCTACGAACCGGATCGCCGTCCCGTACGCCACCACTTCCGCAGCGCTCTGCATCACAGAGGAGGAGCCGTATCTCACGCCGATGATGGCGTCGGCTTCCAGCGCCTCAGCTTCGTCGACCATGCGCTTTGTGGCGATGGCCCGCGCCTCCGCGACCATTTCCGTGTAGCCGACGATCTCGCCGCCCACCAGCGTCTTCATTCCGGCCATAAAGTCTTTGCCCAGGTTCTTGCTCTGGACGACGGTTCCCTTTACCAGGCCCAGAACCTCGTAGTTCTTGCCGGGCCAGTTCTCAATAGTTGCGAGCTTCATCTAATTCTCCTCCTTTTATTTCTTTAATCCTTTCCCTGCAGGCGATAATGACGCCCGCACATACCGCCAGCGCGACCAGTGTGATGACCTGTACCACGCCGAAGGGCGCCGGATCGACCGAATTCAAGTACCACACAAGCGCGGTCAGCGCGATCATCAAAAGGACGATGAGTCCCGCAAAGATGATCGGAATGACAGTGGACTGTTTTTTGTCTTTTTGCTCCACATTCACGAACTGCGTTCCTCCTTTCTCGAGCCTTTCAATCTCCTCCAGGTAGATATCGGAATTAATATTGTCAAAGCGGGCCTGCTTCGAGAGGATTTCCTGACAGACGATCTGCATCTGCTCGGCGCTCTGCCGGGCGGCCTTCAGCTCGTGCACTTTTTTGTAAAGGCAGTCGTCCAGCTGCTGCTCGCCGCTCTCCATCTTCCGGATCGATTCGATGGGGATGCCCAGCTTGCGGAAAAGCTTGATCTTGCCGAGCAGGGCCACGTCCTCCATCGAGTACTCGCGGTAGCCGTTGGCGGAATTGCGCTGCGGGCTGATCAGCTTCTGATCTTCATAGAAGCGGATATTCTTCTTGGAAATGCCGGTCAGTTCCTCTACCTGGTTGATCTTCATGGCTTTGTACCTCGTTTCTGATTCCTTTTTACACCTTCCACAGACTGGAAGGTCAACAGGAAAATGAAATTTTGTGTCATGGGGACGTATCCGCTGACACATTTTGGGACAAAATGTGTCAGCGGATACGTCCCTGTGACACAGAATGTGTCAGCGGATACGTCCCCGTGACACACCCCGCAAAAATAATAACAATTAAGATAGAATTCTATTAGAACCGATGCTATAGTAAGTATCGGCCATTTTACCGGAAATTGAAAGGTCAGAAATTGAAAGGTCAGAACTGATGAAATTATTACGCGCTATGTTTAAGAGAGAGTTCGTGAGCCACACGATGATGATCGCACTGCCGATCATGCTGCAGAACGGCATCACGAACTTTGTAAATATGTTGGACAATATCATGGTGGGTCGCATCGGCACAGACCCGATGACTGGGGTGTCGATCGTGAACTCACTCTTATTTGTTTGGAACCTGTGTGTATTCGGGGGACTGTCCGGAATCGGCATCTTCACCGCGCAGTACTGCGGCAAAGGAGATCACGAAGGCGTCCGCAGAACGTTCCGGCTGCAGATCATAATGTCTGTGCTTCTTGTGCTGATCGGAATCGCCGTCTTCGGAGCTTACGGCGAACCGCTGATCAATCTGTATCTGCACGAGGACGGCGGCGGAGGCTCGGTGCAAGCCACGATGCAGGCGGCCCGCAGCTATCTGGGCGTGATGTGCATCGGCTTTCTTCCTTTTGCGCTGACGCAAGCCTACGGCACCACGATCCGGTCCCACGGCGAGACGATCGCACCTATGATCGCGTCTTTCCTGGCGGTGGGCGTCAACCTGGTGGGCAACTATATTTTGATCTTCGGAAAACTCGGAGCGCCCGCGTTTGGCGTTGTCGGGGCGGCGATCGCGACCGTCATTTCAAGATTTGTGGAGCTCACATACATCGTGGTCTGGGCGCACACGCACGCGGAGCGGGTGCCTTTTGTGGTCGGCGCGCTCCGAAGCCTGTACGTGCCGGCGGACCTGACGCTGAGCTGCATACAGAAGGGAACGCCGCTCCTCCTCAACGAGGCGCTGTGGTCCGGCGGGCAGGCCATGCTGACGCAGTGCTACAGCGTGCGGGGCCTTTCGGTGGTCTCGGCGTTCAACATATCGCAGACGCTCGCCAACCTCTTCAACGTCGCGTTCATCTCGATGGGCTCCGCGATCGCGATCATCATCGGCCAGAAGCTGGGCGAGTGGGGCGAATCGAAGGCCCGGGAGCTCAAGGAAGAGGCCTGGAAGCTGACCCTTTTCTCTGTCTTCCTGTGCCTGATCTCGGCGAGCCTGATGTTCGCGATCTCGGGCATTTTCCCGAAGATCTACAACACGACGGACGAGATCCGCGCGCTGGCCGCCGGCCTGATCTGCGTGACGGCCTGCTTCATGCCGGTCCACGCGTTTAACAACTCTTCCTACTTCATCATCCGCTCCGGCGGCAAAACATTCATCACCTTCCTGTTTGACTCGTGCTTCTGCTGGGCGGCGTCCATTCCGGCCGCCTTTTATCTGGCCCACTACACGCAGGTGCCGATCCTGCCGATGTACGCGGCCGTGTGCTCGGTTGAGCTCGTCAAAGTAGTGATCGGCCTCACACTCGTCAACAAGGGAATCTGGATCAGAGATATAACGGTGTGAGTGTCATTTTGTGTCACGGGGACGTATCAGCTGACACAAAAATGTGTCAGCTGAGAAGTGTGTCATGGGGACGTATCAGCTGACACAAAAATGTGTCGCTGAGGAGTGTGTCACGGGGACGTATCAACTGACACAAAATGTGTCAGTTGATACGTCCCCCTGTCACATCCGCCAAAATGTGTCAGCGGATACGTCCCCGTGACACATCTACCGTTTTTGTCACAATCACATCGCTCTTAAGTCCCAAAAGATCGCGAATGACGACCGTACCCGCTTTAACGGGTGCGGTCACTTTAATCTTGCGGATTTCGGCCACCGCGTCCAGAAGGCGGTCCTTGGGAATGGGAGCGGTCAGGCGCACGCTGGCCAGCGGCAGCTCGCCGCCCTCCACCAGGATCGACGTGGCGATCGTGCGCCGCGGGTCGATGAGCTCCTGGCGCGCGTACCCCGCGCCGCGCGGGCACAGGTTGCCGTATGTGGATATAATCTCCGGCGCCTCGCCGGGAGCCGATGCCGGTTCATACGTCACCTCGACGCGGCACCCGTTCGGACACATGATACAGATGTATTCTTTTTTCACTCTTACCTCCCTTCCGGAGCGCAGTCCGCAGAACCGGCCGCGCCGGCATCCCCGCCGTCTTCAACCTGCCCCATCGCCTCTACCATCAGGTCACCCGACGCGGACAGCCCGGCCGCCGGAATCTCGAGCCGGATCATCTCCGCGGGGATCGCCTTGCGCATCCTGTGGGAGAACACTTCGCGCCCATCCTGCGTGACCTTGATCGTGCAGCTGCGCAGAGGCCTCCGGACGCGGAGCGAGAGCTGGAAGCCGCTCGTCCCGCTGACCCTCTGCGGAATGACATGCCCGACATTTTCGCCGCACTCCACTGCCAGCGGACAGGCGGGAAGCGAGCCGTCTTTGATGTAGGCGGCCGCGGACATCGCCAGGCGCTCCGCCTCCAGGGACACATAGTCCACCAGATCATGTACGTGCAAAACATTGCCCGCCGCAAAGATTCCCTCCACACCGGTCATGTAGTGCTCGTCCACAAAAGCGCCGCGCGTGTGCGGATCCAGTTCCACGCCGGCGTCAAGGGAGAGCTCATTCTCCGGGATCAGGCCCACAGAGAGGATCACGGTGTCGCAGGCGTATTCTTTTTCAGTGCCCGGGATCGGCTTCCCGTGGGCGTCCACCTCAGAGATCGTGACTCCGGTCACACGGTCGCTCCCGTGGATCTTTGTCGCCGTGCGGGACAGATAGAGCGGAATGTTGTAATCATTGAGGCACTGCTCGACATTGCGAGGCAGCCCTGCCGCATAGGGCATCACCTCGAAAACGCCTTGTACATGCGCCCCTTCCAGTGTCAGGCGCCGCGCCATGATCATACCGATATCGCCGGAGCCGAGAATGATGACCTCGCGGGCGGGCATGCGATTGTACAGGTTGATGTAGGCCTGCGCGACCCCTGCAGTGAACACGCCCGTGGGCCGTTCGCCCGGAATAGCCAGCGCGCCGCGCGTGCGCTCGCGACATCCCATCGTCAGGATGACGGCTTTTGCCTCATATTCGACCAGACCGTCGCGCGAGACGACCGTGACGACCCGCGAAGGAGTGACAGAGAGCACAGTCGCATTCGTAATATAAGGGATTTCCATGCGCTCCACGTCGTCGATATAGCGCTGCGCATATTCCGGACCGCTGAGCGTCACGCCCAGCTGCGTCAGCCCAAACCCGTCATGGATGCACTGGCGCAGGATACCTCCGAGGTGTTTTTCCCTTTCCACGATCAAAATATCGCGGATCCCACTGTACCACAACCCGGTTGCGGCAGCGAGGCCTGCCGGTCCTCCGCCGACGATCAGGGCGTCTACATATCGTCTCTCGATCATTTTTCCACCTCCTCGCGCACTTTTCCGAAGAACGGATGCCCGTCCTTCCTCATATAGACCAGCTCGGTCTCGCTCTGGCCGGTCTCCTCCTCCAGCATCTGACTGATGCGCATCTGGCAGTAGCCGCCCTGGCAGCGGCCCATCATGGACCGCGTGCGGTACTTGACGGAGGCCATCGTCGCGCAGCCGAGCGGATTGTGGATCGCCTGCAGGATCTCCGCGCGGGTGACCTTTTCGCAGCGGCACACGATCTCGCCGTAGTCCGGGTTCTCTGCGATCAGAGCGGCCTGCTCCGCAGGACAGAGCTGCTCGAATCGCGGGATCGGCTTCCTGATCGGGTCAAAAGAGAGATCTTCCTCAAATTTCTCCCTCTCCAGCATCATTGAGATCGCGTAGCGCGCGATCGCTACAGAGGCCGTCAGGCCGGGAGACTCGATGCCGACGAGATTGACCGCGTGAGGGGCGACGTTGTCGACGATCTCTATTTTGAAATCCTGGATTCGTCCGTTTTCGTCGACCCACTTGGGCAGAATGCCGCTGTAGGTGCGGATGTAGTCGCTGCGCTCGACGTGGGGCCATATTTTGACCGCTTCTTCGTAGAGATAGTCGAGGTTTTTCTGCTCCACGCCGTAGTAGGAGAGGTCGTCCGTCTCCTCGGCGGTCGGGCCCAGCAGCACGTTACCGTCTGTGGTGATGGTGACGTGGATGCCCATGTAGGTGTTGGAGGGGACCGTGTAGATCGGCATGGGGACCAAGTGGCCCAGGCGGCGGTCCAGGATGATATAGTCGTCCTTGGAGCCGACGATGCGGTAGCCGGTGAGCCCGAGCATGTCGGAGACCTTCCCGCAGCCGAGGCCGGCCGCGTTGACGACCCAGCGGGAGTGGAACAGGCCGTGAACGGTCACAATCGTCCAGGTGCCGTCCTCTTCGCGGCGGATGTCCGTCACTTCGCTGTCAAAAAAGTACTCGGCCCCATTGTGCGCCGCATTCTCCGCCAGTGCGATGGTGAACATGAAGGGATCGAGGATCCCGCTGTTCTCGGACAGGAGAGCGAACTTGCCCTTGACGGCGGGCACGAGCCGGTGCAGCTCTTCTTCGTCGATCATTCGAAGGCCGGTCGCGCCGTTGACTTCGCCCTGCGCCATGACGCGCAGCAGCTGTTCATATTCCTCGTCGGTATTGCCGACCAGGACCTTGCCGCAGCGCTTAAAGCTGAATCCGAGTTCCTCGGACAGCTGTCCCATCATCTTGTTGCCCTCGACGCAGAGGCGCGCTTTCAGAGAGCCAGGGTCGTAGGCGAAGCCGCCGTGGCAGACGCCGGTGTTGCGGGAACTGGTCTCAAAGCACACATCCAGGTTCTTCTCCAGGACCGCGATGTCCAGCTTGTAGCGGGACAACTCCCTCGCCATGGCGCTTCCGACGACGCCGGCGCCGATAATGATTACATCATATGTCTTTTTCACGGAGTATCCTTTCTTCTGATCTTCTGATCGTGCGTGTTTTTATAAATAACTGTTATCATTATACCGTAAGGTTGTGTCATGGGGACGTATCTACTGACACATTTTGTACCCAAAATGTGTCAGCGGATACGTCCCCGTGACACACATGACACGGCAAATATGGTAGAATGCTAACCAGGTACCGCGACCCACTGACACACCCAGGAGAACCCCATATGTACTACCAGATCAAAGAAACTCTCACCCCGTGCACCGCACAGGAGATATACGACAGAAAACCGGGAGATCCGCCCTACGTGGCCGTCATTAATCCGGAGACCTGGGCCGCCACCAAGGACCGGTTCGACATGGTCATCGATATGGACATGGACCCTTCGGATGTGCTGGAGACGAAAGCGATCGTCAACTTTGACTCGCTGACAGGTACTTTCTACGTGCCCCGACGCACGGAGAGGGGAGGCCCGCCGCACAAGCTGGCGTTCGCCCTGGACGAAAAAGGAATTGTCTTCATTGAAAAAGGCGAGTTCACCGCCAAAACCATTGAGAAGATCGCCTGGCGAAAGAGATGGAGGCTTCCGTCTCTGGAGCGATTCCTGTATGATTTTCTTGAACTTCTTATAGAGAGGGACCTCCGGCTCCTGGTGGAGATCGAGCAGGAACTCGGCATGATCGAGGACGAGATCCTGGCGAGCGAACTGGACAAATACCCGGAAAGGCTCAACGATATCCGGACCTTCCTCATGAATATGCGGATCCACTATGAGCAAATGCTTGATTTGGGCCAGGAATTAGAGGAAAATGAAAACGGATTCTTCAAAGAAGAGAACCTGCGCTACTTTCGCCTGTTCACGGAGCGCGTCATGCGCCTCATGGACCAGGTCAAGCAGCTGCGGGACTATACCGTTCAGCTTCGGGAGATGTTCTCGACCCAACTGGATATCCGGATGAACCGGATCATGACCGTGCTCACAGTCGTCACCGTTATCTTCATGCCGCTGACACTGATTGTCGGCTGGTACGGCATGAACTTCGTGTACATGCCGGAGCTGCGCTGGAGGTACGGCTATCTGGTGGTCATTCTGGTGAGTGCGGCGATCCTGGTCGGGGGCGTCCTGTGGTTCCGAAAGAAGAAATGGCTTTGAAAAAGTGACACACAATCTTATTTTTCACGAGGAGGATAACAGTGAAAAACGACAGATACGTATACTACAAGGATGTGAAACCGCAGGATATGGGCGGCGGCGTGACAAGGCGCGTGCTCGCTTACTCCGACGACCTGATGGTTGTCGAGAACACCTTCGAGAAGGGAGCCGTCGGCTCGCTCCACCACCATCCCCACACCCAGATCACCTACGTCGTGAGCGGCGTGTTCGAGTTCGAGATCGACGGCGTCAAGAGCATTGTTAAAAAGGGCGACACCCTGCTCAAGATGAACGACGTGGTCCACGGCTGCGTCTGCCAGGAAGCGGGCGTCCTTCTGGACATCTTCAATCCTTACAGGCAGGATTTCGTGAACGACTAAACGGATCAGCTTCTGCCAAAATACAGAAAAGCGCAAAAAACAACGCCGCCCGGATGCTCATGTGCAGCATCCGAGCGGCGCTTTTCTTATACTCATATTCGGAGATCCGCCTGCAGGCGGCCTCAGATTCTGCAATCTTACAGCACCTTGGACAGGAAATCCTGGAGCCTGGGGTTCTGCGGATTGGAGAAGAACTCCTGAGGGGTGTTTTCTTCTTTGACAATGCCTTCGTCGATGAAGAGGACGCGGGTTCCCACTTCTCTTGCAAATCCCATCTCGTGGGTGACCACAGCCATGGTCATACCGGAGTCCGCCAGTTCCTTCATAACTTCGAGAACTTCGCCGACCATCTCGGGGTCGAGCGCGGAAGTGGGCTCGTCAAAGAGGAGCATGTCAGGATTCATGGCCAGCGCGCGCACGATCGCGATACGCTGTTTCTGACCGCCGGAGAGGCTGGCCGGATAGGCGTCCGCCTTCTCGAGAAGGCCGACACGCGCCAGAAGGCGCTCCGCCTCGGCGTCCGCTTCTTCCTGCTTCATAAAGCCGGTGCGCACGGGCGCCAGCGTGATGTTCCTGCGGACGGTCATATTCGGGAAGAGGTTGAAGTGCTGGAACACCATTCCCATCTTCCTGCGGATCGCGTTGATATCGGTGTTTTTATCGGTGAGATCCGTTCCCTCGAAGATGATGTGGCCGCTGGTGGGCACTTCCAGAAGGTTGAGGCAGCGAAGGAAAGTCGATTTTCCCGATCCCGAGGGACCGATGATGACAACTTTCTCGCCCTTGCGGATATCCTGCGTGATGCCGTTGAGAACGTGGTTGTCTCCGAACGACTTTTTGAGGTCTTCCACATGGATCATGACTTCTCCCTGCTGTACAGGGGTCTGAGTGGTATTTTTAGCGTCTGTCACTTTCTCTCAACCTCCTTTCCAGGATTCCGAGGAGCTTTGTCAAAATCATGACTACAACGAGGTACATGATCGCGATGCCGATGTAAGGCATGAAGGCCTGGTATGTTTTGGCCTGGATCTGCTGGGCCGCTTTCGTGAGGTCGGTAAGTCCGATCACGGTGACGAGGGAAGTATCCTTGAACAGGGTGATCAGCTCATTTCCCAGAGCCGGGAGAATGTTCTTGATGGCCTGCGGGATAATGATATCTTTCATGACCGTGATGTAATCCATGCCAAGGCTTCGGCCGGCTTCCATCTGGCCGGGATCGATGGACATGATGCCGCTTCGGATGATCTCCGCCGTGTAGGCGCCGGAGTTGATGCCCAGGGAGAGGATCGCGACGCCGACCAGATTGCGGCTCGACTTGAAGATGACAAAGCCCATGATCAGGAGCTGAACCATCATAGGGGTTCCGCGGATCACCGTTGTATAAACCTGACAGATCGTGTTGGCGATGTTCAACAACACATGGCTGTCGCTTCCCTTCTGCTGGTCGTGGAGCGTGCGGACGACTGCGACGAGAACGCCGAGGATGATACCGATCACCAGCGCGCCCAGCGTGACAGTAAAGGAAATACCAATACCGGAGAGATAGCGCTGCCATCTGTCCGCTTCAATAAAGGCCTGATTGAATTGCGAGGCCAGATCCTCAAATAGTGAGCCCAAATTTGTACCTCCGAATGAATATAAGATCAAATGTTCAAAAAATCGCCATGCCCTTCGGTCATTTCCGTACCGGGCATGGCGATGTTGTCTACTCTAAAGTAATGATCCCGGTAAAAGTGCCATCGGGAAGATCATTCCCCTGCGTTGATGTACTTGTCAACGATTGTCTTGACAGTACCGTCAGCGATGAGCTCCTTGAGTGCAGCGTCAACTGCATCGCGAAGAGCGGGGTTCTCTTTGGAGATGCCGATTGCGTAATTCTCAACGATGTACTCTGTGTCAAGAATCTTCAGACCTTCGTTGGCAGCGACAAATGCCTTGGCGGGCTCATTGTCGATGACAACAGCGTCAACCTTGCCGCCCTTGAGGGCTTCGATTGCCATAGCGCCGTTGGGATAGGAAGTGACATGATCCTCTCCGTAGCCGCCGTTCTCAACAGTGTCGGAGCAGTAGATGTAGCCGGTTGTTCCGTCCTGAACGCCGATCATCTTGTCATTTGCAAGATCATCAACG
Source organism: Lachnospiraceae bacterium UBA4260 (assembly GCA_002395235.1). GTDB lineage: Bacteria > Bacillota > Clostridia > Lachnospirales > Lachnospiraceae > CAG-791. The sequence goes on along the minus strand of DGWK01000032.1, from coordinate 15,293 downwards.
GTCTTGATGTCAGATCCCTCGGGAACGATGATGACCTGTACGCCGGTCGCATAGGACTCGGTGAAGTCAACGTTCTGCTTGCGCTCCTCGGTGACAGTCAGACCAGCCATTGCGATGTCGGACTTGCCGCCCTGAACGGAAGTGATGACAGAGCTGAATTCCATGTCGTCGACAACCAGCTCAAGACCGAGCTTCTGTGCGATCGCTGTTGCGATCTCGACGTCGATTCCCTCGAATCCGCCGTTGTCGGAGATCATCTCATAGGGCGGGAATGCGGCGTTGGTGGCCATGTGGAGCTTTCCGGCCTCAATAGTCTTGATCTCAGCAGATGTGTCGGCAGCGGGAGCTTCAGCCTCAGTGCCTTCTGCTTCTGCAGCGGGCTCGGCAGCTTCGGTCTCGGCAGCAGGCTCAGAAGAGGCAGGAGCGGAAGATCCGCCGCATGCAGCCAGAGAGAGAGCCATCATGCCTGCGAGAAGCAGTGCAAAATACTTTTTCATAGTGTTTCCTCCTTATTTACTTACTCACTGCGGACGATATTTTGATAAATCAGCAGTGAATTACTAAACATGAGTTTTATTCGGAAAACTCATAAAAACTTTTACTATTATATGCATTTGGAAAAACAACTTCAATAGTTATTATTCAGCACCCCGGAAAAAATATTAGGATAATACTTTTTTGTGCTGTTTGGTGACGACACCCGATAGTTGTGATAGGATTACAGTATGATATTATTCTATTTCACAGATTATAGGGAGGATAGCAAGAATGAGACGTAAAATAGCAGTTATGATCTGCGCGGCTCTTATGACAGCGATGCTGGGAGCCTGCGGCGGAAGCACAGGGGCTTCGAGCAGCGAGGCACAGGCACCTGCGGAGACAGCGACGGAAGAGGCGGCGCCCGAGGCAGACGCGGCAGCACAGGAAGCGGCACCCGAGGCAGACGCAGCCAAAGAAGAGGCAGCGCCCGCAGCAGACGCGGCAGCGCAGGAAGCGGCACCTGAGGCAGATGCGGCAGCACAGGCCGACGGCACTGTAGCAGAGGCGGGTGCAGGCACAGGTACCGGCGCTTTCGCAAGCGGCACCTTGTTTGCCGAAGCGATTACCCCTTCCGAGAAAACGGAGGATTCCGATGTCGAGAAGCTCGACGGCGTTGATGCGCAGGGCGCGCTCGGAAGCGCACCCGCGATCGAGACGATCGAAGGCCTGAACGGGGAAGAACCTGCTTCTCTCAACGGCAAGATCTCGCTGCAGGGAAAGACCCAGGAGTATTCGGCGTATTTCCTTGGAAAAAACAACGGCGTCATGGGCTTTGCCGTTGTATTCGAGAGTGCGGGCGATACACTGACCAACTATGCGGAGATTTATGATTTTGAAAAATCGGCAGGCTATACAAAGGATGATATGCTGGCATTCGACATCACGAAGGCTTATCCCGGAATTAACTCCATGTCCTGCACCGACTGGACGATTGTAGACGCCGGCTCGGTTTTCCGGCTGATGGTGGTATTCGCACAGCTGGACAATCCCGATCATGTCAAGGAGTGCATGGACAATGGAGTCTTTACCAGCACCAACTATCAGTATCCGCAGTTATTGTCGGCAAGTGCCCTGAAGAGCTCCTTCACATCCGATGGCTGCTATCAGCTTACTGATGAGGAGATCGATAAGCTTCACCTCGTTAAATGATCGGGCGGTACTGCCTGTCACTCAGCGGTGAAAGCACAGCCGCCAAATACGGCGGAGCAGGCGAGAGCCGCAGTGCATGGAGATCCGTTAGATGCGTCGTCAAGAAGAACTATCTTGCACTTCGCAATCACCCCAGCTACAAGTATGAGAACGAGATCGCCCGCATCTCCAGAGGAACCGTTTTCAGCATCAAAACTGATAAAGTGAGCGGCAACTATGTGTGGGCTTCCTATGGCGGAAAGACCGGCTGGGTTGACAGGAGATTTGTTGAGTACTGCTGATCCGAACTGAATAGAGTTGGTTTTGATGATCAGGTGCCGTCGGAGGCTGCTCCGGCGGCACTTGTTTTTGCAATATGAGCGATATGAGATTGCACTATGCGGCGATATAAGATACAGACCGGAATACCGCCGTCGCACCTGTTCAATGCGTCGCCCGGTCCGCAGAGGCAGGAATCGACTCGAAATCGTAGTCCATCAGTGGGGACCACTCTTTTTTGCCGCGCAAAGCCGGGAGAAATTCGCGGATCAGATGAGCGGCGTCGCTGACCGCGTCTTCGTATTTCCTGCGCAGGTCCGAACTGCTGCGCGCGCACAGCGGATTGGGATCCAGGTTGACCATATGGCCGTGGATGAGATCGTAGGCCGGCAGCTTTTGCAGGAGGCGGTCCACCCGCCGGTAGCCGAGATGCCCGGGCAGGGTGAGAAGGAGGTTGAATCCCCACAGGGAGAAGATCCCTTCGAGGATTACTTTCTCCGATGCGCCGGGGAAATAGGCGGAGATCACGTTCGCCGCTCTGCGGGAAGCGTGGATGTGGGCCGCCAGGTTACTGCGAATGGGGTCTGCGCCGTCTTCCACGAGCAGGAAGCGGTCGAACTCGCTCTCAATTTCCGCGTGGGACACTTCTCCAAGGGCGGCCAGGTCGTTGATATAGCCGTGGCAGGCGCGGTCCAGGGCAAAATGGCAGAGAAAGCCGCACAGATAGGCGTAGTCCGCCTTGCGGGGACCTCTTTCAAGAAATGTCTTTCCGGCTTCCGAGAAGTACTGTCTCCCGGTGAGCCTGTGCATGCGGCCGCCTTCGCCGTGGATCGCGTGATGCGAGAAGGGCTTGTAATAGAACAAAATATCGGGGCCGTGCAGGCCGATGCTGAAGAGGGCTTCTTCCTGCAGCAGGACCTCCTGATATTTGTCGGGGAGCGCTCTCAGCACATCCTGTCCGAAGCGATAGTGGGCGTAGGTTGAAGGCATGGTTTTCTCCTTTCCGGGGCAGTCCGCGGCGCGCGAGGCGCCGCAAGTCCCGAACCGTATGTATTCATACGCATGGTTCATTGATATTTTACACTTATCTTCCGAATTGTGGTATAATTATGCGGATATCGTACTACGATCGTTCAAAATACAGATACAGGAGATTCAGATCATGGAAAAAGAACAGTTTCTGGAAGTCTACCGCCATTCGCTCGCCCATATTTTGGCGAAGGCAGTAATCGAGATTTACGGCAAGGAAGTGCAGTACGCGATCGGACCGCAGATTGCGGACGGCTGCTATTATGATTTTGTGCTTCCCACTGCGATTACGGAAGCGGATTTCAAGACCATTGAGAATAAGATGCGGGAGATCATAAAGAGAAGAGAGGCCTGGACAGTAGAAGAGGTTTCCAAGGAGAGAGCTCTCGAGATCTTCAAGGACCAGAAGTTCAAGACCGAACTCATTCAGGACCTTCCCGATGACGAGAAGATCACCATCTATTATACCGGCGAGGACTTCGTAGACCTCTGCCGCGGACCCCATATCGACAATTCCCAGCTCCTGATGAATGTGGCCTTCCAGGTCAAGTCGGTTTCCGGCGCTTACTGGAGAGGCGATGAGCACAGGGATCAGATGCAGAGAGTGTATCTGTATGCTTTCCCGGATCAGAAGCAGCTCAAAGAGCACCTGAAGATGATCAAGGAAGCGATGGAGCGCGACCACAAGAAACTAGGCCCGCAGCTGGAACTGTTTATGTTCAATGAGACGGCACAGGGCATGCCTTACTGGCTGCCTCGCGGCTGGAAGCTCTACCAGGCTCTGATGCAGTACTCCAGAGACGTACAGGATCTGCACGAGTACCAGGAGATTTCCGCTCCCGTGATCAACAACAATAAGCTGTGGATCATCAGCGGACACTGGGCACACTATGTGAACAACATGTTCATCGTTCCCGGCAAGGATGAGGACGAGAAGTACTCTGTTGAGGCAGTGGACACCATGGCCGCAAAGCCCATGAACTGCCCGAACGCCATGATGGAATTCGGCAGAAAGCCCCGCTCTTACAAGGAACTGCCTATCCGCTATTCCGAGTATGACGTGCTTCACAGAAAAGAGAAGACCGGACAGCTGAACGGACTTCTCAGAGTGCAGGAGTTCCGTCAGGACGACGACCACACATTCGTGACGGAAGATATGATCGAGGCGGAGATCGACGATATCCTCAGCATTGCGGATGAGATCTACAAGACCTTCGGAATCACTTACAGAGCCGAGTTCTCCACAAGACCCGACGATTTCATGGGCGACATCGAGCTCTGGAACGACGCGGAAGCAGTTCTGAAGAAGATCCTCGACAAGAAATACGGCGAGGGCGGCTACGAGATCAACGAGGGCGACGGCGCCTTCTACGGCCCCAAGATCGACCTGCAGATCAAGGATGCGCTCGGCAGAGAGTGGCAGTGCGGAACGATTCAGCTCGACTTCCAGCTGCCCAGAAACTTCGACCTCAAGTACACCGCTCAGGACGGCTCCGAGAAGGTGCCGGTGGTCATTCACCGCGCGATCTTCGGCTCCATCGAGAGATTCCTCGGCATCATCATTGAGAACTTCAAGGGCGTATTCCCGTTCTGGATGTCCCCTTACCAGGTCGCGGTCGTTCCGATCCGAACCGAGCACAATGAGTATGCGAAGAAGGTCGTGCAGAGACTGAAAGCGCTGCGCATCCGTGTTGAGGCCGATTACTCCGACAACAACATGAAGCAGAAGATCAAGAAGTTCAAGAACTATAAGGATCCCTATATTTTGGTTCTTGGTGATAAGGAAGCGGAGAACGGAACTGTTTCCATCAATATGCGCGGTTCCAACAAGCAGATCAACGACGTTCCGCTCGACAAGTTCATCGACATGTGCCTGAAGCTGAACATGGAGCACTCGATCGAGCTGATCGATACCGTGGAATAAAGTGAAAAAGAGACGGTTCCGCCGACACATTTGTGCCGGTGGAACCGTCTCTTTTTACTCTGATTATTATTTGAAGTATCTGTCCAGAAGGCCCTTGAAGCCCTGTCCGTGTCTCGCCTCGTCGCGAGCCATCTCGTGGATGCTGTCGTGAAGAGCGTCCAGCCCCATCTCTTTGCACTTCTTTGCAAAAGCGGTCTTGCCTGCGCATGCGCCGTTCTCAGCTGCGACGCGAGCCTCGAGGTTCTCCTTGGTGGAGGCGGAGACTACCTCGCCCAGCATCTCTGCATAGCGGGAAGCGTGGTCGGCTTCTTCGAAGGCTGCCTGGCGATAGAAAGCGCCGACTTCGGGATAACCCTGGCGGATCGCGGCTCTGGACATAGCCAGATACATACCGACTTCGCTGCACTCGCCTGCGAATTCAGCGCGAAGGAATTCCTTCATGTCTTCGCTCAGGTCGGAAGCGATGCCGATCTTGTGCTCGGAAGCCCAAGTGAGTTCTGCTGTCTCGTCGACGGGCTCAAATTTGGATTTGGGCTGCTTGCATAAAGGGCACTTCCAATCCTCGGGGAGGTCTGCAAACTTTACGCCTTCCTTCTCCTCGTCATAGATGTGACCGCATACTGTACATTTGTATTTCATGTGCGCTGCTCCTTTCATATGGCTATAATGATCGTTTGGCATGTTGGTTCATGCATTTATTAATTATCTGATTTGCAGTCGGGGTTAGTCAATGCTAAGAGGTGAGTCAGTAGATACGTCCCCATGACACAACCCTCGCCTTGCGAAAAAATGTGTCAGCGGATACGTCCCCGTGACACAACCGCGACACAAAACGTGCTACTATTAAGAAGAGTTGAGAGGAGAGCCGAAAGAGCAGCCGAAAAAGGAGACAGCTACACAGAATGAGATTTATCCATTTATTATATGTGCCGACCATGGCCTGCAACATGCAGTGCAGGTACTGCTATCTGGAAGACAATACCGTGGACTCCGGCTCGGACAAGGGCCCCCTGGAGACGCTGCAGTACGCAGTGAATAAGTTCAGGGCCGTAGAGGTCATGCCGTTCAACATCTCCCTGCACGGAGGAGAGGTCACGACGCTGTCGGCCGGGGATTTCCGCTATCTGATCGCTTTTATACACGATTATTACGAAGAAAATGAGTCGCTGATCACCGGGGCGGGATTCCGGATCGGGAGCCCCCACATAAAGACAAATCTGTATGATCTCGGGCGGCATATCGACACGATCCGGGACTACAGCGTGTCGGTGAGCGGGAGCCTTGACCTTCCTTTTTCGCTCCACGATACGTTCAGGCTGACCAAAGGGGGAGAGCCGACGCTGCAGCGCATCCTTCAAAATATAGAACTTCTGCAGTCTCTTCCCGGCAAGAAGAAGGTGTCCGCGACCATCTTTAAGGAGCACTACCTCCGGACAGAGGAGATGATCGAGGATATACGCTTCCTGGACCGGGAGACCTGCCTGGACATGAATGATTTCAATTTCATGATCGGGTTCGACTACAACTGCGGAGGCCTTCTGACGGCGCTGTCGGAGGAAGAGCAGGTGGATTTTTACCACAGGATCAGGGAAGCTTTTGAGGGAACGGAGCTGCAGAAAGGTCTGGATACGGCCTGGTTTGCGGAATTCGGGCCCGAGTACTGCACAAACTGCGACAACTGCGGTTCCAAGTTCTTCCTTTTAGAGAGGAACGGAGACATATATTCCTGCGTGCGGGGACAGAAGCACGAGGAGTTCTATTACGGCAATATCTATAAGGATGAGGTGGACGATATTCTGGCGGCGGCCCTGGACAAGATCAAGGCGGCGCACGGCGCGGTCGGTTTTGACCCGGCCTGTGCCCGGTGCGGATACCTGTATCTGTGCAAAACGGGTTGTCCCTTCGTCAAGGACCTGTACCACTCTCCGAGAAGCTACACGTGCCTTCTGCAGAAGGAACTCTATAAACAGATGCAGTACGGGCCTGATCCGGGAAACATGTACACCGTTTACGAGTACCTGAGCCGCATGCACCCGCAGATTGCCGAGGACTATCGGCCGCCCCGTATTCCGATGGGCGTCCCGCCTCTGCAGGACCTGATCAAGGCGGACGCCGCGCTCAGATACATTTACGATCCGGACGCGTTTGTGCTGACGCTCAACGGCACGGAGTACAAATTGAAGTCGCAGATCCTGCGGGGAGAGAGGATGTTCATATGCATCACCCAGGACAGCGATGTAAGCCTCTATATCCGCAAGGAAGTGCTGGAGGCGCAGAGCGACTACCCGGCCAACAATTCGCTCTTCATTCAGCTCCTCTCCGGGGATATGATCGTCTACGGCGACGAAGGCCGCACCAAGCAGAGGCATATTGCCAATGAGGCGGTCTACAAAGGCGTGCTGGAGCAGATGCCGTCGGACAGAGAAGGCTTCTATCAATACGACCTCATGCCTTTTTTGCGCCGGTACGGGCAGTACCTGTCCAAAACAGAGGCCAACAATGTATTCTTTACAACGACAGCTCTCAGGAATGTCCACTATAATAAGCAGAGAAACAACGCGTTCTACCACATGCAGGCGATGGATCTGCCCTTTCAAAATATTGAATTTTACTATTTTTCAAACCAAGAGATGGAGGAGATGATTCGTGGTTAAGCCCAAGACGTACAATGATTTTACAGCCTGGTTTTACCTGCAAAAACTCATGCAGTACTACCAGATCAGTGAAAAAGATGCGGAAGTCATATTCCGGGAACTGAAGGACGGCGGTTCTGCAGACGGAAATGAATCCGGATTCGAGATTAAAGACGCAAAAGGAAACATAAAAAAGCGCTATAACATGCACTGCATTATAAGCGACATAGCGTATGTCTTCGCGAGCAATTCGAACTTTACCGTTCGAAAAGTGCAGCCCGCGCCGCAGGTCAGCAGAAGCAGCGGCGGCTACAGCAGCAGCTACAGCGGAGGCAGCTCCAACAACAATAATAACAACAATAACAACAACAATAATAACAATAACAATCATTAAGCGTGGCCGACCGATGGGGACCGGCCAAAGGGTTAGTGCGGCATGACATTTGTTTCAGAGAAAGAACAGGCTAAGATACTTAAGAAATACGGACTTTGCGTGCAGACGGAGTTCTGGGAGAACCACAACATCCGGATCCGCTCTTCGGATCACTCCCATGGCGACGACGTGAGAGACGGGATCGTTCTTCAGAAAAAGTACTTCCGAAACGATGCGCTCATACACAGGGAGAAAGATTTCAGCCCGCTGATCAAGTACACCTATCTCGGCACAGACGCGGCTTCCGGGACCTTCACATGTCCCAACTGCGGCTATGAGGAGAAAGGCACTGCCTTCAGCGACGGGTGCCCCTACTGCGGAGCAAGCTACAACGTCGAGTACGCGGACCGAAGGGAAGGCGGGCAATATTTTGCCGACAAGGAGTCAAAAAATACAGGGCTCTACGCGGCAGTACTCATACTGTGCCTTGCGGTCTGCCTGCCGCTCTCGTTCTACATTGTCAGGACGACCGGAAGGACCTTCATGTTCTTCGACAAGCTCAAGGCGGTGGTATTCGGCGTGACGCCGGCGCTTCTGATCTTCTACCTCTTCTTTGTGACGCACGCATTTGTGATCACGCGCCTCGCGCAGCAGAGGTATGAGAAGCAGACGCAGCTGATCCGCAAGTTTGAAAAGGACCTCAGCGAATTGGAGATCCCCCTGAGCACCTTTTACAACAACCTCCACAGCGAACTGAGTTACTACCTCTATAACGGGCAGCAGGACAAAAACGGCGAATCGGCCGGAGAGGGAGAAAAAATAGAGATAGTCGGAAGAGACGGTGAACCCGTCGACGCGGACATTCTGGAGTGCAGAGACTTTCAGATTTCTGAAGGGGAGGACGGCCGGCCGGACATCCGCCTGTCCGTGAAACTTCGCAGGATCCTGATGAAGGGGGAAAAGATTCACGCGCGGGAGGACCTGTTCCGGATCAGGATGCGGGAGAACGCCGTAAAACCGGACGAGCTGCACCCGGGCGTCAATATCATTCACTGCCGCGGCTGCGGAGCGCCAGTGGACGTGACCAAAAAGACCTGCGAATACTGCGGGAGGAGAATCAATTACAGGCAGAGGCTGTACATCATGTCGGCGGACACCTGAGCCCGCGCAGCCGGAGAGAACTAACGGAATAACGTAAAAAAAGAGGAACAAAATAATGGTCAGCCTGGACAATTACAGTGAGAAGCTTCTCACCTACGACAACTCCAAAGACGCACTGGAAGCATACGTCAAAATATACATGCAGGAACAGTCGGCCGGCATGAAAGTCATCCACAAGAACGCGGCCAGAAAGAAGATCATCGCGACGGCGATTTACGCAGTTCTCTTCTTTATGATCCTTAGCATCTTTGCCTTCTATCGGGAGTTTAAGCTGGCGTACGGCGTCGCCCTGCTGGCGCTCATCACGGTCGTCTGGCTCGTCACAAGCCTGATCGTGTTCACGAGCGAGAAATCGCTGCTCCACAAGATAAAGGAGATGCCCGACGCGGAGATCGACAGCGTGCTGGCGAGCGAGTACGACAACTGCCGGAGCGTTTTCAAAGTGTACGGGACGGGAGCGGCCATTGTGGTTGTCACAATGCTCCTGTCGGTATTCCTGTACCGGACGCCTCACATGATCTTTGAGAAAAACAACACCGGCTACGGCCTTCGCTATTACACGCGGGCGCTCCATGAGGAGACAAAAGTCGTAGTTCCGGACACCTACAAAGGGGAGCCTGTCACAGAGATCAGGGGCAATGTCTTTTTTGGCACAGAAGCTCTGCGCGAAGTACAACTTCCGAAAGGACTCAGAGAAATCCGGGGAAGCACATTTGAAAAATGTACAAATCTTGAAAAAATAGAAATTCCGGAAGGCGTCACCAGAATCGGAGGACATGCCTTCCGAGGGTGCGGCAGCCTGAGCAGTATGACGCTTCCGGCGACCGTACAGGCAATAAACGGATCCGCTTTTCGCGAGTGCACGATGCTGGAAGAGATCAATCTGCCGGAGGGAATTGACAGAGTCGGAGACAACGCCTTCCGAGACTGCCAAAGTCTGAAAAGTGTGACATTGCCGAGTACCGTGGTGACGATCGGCGACGGCGCTTTCCGCGACTGTATCACTCTGACCAGTGTGATCTTTACCGATCCCGCTGCCGTCGGCAACGATAATCCGCCCGATACCGGGCGGACGGTCGGAAGCACCGCCTTCCGTGACTGTGCTTCCCTCGAGGAGATCATTCTTCCCGAAGGATTTACGAGGATCGGAGAAAACGCTTTTCGTGACTGCTACAGACTGAGCCATGCAGGCATTCCGTCCACAATGGAATATCTGGACCGCTATGCCTTCCGCGGCTGCATCCATCTGGATGAGATCGTACTTCCCGAAGGCTGCGAACAGGGGGAGAACGTTTTCAGAGAAGCTAACACGAAAGTAACCTATCAGTAAAGCAAACAGGAAGGAGAAGGGGAAATGGGGGAACTGACAAATAAACTGAAGGCGCATGCGAAGCGCACGTACATTCCTATGATCGTCGCGGCGGCGATCTGTTTAATAGCGGGACTGGCGCTCCTGGGATCGGCGGCGGCCACCCGGATGAACCAGTTTAAGGAGTTGAGCGATTTTACTCAGGATCAGCTTGAGACAGGCCATTACTATAAGCTTACGGATTACAATTACATATTTGACTATTTTGCAGAGGACGGAGACGGAAAATATTTCCTGGTCCTGCGCCCTTCGGACAATCAATGGATGGGACTCTACCTGAAAGGCTCTGCTATGAAGACAGCGGAGCAGATCATCGAGGACAATGACAAGTATATGAGAGAAGAGACGGATTATCTGAGCGAGTCGACGGTATCGGTCAAGGGCCGGCTGCGCAGCATGGGAAGCGAGGAGAACCGGTTCTTCCGCGAATATCTGGAGACGGCCGGTTTCAGCAGCGTGGAAATTGTCAATCAGGCGGATTTCCGAACGCTGGATACGAGCGAGACGGATACAGGCATGCTCATAGCGGGAATCGTGCTGACCGCGATCGGTATGATCTGGCTGTTCTGGAACCTTAAGAATTTCGCCGGAAATGGCTATGTGCAAAAGGTGGAAGCCAAGATCGCGGAGCGCGGAATGAATCCGGAGCAGGTGGCGGCGGCCCTCGGAAGCGCCAACTCCTTTAATAATGTGGACCTCACGCCTTCGTTCGCGGTCGCGCACGGGATGGCGGCGGAGCTGATCCCCTATGACGAGCTTGTCTGGGTGTACAAGCAGGTGCACACCACCGTACACAAGCTCTACGGCCTTATCCCTACGGGAAAAACTGTAGTGTATAAAACCATGCTGGTCGACCGGGCGCACCAGACGCACGAAGTGGCCTGTAAGAACGAGGCGGAGTGCGACCAGATCATACAGTACATTTCCGGATACGCGCCGTATCTGATCGCCGGATACAGTGAGGAAATAGCAAAGGCCGCGCAGACAGACTTTGCGCAGATGGTTCAGTATGTAGATCAGCAGCGCGGCGCCTCGGTCTGAGCGCCTTAACTATATGAGAGACAGGTCAAAAAATTTCTGACTTGTCTTTCACGTTAATACATGTATAATAGCCAATAAGGGGAGCTGGCCCGAGCCGGCTGAGAGGAAGCTGCATCGCTTCGACCCATAACCTGATTTGGATAATGCCAACGTAGGGAGATAAGAGCTTTATGGGCGGATACCGATCAGGTACCGCCTTTTTTTGTGCGAAGCAGGGAAAGGCGGGGTTTCGCTGTGGGATTTCAAAGGCCTTGGGATCCCGGCGGCAGGATGGGGGCACCACTTACTGCCGCTTAATAAAAGATAATGCTGCGAAGGAGGAAATTATGAGCAAAGCATTATTCACTGCAGACAGACCTGTCTGCACAGGCGCCGGTACCCGGACCGTCCGGGCTGAATATGGGGGAGGTGCACGGAAATGATCACAGCACTCCTTACCGGCGTATTTGTCATTCTTTATTACGGATACTCGATTTATCTCCTGAGAGGGACACGTTTCGAGACCAGGGACCTGGCGGTCTGCGGGCTGATCGCGGCGCTGACTGTGATCCTGGAGGTTTTCCGGCTGCCGCTTCCCACAGGAGCCACTGTGCCGCTCCTGTCACCGGTGCCGATTCTTCTGTTGTCTCTGCTCTATGACAGGCGGAAGGCCATCATGACCGGGTTTGTGGTCGGACTTCTGGTCATCCTTTTCGTCCCCGGATGGGCGCCTGTTCACTGGGCGCAGCTCTTTGTAGAGCATCTGGTCTGTTTTTCCTGCTACGGATATGCTTCCAGTTTCGGGACCGAGAACCGCCTGCAAGTGACCTGCGGCCTCATTCTGACATATATCCTGTCCATTTACGGGCATACCATGAGCGGCGTCATTTTCTTCTCCCAGAACGCGTGGAGCGGCTGGGGCGCCTGGGGATACAGCATTGTATATAATTTTACCGAATACATTCCCCTGTTCATCATTTGTACGGTTGTTGTGCTGCTTATGCCGCTCAAACAGCTGAGAAAGGCGGTGCGCAATGAAAACTACACAACGGCTGTTTGAGTCCGTCAAAGAGATCTGGTCCCGGTATGATGTTCACCCGTTCGTAACCGGCCTGCGCGACGGTACGTTGGACCGCGACAAGTTTCGCTTCTACATCGTGCAGGACTATCTCTATCTGGAAGAGTATGCGAGGACCTTTGCCGTAGGGATCGCCAAAGCGCGCCGCCCGGAGACGACGCAGATCTTCTCCCACTATCTCAAGATGCTGACGGGAGACGAAATGGATATTCACAGGGGCTATATGGGGCGCTTCGGTATTACCCGGGAGGAGCTGGACCGGACGCCGCTGGCGCTGGACAATCGCTCCTACACATCCTACATGCTACGCGTGGCCTATGAAGACAGCGAGACAGAGGTGCTGTGCGCCATTCTCTCATGTGCATGGAGCTATGAGGTGATCGCCCGCCACATGGTGGAAGTGCGGCCGGAAGCCGTCGACGATCCCTTCTACGGCGACTGGGTGAAAGGGTACATCTCCGATCGCTATGCGCAGGACAACATAGTCCTGTTGGACGCTATGGACCGCCTCAGCGCGGACTACAGCGAAGTACAGCTGCGGCATCTGGAAGAAATCTTCATCGCCTGTTCCCGCTATGAGCTCGCGTTCTGGCAGATGGCATGGGATATGCGGCTGTAAAACAAAGAAAAGAGGTGGATGGCCCCGGGGAAAAGGTGTTGAATTCGCGGAGTTTCTGGGTGATCCTTCCTGCGCTCCGGAGGGGGGAACCGCTGCGAAACTCACCGGCTGCTCTGATGACCAGCCGGTTCAGACAACGTTGCTTTCGGGCTGCTGGAGGCAGCCCTCATCCCCCTCCTGACGCTTGTACGGATCAGGAGAAACTGGCCGCTCATTCAAAACCTTTCTCTCCGGGCCCATCCATCCCTCATCCATACACCGGGCCGCCATTCATACCCATTGTTTCTCAGGGCCTCATTTCCCCATAAAAAAAGAACCGGGCTTCAAAATGCGACAGCCCTGTTCTTTTTCTGTCTCAGTGTATTCATGCATCGGTGAGGGTGTGTCATGGGGACGTATCCGCTGACACACCTCAGAGAAGTTCACTGGAATACGCTGCCGCGAACTTTGAGCAGCGCGGAGAGAAGGAGCTGTCCCAGCCCCATACAGGAGATCAGCTCGCCGATCCCTACTGTCAGCATGAAGAAGGGAATACTGCCCGGTATGTGATATGCGTAGGACAGGACAAAGGGAATGATGAGCATATTGGATACGATCGGCGGAACCGCACACAGAAACCGGTTACCGCGAAGCGCGTACGTGCCGGCGGCCCCGATTAGCGTCGCGAGGGATCCGAAAATAATATCCGGGAGAGCACATCCGGTGACCAGGTTGCTGATCAGGCAGCCGATGGTCAGGCCGGGAATCGCGGCCGGAGTAAAAAACGGAAGGATCGTGAGCGCCTCGGAGAAGCGGACCTGGATCGCTCCGCTTGCGAGGTCAAAACCTGCAGCAACCATTGTAAGTACGGTGTAAATGGCCGCGATCATCGCCGCCTGGATAATGTAACGGGTCTGGTCCATAACGCTGTTCGCGGCGAGCTCCGCACCGGTATTCTCGGGACTTTCCGTATTTCTGTCATTATTTGTAATTGTGTCCATAGCCATGGGTTTATAACTCCTTTTTATTTTTTGAAGATGATTTTGCGGGATATAACAATTGTCGGTATGAGGGCGGCTTTAAAAGAGGCCCCACCGCTGTTGTTAATTCTTTACAGACTAAATATCATAATACAAACGTAGGGAGTTGTCGATGAGAAATAATATGTGAAAAATATCGTCAAATAAATGCTTCCTGTTACTCGGGCAAAATATTGCGCAAGCGGCGGGAATCTTTTTTGTTCTGGGTAGCTGGTTAAAATGAGGATTGTGAATATAAAACTGTACTTTAAGACATTTCCTGAGAGGGAAGTGTCTTTTTTATGGGAATGTGGGTGAGCTGGCCCTAAAAATGGACAGTCGGAGACAGGGGAAGAGTTGCGATGGAATATGTTTTTGTTTGGGAATATAATGTATATGCGGATAAGTATAAGTTCGTGTAATCGGAAAAGAGTGGTTAACATCATATCAGTTATTCGTACCAATGCAGAATAATTGAAAGTGATGTAAACAAGAATGGACATCGCAATAAGAGAGGTAAGAGGCAATGGCAGATAAGACGCAGGCAAACATCGGATTTGAAAAACAAATATGGGATGCGGCTTGTGTATTGTGGGGACACATTCCTGCAGCAGAATACAGGAAGGTTATTATCGGATTGATTTTCCTTCGCTATGTTTCGACAGCATTTGAGCGCAGGTATCAGGAATTGGTGGAAGAGGGGGATGGATTCGAAGACGATCGCGATGCTTACACGATGGAAAGTATTTTCTTTGTTCCGGAAGAAGCCCGTTGGAGTACCATTTCTTCTGCCGCGCATACGCCGGAAATTGGAAAAGTGATAGATAATGCCATGCGGGCAATCGAAGCGGAGAATAAGACACTGAAGGGTGTATTGCCTAACAACTATGCGAATCCGGACCTGGATAAACAAGTCCTTGGCGATGTTGTCGATATTTTTACCAATATGGATATGGGCGATACCGAGCATAGCCAGGACTTACTGGGTAGAACCTATGAGTACTGTATCGCACAGTTTGCAGAAAAAGAAGGTAAAGGTGGAGGAGATTTCTATACACCAGCCAGCGTTGTCAAAACTTTGGTTGCAATCCTTAAGCCGTTTTCAAATTGTCGAGTTTATGAAAGCAAGACGCAAAATTTGA
>DGWK01000017.1:15573-65161 GCA_002395235.1 Lachnospiraceae bacterium UBA4260 | reverse complement strand
TGATCCGGGCACCTTTTCCTCCTGAAACACGCAGTTTGGGAAAAGCGCACATCTCTTCGCCGGCATCGAGGACAAATGTCTCTTTGCTGTGAGGCTCCACGCGGCTGACCGGCAGGGAAAAGGAGTGCTCCTTGAGCAGCATCGGCGGAATGGGTCTTTCCGCGAGGTTCTCCGGGCGCAGATAGACGGGCATCTCCTCTTCTCGCCGCACGATCACCGGCTGCAGAACCCGCTCTTTTCCCGCCTCCCGGTGCAGTTCATGAAACTGCAGAGGCGCGAATCGCTCCTCTTCTCTGATAAAGGAAACCGATCTGTCCACATAGCTCTTCCAGCCCTGTACGACCCTTTCACCGTTTTCCGAAAGGAACTCTAAGCCTTCTACATAGAGTCCGGGCGTATCCGAGCTGAACATACTGTGGTTTCCCACATTGGGGTCCTCCGGGTAATGAAGCACCGCAACGGCCGCCGAATGCACGCCGACCGCCTGAAAACTGCCGGGATTAACGGTGTCCAGATAGTGAACCTCGTGATCCCCTTTGGCGGGGCCATACTGCACCGGCTCTCCGTCTATATATAATTTGTAGCGGCAGTCCGCCGTGATCCTGATTCCATCCGTTCCCGCGGCCTTTCCGCTCTTCCCTTCTATTTCTGTATAAAACCAGACAAGCCTCGGGCTCCTGCTGTCCTCCTGCGTCCAATCCGCTGTCCAGATCCATTTTCCGTTTCTTTTTTTATTTATTGCGGTCATTTCAGCCTCCATGTGGTAATCTTCTGCTTTATTAAGATTAGTATAACAGACCAGCACCGAAATAATACTCTTATTTTGTACAAAATATTCTTATATTGCAATCAAGGAATCATGGGGCACATAGGTACATCCCCGGATCCATTGTCTCCAACATTTGCAATATAAGAACAAAATGAGCAAAATAAAGATATCTTCTGCGACAGCTTTTTCATAAACTTATTACAACAAAAAACAAACAAGAACGGAGACCGCTCAAATGACCATGACAGAACACAAAGACAAAACCCGATTTTTCGGCGTAGGCGAGCCGCTGATCCAGAGACAGCGCGACCAGGGAATCGATCCCGCCGCCTGTATGGACCTCATTAAGGGGCTGGGATGCACGGCGTATCGCTCCTGGATGCATATCACGGAAATACTGACAGATCCGCAGACGCCCGACCTCGAAGCCGTCGCGCAGCACAAGAGACTTCTTGACAGAGCTGCGCAGCTGGATATCGAAGTCACCGGCATGAGCCACGAGTGGTTCCTCCCGGAAGGCTGTAAGCAGCGCATGGGACATGCGATGCCTGAGCGGGACCTGACGCCGGGAAGCCTTTACATGCAGGCGCTGGAAATGCTGGAGCAGTCCTGGTGCACTATGGCCTCTCTCTTCCCGCAGGTAAAGATCTGGGAAGTCGGCAATGAGTGGAACCTGAACGCGTTCCTTCACCCCGACGGATTTCTGGATACGGACATGTCCAAGCCCTTTACGCCGGATGAAAAATACGATATCGCGGTGGATATGATGTATTTTGCCGCCAGAGGAATCCGCAAGGGAAATCCGGAAGCTAAAGTCGCTTCTTTCTCACCCGCGCTCTCGACCGAGGGCCTGGGCGGCGGACTCCCCTATTTCTTCCCCGTCATGTACGGCGTCGCATGGGCTCTGGATCAGGTTTACAGCCGCATCGCTTCCGGCAGGTTCTGGTCCGTAAAGACCGATGACTATTTTGACCTGGTCGCGTGGCATCCTTACGTGTTCACAACAAGAGATGTGCCGGATTATGAGCTGTTCATGGACGTGGAAGAACCCGACACCCTCTGGAGAGACTTTAATGACGCCGCTTACCGGGTCATGAAAAGATACGGGGACGCAGACAAGCAGGTGCTCCTGACAGAGACAGGATTTACCGACTGCGGCAATCCCGAGTGGGAAAAGCGCTATGCAGCTTATAATCAGAAGATCCTGCGCTTCGCGATGGAGATGCCCTATGTGCGGACGCTCCACAACTTCCGCCTTCTCAATGAGAACGCGATGCTGCAGCGCGCTGGGATCGAGGACAACCAGATCGGCGGGCTGACAGAGGTCTATTTCGGGCTCTTTACCGATCCCGAAGAAGGGTGCAGGCCCCGCCTGCGGGCAAGGGCCATTCAGGAGATGACCGGCGCTGCGCAAGACCTGGAAGCGCTTGGACGGAGAGTTTCTGAAACGATGAAGAAATAAACAGATCAATCAGTTTCAAAATAGGGAGGGTAATCATGAAACAGCATATCGCAAACACAACACTCGGCAAAGTACAGGGCTATGAGAGAGACGGCATGATCGAGTATCTGGGAATTCCGTACGCGGAAGCGCCCGTGGGACCGCTTCGCTTCAAGAGATCGATCCCCCACACTCCCTGGACCGATGTCTATGAGGCAAAAGAGTACGGCCCTGCGCCGATCCAGTATAACAACGGCGTAGTCATCGGCGACGAGGACTGCCTCACTGTCAACGTGCAGCGCCCGCTGGAGGGCGAAAAGCTCCCCGTCTTTGTCTACATCTTCGGCGGCGGTTACAATACCGGCTACTCCGCGGACGAGCTTTATCGCGGAGACGCTTTCGCCCGCGACGGAATTGTCTTCTTCTCTTTCAATTACAGGACCAACGTGCTCGGTTTCTACGATTTCACGACCTATCCGGGCTGTGAGGATTTTGACTCCAACTGCGGGCTGTCCGACCAGATTCTGGCGCTCAACTGGATCCACGACAACGCGGCCGCTTTCGGCGGAGATCCGGACAGGATCACGATCTGCGGCGAGTCGGCCGGCGGCGCGTCTGTTGTAAACATGCTGGCCTGCCCCGGCGTGAAGGGAACCTTCCAGCAGGCCATCGTGGAGAGCGCTCTGCCCAACTGCATGATGACCCATCAGACGGCCAGACAGAACATCGACCTCTTCCTGGAGGGCATGAACTGGACCGAGAAGGATCTGCCGCTCCTTCGCGTCATGGATCCCCGCCTCTTCCTCGTCGGAAATGAGTACGTGGCCGCCCATCACCAGTACAAGAATCCCGGCATGTTCCTGCCCGGCCCCATTCAGGACGACCTGATGCCCGTCCGTCCCATTGATGCGATCAGAGGCGGCGCCGCAGAGGGGATCCGCCTGATCATCGGCAGCAACATGCATGAGGGCACCATGTTCGTACATCCCGAGAACACAGGCTTCCCCAACAGCTGGACCATGATCACGCAGATGTTGGAGAAGAACGGCCATGCCGACGCGCTTCCCGCTATCGTGAAGTTCTATCACCCTTCCGGAAATGATTCCTTCAAGGTATTTACGGACAGCGCCAAGTCCCTGGCCTCTGCCACGCCGCCTCTGAAGGGCGATGTGCGCCAGCTCGGCGGCGATCCTTTCATCCGCTTTGCGACAGACTACGCCTTCGAGATGCCCGCTGTCAAAGTGGCGACGGCCCAGAAGCAGTACACACCGGACGTCTGGATGTACCGCTATGAGCTGATCACCAAATCCGGCATCGAAACAGGCTGGAAGGCCTCTCATGCATTCGAGCTTCCCGCTGTCTTCTGCAACAAAGACCACGAGTTCAGCCACTTTGTCTTCGACGGGGAGCCGGACGAGGTCTTCGAAAAGATTGCCGGCGAAATCCACGGCCGCTGGGTGAACTTCGTAAAGACCGGCGAGCCGGCACTCTCAGGAGCCGCATTGGATTGGCCCCGCTTTGAAGGCGCAAACTCCCCCGTCATGATCTTTGACAGGGACAGCGCTGCCGAGCAGCTGGACCGCAGGCACCTGATGGAGACCTGGGGCGATATGCGGTTCTATGAGAACTGATCCTGTTTTTCAGGATAAACGTAACTATTCAAGCATTTTGAAGTTAGAGCAATATTTTGACAAAACAAGCAATATAAGGATATAGAGCGCGCTTTCCTATTGCTATCATGAGTACATAAAGAAAAGAGATCTCAGTAATTTAAAAAGTAAAGCATCAAAAAATGTATAGGAGGAAATAAAAATGCTTACGACAAAACATGACGATCCCAATGGCAAGCTCGGATGGGGAGAGCGCTTAGCGTACGGCTCCGGCGGTTTCGCTTTCAATATGATCAACGGAATCATCGGTTCCTTCCTGACCATTTACTTCACTTCGGCGGCAGGCCTCAACGCCGGCATCATCGCCACGATCCTCGCAGTCTCCAAGGTCTTCGACGGTATCTCCGATCTGATCATGGGACGCCTGGTTGACAACACAAATACCAAGATGGGCAAAGCGAGAGTCTGGCTCCTGCGGATGTGCATTCCCTTCGCCGTATCCACGATGCTTCTGTTCTATGTTCCGGCAGGTTTCCCGGACATGGTCAAGTATGTATACGTTTTCCTGATCTACAATATCTGCAACGCCGTCTGCCTGACCGGTATGCTGGTTCCCTTCTACTCCATGGTAGGCCTGATCACAGCGGATTCCTATGAGCGCGGACTTCTGGGCAACATCCAGCAGATCTTCCAGACACTGGGCAACGTATTCGTAAACTCCACCTTCGTTATTCTGCTGACTAAGTTCTCCGAGAACCCCAACACGATCTACACGCAGAGAGCTTTCACGATCACGCTGGCTATCTACTGCGCACTGATGGTTGTCGTCTCCCTGTTCTGCATCTTTAACACCAAGGAGCGCGTGAAACTCGGCGCAGCTGCACAGGCAGAGGCAGAGAATACCGTCAAAAAAGAAGAAAAGAATGAGAACGTCATGGAGACCGTAAAGGCACTCCTCTCCAACAAGTACTGGCTGCTCCTGACACTCGGCAACTTCGTGGTATTCGCGATCATCATCTTCTATGCAATGGGTACGGTCTTCTTCAGCCAGTATGTACTCTATGACATGAGCCAGTACGGTATGCTCGCCAATGCGATCTCCGTCGCGCAGTTCGCGATCATGTTCGTGACACCTGTCCTGATGACGAAGATCTCCAAGGAAAAGATCTACACATTCGGTATGCTGGTCATGGCGATCGGCTTCGCCGGATCCGGAATGTTCACGGCTCCCTCTCTGCTCATCCTCAGCAATGTCCTCAAGGGCATCGGCGTAGGTCTCGCAGGCGGTATGGCACTCGGCATGGTCGCTGACACTGTCACCTACGGAAAACTCAAGACCGGAATCGACACCGTCGGTATGGGCAACGCAGGTATCTCCGCAGCCCAGAAGATCGGTCTCGGCCTCGGACAGGCCATCTTCGGATGGGTCCTTGCGGCAGCGGGCCTCGATGCGGCACTGGATGCCCAGGGCATTCCTCAGCCCGAATCCGTATCCACAGCCATCAAGTTCCTGTACGGCTGGGTACCCGCGATCATGGCAGCGGCTATGTTCGTACTCTTCCTTCTCTTCTATCACTGTGAGAGAGACATTAAGAAGCTTGAAGCGCAGCAGTAATCCATACTTTGTAAAATCCATCCGGGGCGGATCGGTGCATCGCCGGTCTGCCCCGGATCTTCCTATATTCGAAATAACCGATATTCCAAATCCCATTAGTGTCTGGGTGCGTTAATAAGGAGATCACATATGAAAACCAAGTATCATTTCTCTGTTCCGGATCCCAAAAGAGTCCGCATGATCGTTCACACAGACTGCAAAAATGAGGCAGACGATCAGTTTGCGCTGGTACACCATCTTCTGACGCCCAAATTTATCGTAAAAGGTATTGTAGCCGGGCACTTCGACCTGGGCGGCAAGATGTACAAGAGCGGCAGGTCTGCCACGGCAAGTCTTGAGGAAGTCAATAAAATCCTCGATCTTATGGATGCTCGGGAATATCCGTCCTATCTGGGTTCTCAGCTGCCCATGCCCGACGAGCATACGCCCGTAGATTCGGAGGGCGCCCGCTTTATCATTGAAGAAGCCATGCGGGATGATCCGCATCCTCTGTACATTGCCTGCCAGGGCGCCGTGACGGATCTGGCTTCCGCTCTGCTTATAGAGCCCCGGATCGCGAAGAGGATGACTGCTGTCTGGATCGGAGGGGGCGCCTACCCCGCCGGCGGCTTCGAATTCAATGTGCAACAGGATATCGCCGCTGCCAATGTCCTTATGAAATCGGAAATGCCGATCTGGCAGATTCCCGCCGATGTGTACCGGCAAATGTCCGTAACGCTCAGTGAGCTGCAGCTGCATGTCGAGCCCTGCGGCGAAATTGGCAAGTACCTCTTCGAGCAGATGCTGGAGGTCAACGATGACGCCGCCGATATTCCCTTCTGGCCTAACGGGGAGAGCTGGGGGCTCGGAGACAGCCCCACGATCGGTGTATTTCTGGAAGATCCGAATAACCCCGATTTCTTCGACGAGATTGCTGCGCCGACTATTGATTACGAGACCATGACTTACAACTATGATCATCCCGGACGCAAGATCCGCGTCTTCAAACACATCAATCCGAGGCTGATTTTGGATGATATGTTTGCAAAAATCAGAATTAATTTTGGATGACAGCGGTGATTCCTGGCAGAGCCGGGGAAAAAGAACTGATAACCCGGAGAAAAAGCTCCAATATTCGGAGGTAGAAATGAATAAACCCGAACCCATCATGATCTTCAAGGTCTACGCTGACAACAAAGAAGTTTCCAACTTGGAATGCCCCTACGGCGCCGTAACAATGATCCCGTTCCACGCCACCGTGGAATCGGACCTCTTTACGGGAGAAACTCTCCCCGGCGCAGTCGACGTGCAGATCGAAAACCCCGGCATGAGCCGCAATATGTGCGCCAAGTATATGTTCGAGGGAACAGACCGGGAGGGAAATCCCTGCAAACTCTTCGTAAAGAACGACAGCTATCTGGCGCCGATCATGCGGGGTGAGCCCTATTTTGACGGATGTCCCATGTTCCTGACCGATAGCCCGGTGCTGGGGCCGTATTTGTGCGCGCAGCACTTCCGGTCCGAGGTTCAGGGCAGGGAGTGGGGCGTTGAGATCCGAATCTTTGACGTGCTTTTAAAGTGACATGTTGATCGCACAAGCAAAGGCCGCAGCGCATACCGCTGCGGCCTTTTTACTATTCATTGTAATTATTCAGCACAGTTACTATTCGTTAAAATACTTCGTGATCAGAAACGCCGGCGTGCAGCTCCACGCGTGGCAATAACTGTTGATGACAGCGCCGCCATAGGGGGACGCATTCGGATCCTTGGGATCCCAGGTCTCCCAGAATGTGTCTGCGCCTGCCTCCAGCATACTGCCCCAGTAGCTGCGCATGTGGTCTCTGGCCTGTTCCTTCAGGCCTGCGCGCAGCAGTGCCATGACATAGTAGTGGTGCATGTAGGGAGTGGCAAGCGGATACTGGTCAAGGGCCTTCACAAGGGCATCTTCACTGCTTCCGGATTCACAGATCCGTCCCATGAGCTCCGCGGACTCCTCCGGTGAGGGCACATCCGCGAGCACCATCCAGATCTGGCTGTGAGGCGAAATCTGCCCATCGGAAACATAGCACTTCTTCTCTGCATCCCAGAGAATCTCCTGCGCGCCTTTTCTGAGTTTCTCCTGCTGCTCCATAAGCCAGCTGGCCTGGGAGTAGTCGTTCTTCCTTCTGGCCAGGCGCCTTGCATAGCGAATGGCGTAGATGATGACCGCCTGCGCTGCCGCGCGTTTCTCCATTCCCTCTGTCCAGTCGATAAAAGCATCTTTGGCCGCATCTTTGGTAAGGAGCAGGCCTCCATTAGGTGTCTCCTCACACATCCGGATCGACATCTCGATCTGCTGCATGGCGACGTCGTAAAGGTCACTCAGCGCCTCCGTGTCGTCCGTCTCCTGCAGATATTCCTCCAGAGCAACGGCGAAGAACAGGGAATAGTCAAACAACCATGTGTCGTCCGCCTGCACGGTGGGCTGCGTAAACACGCAGGCCGCCACGCGTCCGCCGGGGAAGCGGCTTCCTGCGAAGAGATAGAGGCAGCGCTTGACCAGATCGTTCTGGCGAAAGGTCGCGTAGTTGGCCGCCGCCTGCAGGCGAAGGTCGCCCATCCACAGGCGCCTGTCTCTCTTGGGGCCGTCCTCAAATACGTCCTGCATGCAATTAGCCAGTGTTCTGACGCCGGTGTCGTAGAGTTTTCTGTCCAGCGGGTCCTTGATCTGCACTTCGGGCAGTCTTTTGGCATCGGAGGATGTCTCTGTCCGAACTTCCGCGTGGCGCACGATCAGCTTATACTTGGGCGACGTGTCCATCATGGTGATCTTGAGATAGCGGAAGGCATAGCGGCGCGGCAGCGTGATCTGCGCGGGCAGCACGTCCACATGCATATACTCCTCCTGGATCCAGCTGCGGGAAATCCAGCCGTTGTACTCCTCGGTATTCTCGCTGAGCTCCGCCATATTCTCGGCGAATTTGAGCTTGAGATAAGCCGGTGCGTCCGGGTGGCTCCCCGTGTAGGACAGTTCCAGCGTCAGATACCCGACGATATGGGTGCCAAAATCCAGACACAAATTCTCCCCTTTGCCCAGTGCCAGGTGGGGCACTCTGTGGAGAACGATCTCCTCCTTCTCGGGGCTGTAGCGTTCCTTGAGTTTGAATCCGCCCACAGGCTCCGCAATGCTGTGGTGCAGGGGCGGTACCAGTTCCGCTGCTTTATCCAGCAGCTTCGCGTAATTATGAGGATGAAAATCCTTAATAATACTGATCAGTGCCATTTGCTCTCCTATCGTTATAATTAGTCACAATCCATGTCCGTTTGTTTACTGCATGTCTCCGATGAAAACATGGTCTCCGCTGCCGCACGCCGCGCTGCTGCCGTCTGGCAGAACCACTTCGCAAGTGCTTCCCAACGGTACATGCACTTCTACGTGGTACGTGCGCTTCTCCCGGTCGATTCTCCAGGATGCCGACGCCGGTCCGTACTCTGTGACGACCTGTGCGGAGGCGGAAGTGATGGGCTCGAAGGACGCTTTCTCCGGCAGGCACACCAACGGCGCCACGCGGAACCTCTTATAGCCGGCCTCCAGCGCCTCGATGCCTGCCACGCGGCGATAGAGGAAGTCGCCTACAGCACCTGCCGCGTAGTGGTTGAAGGATACCATGCCGACGCCTCCGCCGGTATTGATCGTCCCGTCTTCGCGCAGCGCGTCCCAGCGCTCCCATGTTGTCGTTCCGCCCACTTTGATCTCATAGAGCCAGGACGGGCAGCTGTCCGTCAGCAGCATCTTGTAAGCGTCCTCAACATACCCATTGTCCGCCAGCGCAAACAGGATGTAAGGGGTACCGGGGAACCCTGTCCCGATGTGCCAGTCGTTCTCTCTGACCAGCCGCACCAGATTGGCCGCAGCCTTATCTTTATCTTCTCCCTTTAGAAGCCCGTAGTAAAGGGGCAGGACGTAAGCTGTCTGGAATTCCTTCTTCACCCTGCAGTCCCTGTCCATGAGGGCATCCCGATAAGCCTTAGAAGTCTCTTCCTTCAGGGCGTGATAATACTCCGCATCTTTTTCCCGCTCCAGAATTCGCGCGATCTGTTCCATGATGCCCGCCGAATAGGCAAGACAGGCTGTCGCGGTATATTTGCCGCGCTTCATCCATCCCTGGAAATCCGTGTCCGGTGCGCACCAGTCGCCGTAATGATGGCCGGCGCTCCACACTCTCTTTTGGATCCCGAAAGAACCCAGCTCAGCCCAGTGCACGCATGCTGCCATGTAGCGGCGCATGGTCGGATACATTGTCTTCAGGAGCCTTCGGCTGCCGCGCACGCGGTACTCCGCCCAGGGAGCCCAGATGCAGCAGTCTCCCCAGTGGTCGACTGCATGGGTGAGACTCATCTCAATCTGATTATAGATCTTTACAGAGGGAACGATCATGGGAATTCCGCCACCGCGGCCCTGCTCACCCTTGACGTCGAGGAGCCACTTCTCGAAAAACCTGCTCATGTCGAAGTTGAAGCACGCAGTCGGTGAGAAGAGCGCGATATCTCCGGTCCACCCGAGGCGCTCGTCTCTCTGCGGGCAGTCCGTCGGGATATCCGTGAAATTGGACTTGGCGCCCCACTGAATCGCGCTCTGCAGTCGATTCACCAGATCATTGGAACACTTGAATGAGCCGTTCTCTTTCACATCAGAATAGAGGGCCAGTGCCGTGAGCTCCAGATCCTCCTCATCGATACCTGTTACGCCGATATAGCGGAAACCCATGTAAGTAAAGCGGGGAGAATACTCCTGCTCGCCTTCTTTGCATGTATACTCCAGCCTCTGCTTGGCTGAGCGGAGGGGTTCATAGCACAGTTCCCCGTCGATCAGGACTTCCGCGTGGCGGAAGACGATCTTTTGGCCTCTCTTCCCTCTGATCTTTGCATGAAGGACGCCGGTAAAGTTCTGGCCCATGTCGTAGATCCGCTCTCCGGAAGGCGCCGTCGTCACGGAGACCGGACGAAATTCTTCGTGCGCGCGAACAGGTGCGCCGTAAGCTGAAATGAGATTGGGTGTATCGACAAAGTGAAGCGACTTCGTGGTCACCGCTGCCGCTTGATGCCAGACTATAGCTGCCGGCTCCGTGTTTGCTTCGTAGACTTCTCCGTCATAGATGTCCGCCTCGCGGAGCATGCCGTCCATGGTCACCATCCAGGAGTCATCCGTGCCGATGACCTGTTCGGAGCCATCGCGGTAGCGGATCCGCAGCTCACACAGGAAGGCCTGCTTGTCCCCGTAGACGCGGTTTCTGCGAAAATACGTGTAGGAGCCGACTGCCCAGCCGCCTGTCACGACCGCGTCGAGCGTCATATCCTCCTGCATCTGCGCCGTCACATCGTACACCTGATATTGCAGCTGGTTGCGGTAGGACGTAAAGCCAGGCGTCAAATAGTCGTCACCGACCTTTGTGCCGTCGATCGAAAGCTCATAGAGGCCCAGAGCAGTCACATAAATTCTCGCGCTCTCGATCTCCTCTGCTGCCTTGTCCAGCTTCACACTCCTTCGGAAGTTCATAGGCTTCGGGGAAACCTTCTTCTCTGTAAAGGCGTATTCCCCGTCCGTGATCCAGTGAGCCTCAAAAGGCATGCCCATTCTTCCGGTCTCGAAGGTCGTCTCCGCCTCTGCAATCTCTCCATAAGCATCTGTCACGCGCAGTCTGGCTGTATATGTGGTCATAGGCTGCAGCGCCGGTCCGCTATACGCTATGCCGCTCTGCTTTTTCGTATGTGCTTTCCATCTGCCAACCTGCAGCACAGCGTCCACGATCTCATTGTCATTCCGGTCGCTCTCCGCATACCAGGAAAAAGTCGGCCTCTCCCGGTCTGTGACGCACCCTTCTGTCATGTGCTCTACCTGCAATGATGTGATTTTCAGCATATGAACCTCCTGAGTCTATCCAGAGCTGTCGCTCAATCCTCGCTAATCTTCAGGGTGCCGTCGTTCAGTTCTATGTGCACCGTCTTGTCTCCGACCGGCACCTTGCAATCCAGTTTGTCCCAATACTGCAATGCCGGCTTCACCTCATATGTCTTGTAGCCCGGCGACGTCGGACGCACGCCAAGGAAATATTTGCCGAGCAGATAAATCGGGCTGGCGCCCCACGCATGGCAGAGGCTCTTTCCGAAGGGATCGCCGTACATGCCGTACTGCTCTCTGCCCTCCTGTCTGGGATCAAAGAGCTCCCAGAAGGTCACCGCACCTCGCTCCAGCATTCCGCCCCAGTAGCTGTGCAGCGTCTCCCAGATTGCATCCAGGTCGCCCATTTCCCCAAGCGCATCCAGCTCAAAGAATTTAAAGTATGGCGTCGTAATCTGCGGCACCTTTTCGTTATAGAACACATTCTTCCGAATCTGCTCCTTCTGCGCCGCATTGGCAAAGTCAAACAGCACCGCAAAAATATTAGCGTGCCGCGTCACATTTCTCTTTCCGGATGTGAAGCTGTCAATCAGCGCTCCCTTCTCCTCATCCCAGTAATAGTCCAGAATGGCCTGCCGAAGCGCATCCGCTTTCTCCCCGTAATAGGTAGCGTCGTCTCGCAACCGTGCTCTCATCTCTTCGAGCAGAGGCGCATCCAGCGGTGCCACATGATCCGCCGGCAGGGGCCTTCCATCCGGGCCAAGGACGGGGGTAGATTGGATGCCGTGGAGGATGGCGATGTCTTGGTTAATATGCAACTCACCGCTTGCGCCGACCTCGGACATTCCTTCCTCTGCCAGGAGCTCTGCGCAATGGGCCATGACCTTGCAGCATTTCCACAAGAGCACCTGCTCCGCCGAAATCGGCCCATCCTTGTCGATGTCCGCCCAGTCGATGTAGATCCAGTCGCGCTCTCGGCCGCGCACTAATCCGTGTTCATCCGTCTGCGAGAAGAGCAGGTCCATCACGGCTTCCATCTTGGGGTACATCTCGCGGACATAGGCGATGTCGCCGTCCATCATATATTCGTTCTGGATGCTGATCAGCCACAGCATCGTGTAATCCACGATCGTGTTGATGTGCTGCCGGATCTCCGTGTTGCCGCGCAGTGCTCTGGACGTCCGCTTATCAATCTCCTTGTCAAAATACAGATACGGATTAATCATCATGCTCTGATAAGCATCGCCGGACCAGATCCAGCGGTCGCGCTTGATGCCGTCGATGAAGAAGAGCCCGCTGCAAAGCGCATACGTCCTAGCCGAAACCTCCCATATCTTGTTGATCACATCGTCGCCGCATGAGAACGAAGCACGCCTCTTGAGCGGCACTCTCTGATGCACCGCATAGGCCTGCACCTCCGTCGGCTTGATCTCCGGCAGATAGATATAACGAAAAGCACGCTTTCTCAGCTCCGTGCCTACCGTCGCGTTCTCTTCTTTGTAATAGCAGTAGACGGGATCCAGGGCTTCGTCTTCCGACTCGCCGTAGATGATGGTGAAGGTGCACTGATCTGTAAGCGTCAAGAAGGGGCTTCCGTCCACCATCTGTCCGAAGTCGATCAGTGTGCCCCCATCCTTCTCCACCACAGACTGCGGCTGCACACGAATTTCCTCATACTCCACTTCGCCCGGATCCTGCTCTCTCCGCGTATAAAGGGAAGATGTTCCGACCGGAACCGCCTCCAGAAAATCATCGACGCCCCACGTGGCGTCGCTGTGGATGCTTGCGGTTTCTGTATCGTTGAGATTTTTGACCTGCGCTAGGCGACTTTCCACGTAGATACTGGGAAGCCCCGTCATGTTTCCAATAAAAACTTCGATCAGATGCTTTCCGGCAGGAAGTGTGATTTTCTTTTCCAGCGGATACTTTTGGCCATTCACCTGCACATGGCCGACTCCGCATCCATGTACTGTAAAGACTTCCGGCTTCGCCAGCTCATACTTGCGGAAGAAGCGCAAGTTTTTGCGCCAATCGTCCATCTTCCAGAAGGCGGGCCATCCCAGTCCCCTCTCTTCCCTGCGGAAGTTCTGCTTCATTCCATGATATATTTCAAAGTCTCCCGGATACCAGATCCAGACTGCGTTGTTCATCTCGATTCCTCTTTCTCATCTAATTCTTGCCCTTTAGGGACTGATCCGTGATTATGCTCCAGATTCTTCTGCATGTTTTTAGCATACCACAGCGCCTTTTTCGCATTCCTCATCATCCGCAAACTTCCCAAATAAGTACGCAAATGGATATCCTGTCAGTTTTCATCATATCAAAATACTTCTTGTTTCTTTAAGGTCGGCATTCGTTTTACCTGGGGACTTTATTTGCATATACTTCTGCCCTTTCGATGCCCTTACGATATCCCCTAAGGGCACGGTAAGGGCAGACCGCCACTCTCCTTTGGCTTCTGCCCTTTCGCTGCCCTTACGATACTCCTCAGGGGCATGAAAAGGGCAACCGAACGGCATCACCGCAAACTAAACCATCACGGCAGTCCGCCACTCTTTCAGAAATAACAAAACCCCCTCCATCCAATCGGGCGGCTGCCCGGATGGACGGAGGGGGTATATACAGTCATTCATCACTCACTCACAACATTCATAAAGCTGCTGACAAGGAACAGTACCCATGCAATGCCGCCGCAGATTGCAAACGTGATATAGGTCTGCAGAAGGCTGAACTGGTAGAGTCCGGAGATCACGTAGCCGATCGCGTCGACCATGACTGTGAGACTCCAGGCAAGACCTGCCATCATCAGGACTGCTGCGCAGAAGCCGCCCCAGTTAGCCAGCTTGCTGCCCTTTACTGCGCCGAGAACGAGAGCAAGGATTGCGACAACCGCTGCCGCGATCATGAAACCGTATGCGCTGGTGGCTTTATTCATAGCGCTGCCATAGAGGACAATACTGATCACACTGACAACTGCTGCCGCTGCAAGTACGAAGAAGCCAATACTCTTTTTTGCCTTTGTATCATTCATGTTAACACCTCCTTACGCTTCCTTCTTGCCGGCTTTGAAACCGAAGAAGAGGAAGATTGCTGTCAGAACTGCTGTCACGCCTGCCGCTGCGTAGATCGCTGCCAGCCACCAGGGAGTGACTTTGACGATCTTAGTGTCGTTGCTGATTCCGTTCAGGATGTTGGACTGTGCGCAGGAATACAGCCATGTCTTAAGTGTGTACTGCATCTGCTGCTGGAAAGCTGTATCCTTTGCGATCTTGCTCTTGGCGTCTTCCATTGTGCCAAGGGTCGTGCCCTCCCAGTTTGCAGCGCTGCCGAGCATTGTGCCGCCGCCGCCGTAAACGGTATCGAGCCAGTTCATGTACATGGAGCCGTTGACCAGGTCTGTGACATAGCCGCCCTTGTAGCCCCACTCATTGCGGGCGATCTGCTCAAGAACGCCGCTGTATGCGCCGACATAAGTTGTGCCGATACGGTTGAACGCTGTCATGATCGTGCCGGTCGCGTTTGTGGACATTACCTTCTGGAAGCAGCGGAGCTCGTTCTCACGTGCTGCCTGCTCGGTCATAAAGGTCGAGAGGCCGGAACGGTTAAGCTCCTGATGGTTGAATGCAAAGTGCTTGACCTGTGTTACCAGTCCCTTTGTGGAAGCAGCATCACAGAAATTGGTTGCCATCAGGGATGTCAGCACGGGATCCTCGGAATAGTACTCGTGGTTTCTCGCGCAGTAAGGTGTTCTGTGAAGGTTTGCGCCGGGTGCGATACAGATCGTCTCTTTCGCATACAGTGCGTCCTCACCGTAAAGTTCTGCTTCTCTTCTGATCAGCTCGATGTTGCGTGTTGCTGCTACAACGGGCTCTGTAGGCATTGTAGCCATGGAGTATTTGGCCTCGGGAGACTTGGAATCCACATAGTAAGGATTGGAAGAATCCGCGGAAGTCCAGCGTGTGCTGTAGCCGGCGATCTGGTCATATGCAAATCCCAGAGGGCCGTCGTTCATGTATGTTCTGGGAAGAAGCACGGAGTCGATGTTCTCGATGTCATCACCTGCGAACTCGATGAAATGGATCGCCTCATCCAGTGTGATCTGCTGTACCAGCTGGTCCCATGTGGGATCGTCAAAGTCAAGTACGCCGCTGTAGTTGCCGTTCTCATCGGTCTGCATCATATTGACCAGCATCAGGCCGTTGTCCGCGCCCCATGTGACGCCTTCGCCGTTCTCATTCAGAGAATACGTGCTGTTGGTCAGGCCGACCATCATATCTGCTGTGGGAGTGATGCTCTCTACCGTCTTCCAGCCCTTGGACCAGTCTGCTCTTGTTGTATACTCAGCTGTTCCGGGGATGAGCTTGTTGATGTCCGCGTTCTGGATCGCGTTCTGCACATTGGCAGAGTATGTATCGAAGTCACCTGCTGCCAGGTTCCAGACGATCGCATTGTCAGCGGAGATCTGCTCGTCCGCGTTGACGGAGATCAGGCTGTCTGTAGAACCGGTCTTATTTGCCAAAATATTGTTGAGCGCGTTGTGTGCGCCGTTGCCGATCGCGAAGTAGTAATCACCTGCTTCGAGAACCCATGCGCCGACTGTTCCGTCAGTCTTGGTAACGTTCTCGTCGTAACTTGCGAAGAGGGCAGGATCGATCTCAATCGTGACTGTCTCGCTTGCGCCGGGTGCCAGCTCGGAAGTCTTGGCAAAGCCGACCAGCTGCACTGCGGACTTCTCAAGGCCGCCGTTTGTATAAGGTGTCTGTACATAGAGCTCTACAACAGACTTGCCTGCCACATTGCCAGTGTTGGTAACTGTGACGTTCGCGCTGCCAATCTGGCCGACTGCGACGTTCACAGAATCAAGCTTCTGCTCGAAGGTTGTGTAGGAAGCGCCGTATCCGAAAGGATAGGAAACTTCATTTGCATAGGACCATGCGCCGTCAACGGAAGATCCTTCTGCTGCTGCCGCATTGCCCTGACCCAGGATCTGATCCTCATAGCGGGTCTCATAGTACTTGTAGCCCTGATAGATGCCCTCAGTCTCAACTACATACCAGTCGCCCTTGTTGTCGGTCGTGAGCTGTGCCACATCGCCGGATGCAGAGCCGCTGTTGGAGTTGTTGGTGTACATATAGAGGCCAAAATTCTGCATTGCGGGAGCGGATGCGGAATTGACTGCATAGGTGTCAGGAAGACGGCCGGACGGATTGGCCGCGCCGCTCAGAACGTCTGCCACGCCGAGGAAGCCGTATACGCCGGGCTCGCCTGCCCATACGATCGCGTCGATGTCGTCGTCGTTCTTGAGTTCTTCGAGCTCAAGCGGGTTGTCAGCGTTGACGAGGACGATGACCTTGGTGCTGTGCTGCTTGGCCAGCTCGATCATGTCTTTCTCATACTGGGAAAGCGCCAGCGGGCGCTCGAAGGAATCACCTTCCGAGCCGTTGAACATCATAGGCTCGTAGTCTGCCGCCTCGGAGCTGTCACGTGTGATCACGCAGACAGCTGCTGTGCCGTCAGCAGAAGCCAGTACATCGTCTGTGTACATGGAGGCAGGAATCTCGCCAACCAGGTATACAGCCGGCTGTTCCCATGTCGCCTCGAAAGAGGGAACAAGGCCTGCGCCGGGGAAGAATGTCTGACGGGTATACGCAAAAGCTTCCTCGCTGGTAAGAAGGCCGATCATCTGCTCGTTGAGCTGGAAGCCTCTCTGGAACATTGCGTCAATCAAGTTGACGTCTTCCTGTCCCTCGCCTGCTGCCGCTGTGGAACCGATCATTCCGCCGCGTGCAGTAAATACACTGTTGTGTCCCCAGAGTGTTACAGGCTCTGTGGAAGCATCAAGCGGAAGCGCACCGTTGTTCTTAAGAAGAACCGTACCTTCTGCGCCGATCTGCTCGGCCAGCTGTTTTTTGGCATCGAGAAGATCGCTGAGCGACTCGAATTCAGATTCAAAATAGTAACTGTCCCCAGTTGCCTCACCGGTGTCTTCCAGCCGGTAGCTGACAGTTCCGAGTCTGGAATTGATAAACGCGGAACGGGTGGGTGCGTAGGAAGCAGCTACAAGTGATACCGCGCAGAGCGAAGCGGTGAAAGCCGCGAGTCCGCGCATCAGTCCTTGTTTCATAATTAACCCCTCCTCTTTGTTGTGCGGGCTGATCAATGTCCGCTGACTGTAGTTTGGTTTACATTAAGTATTCTATCTTTAATCTTTCCGCATCTTTGCGAGCGTTCGTGAATGGACATTTTAAGTGCGTGAACGGTCTCATTAATTCCTTGTACGAAGGCGCCTGCATTTACGTGTTTTCACTGCCCTCTTATAAAGGCGTCCACCTGGGCGAGCACCTCGTCACTGTAGAGCATGTCTGCCGCATGTCCTTCTCCGTGGATCAGAAGGAACTGTGTCCTGTCCTCTCCGATCGTGCGGACCAGATGGTCGTATAGTCTCTGCGACTGCAGGTAGGGCACAGTGATATCACAATCTCCGTGGACGATCATGACGGCGGGCCCGCTCTCGCGGCTCAGGTTTTCATCCAGGAAATAGTGAGGATCAAAGGCCTTGCGGTCCTCCTCATCCATGTCTCTGAATTCCCTGCGCATCCAGTAGGATTCCACTGATGAAAATCCTTCGAGCGTTTTGGAGTCGATCCAGCTGTTGGCTATGTCGATGACGATCTGCGGGATTTCCAGCTCCTTCCAGTCGCCGTCACTTGTCCAGATCGTACCAAGATCCACCGCGCCGTAATAGTCAATGAGGGTCGAGACCTCGCCGTTATAGAACTTCCCGGCCGCCTCATCTTCATCCTGGCCCAAATAGCGTACGCCCATAAACTCTTTCTCATTAGAAAAAGCCTCTGCCACAGCGAGATAACCGCCCGCGGACTCTCCCCAGATCGCGATCCGGGAAGCGTCATATCCGTATTCATCCGCATGAGACTGCAAAAAGCGGACGGCTGCCTTTACATCCTCGAGACCGGCAGGAAACGGAGCTTCCTGCGCCAGTCTGTAGTTGACAGACGCACAGGCATATCCATGGTCGCGGAAATACTGATACATGAGTACCGGCTGTCTGGACTGGGAATCATTGCCTATAAATCCGCCGCCGTGCACCATCACAAAGAGCCTCGGTCTGTCGGAATCCTGTTCACAATCCGGTATATACAGGTCCAGATACTGGTTCTCAGAATCGCCCGCATAAGGCACGCGCTCATAGCTCGAGCCGCCATTCCATAGGGCATGTTCATCCAGTTTGAGCTTTCGGGCTGTCAGATTTTTGAACACCGCATAGGATGCTTTATAGTTGACGCCTGCAGTGAGCACGGCCGCCGCAGCGACCGCACCGGCTAAGACGCCTGCTGCAACTTTTGTTTTATTGCTCATTTCTACTTCTTTACCCCAGAAGCTTTCCCAGGAAGCTGTTCTTTCGTTTCTCCTGCGCCTCCTGATACTTTCTCTCCTCCTCCTCGAAGTCGAGACCCTGTTTGGCGCATTTTTCCTTAAGCTCACGGATGCGCTCCTCTTCGGCTTCGCGGTCCGCCTGCTCCTGCTCCATACGTGCGCGCTCCTCGGGATCGATCCAGGTGCCGCCCTCTGCAAGAACTGCTTCCTTCTGCCGCTCGATGATGAGACGTATGTCTTCCTCGCCGTATTTTTCGACGTCGAGCTTCCACAGAAGAAGGATAGAGATCACGAATGTGATGACGTCAACAGTCAGGTATACGAAGGCGAGAACCTGCTCGGTACCGCCCATCTGGCGATAGATCACATCGCCGGTCCAGTTTGCGAAGTCTTCGATCAGCGTCACCGTCTTGGGATCTACCGGATAACCTGTATTCACATAGCCGGAGAAGGTAAGCATTGCGTTGATGATACCCATTCCGAGTCCGCCAAGTCCCACCATGATCGAACTGTAAAGAGACATGGTGAATCCGTCGGATCTGAAGCCGTTTTTAGCTTCCAGGTGGTCCAGAATGTCGGAGATCAGCGCGAGCATGACATACTGAGCCGGTACGATACCAATACCTTTGAGGACAACTGCCGTGCACACGATCGGGAAGCTGTTGACATTGATAAAGCCGATCAGGCCGCCCAGTGTCGCGAAAGCAAGTCCCAGAATGATCGCGCGCTGCTTGCCGAGTTTGTTGGCCAAAGGCCAGGCCACAACCATGCCGACTGCGGAAGGAAGGCCGCCAACCAGGCCGAGTGTAGACATCATAGCTGCTGAAGTACCCTCGGGATTTGCGGAATTCATGACATTGTCAAACATCCATCTGGCGTAGAAGCTCATCGAGCTGTTCTTGCACAGCTGTCCGAACTGGAAGACCAGGATAAAAATGATGACCATCCACCAGTATCTGTCCTTTGTGCAGACGTCTATGTGTTTTTTCAGCGGAAGTTTTTCTTCCTTGAGCCCAAGCGCAATCGCCTCCTCGGTGATCCTCTCTCTTGTGAAGTAATACTCAAAGATGATGCCGACTGCGGAGAGCAGCGCCAGCGCGATCGAGAGAAGACGCCAGTTTGCGTAGGAAGCGTCCATGTCGATGCCGTTTGGACCGGACACAAACATGAAGGGCTGCAGAAGGATCGGGACCAGAATACTGGCGCCGATACCGGCCGCCGCCACTGTAGAAGCATTGGACAGTGTCGCCAGCAGGCCGCGCTGGTTCGCGTTTCTTGTCGAGAGCGAGACCATGGAGCTGTGTGCCGTGTAGTAGCAAGGATACGCGATCGCGTAGTAGAGATTGTAAGTCACGGCGATCCAGATCATCTGTACCGCCCCGGACCCCGCACGAGGGGTCATGAACATCAGCAGAATGGCTGCCGCGATCATCGGGATCGAGAGAAGCAGGTAGGGACGGGCCTTGCCGGCCGCTGTTCTCGTATTGTCGATCCACTGGCCGACAACAATATTGCCGGCAATGACGACCAGTGAGGACAGCATGGGTAGCAGCGTTGCAAACACGCCGAATTTCGTCCATCCGATGACGTCCACATAGTAGCGGTTGAGATAGGAGCCGAAGATCGCGTTGGAGATCATGGCGCAGAAA
This sequence comes from Lachnospiraceae bacterium UBA4260, assembly GCA_002395235.1. GTDB lineage: Bacteria > Bacillota > Clostridia > Lachnospirales > Lachnospiraceae > CAG-791. The sequence continues at coordinate 44,825 of DGWK01000017.1, read as the reverse complement.
GGCGCGACCAGATAACCAAACGCCATCTCCTGTATTTTGACACTGGAGGATTTGATCCTCGTCTTCAGTGCTGGATTCTCAAAGATTTTCGTGTTCATTTCTCTTCCTCCGAGAGTCAGGTGTGTCGGAAGGACGGTTCCTGACTCTCCTTTGCCACTCACTCTACAGGGATCTCGCAGACAGTATCGCCTGTCTCATCCGTTACGGTGACGCGGACCACGCCGCTTTCACCCGCGCGGACCACTGCCATAGCTTCGCCAAAATACGTGCGCACCGTATCTTCTGTATAATTGCCCTTTACATAGGGATTCGCGCTGCCAAGGCCCAGAAGTTCACCGTTCTCGACTGCCACCTTCAGGTTGTGAATGCCCTGGGGCTGCCATACGCCATTGTGATCCGTATACTGCAGGCGGACAAAGCTGAGTTTTCCTGCCTTGACGCTCTTTTCTTCCGGCGTCACACGAAGCGCTGACTCTTCACCTGCCGTCTTCATACTGTAACGGCCGATCTCATTGCCGTTTTCATCATAGGAGACCGCTGTGATCTCGCCGTCCTCATAGACCGCTTTGAAGCGGAACATGCAGCCGTTCACGGCTCTCTTCTTCCGCCCGCAGGACTTGCCGTTTACAAACAGCTCCACTTCCCCGGCGCGCGCGTACACTTCCACATATGCGGTGCGTCCGCCGCATCCGCGCCAGGACCAGCTCTCGACGGCCTTGGACAGCTGCCATCCTGTCAGCTGCAGCTTTTCGTCCTCATAGACGGGCAAAACACCGATCAGCGGACCCATCTCTCTCTCCAGCGCCACTCTCGTATAAGCCGCCTCCGCGCGGGGCTTGCCCAGAAGGTCGATCCTTCCGTTGCCGCCGGTCATGTGGCTCTCATCTTCTGTCAGCAGATAATCCTTGTATTCTGTCGCACCGATGCCTGTCTCGCCGATATAGTCGATTCCTGCCCAGACAAAATCACCGATGATATTCGGGTTGTCGCGGGCGATCTCCCAGAACAGCCACGCGTCCTTGCAGAAGGTCTCCGATCCCAGGATCAGGCGTTCCGGATACTTTTTGATATCGTGCTTATAGCGCCAGATTCCGTAGTTATATCCGGCAATGTCCATATTTGCGAAAGCGTCTTTGGTCTTCCAGTCACTGGGCGGAAGCGTTGCGCCGAATTTCATGAAGCGGTCGCCCATGAGGCAGGCCAGTGTGTTGTAGAACTCACTGCCGACCGGTTTTTTCTTCTTGCCTTCAGCCTGCACTTTTCGGGCATCGTCGACGGCCTTGTCCGCTTTGTCATCGCTGTAGACGCCGAATCCCATGGAGTAAAGGAAATTGAAGAAGATGTTGACGCCGCAGGTCACGGGCCTTGAAGCGTCAAGGCTGTGCAGATACTCAGTCATCTCTCCGGTGAGAGCTATGCCCTTCTTCTCGGAAGTCTCCGCGACCTCATTACCGGTGGAATACATGATGACGCAGGGATGATTGTAGTCCTTGTCCACCATCTCGCGCAGGTCCGCCTGCCACCACTGGCTGTGGATGCCCGCATAGTCGTACTTGGTCTTGTGGATATACCAGCAGTCCACAAATTCATCCATCATCAGCATTCCCAGCCGGTCGCAGGACTCCAGCATGGTCTTGGAGACAGGATTGTGCGCCGAGCGGATCGCGTTGTAGCCGTTCTCCATAAGGATCCTGACACGGCGCTCCTCCGCCTCGGGATAGGCGCAGGCACCCAGAATGCCGTTGTCGTGGTGGATGCAGGCGCCGCGCAGGATGACCCGCTTACCGTTGATGAGCATGCCCCTTCCGGGCTTCCATTCTAATGTCCGGATTCCGAAGGTCTCCTCCACGACATCCTCACCGAATGTGACACGGCAGGTGTAGAGATTGGGCATCTCGGGACTCCAGAGCTCTCCGTCCTTTACTTTGAAGCGGAACTCGGCCGCGGCGCCTGAGCCGGACTGTTCGCTCTCTTTTTCATAGGTGCTGATGAGGCGGTCGCGGACAGAAGCGCCCTCCGGATTGGCCTTCTCTCCCTTCAGGATCTGGACCCGCACCTTGCCCGGCACGGATGTCTTTACGGTCACGCTGATTCTGCGGGTCTCATGGTCCAGTGTGCGGATCCGGACGCCGTTTACCGGAATATAGGCGTCTCTCCCCTCCCAGAGCCATACAGGCCGGTAGATGCCGGTGCCGGAATACCAGCGGCTGTTGGGCTGGTCGGAATTGCTCGCCTTGACCAGGATCTCATTCTTCTCACCGTATTTAAAAAATGCGGAGGCGTCTACATAGAAGTTGGAATAGCCGTAAGGTCTCTCCCCCGCTTTCTCGCCGTTGATATAGACCTCTGCGTTGTGATAGACGCCCTCGAACTCGAGAATCTGGGACTTCCCCTGGTCCTCTGCCGGGACCTCCACGGTCCTGCGATACTCGTAATCATATCCGGCGAAGAAACCGATGTTGCCCTCTCCGAGGCTCTCCGCGATCCTCGGCTCCGAGATCATCGCGTCGTGCGGAATTGAAACAGCTTCAAAGCCGCTGTCCGTAGTCACGCAGCGCACTTCCCATCCCTTGTTAAAATCCAGTTTTCTCATATCTTACCTCTCTAATCCCCGCTGATAATGTATCTGGTTCAGCCCCCGGCTCCGGGTCTTGTCCGCCCGGAAAATGCCGGATAATATCATCTCTTATATAAGCATAACAAAACCGGCCCCGAAGGCCGGTTTTCGTTCGTAAACGGTTATTGTTTGTTCGCAAAAAGAATGGCGGAGACTACTGCTGCTGCGGAATCAGCACATGGACCTGGAACCAGCCGTCTTCTATTTTCATCATGGCGCTGCCGCCGTATTTCTCGGCCGTGGCGCGAATGCTGCGCACCCCGAAGCCGTGATATCCGATCTCGTAATTCTTACTGGTCTTCGGAATTCCCTCCTCGAAGGAGACATTCCCGTTGAAAGTGTTCTGTGCCAGAATCTTGAGAAATCCTTTCTGCGTGCTCACATACAGGCGGATGTGGCGGTCTTCCTGCTCTTCCACCTTGCGGGTCCCCTCGATCGCGTTGTCCAGAATATTCCCGAACAGTGCGCTGATATCCATCTTATTCATAAAGCTGAGCGCGCTTCCGTCAGCCATCACATGAAAGTCGATCCCCTCTTCCATGCACTGCAGCATTTTCGTTCCGAGAATAGCGTCAAGGACTTCGTTCCCGGTGTGCGTCTGTGTCTCGAAACTTCGGATCTCATCTTCCATCCGGTCCAGATACTCGTCCCGCTCCGAATCACTCGTACTGCTGCGCAGAACGCTGATCTGGTGCTTGAGATCGTGATATTTTCTGTTGACCAGCGCTATGCTCTCCTCCGACACTTTATAAGAAGCATACTGCATCTCCAGGACCTGGTTGAGTTTCTCCGACTCAAGCCGGGCGCTCAGCTGACACACCATGAGGTGATAGATTCCCGATATTCCCACGGCTCCAAGGTCTGAGAGCGTCCTTATGATAAAGAGTTCCTGCACGCCGGAAGCCGTGAAAGCCGTTCCGCGGAAAAGATAGCTGAGATTACTCAGGGTATAGAAAAAGACAATAACGGCAAGGATCGCGGTGACGATCATCGAATTGATCTCCGGCCGTCCTTGCGTCTTCAGTATATATCGCTCCGCCATGTAACATATTCCGAACACGAGAATCCATGTCGGCAGAAGGAACAAAAGATTGGTCCTCATATTGAGCGGCATCTTCAGCGTCGTCAGCGCATAATAAAAGAGCTGCCAGTCCAGCGCCGCCGCAAATTCTCCCACAATGAATGCGCGGGCGCCGTAGTACACGTTCTCTTTGGGAGAGAGACTGCAGCAGTTCCTGATCGTCAGACAGATCACGCCAAAAGCGACAACCATACAAGGTATAAAAAATACGACAGGGAGTTTATGCGTCACTGTCATGAACAGGCATAGGACTGCCAAGATCAGGCACTGTTTTGCCCAGGTAAGCGGGGTCCTTCTCCCATTAGACAAAACCGAGCCGAATACCATGCCTGCCAGCCAATAGGAAGCCGCATAGTAAACGCCCGGCGTATTATACAGATCAACAACCGGAGGATTAGGCATTTCGATCACCAAAGTTAAGGCTCGCAGAGCGAGCCGCTGTTGTCACTGCGTCAGATACTCATTCATCGCCTGCAGAAAAGCCTTCTTGCGCGCGCGGCTGACAGGGATTTTTTCCGTGCCCACGATGATATCATTTCCCGTCATCCCGTCCACATGGGCCAGATTGACGAGAAAAGCTTTGTTGCATTGAAAGAAAGGCTCCCCCTCCAGTGCCTGCACGGCTTCCCGCATAGATCCTTTGGTCTTAATGTCAGCTTCCGACGTGTGATAACAAATATAATGGTCAAGCACGTCCACATACCGGATCTTCGAAGTGTCCAGCTTGACCGTGCCGCTTCGAATCCTGACTCGGATATACTTTTTGCTGCTCTCTACACGCTGTCTGAGCGCCCGCTCCATCACATCCTCAAAAGCCTTGTAACTGACGGGCTTGAGCAGATAGTCCAGCGCCTGGACTTTATATCCGCGGATCGCGTAGTTTGGATTGTGCGTCGTGAAAATGATCGCCACATCCCGGTCCATAGTTCGAATCTGCTCCGCCGCATCCATGCCGTTTAAGAGAGGAAGTTCAATGTCCATGATAATAAGATCGTATCCGGCGCGCGCGCCCTCCACGATCTCGTCTCCGTCTGTATATAAGTCCGCTTTGCAGCTGATGTTCTTCTCTTTGCTGTATCTGTCAATGAAAGACTTGATCAGCTGTCTCTCTTCCGCATTGTCTTCCACGATCGCGATCTTGATCATTACAGTTCACCCTGCGCTTTACAAACCGGCATTTCTCCCTATCAGGTAAAATGGAAAAATGTGAACACTCTCTCGCATAATAGTATTTTCGTACAAAATTATGACAAATTCAAGTAATCTCTGCCGGGTGCGTGGATGTGCTGATTGAGGCGTTCAAGGCTCGCAGTGCGAGCCGCTGCTCATAACAGCAGACATGGGGGATTTAGGCACAAACACCCATATTTGAAGAAACAGCTCCCAAAGATTTCCGGGAAAATGCCTCTTTTGAATAGAATGAGAAGGTTTTTTCCATAGATTCAGGCATAATGCTGCTTTATGGAAAAAATATCTCCCAATTGCTGCCTGCGGTGCTGCCATCAGGTAAACAATTGGGAGATGAAACTGCAAAATATTGAGTTTATGCCAAAAAGGACTGTTCCTTACTATTCAAGGCTCGCAGCGCGAGCCGCTGCGCTGCGTGCGGGCTGCCCGAAGGGCAGCTTCTCGGTTGGAAAATCCAATACATTCCGGCATCAGGCCTCTTTCTTCACATCGAAGAATGCGTTGAGTGCCGCCAGAACTGCCGCGGCGACAAGTGCCGCGATGGCAACGATCGCGCTCTGCAGATCCGCCATGTTCTGCGCGTTGTTCTCGAAGGTCATGATCGCCGCCACGCCGTTGATCCTGCTGTTGACCAGGGTCAGAGCAGTTACGATCAGAAGGGCGGGCGCCGCGACGGGCAGGATGTCCGTCCAGGCTGCCTTCGGATTCCCCAGCACAAGCCACAGAGCCAGTGCCGCGATGGCCACTGCCGCGCAGCCGATCACAACGGGATCTTTGCCAAGGCCGGCAAAGTAAGTGGTATTGGAATTCGTGATGTAGTTAATCAGTCCTACGACAGCCGCCACGATTGTGATGACGGTCATGATCGATCCGAATAATGCTCTTTTCATCTCACTTTACCTCCTTCATGCTTTTTTGCTGCGAAAATACATCACTGCGCACAGAAGCGTGATCAGGCCGAAGGCGATCTCAAGGCCCATGATCAGCTTGTCGTACCAGGTCTTCACGGTCTCAAGATGTGCGCCGGGTACAAGGCCGTCCATAGCGTTGGAGTTGGCCAGCGCGTAATTCTGCTTCTTCATGGCGTACTTCAGAGCCTTCTGGAGCTCGCTGTCCTTGCCGACCGTCTCGACGTTCCAGTTCAGGTTCGGGTAGTAAGCTGCGACTGCCGCCAGATTGTTGTCGCCGGTGTTGCAGGACATCGTGATACCGTTCATAACGGCCTCCTTGAGGGACGCGTAAACGGGATCCATGATGAAGTCCTCACTGATGAGGCCTCTGAAGCCGAACTCTCCGTGGAGGATGTTCTTGATCAGGCCTGTGTGTGCGTTGTCGGTGTAGCAGCCGACGCGGTTGTAAGCGGTCATAACGCCGAGGCACTTTGCATCCTCAATGATGGACTGCTGCGCGCGGATATCTCCTTCACGCGCCTTCTGCTCGGTCATGAAGGGTGCCACACCGGTTCGGTTCATCTCCGTGTCATTGAAGCAGAAGTGCTTGACGGAAGCGATGACGCCGTACTGCAGTTCTCCCTTGCAGACTTCCGCGCCCATGAAGGAAGAAAGGACCGGATCTTCGGAGTAGTACTCGAGGTTTCTCGCACAGTAAGGCAGACGGTGAAGGTTGGCCGAGATGCCCCACAGGATCGCGCAGTTGGACCACAGAGAGTAGTTACCTACAGTCTTGCCCCACTCGAGAGCGAGGTCTTTGTTGAATGTCTGTGCCACAACGATGTTGTTGGCCATTGTGTTGCCCATGAAGCCCGCATTGGGATCATTTGCGTCGATGACGCAAGGGTCGCCGCTGTCCTTGTTCTTGTTGGCGTACTGGCCGAGCGGATAGTTCGCATAGCCGGTAGGGCCGTCGTTCTGGATCGCCTCAGGAGAGGAAATCGAAGGAATCGTCTTGGTGCTGGTTCCGCCGAATGCCGTTCTGATCAGCGCCTCGGACAGATCCATCTGGTCGATCAGCTGGTCCCATCTGGGATCGTCGAAATCGGATACGCCCTTGAGGTCAGCGAGAGTCAGGCCGTTGTCCGCGTTCCATGTCACTTCGCCGCCGTCTGTCTGGTACTGGTAGACGTCGTTGTCCATGATCGCCACCATCTCGTCAGTCGCGGTCAGGTCTCTGTAGGTCTTGGGGAACGTATTCGCCCAGTCACTTCTGGTCAGGTAGACGGCTGTTCCGGGCATCCAGTAATTGATGTCCATGTCAGCCAGCTGGTTCTCGACATTGACGCCGGACTTCGAAGTCGCGAAGGTCTGGTTATCAAGAGCTGCCAGATTCCAGACCTGTACGTTCCCGGCGTCGCCCGCCGCGGTCATGCCGTTGTCCACGGTTCTGCCCTGTGCTGCCAGCACGTTGTTGACTGCTTCGTGAGCGCCGTTGCCGACGGTGAAGTAGTAGTCACCTGCGTCCAAAATATAGTTGCCCTTAGTTCCTGCCGCATTATCCGCAGTGGAATCCCAGCTCGCCAGGTACTGAAGGTCTGCCGTGATGGTAACTGTCTCGCTCTGTCCGGGCTCGAGGATCTGGGTCTTGCCAAAATCCAGAAGCTGGATCGCGGACTTCTCCACGCCGTGCTCGATATCATACTGTGTGTAAGGTGCGGAGACATAGAGCTGTACAGCATCCTTGCCTGCGACATTTCCGGTATTTGTGACGGTAACTGTGGCGGTCGCTGTTTTGGCAGCCAGGTCTACCTTCACGTCGTTAATCTTCTGGTCGAAAGTTGTGTAGGAGAGGCCGTATCCGAAGGGATAGGTCACTTCATTCTGGTACATCCAGGCGCCGCCTGTGCTTCCCACTTCCGAATCCGCCGCGCCCTGGTCCAGGACGAAGTCCGCATAGCGGGTCTCGTAGTACCTGTAGCCCGTGTAGATGCTCTCCGCCTCTACGATCGCGTCGTTCATGGAGATGGCCGGATTCGCGTTTGTCCACTGCAGGTCGCCGTAGTTCTGGGCCGCAGGGCTAAGAGAGTTCTTCACTGCGTAGGTATCGGTCAGATGACCGGAGGGGTTGGCCGCGCCGCTCAGGATATCCGCCACGCCGTAGAAGCCGTAGCTTCCGGGTGTGCCGACCTGGAGGATTGCGTCTACGCCGTCATTGTCGGCGATCTCCTGGATCTCCATGGGGTTGCCGTTGTTGAGCAGGATGATGACCTTGCCGCCGTTTGCGGCCTTGGCCTCTACTGCTGCCGCAATGAGGTTTCTCTCATCGTCGGACAGTCCCAGCGGATCGGTCTGGTTGAGGCCGTCGGCGGGATCTACGCCGGCTTCACCGGGTGTGTAGTCCGCGTTCTCGGAACCTGCGCGGCCGATCGTGATGATCATCACATTGCTGGCATTCAGGCTGTCTCTCCAGCCCGCGTTCGCGCTGTCCAGCTCTGCGACGGAAGGCTCTTTGTCCTTGTAGACGCCGCCGACCGAGGGCGCTGTCAGGTTCAGGTACTCCGCAGTGCCCGTCCAGGTGGCCACTTCTGACTTGAAGATGCTCTTGAGCGCGTCGCTGTTGTACATATCTTTCAGTGTCGCGTTGAGCGTGAAGCCTCTTGCTTCAAGTGCGCCGACAAGATCAACCGTATCGGCTTCCGTTCCGTGGTTCTCTGCCGCTGTAGGGCCAAGAATCGCGCCCTTGTTGGGGAAATAGCTCTGGAATCCCAGAAGGGATACCTTGCCGAGTTCTTCCGCGCTCAGGGGAAGTGCCGCATTGTTGTTCTTAAGAAGAACGCTGCCTTCCTGGCTCATCCTGGTTCCGATATCCTGCATGGCCTGTACTAATTCAGTCGTGCTGGAGTAGTCGGAAGAATACGTGTACAGTTCCTCCGGAGAAGCATTTGTCTCGTTGACGATCTGGGTGCTCTGTGTTCCGATCATCTTGTCGATGTCGGTGCGGTGCGCCGTCACGATCGTCGAAGCAGTTACTGAAGCAGCCAGAAGCATTGCGCCGGTGGCTGTCAGGCCTCGCCAGACTTTTGATTTGTTATTGCCCATTTGTTCCTCCCTCCCTTTACATATATCGGGTTTACACGTTGTGTATCTTAGCTTCAGTATAACATCGGGATTTTGCGGCAGGATTTATTAGCGCAAAGTGCTTGATTATTTCCGTAAAGTGTCCATTTTGCAGGGGCGTTATTGTTTTATAATAGGGAGGAAGAATTACCTGAGTCAGAAGGAGCAGCCAGCCATGTCCAAATGGCCCGCCCGGTGCCGGCGTTCAGACAGCAGAATATCCATAACAGCTACTATCGCCGCGGTTCTCGCCGCGCTTATTTTGCTGTGCACCGGCTGCAGCGGATCTGTCTCCTCCCTGTTTTCTCCGGCACGCGCAGGGCGCACGGTACGGGTCGTCATTGAGGACAATCCGCAGATGCGGGTCGAATCTTCCGTTTTAACTGTCGAGGAAGGGTCCGATCTACAGTTTACGATCACTCCCGCGCAGCACTGCACTGTCCGGGGGACCGATTACCGCGACTATTCGCTGGATCCGGCGCAGGACGGCCAGTACATCTGTACTCTGCATGATGTCTTATTCGACACCGTGGTCTCCGTGCTCACGGAGGAAAATCCCTATACGATCCGCTATGAGGCGAACGGCGCCGCGGCGGCCGCTTCAAGCGGTCTTAGCGGGACCTCCGGTGATGTTTCTCATGCTGGGGATGTTTCTAATGAGAAGATTTCCTATCTGGAGTTCTCCTATCTGGCCGCGCACCTGCGTGTCAATACCGAGCAGGGCACGCACCTCTTCGAGCGGGAGAACTGTGTTTTGACAGGCTGGAACACAGCGGCGGACGGAAGCGGGCAGCACATCGGCCTGGGAAGCCGCGTCCGCGTCGGGCGGGGCGAGACTCTCACGCTGTACGCGGAATGGGCTCTTTGCAACGACGAGTCCGATTTCCTATATGAAAAAGGGGCGAACTCCGTGACGATCACCGGGTTTAATGGTGGGAACAGCGGCGCCTCTGATGTCATTGTGATCCCTTCCAGGATCGAAGGCCTCCCTGTCACCGGGATTACGCAGGGTGCCTTCCAAGACGTCACCTGCGACCGCGTGGTGCTTCCACCGACGATCAGCTTCGTGGAGGTGCACGCCTTTGACAATTGCACGCTTAGCGAACTGGTTCTGTTCGACTCCGTCTCGGAGATCACGGACCACGCCTTCGCCGGCTGCGAAAACCTCCGAACAATCCGCATCAACGCATGCGTCCCGCCCGTCTACAGCGGAAGCTACTATGACACTTTTCCGGACAAATTTGACCGACTCTCCGCACTCTCAGATGATGCCAAAATAGTCCTCTTCTCCGGCTCTTCCACCCGCTTCGGCTACGACAGCGCCTACCTGGACGACGCCTTCCCGGACTACGAGGTCGTCAATATGGGCGTATTCGCCTACACAAACGCGCTGCCCCAGCTGGACCTGATCCGCGGGCAGATGAAAGCGGGTGACATCCTGATCCACTCACCGGAATTTGACGCCGCGGGGCGGCAGTTCTGCACGACAACCGCCTTCGATGACAAGTTTTTCAACATGATCGAGGCGGATTACGATCTTTTGGCCCGGCTGGATTACAGGGATTACGAAGGCGTTCTCAGCGCCTTCACGACCTACCAGAAAGTGCGGCGCGGCATGGAGGCCAAGTCCTATGCGGTCCGCGCGTCGGATTTCGACGAGGACGGGCAGCCGGTCAGCTCTCCCTCCTACAATGAATACGGCGATTACATCGTATACCGGCCAAATGCGGAGGACGACGCGCCGATCTACGATCTGCCGGTGAACTACACAGTCGGCGCGTTCTCAAAGACCGCCTACATCGATCCTCTCAACGCGGTCTACGACAAGTTCGCCGCGGACGGGATCCGTGTGCTCTTTACCTATGCGCCCCGCAACAAGTCCGCTCTCTCACAGGAGAGCGACAGCGCCGCGCTGGCCGCGCTCGACGCCTGGTTTCGCGAAACGCTGCACGCCGAGGTGATCTCCCCCATAGAGGATTCCCTCTATCCCGGCCGCTATCTCTTCGGCACCGACAATCATTTATCAACGGACGGCGTATCGATCCGCTCGGAGAGGATCCGCCGCGATCTGGAGGAGGTGCTTGACGATGCAAAATAGTGCCCCATTCCTCACGCTCCTCCTGCTGCTCCTTATGGCCGGTTTCGCGGTCCTGTTTCCCGCTGCCCTTTTTATGGGCCTTTCCTATGACACGATCGCCGCAGTCCTGCTTGTCATGCTGACGATCGCTCTGGCTGCGCTGTATTTTGACCGGAAAAACAGGAAAGGAGGCGGATTGTGAATTTTACTTCTCCTCTCTTTCTGATCGGATTTCATCTGGTCTGTTTGATCTACAGAAAACTGCCGGGCGCTTCGCGACGCCTCTCTCAGGGCTCGTCAGGGCGGGCGGCGCGGGACGGCGCCGCGCGGCGCCTCTTCTCCCGTCAGGCTCTCCTCCTCCTTGCCAGCTGGCTCTTTTATATGGGAGGGAGCCTGAAGAGTTTTCCCCTGCTCCTTCTGGTGACGCTGGTCACATACCTCGGAGGTATCGCGATCGAAAAAGCGAAGGCAGAACAGAACGGACGCGCCGGAGCGCTTCTTGCCCTTGTGCTGTGCTTTGTGTTCGGGATCCTGTTCTTCTTCAAATACTTCGGATTTGTGCAAAATATTGTCTTTCACCTGATCGGTACCCACAGCCGCGGTCTGAGGCTCCCTCTGCCGGCGGGAATTTCCTTTTACTCCTTCCAGTCGCTCTCCTACTGCCTGGATGTGTACCGCGGAAAGCTCCGCGCCGAGCGGAGCTTCAGAGACTTCGCGCTCTTCGTGTCCTTCTTCCCGCAGCTTGTTGCCGGGCCCATAGAGCGGGCGGAGGATCTTCTCCCGCAGCTTGGGGCGTGCCCTTCGCCGACGGAATCGGACACCCGGACCGGAACGCACTATATCCTGCGCGGGTTCTTTAAGAAGATCGTGATCGCGGACTTCGTCTCCGCATATGTGTCAGCCTTATTTGATGCAGGGCGTTACAGTGGGCCGCTCACTCTTTTGGCAGGCATGCTGTTCGGATTTCAGATTTATGCGGACTTCTCGGGGTACTCGGACATCGCGCTGGGCGCCGCCCGGCTCCTGGGGATCCGTCTGCACGTAAACTTTGACAGTCCTTATCTGGCGGACAGCATTCGGGATTTCTGGCGGCGATGGCACATCACGCTCACCAACTGGTTCACGGATTATGTGTACATTCCGCTGGGCGGAAGCCGGCGGGGAACTGCCGCGCATGTGCGCAATATCCTGATCGTATTCCTGCTGAGCGGGTTCTGGCACGGGGCGGACTGGCACTTCGCGGCGTGGGGGCTCTATCACGGGGTGCTGCTCTCGTGCGCGGTTCTGTGGGAGAAGGCGCGCGGGGCGGGAACTGGCGGAAGGCGCGGCTTCTCTGCCGAGGGACAAACTACCTCAGAGGTCGTTCCCGAGCGGGATGCTGTTCCTGGGCAGAAGGCCGTTTCCGGGCGTGGCCCTGCCCGCCTTCTGCGCACCGCTCTGACTTTCCTCCTGACGAGCCTGGGCTGGATCCTCTTCAGGACTTCCTCTGTGCGGCAAGCGTTTTCCATGTATGCAGGGCTCGCCAAAGGATGGACGGATCCGGGAATTGTGCGCGCCGCTCTGCTCACTGCCGGGGCGCCGCTCAGCGCGGCGTCGCTTGTGCGGATTGCCCTGATTCCCGTCCTTCTGTACCTGATCCGGACGATTCCCGAGGAACACTCGTCCGCGAAAAAAGACGGCCTCCTTGAGAACAATATTTTTGAAATTATTGCTTTCCTTATGGCCGCCACGATCCTTGTCTCCTGGATCGGAAATCTGGCCGGCGGCACGGGAAATGACTTTATTTACTTCCGATTCTGAGAAAGGAAGCCATGAAACGTAAACTATTTCTCCTTCTCTTATGTCTGGCACTGCTCCTGCCGCTGCTCTTCATGAGCATCTGCGCGGTCGGACTCCCTGCCAAATACGACGCCACCTACATGGGGGAACTCAAGTACAAAGTCCGGCGCCTCAGCTCTGTCGGGGGGCCGAAAATCGTCCTGGTCGGGGGCAGCAGCGCCGCCTTCGGCGCGGACAGCGCTCTCATCGAGAAAGAGTTCCCGAACTATGAAGTGGTGAATTTCGGCATGTACGCCGCGCTCGGAAGCCGCATGATGCTGGACCTGGCGCAGTGCTGCATTGGCGAAGGCGACATCGTGATCTTCATGCCGGAGATCAACGAACAGACCCTGTCCGATTTCACGGACGGCGCCTACGCCCTGCAGGGACTCGACGGCGCATGGGATCTGCTGTGGCGAATCCGGTCGGACCTCTACCCTTCCGTCCTGGGCGCAATGCCGGCCTTTGCCATGGAGAAACTCCGCTACCAGCTCGCCAAAACAGTGCCCGCCCCAGGTGCCCTCTACCGCCGCGACTCCTTCAACGAATACGGGGATGTCGACAATGCGATGGTCTCCCGGAACATCATGCCGGAGGAGTATGACCCTGATCTTCCCGTGGTCATGAGCGACGAACTTCCCACAGAAGAATTTGCCGATTATCTCAACGACTATTCCCGGAAACTGGGCAAAAAAGGAGCTTCCTTCTACTACCACTTCTGCCCGGTTAATGAGCTTGCTGTTGCAGGCGGAGCCCTCTCTGGCTCAGACAGACTTGGATCCGCCGGATCAGCGGGCAGCGAAGGACAAACCGATTCGCTCTCTCTTGCCGAGCAGAGTGCTCTGGCTTTCTATGCGCACTTGGACAAAGTCCTCGATTTTCCTCTTCTCGGAGATCCGCGGGAAGCTGTCATGGAAGCCGGGTGGTTCTATGACACCAATTTCCACCTGAACCGGGCGGGAAGGACCTTCTTTACCAGACAGCTGGTGCGCGACCTCAAGGCTGCGCTCGGCGACACGTCCCTCACTGAGATCGATGTGCCCGCCATGCCCAGGACACTTGCCTTTTCACAGATGTCCGACAAGGAGGACTCTGTCCTGAGGCGCTCGACCTACGCCGGCAACACAGAAATCACACAGATCACGGTTCCTGAGACGGTCCGACGTATTGAGGACGGCGCCTTCGACGGCTGCACTTCCCTGGAGGCCATTTACCTCGAAGCCGGGGAGCCTTCACAAATTCTTGTGGGGCGCCACCTTCTGGACGGCACAGACGCTGATCTCTTCGTTCCGGAAGAATCTTTGTCAGCCTATCGCACTGATTACCGTTTTTCTCAGTACGCGGACAGAATTCGGGCGCGTTGATCCTTCGGGCCGTTTTTGGGGGTTGAGGAATTAGTCATGGCTATCAGCTGATTTCTGAATACCCTTTTCTTGTTCCCTTCTTCGGTGGATATTCCACCGAAGAAGGGGGCTGGAAAGGGGGACTATGACTTCTATAGGGATATATAGGTCTGTTTCTGTGGCCTTCTTCAGTGGAATATCCACTGAAGAAGGCTTTTGGAAAAGTACTATGGCATATACAGGGGGGCAATGCATGAGTTTGCAGGAAAGCCATTGCGGAAGCTTGCTTATTTTATAGCTTCTGCAATGCCATCCCAGCGAGCTCTTGCATTGCAGTAATGCGGCCCTTTTGCGGACAGGAATGGATGGGCCCGGGGAGAAAGGTTTTGCATGAGCGCTTCCGCGAATGCAACACCTTTTCCCCGGACCCATCCATTTTTGTCCGCAAAAAAGCCGCCCTGAGAATTAAATTCTCAGGGCGACCGCCACACTTCTTATAACATATCCTGTATTGTTTTTTCTGCCTTACTGCTTACTCTCCGCCGCAGCTTTCTCCTGATTCTCCTTAATCTTCTTCTGATCCTCGTCCGCATACTTCTCAACATCCATTCTCCACAGAAGGACGATCGATGCGACAAAGGACACCATATCCATTCCGAGGTAAACGAAGATCAGTACATTCTCCGCCGCCGCAGGCTGTCTGGTGAGAGTCGCGTCATAACCTGTCGCGCCGAGCAGGCCGCTGACGATTCCGACTGCCAGGCCCAGAAGACCTACCATGATGGATCCGTAGATCGACATCGTGAAGCCGTCGCTTCTGAATCCGTTCTTGGCCTCGAGGTGATCGAGGACGTCGGATACAACTGCCAGCATAACATACTGTGCGGGGATGATTCCGATTGCCTTGAGCACGACGCCCGTGCAGACCATCACGAAATTGTGCACGCCCAGGAAAGCGACGATACCGCCCAGCAGGGAGAAGATCAGTCCGATGACGATCGCGCGCTTTTTGCCCAGCTTGTTGGCGAGAGGCCAGGCAATGACCATGCCGACTGCGGAAGGAAGTCCGCCGATCAGGCCCAGCGTGCTCATCAGGGCGCCGGATGCGCTCTCGGGATCCGCGGCTGTCAGAACGCTGTCGAACATCCAGCGCACATAGAAGCTCATGGAAGTATTCTTGACCAGCTGTCCCATCTGGAAGAAGAGCACAAAGAGGATGACCATCCACCAGTATTTGTCATGTGTGCAGGCGCTCACGTGTGTCTTCATGGGAATGACTTCGGCCGCCTGCGGAAGTCCCATGGTCTCTTCCGTGATACGCTCTCTTGTGAAGAAATACTCAAGAATGATGCCGAACGCCGTGATCAGCGCGAACACGATGGAGAGCACTTTCCAGTGGGAATAGGATGCCGCTACATCCAGAGACGTCCCGTTGTAGGCGAACATATAGCTCTGCAGCAGGATCGGAACTACGATACTGGCACCGACGCCGGCCGCCGCCACCATGGACGCGTTGGACATGGTCGCCAGAAGTCCCCTCTTATCTGTGTCTCTTGTAGAGAGGGATACCATCGAGCTGTGCGCCGTGTAGTAGCAGGGATACGCGATCGAATAGTACAGGTTATAGCTGACCGCGATCCAGATCATCTGCAGTGGTGAGCCGTTGTTGGGCGACGCGAACATCATGATGATGGCGACCGCCATGAGCGGGATCGAGGCAAACAGATACGGGCGGGCTTTTCCTGCCGTTGTCCTCGTGTTGTCGATCCACTTTCCTACCATCAGGTTTCCGAGCACAACGAAGACGACGGAAACGATCGGAAGAAGCGCCGCGAACGCGCCCGCGCCGAATTTGGTCCATCCCAGAACATCCGCGTAGTATCTGGTCAGATAGGCGCCAAAGATCGAGTTGGCCAGCATTGCGCAGAACGGCGCCAGGAAATAGCCCAGGGCGATCTCCTGTATTTTGACATCATTGCTCTTGATTCTTGTCTTGAAAGCCGGCTGCTCTACAATTTTTTTCAAAAAATCCATAATCTCCCCCTCCATGTCAGATTGGCATTACTGATGATTATATAGTACTTTATTTTCACCCCGAAAGAGCGCCATGTACGCAAACGGTACGGAAACTGCCGTGAACGTCCCGGAGACCCGGCGAAAAACCGAATTTACCGGTCAGGCCTGGAACTATATGCTCAGCAAAAACCGAATCTGCCGTTCATCTCGGGAACAATATGCTCAGCAAAAACCACCCGTCTTGTGTCCGGATCGTAACCGTCCCGTCATATTTCTCAACCGTCTTGCGGATGCTCTTGACGCCGTACCCGTGATAGTCCTTGTTGTTCTTGGTGGTGATCAGGTCCTTGCCGTCGAAGCGCACTTCCCCCGCGTAGCGGTTCTCTATTTTGACAAGGACGAAGCCCATCTGCTCGCAGACTACGACCCGGATCAGGCGCTCGTTCTCATCGGCCACGCTGGCCGCTCCCCGGATCGCGTTGTCGAGCGCGTTGCCAAACAGCGCGCTCAGGTCCATAGTGCTCATAAAGGCGAGGAGCGTGCCGTCCGCCACGACGTTCATGGAGATCCTCTGGTTCTGGCAGACGAGACTCTTGGCTGTGAGGATCGTGTCCAGGACCTTGTTGCCGGTCTTGTTCTCCGCCTCGTACTGGCGGATCTCGTCCTCCATCTGCGTCAGGTAGCCGTACTTCTCTTCGTCGTTGAGCTCAAAGCGGAGCGCGGCGATCTGGTGCTTGAGGTCGTGATATTTCTGATTGATCAGGTCGATGCTCTCCTGCGAGATCTGGTAATTGCTGTACTGCATCTGCAGGAGCTGCTGCTCCAGTTCGGCCTCCGTCCTGGCGCTGACCTCTACGAGCAGGTTGTGGTACAGAAGCAGGATGATCACGCCGCCAAAATCCGTGAGCGTCCGCATAATGAAGATCTCGTTGCTGTAGCGCATGGAAAACGGCGTATTGGCCACTGCGAAACTGATATTGGAGACGAGATAGGTGCTCGCCGCGATCACCAGCGCCCCCGCGATATCCCGGCCTCCGAGCTCCAGGAGCTGTGCGTCCTTCTCCTGCCGCTTCTCCAAAATATAGATGACGCCGAAGACAACGGCGTAAACGGCCGCCATAAGCGCGCACATGAACGGCAGAGAAGCCCTGGCGCCCAGTCGGGTGACGCTGTAAAAATAGAGAAGCCACCCCAGAGAAGTCGCCAGCTCTCCCAACATAAACGCCCTCGCGCAGTAGTAGACCGTCTTTCCGGGCGGCATGTCGCACAAAAGGTACATCAGCAGATAGATCATGCCGATCTCAATCGATATAAACAGGAAGAAAAGATAGACCGGCGGATGATCCGTGAGCGTCATAAATCCGCAGAGCAGGACAAAAAAGAACGCCGCAATAAGACGGCGTTTCATTCCTTTCACCCGCTCCGGCAGAAATCGGCAGTAGAGCATTGCCGAAAGCCAGTAGGCGATTGCATATAAGATTCCGGGGGTATGTGAAAGTTCTGTATGCATTTTCTGACCCCTCTCATGTCACTCCATCCAGATATTCGTGGATGGCCTCCTGAAGCGGCTTTTTCCTTGCGCGGCTCACAGGCAGCGTGCTTTTTCCTACGATTACATCACTCTTGTGATATCCTGTCACCTTCGCGAGATTAATAAGGCACCCCTTATTGCACTTGAAAAAATGATGGGAGGCCAGTTTATTCTCCACTTCGCTGATCGTTCCGCGCGTCTCGATCAGTTCCTCTCCGACATGGAAAAACAGATCGTGGTCGATCACTTCCACATAGTCGATGGAACTGACCCCGATCTTTCGCGCACCGCCTTTTACGGGGACCGTAATATAGTCGTCGTCCGGCCTGCGCGCCTTGATCTTCATGACCGCGCGCCGAATCGACTCCGAAAAGGCATAATAACTCACCGGTTTCAAAATATAGTCGAGCGCACCTACCTTGTATCCCTTTATGGCGTACTGCGGCGCATTGGTGATAAAAATGATCGTGACCTCCTGGTCCGCCTTTCTGATCTCTCCCGCTGCCGTCATGCCGTCCACAAAAGGCATCTCAATATCCATGAGAATCAGGTCATAACCGCCCGAATAACGTTCCGTGATGCTGTCTCCGTCCGCAAATTCCGTGATCTGAAAAGAAGTACCGGTCTCGGCAGCATATCTCTCAAGAAGCCTTCGTATCTCTCTGCGTGTATTAAATTCGTCATCTACGATTGCCACTCTCATAGCAAAAATTATATCACTTTTTTATAGTAGGGTAAATACAGGGAAACCACGCCGGTCAGGCGCGCTTTCCCTGTTGCAGTTCTCTTATGAGTCAATATTTTGGCTGATCCCGATCTCCGGCAGCCTCGTCAGTCTAAGGTGAAGGAATTAAAGTCGAAGGTTCCGCCCTTGCCCTCAACGCTGAAGTACAGGGCCTCTTTTTCTCCCAGTCCCTCGGGAAGCTTTCCTGTGAAATCTTCCGGCTGCTTGCAGGTGTGCACCGGGATGCGGCAGATCACGTCGCCCTTCTCCTGCGTCCGGATGACCACAGCGCACCCGTCGCCGTAGCCCTGGAGATTGACGGTCACCGTCTTTGTATCTCTGAGGTCAAAATATTTAAATCCGACCGTGCAGTCCGTGCAGAAGTTCGAGACGTACTGCGGCTCGCCTTCTTCGCGGTCGCCTCCGCGCTGAGTGATGAACGGATTGCTTCCCTTGCGGAACTTGATCATGGACATGAATCTGGTTCCGTTTTTGCCGTAAACATTGCAGGCGATGGCCGTCGGATAGCATCCCTTGCCGATAAGAGGACCTCCGTTGAGTCCGCAGGAGGTCATCTCCGCCTGATAGAACTTACCGTCCTCGAAGCGGATCTCCTCCGCGCAGGCCTGTCTGGAGGACTGCTTGCGGTTTGTGTGCCTGTGGTAGAAAATATAGTACTTGCCGTTGATCTCGATCAGGCTTCCGTGCGTATTGCCGGTCGAATTTCTGGCGTGCTCCGGATCCGGTACGCCGGGAAGTCCGATGTCGCCGCAGGAGACCAGGATGCCGCCGTACTCGAATCCGGACGTGGGGCTCTTGCTGGTCGCGTAGCAGAGATTGTGGCTGTTGAGCGAGCTGTAAATGAAGTAATAGGTGTCGCCGAATTTGCGCATGGAGCTCGCCTCGCCGAAAGGCTGCTCCTCATAGGGCGTTCCCTTGGCTTCCTCGCCGGTCTTGACGCCGATGTACTGGATCTCGTCTCCGGAGATCACGGTCAGCATGTCCTTCGTGTCGATTTCAAACCACATAGGGCCGTGCTCGGTGGGCTTAGAGCCGTCCAGAAGGATCGGGTTTCCGCCGAAAGCAAATCCCGTGTACAGATACAGTCTTCCGTCGTCATCCTTCAGGCATCCGGGATCGAACTGGAAAGGCTCATTCCTCTTGCCGATCGGCGTTCCGTCCTGATACTTGACATAGCCGTAGAACTCATACTTGCCGGCGGGCTCGTCGCACACCGCGACGGAGATCATCTTGGTGCCGCCCATGAAATAGTAAAGATAATATCTTCCGTCATCTCCTACCACCATGTCCGGCGCCGCAAGTCCGTTCGTCATGCGAATGCGCGGAGCGGCGGGATCCTGCTCTCTCTTGAAGATCACGCCGTGATAGGTCCAGTTTCCGAGATCGTCTACCGGTGCGGACCAGCACACATAATCTCCCAGACAGAAGTTCAGTCCGTTAAAGAGATCGTGCGAACCGTAGATATACACCCTGCCGTCGACAATATGCGGCTCCGCGTCCGGAACATACTCCCAGCTGGGAAGATACGGGTTAAATGCCTGCATTGTTTTCATAAAAGCCCCCTTTTTTTATCCCGGCGTGCCTCTTGGGCCCACCTCTCCATACATCTTATAACATAATCACATTATACTCGAGGCGCTGCCGCTGCTGCTGATCTTGCGTGAAATGTCATTCTCAGTTCGCAAATTGTGTCACGGGGACGTATCTACTGACACATTTTGTTCCAAAATGTGTCAGTAGATACGTCCCCGTGACACACGCTACACCCGTGACATTTCAAAATGTGTCAGCGGATACGTCCCCGTGACACACTACTGATTCAATATCTCCTCCGCCACCTCTCTCTTCGTCAGGCTCCTGTCCATGGCCTCTTTTTCGAGATAATAGTGGGCCTCTTCTTCCGTCATCTGCCGCGTCTGGATCAGCCGGATCTTGGCGCGTGTAATGGTCCTGACCTCGCTCAGGTTCTTTCTCAGGCGCGCCAACTCCTTGTCCTTGTCGGCCATGGCTGTACCGATCCGGAGCATAAAGGAGGCCGCTTCCGCCAGCACCTGCCGCTTGAAAGGCATGGCGACGACGAAGATCGGAAGGTTTCTGCACTGGTAAGTCACCCGCTCGAAAGCTTCCTGTCTTACCATCAGGATGATCATCAGCTGCGGATTTCTCTGCGCCACATCGATGATGCCCTCCACGCCGGCTCCGTCACTGAGCGGCATGGCGGCGATCAGAAGGTCCGCCGGCGCCTGCGCCCCCGCTCCCGTCACCCCGCGCCTGACCTGCTCGAGCGTCAGGGCCTGACGGATCTGGATCTGCCCGGGAGCCGAAACGCCCCGGAGAATCTGCCGCAGCAGAAGGACATTGTCCTCCTTGCCGGCGGCGGCCAGGCAATAACAGGTCTTACTTCTTCCCTTCATACGCGTATGCCTCCAGGCACGACCCGGGAACACGGCGCCTGACCAGTTCGCTCTGCATCGCGCATTGCACTGCCTCCTGCCTGGACGCCGGGAGCTGCTCAAGTCCCCGCATCAGCGCCGGATCTTCTTTGTAGAGGTTCGCCTCGATGGACTGCGGAGGCGTCATGTTCTGTTCGATCCCCTCCAGCCCTGCATAGATCAAAAGAGCGAAAGCCAGATAGGGATTGGCAAGCGGGTCCGGGGACCGCAGTTCGATCCTTCTGCGCCCGGAAGGGTCTGCCGGCACGCGGATCAGCTGCGAGCGGTTCTGCATGGACCAGCTGATGTAGCGCGGCGCCTCCATGCGGCCAAAGCGCCAGTAGGACTGCTCGGAGGGATTCAGGAACAGGGTGATCTCACGGATGTACTTGAGAATACCGGCCATAAAGGCGTCCAGATCCGTCGGCCGGTCCTCTTCTCCTATGCGGTGCACCGAAATATTGAGGTGCATGCCGTTGCCCGGTTTGTCCGAAATGGGCTTGGGCGAGAAGTCCGCCACATAGCCGTCCGCCGCGCAGATGCTGCGCACTGCCCACTTGAAAGTGGAGGTATTGTCGGCGGCCGTCATGGGATCTCCGTACCGGAAGTCGATCTCCATCTGGCCGGGTCCCTGCTCGTGATGAGAGGATTCGGGAGTGATTCCCATCTCCACCAGTGCGTAGCAGATATCCCTGCGCAGGTTTTCGCCCGCATCCAGAGGATCAATGTCCATATAGCCTGCCTGGTCGATCGGCGTATCGGTCCTGCGTCCGTGCTCGTCCTGCCGGAACACGTAAAACTCTACCTCCGGTCCGAATTTCACTTCTATTCCTTTGGAGCGGGCTTCCTGAATCGCTTTCCCGAGTATAAAGCGGGTGTCTCTTTCGAAGGGCGTCCCGTCCGGATAGACAATGTCACAGAACATTCGGCAGACTCTTCCGTCCGCCGGCCTCCAGGGGACAATCGAGATGGTGGAAGGATCGGGCCGCAGGAAGAGGTCGCTGCGGATGCTGGCGTCAAACCCGGCCACCGCCGCTCCGTCAATGGAAATTCCGTACTTCATCGCTCTCTCCAGCTCGCCTGACATGATCGCGATATTTTTCTGCGTTCCGAACACGTCAAAATAGGCAAGCCTTATAAACTCAACATCATTCTCTTCAATAAACTCACGGATTTCACTGTAACTTCGCATTATTACCTCGATTCTTTCCTCTGAACTGCCGCCGCCGCAAGTCCCGCAAAGAGCGGGTGCGCGCGGTTGGGCCTGGATTTAAATTCGGGATGTCCCTGTGTTCCAATATAATATGGATGCCCGCTCCATTCAATCATTTCTACGATCCTGCCGTCCGGCGAGATCCCGGAAAAAGTAAGTCCCGCCCCTTCAAGATCCTCCCGCATCTCGTTGTTAACTTCGTAGCGGTGACGGTGTCTCTCGTGGATCTTCTCCCGGCCATAGAGCCTGTGTGCGAGCGTCCCCTGAACCAGATCGCAGGGATACGCGCCCAGGCGCATGGTCCCGCCCAGCTGCGTGACGCCGGCCTGCTCCGGCATCAGATCGATGACCGGATGCGCCGTCTCGGGATCCAGTTCCGAACTGTTGGCGTCTTTCCACCCCACTACATTTCTGGCGAATTCGACCAGGGCCATCTGCATGCCCAGGCAGATTCCCAGAAAAGGGATCCCGTTCTCTCTCGCGTACTGCGCGGCCAGGATCATGCCCTCCGTCCCCCGGTTGCCAAAGCCTCCCGGAATGATCATTCCGTCGATTTCGCTGAGCGCGTCGCCGATGGCCGCCGGGTCCTTCTCCAGTTCCTCCGAATCCACCCACTTGATCTCCACCTCCGCGCCGGACGCGAAACCTCCGTGGTGGAGGGCCTCCACGACGCTCAGGTAAGAGTCGTGCAGCTGGGTATATTTTCCCACAAGAGCGATGGTAACCCTGGTTTTGGGATTGCGCATCGCGTGCACCATGCGGTTCCAGTCGGAGAGATCCGGCTCGGGACAGGGGATCCTCAGGCAGTCGCAGACCACCTCCGCCAGATGCTCCTCCTCCATCATGAGCGGGACCTCGTAGATCGAAGAGGCATTGAGGTTCTCCAGAACGTGCGTGACGGGCACATTGCAAAAAAGCGCGATCTTGTCGCGCATAGCCTGCGGGATCTCATACTCGGACCGGCAGACGATGATATCCGCCCGGATTCCCATCCGCTGCAGTTCCCGGACGCTGGCCTGCGTCGGTTTGGTCTTGAGTTCCTCCGAGCCGTGCAGATAAGGCATGAGCGTCACGTGGATCATGCAGCAGGTTCCCTGGGGCTTTTCCTGCATGAACTGGCGGATGGCCTCGTAGATGGGCTGGGATTCGATATCGCCCACCGTGCCGCCCACCTCGATGATCGCGATGGAGGCCCTGTCCGACCTCTGGGGTGTCTCGCTGACCAGCGCGTTCTCCGACCTCCTGGGTTCCACATAGAACCGGCTCTTGATCTCGTTTGTCACATGGGGAATGACCTGCACCGTTCCGCCGCCATAATCTCCGCGGCGCTCTTTATTCAGTACGGACCAGTATATTTTGCCCGAGGTCACGTTGGAGTTGTGATCCAGGCTCTCGTCGATGAAGCGCTCGTAGTGCCCCAGGTCCAGGTCCGTCTCCGTCCCGTCGTCGGTCACGAAAACTTCGCCGTGCTGAATCGGGTTCATGGTGCCCGGGTCCATGTTGAGATAGGGGTCGAACTTCTGCATGGTCACTTTGCAGCCGCGCGCCTTCAGGAGCCTGCCCAGTGAGGCAGCCGTGATTCCCTTGCCCAGGCCGGAGACGACGCCTCCTGTCACAAATACGTATTTTGTCATCCTTTCCTCCTTGTTTGTGTCACGGGGACGTATCTGCTGACACATTTTGAAACAAAATGTGTCAGCAGATACGTCCCCGTGACACACGCGAAACCCGTGACATTTCAAAATGTGTCAGCGGATACGTCCCCATGACACACTCACTGCTCCCGCAGCGACGTGTATCCCATCAGAAACTCATCCACTTCTCTGGCACAGCCCCTGCCTTCCACCACATTCCAGACCACAAGGGACTGCCCCCTGTGCATGTCGCCGGCCGTAAAGACCTTGTCGACATTGGTCCGATAGTGGTCGGGTCCTTCAGCTGTCTCCACATTGCCCCGGGCAGTCAGATGAACCCCGAAGGCCTCCGCCGTATAGGGCTCGCAGCCCAAAAATCCCGCCGCAATAAGAAGAAGCCCGCAGGGAATGACCTTCTCCGTTCCTTCCACCTCGACAAGGCGTCCGTTCTCGAAATGCACCTGCACGGTTCTGATCTTCCAGAGCTTCCCCTTGCGCAGGATCAGTTCCTTGACCGTGGTGCTGAAGACGCGGGGATCGCGGCCGAACCTGGCGATCGCCTCCCGGTGGCCGTAGTCGGTCTTGAGGACTTTGGGCCACTCCGGCCAGGGATTGGCCGCCGTCCTGACTGCGGGAGGCGCCGGCATCATCTCCAGAGCCGTCACGCTTGCGCAGCCTTGCCGCAGGACTGTTCCGATACAGTCATTGCCGGTGTCACCGCCGCCGACGACCACAACGTGTTTGCCCTTGGCGTCTCCGCGCCAGTGCCCTGTTCCGCCCAGCACTTTTCTGGTGCTCTCCGTGAGATAATCCACGGCAAAACAGACGCCCCTGACCTCTTCCGACCTCTGAGGTACCTTTTCATCGAATTCGGAGCCCGCCGTCTCGGTGATCTTTACCGACAAGGATCTCGCTCTTTTGGCGCCGCAGGCAAGGACCACGGCGTCATACTCGCGCAGAATCTCCTCGGCTACAGCGCCCTGCACGTCGACACCGGTGCGAAAGATCACGCCCTCCTCCTCCATCAGTTTCCGGCGCCGCTCGATCACCGACTTGTCCAGCTTCATATTCGGAATCCCGTACATGAGAAGCCCGCCGATCCGGTCCTCCCGCTCGAAGACAGTGACCAGATGTCCTCTGTGGTTCAGCTGGTCCGCCGCAGCGAGGCCTGACGGACCGCTCCCTATGACCGCCACCTTCCTGCCGCTTCTGTGCTGCGGGATCCTGGGCTTCATCCAGCCGTTCTTAAACGCCGTCTCAATGATGTAGAGCTCATTGTCGTGGATCGTGACCGGCTCGCCGTTCATGCCGCAGATACAGGCCTTCTCGCAGAGCGCGGGGCAGACCCTGCCGGTAAACTCCGGAAAATTGCTGGTCTTGAGGAGCCTGGACAGCGCGTGCCTGGGATGATCCAGATACACCTGGTCATTCCACTCCGGGATCATGTTGTGAAGAGGACATCCGGTGACCATACCGGAGAGCTTCATCGCGCTCTGGCACATGGGCACGCCGCAGTTCATGCAGCGCGCGCCCTGCTCCCGCCTCTCCTCTTCGCACAGCGGCAGGTGAAACTCCCGATAGTCCGCCAGCCTCTCCAGCGGCTGCCTGTCGATATTGTCCTGTCTTTTGTATTCCAGAAATCCGGTTGCTTTTCCCATCATGCACCTCTTTGTGAGCTTTACTGACTTGTAACTTCACGGAACGCCTCCAGCACAGCCTTGTCGTGCGGAATCCCCTGCTCCTCGAACCTGCCGATCGCCGTCAGCATCCGCTGGTAGTCCAGCGGCACGACCTTCTTGAAGAAAGGAATGTACTCCTCGTAATCAGCGAGAATCTTCCGTCCCAGCTCTGACCCTGTTTCCGCGACATACTCTGTCAAAATATCGCCCAGCTCAGCGATATCATATTTCTCCGTGAGCTCCTGCAGAGCCACCATGTCTTTGTTGATCCTTCTGTAAAGACTGTGGTCCCGATCCAGCACATAGGCGATTCCGCCGCTCATGCCGGCCGCAAAGTTCTTGCCGGTCCCACCAAGGATTACGGCGCGGCCTCCGGTCATGTACTCCAGGCCGTGGTCGCCGCAACCTTCCGCGACAGCGATCGCGCCGGAATTGCGGACGCAGAACCGCTCTCCCGCTATGCCGTTAATAAAGGCCTTTCCGCCCGTCGCGCCGTACAGAGCGACGTTTCCGACGATGATATTCTGGCTTGCATCAAATCGGCTCTTCGGATCCGGCACCAGCACGAGTTTTCCGCCAGACAGCCCCTTGCCGAAGCCGTCGTTGGCGTCGCCCGAAAGCCTGATCGTGATGCCCGCCGGGAGAAAGGCGCCGAAGGACTGGCCGCCGCCGCCCTGCGCGCGGACCACAAAAGTATCCTCCGCGAGGCTCCCTCCGAAACGCTTTGTGATCTCGGAGCCGAAAATCGTCCCGAAAGCCCTGTCCGTGGAGGACACCTTCAAGGTCGTCTCGTAATGCCCGGCGCCGGCTGCACCCGATACCCCGGAGGTCGCCCTGCCCCCGGAAAGCTCCGCGAGCCCCTCCTCGAAGGCCGGCAGAAGATGCGCCAGGTCCGGCGTCTTCTCCAGCTCAAAGTCATAGAGGTTCTTGGGCGCATAAAGCCCGTAATTTCCGCTCTCCCTGTCAGCCTCCGAGAGGACCGGCATGGGGCTCTCTCCCAGGATCTGACGCATATCCACCTTAAAGGCCCTGTCCGTGATGAGTTCTTTCCTCACCCGCAGGCAGTCCGATCTTCCCGTCATCTCCGCCATACTGCGGAATCCCAGCTCCGCCATGATCTCGCGGACCTGCTCCGCGATATAGAGCATGAAGCGGGTGACGTATTCCGGTTTTCCCATAAAGCACCCACGCAGCGTCTTGTTCTGCGTCGCGATGCCCACGGGGCAGGTATCCTTGGAGCAGACGCGCATCATCATGCAGCCCAGGCAGACTAAAGGAGCCGTCGCGAAGCCGAATTCCTCCGCTCCGAGCAGCGCCGCTATGGCCACGTCCCTGCCGCTCATGAGCTTTCCGTCCGTCTCCAGAACGACCTTGTCCCGCAGACCGTTTTCCGTAAGGCACCTGTGCGCCTCCGTCAGGCCCAGTTCCCAGGGAAGTCCCGCGTTGTGGATGGAGCTGCCGGGCGCCGCGCCGGTCCCTCCGTCATACCCCGAGATCAGGATCACCTGTGCGCCCGCCTTGGCGACGCCGGACGCGATGGTGCCTACTCCTGCCTCGGAGACCAGTTTGACATTGATTCTCGCAGCTCTGTTGGCGCTCTTGAGATCGTAGATCAGCTGTGCCAGGTCTTCGATCGAATAGATGTCGTGATGCGGCGGCGGCGAGATCAGCGCCACGCCGGGCGTGGAGAATCTCGTCTCTGCCACCCAGGGGTACACTTTTTTGCCCGGAAGGTGGCCGCCCTCGCCGGGTTTCGCGCCCTGGGCCATCTTGATCTGGATCTCCTCGGCGCTGCACAGGTACTCGCTGGTGACGCCAAACCTTCCCGAGGCCACCTGCTTGATCTTGCTGTTTTTCTCCGTCCCGAAGCGCTCCCGCAGTTCTCCGCCCTCACCGGTATTGGAGCGGGCGCCGATCGAGTTCATGGCCACGGCCAATGTCTCGTGCGCCTCGGCGGAGAGGGACCCGTAGCTCATGGCCCCGGTCTTGAAGTGTTTGACGATCTCCGAGGCGGGCTCCACCTCCTCGAGAGGCACTGCCTCGCCCGCCGGCACGAATTCCAGCAGTCCGCGCAGGGTGTGCGGCCTTCCGGCGTCGTCCACCAGGTCCGTGTAAGCCCTGAAGCGCTCGTAGGATCCCTCGCGCACCGCCCTCTGCAGCGTCACGATGGTCTCCGGGCTGTACATGTGGTCCTCTTTGTCCTGTCCGCTCCTGAGGTAGTGGAATCCGACCGAGTCCAAGGTCTCGTCCACGCCCAGTCCCAGCGGGTCAAAAGCGTGATCGTGCCGGAAGGCCACCCCTTCCTCGATCTCTTTGATGCCGATTCCGCCCACGCGGCTCACTGTTCCGGCAAAATATCGATCGATCACCTCTCTCCCCAGCCCGATGGCCTCGAAAATGCGGGCGGACTGATAGGACTGCAGCGTCGAAATGCCCATCTTAGCCGCTATTTTGACAACGCCGGATAAGAGAGCTTTGTTATAGTCCTCCACCGCCGTGTGATAATCCTTGTCCAGGATTCCCAGTTCGATCAGTTCCCCGATGCATTCGTGCGCCAGATAGGGATTGACCGCCCGCGCGCCAAAGCCCAGCAAAGTCGCGATCTGATGGACGTCCCTGGGCTCGCCACTCTCCAGAATCAGAGAGACTGCAGTGCGCTTCTTGGTCTGCACCAGGTGCTGTTCCACGCTGGAAACCGCAAGCAGAGAAGGGATCGGCACATGGTTCTCGTCCACGCCCCTGTCGGAGAGGATGAGAATGTTGAAGCCCGCTGCCGCCGCGCGGTCCACCGCGATATTAAGCTGGTCCAGCGCTCTCTCCAGCGAAGTATTCTTGTAAAAGAGCAGGGAGATGGTCCGGGCGCGGAAGCCCGGCTGGTTCAGGCTGCGGATCTTTAAGAGATCCACCCCGGTCAGAATGGGGTTGTCCACCTCCAGTACCGTGCAGTTGCCGCTCTTTTCCCCCAGAAGGTCTCCGTCGGAGCCGATGTAGACCGTTGTATCCGTCACTATTTTCTCCCTCAGAGAGTCGATCGGCGGATTGGTGACCTGGGCAAAGAGCTGCTTGAAGTAGTTGAAGAGCAGCTGATGGGCTTTGGACAGCACCGCCAGCGGCGCGTCGTGCCCCATGGAAAGAGTGGGCTCCACGCCGTTCTCCGCCATGGGAAGGATCTGGTCCTTCACGTCCTCATAGGTGTAGCCGAACACCTTGTAGAGGCGGTCCCGGACCTGCTGGGAGTGCACGGGGATCTTCCTGTTGGGGATCGCAAGGCTCCTTAAATGCAGAAGATTTCTGTCAAGCCACTCGCCGTAGGGACTTCTTCCCGCGTAATAAGTCTTACATTCCTCATCGGAGATGATCCTCTTCTGCCTTGTGTCCACCAGAAGGATGCGCCCGGGCTCAAGACGCGCTTTCTTCACGATGCGCGCCGGATCAATGTCCAGGACGCCGACTTCAGAGGCCAGGATCAGCCGGTCATCGTCGGTAATATAGTATCTGGACGGGCGAAGGCCGTTTCTGTCCAGGGTCGCGCCCAGCATCTCACCGTCTGTGAAGAGGATGGCCGCCGGTCCGTCCCAGGGCTCCATCATGGTCGCGTAGTAGTGGTAGAAATCCTTCTTGTCCCCGCTCATGAAAGTGTTGTGCTTCCAGGGTTCGGGGATGATCACCATCATGGCGAGCGCCAGCGGCATGCCGTTCATGTAGAGGAATTCCAGCGTGTTGTCCAGCATGGCGGAGTCCGACCCGCTTCTGTCCACAACCGGGAAGATCTTGTCGAGGTCGTCCTGCATGACAGGGCTTGTCATGGTCTCTTCTCTGGCCAGCATTCTGTCGATGTTGCCCCGGATCGTGTTGATCTCGCCGTTGT